>NZ_JAKGSG010000035.1 GCF_021568775.1 Antribacter soli | reverse complement strand
GGGGGGGGGGCGCCGCGCGGCCCCCGGGGGGCGCCCGGGCGGGGGGGGCGGGGCCCCCGACCAGGAGCGCGACGGCGGTGACCACGAGGACGAGGCCCGTCGCGAGGCCCGTCGCGGCCTGGCCGTCGCCGCGCACGAGGCGGACGACCGGTCCGGCCGTGAGTGCGACCGCCACGCCGGCGATCGCGGCGTGGTAGAGGAGCGGGACCTGCAGCGCCTCCGCGAGGAGGAAGCCGTGCAGGGCGGTCCCCACCGCGACGATCACCGGGACGCTCGTCGCGCGGCCGTTGCGGGAGGCGTACCCCGCGATCAGGCGGAACAGCCCGGCGTGCAGCGCAAGGGCGAGCAGGTAGAAGCTGACGGCCCCGGCGTCGAGCACCGTGGGCCCGGACCATGTGCGCGCGACTGTGCCGCCCGCCACCACCGTGACGACGCCGGCGCCCGCGGTCAGCGCCCAGACGAGCGGCCGCCAGAGCCGGGCCGCGTGCGGCGACGCCCAGGCGAACCAGAGCGTTCCGAGGAAGCCGAGTGCTGTCGCGGCCGTGGCCGCGTCACGAAGGTGCTCCGCCATGTGTCCCCCCTGGACGATCCGGCACGAAACGGACACCATGGTAATGGACTGGCAAAGTAATTTGGCTGCTCTGTGATATTTCGTCCGTGATTCACCCGGTGGGCCCGCGCCCGGCGAGGCTCAGCTCGTGGCCGGGTGGAGCGACGACGTCACGTGCTCCACGATCATCGCGCGAACTTCCGGTGCGTCGAGAACCCGGTTGTGCCCCAGCCCGGACGTGACCACCAGGCGGCTACCCGGGTGTGCCGCATGGAGGCGGTGGGCGTGGGCGTGCGTCACCTCGCGGTCGCCGGCGTCGTGGACGAAGAGGGTGGGCACGGCCTCCGGAGCCGGGTTGAGCAGCAGGTCGAAGCGGGTCCGCGGGTCGGGCTCGCCGGGGAACGCGCCGCTCGAGATCCGGCGGGCGAGCGGTTCGCGAAGCCGGTCGGGCAGGCCGACGGCGCCGGCGAAGCTGCTGGTCAGGTGGTCGAAGCCGGGCACCGCCGCGACGGCGGTGAAGTTGCGCGCCGGCAGGCCTTCGTGCAGGGCGACGCCTGCCGCGAACGCGCCGAACGAGTGGCCCACGACGGCGGCGAGACCAGCGGGCCGGTCGGCGATCCGGTTCAGGATCTCGAGGTGGTCGAGGATCGTGGTCGTCCTGCCCGCGGAGCTGCCGTGGGCCACGCCGTCGAAGGCGAGGACCTGGAGGCCGGCCGCCTCGAGGTCGGCGGTCAGGGCGGCGAACCGTGACGCGCGCGACTTCCAGCCGTGGACCAGAAGCACCGGGGGAGCGGCCGGGTCGCCCCAGGCGTACGTGACGACCTCGTGGCCGCGCACGTGCAGCGTGCCGCGGCGTGCGCGCTCGTGCACGGCGCGGTCCTGATCGCGCACGCGGCCGGGCGGCCCGACCCGGCGGAACGCCGCGAAGGCGGCCTCGACCGCCAGCGGCGGCGCGACAGTGGCGAGCGTGCGGAAACCGGCGCGCACGGCGGCGTGGACGCGGGGCATGGGGACCTCCTTGATCGGAAAACTGTACGACCGTTCGCACACTATACGAACGGTCGTACACTTGTCATCATGTCTTCATCCACCGTCGACGGTCGTCGGGTCCGCGGTGACCGCACCCGCCGCGCCGTCCTCGACCGCGCCGTCCAGGAAGCCTCCGTGCGCGGCCTCGACGCGCTGAGTCTGGGCGGCCTCGCGGCGGCCGCCCCCGTGAACAAGAGCGGAATCGCGGGGCTCTTCGGGAGCAAGGAGAAGCTGCAGCTCGCCGCGGTGGAGCGCGCGTGGGAGATCTACGCGGAGACCGTCGTCGAGCCGGCACGGGCCGCGCCCGCCGGCCTGCCGCGTCTGCTGGCCCTGGTCGAGACCTGGATCGCGTACTCGCGCGGCCGCGTCTTCGAGGGTGGCTGCTTCTTCCGCACCGTCTCCGTGGAGTTCGACGGGCGGCAGGGCCTCGTGCGCGACGCGATCGTCGCGGCCCAGCGCGACTGGGACTCGTACCTGCGGCACCACGTGGAGGTCGCCCTGGCGGACGGCGCACTGCCCGCCGGCACCGACCCCGACCAGGTCGTGTTCGAGGTGACCGCGATGCTGGAGGGGGCGAACGACCGCTCGCTCCTGTACGGCGACGACGCCGTGTACGAGCGGGCGGCGCGCGGGATCCGGGCCGTGCTCGGGCGGTCCTGAACCCCCGTCAGCCGAAGAGCTGCTCCAGCGTGTGCTCGCCCACGCGGGCCATCAGGGGGTGCTCGTCCGGGAACGAGAGGAGCACCGCTGAGTACAGCAGCGCCCAGCCCTCGGCTCGGTCCCACATGCCCGCGTCCCAGCCGCGGCCGTCGCGTGCGACGGCGTCCACCGTCGCGCGGAAGATCTTCCGGCCCTCGGCGTCGAAGGTGAGCCACGCGGTGCCGAGGTCGCTCGCGGGGTCGCCGCTGGTGACGTCGCCGAAGTCGATGATGGCGGCGAGCCGGTCGCCGTCGACCACGAGGTTGCCCGGGTGCGGGTCGCCGTGCAGCCAGACGGGCTCGCCGTCGTACGCGGGGGCCTCGAGCACCTTGGTCCACAGGGCGCGGGCGGGCTCGTGCAGGTGCTCCGGGAGATGGTGGAGCCGCTCCGCGAAGGCCTCCGACCGCACGTACAGCGGGATGCCGCGGAACCGGTTCTCGGGCGCGTCGGCGGGCGCCGGCCGGTGCAGGGCGACGAACGCGTGCGCCAGGTCGGCGGCCCACGGGGTGCGGGCGGCCGCGGGGACGGCCGCGGCGACCGTCCCGCCGACCCACGGCACCACGCTCCAGGCCCAGGGGTAGCCGAGCGCCTCGCTCGGCGCCCCGGTGCGCACCGGCAGCGGTGTCGGCACGGGCAGGCGCGGGGCGAGCACCGGCAGCACGACCTGCTCGTTGACGACGAGCCGGGCTGCGATCTCGCGCCGGGGCAGCCGCAGTGCCAGGTCGTCGCCCGCGCGCACGATGACGTTGTCCCAGCCGTTCGCCACGATCTCGAGCCGGAGACCGGCCAGGTCGGGGTGCTGCTCGGTGAGCAGGGCGCGGGCGAGGTCGACTGTCACGTCGAGGTCAGCGGCAACCACGGGGAACCTCCACAGGGGTTGGGCAAGCGATCGAGCCTACAGCGGCCAGCCGTCGGAGGCCTGGCAGCGGCCCGAAGCCGGAGGCTGAGCGCGTCAGGGCGGTCTTGCGGCGGTCTTGCGGCCGGCCGGCTGGCGGCTGGCTGGCGGCCGGACAAGCGATCCGGCCGCAGGGCCTGGACACGTCTGTTCGGGGGTGCCGCCCCTGACTGGGCACGTTTGCGCCCTCTGATCGTGCGCAACGCAGGCTGAACTGTTCGGGAGCGCCGGTCTGCCGTGCTCCTCCAGCCTTGTGGACGGACCCGAGCGTCGTCGCTCCGGCTGTCCCAGGCTGGACGCATGGTGCGAACGAACTACGACCCGCTGGACCGCGACCCGATCTTCGACGGCGAGACCGATCCAGACCTCGACGACGACCTCCCCGTCATCGTGCCCCGGCCCGCTCCGCGGCTCTACGTCGACGGGCTCGCACGGGTGACTGCCGCGGCGGTCCGGCTCGAGGCGGCGCGGCGCGACCTCAGCCAGGCGCAGCTGGCCACCGAGCTCGGGCTCTCGCGGGCGGCTGTGTCCGACCGGTTCCGGGGCAAGACGGCCTGGACGCTCGACCAGGTCGGACTGCTGGCGCAGCTCTTCGGGTGCGACGCGAAGGTGCTCGTCGAGGAGCCGCGGCGACCACCGGCCGCGCGCGTGTGGTGAACGGTCAGGGAAGCGCGAATCGGCGCGGGCTCCGCCGATCACCCATCGGCTGGGATGCCACCCACGAACAGAAGACATCCGAGGGCAGTCCAGACATCCGACGGCTGTCTCCGGGCGGAGGGCACGAACATCGAGGGCGTCCGCAGGCGCAGGGTGCCGTCCGCGGGCGGACGGCCCGGGGCGCCGACAGGGCATCGGCGCGGCGGAGGTCAGAGCTCCAGCTCGAGCCCGCGGTCCCACGGCTCGGTCCACCCGAGCTGGTCGAACAGCGCGTCGAGGACTCCGGCCGTGAACCCCCACACGAGGTGCTCGGTGCCCTCGGCACGGGCAAGGAACCCCGGACCGCGGTACGTGCGCGCCGAACGCCGCACGACGACGGTGCGGCGGTTTGCGGGGTCGAGCAGGTCGGCCACCGGCTGGCGGAACACGTGCGAGGACTCGGCCACGTCCACCACCCGCACGGGCGTGGGCCGCGCCCACCAGCCGAGAACGGGTGTCACCAGGTGGTTCGACACCGGCATCGGCAGCGGGTCGAACGTGCCGAGCACCTCGACGCCGCCCGCGTCCAGTCCCGTCTCCTCGACCGCCTCGCGCAGCGCGGCCTCGACGGCGTCCTCGCCCGGGTCGGCCCGCCCGCCGGGAAACGCCACCTGCCCGGCGTGGCTGCGCAGGGTGGCTGCCCGGGCCAGGAGCAGGACGTCGAGGTCGTGCGACACCGCCTTGGCCTGCGCCTCGTGGTCGCTCGGCAGCCCGTCGAGCACGCCGAACAGCACGAGCACCGATGCGGGCCGCGCATCGTCGGTGAACGCGCCGCGCGCGTGCTTCCACGGCCCCTCGAAACCGCGAGCCGCCAGGTCGAACAACTGCGAGCGGGCGGAGGATGACGTCACGTCCTGACCTTAGTCGAAGCAGGTTCGCCGACGGCCCGACCGAGCCACCTCAGGGGCGCTACGCACGGCGACCACCACGCACGTGTCACCAGGACGTGGCGACCGGCATGCCCTCCTGGTACCCGGCGGCGGACTGCACTCCGACCACGGCACGGTCGGCGAACTCGGCCAGGGTGCGCGCCCCGGCGTACGTGCAGGAGGACCGCAGGCCGGACATGATCTCGTCGAGCAGGTCCTCGACGCCGGGCCGTTGCGGGTCGAGGTACATCTTCCCGGTGGAGATGCCCTCCTCGTAGAGAGCCTTGCGGGCCCGGTCGAAGGCCGTGCCGGCGCGGGCGGTACGGGCCGCGACGGCACGCGCGGACGCCATGCCGAACGAGTCCTTGTAGAGGCGGCCGGAGCCGTCCTCGCGCAGGTCGCCCGGCGACTCGTGGGTGCCCGCGAACCAGGACCCCACCATCACCTGGGACGCGCCCGCAGCGAGCGCGAGGGCGACGTCGCGGGGGTGGCGGACACCGCCGTCGGCCCACACGTGCTTACCGAGCTCGCGTGCCGCGGCCGCGCACTCGAGCACGGCCGAGAACTGGGGCCGGCCGACCCCGGTCTGCATGCGGGTGGTGCACATGGCGCCCGGGCCCACGCCCACCTTGAGGATGTCGGCGCCGGCGGCGACGAGGTCGCGCACGCCCTCGGCGGTCACGACGTTGCCCGCCACGACCGGCACCTCCGGGTTGACGGAGCGCACGGCGTCGAGCGCCTGCAGCATCTTGGCCTGGTGCCCGTGGGCGGTGTCGACCACGAGCACGTCCACGCCGGCGGCGAGCAGGTCCTTGGTCTTGGCGGCGACGTCGCCGTTGATCCCGACGGCGGCGCCGACCCGCAGCGAGCCCGCCGCGTCGACGGCCGGGGTGTAGATCGAGGAGCGCAACGCGCCCTTGCGCGTCAGGACGCCCGCGAGGCGGCCGTGCCGCACCACGGGCGCCACCGACAGGCGCGCGGCGTGCAGGATGTCGAAGGCGTGCTCCAGGCCCTCGGCCCCGCGCCCGTCCAGGATGTGCGCGTCCAGGACGAGCGGGTCGCTGGACATGACCTGGCGCACCTGGGTGAAGCGGTCGACGTCGAGGCAGTCGGCCTCGGTGACCACACCGACAGGCCGGTCGTCCTCGACGACGACGGCTGCCCCGTGGGCGCGCTTGCCGAGCAGGGTCAGGACGCTGTGCACGGTGTCGTGCGGGGAGACCACGACCGGCGTCTCGATGACGGGGTCCTTCGACTTCACGTCGGCGACCACCGCGGCGACGACCTCGACCGGCACGTCCTGCGGGAGGATCACGATCCCGCCACGGCGGGCCACCGTCTCAGCCATGCGCCGCCCCGCGACGGCCGTCATGTTCGCCACCACGATCGGGATCGTGGTGCCTGTGCCGTCGTCGGTCGAGAGGTCCACGTCGAACCGTGACGTCACGTCGGAGCGGGACGGGACGAGGAAGACGTCTCCGTAGGTGAGGTCGGTGGTGGGGGTCTGCCCCGTCAGAAAACGCACATGTCTCATCCTAGGAAGGTTTTCTGACGAAACATATGGCCTCGGCCACAATCGTGTGGAGGAACCTCCAAGGCGCCGTGACGGTGGCATCCTGAAGTGTGACCCGCCGTTAAGGTGGGCCGACGCGCGCGGGGCGGGCAACCGACGTCGGGCGCACCGGGAACCAGGAAGGACGTAGGCATGGGTCTGCTGAGCGACATCCGCTCGCCCGAGGACGTCCGGGCGCTCACGCCCGGGCAGATGCCCGAGCTGGCGGAGGAGATCCGGCGCTTCCTCGTCGGGAGCGTCTCGCGCACCGGCGGTCACCTCGGGCCGAACCTCGGCGTCGTCGAGCTGACGATCGCGATGCACCGCGTCTTCGAGTCGCCGAAGGACACCTTCGTCTTCGACACCGGCCACCAGTCCTACGTGCACAAGCTGCTCACCGGTCGCCAGGACTTCTCCGCCCTGCGCAAGCGCGGGGGGCTGTCGGGCTACCCCAGCCGCGCCGAGTCCGAGCACGACGTCGTCGAGAACTCCCACGCGTCCACCGCCCTGTCCTGGGCCGACGGCATCGCCAAGGCCAACGTGGTGCGGGGCCGCGACGACCGGCACGTCGTCGCCGTCATCGGTGACGGCGCCCTGACCGGCGGCATGGCCTGGGAGGCCCTCAACAACATCGCCGAGGGGCACGACCGCCGCCTCGTCATCGTCGTCAACGACAACGGCCGTTCCTACTCGCCGACGATCGGCGGCCTCGCGAACCACCTCGACACCCTGCGTACCACGCAGGGCTATGAGGCCTTCCTCGACTGGGGCAAGCGCGCCCTGTTCCGCTCCGGACCGCCCGGGCGCTTCGCGCACCGCTGGCTCCATGGGCTGAAGAAGGGCCTCAAGGACGTCGTCGCGCCGCAGGGCATGTTCGAGGACCTGGGCCTGAAGTACGTCGGCCCCGTCGACGGGCACGACGTCGCCGCGCTCGAGCACGCCCTGAGCCGCGCCAAGTCGTACGGCGCGCCCGTGATCGTGCACGCGATCACCGAGAAGGGCCGCGGCTACACGCCCGCCGAGCAGGACGTCGCCGACCGCTTCCACGCCGTCGGCGTCATCCACCCCGAGACCGGCCTGCCGGTGGCGCCGTCGCGCTTCGGCTGGACGTCCGTCTTCGCGGACGAGATCGTCGCGATCGGCCGTCGTCGGCCCGACGTCGTCGCGATCACCGCGGCGATGCTCCACCCCGTGGGCCTCGCGCCGTTCGCGGAGGAGTTCCCCGAGCGGACGTTCGACGTCGGCATCGCCGAGCAGCACGCCGCCACCTCCGCCGCAGGCATGGCGTTCGCCGGGCTGCACCCCGTCGTCGCCGTCTACGCCACCTTCCTCAACCGCGCCTTCGACCAGGTCCTCATGGACGTCGCCCTGCACCGCGCGGGCGTCACGTTCGTGCTCGACCGCGCCGGCATCACCGGCGAGGACGGCGCCTCCCACAACGGCATGTGGGACATGGCGATGCTGCGCATCGTCCCGGGGCTGCGCCTCGCAGCGCCCCGCGACGAGGCCACGCTCCGCGCGGCACTGCGGACAGCCGTCGACGTCGACGACGCCCCCACCGTCGTGCGCTACCCGAAGGGCGCGCTCGTCTCCGGCATCCCGGCCGTGGAGGAGCTCGACGGCGTCGACGTCATCGCGCGGCACACGGGCAAGAAGTCCGACGGCGGAGCGCGGCGCGTGCTCGTCGTCGGAGTGGGCTCCATGGCGACGACCGCCCTCGAGACCGGCGAGGCGCTCGCGGCGCACGGCGTCGACGTGACGGTCGCGTCGCCGACCTGGGTGCTGCCCGTTCCCGCCGCTCTCGTGAAGCTCGCCGGCGAGCACGACCTCGTCGTGACGGTCGAGGACGGCGTCGTCGACGGCGGCGTCGGGTCCATGATCGCGCAGCGCGCGGGGGAGCAGGGCATCCTGACGCCCCAGGTGCACGTCGGCCTGCCCGTGGAGTTCCTCGACCACGCGAGCATCGACCACATCCGCACCACCCGGCGGATGACGGCCGCAGACGCGACCCGCGACGCGCTGGCGGCGCTCGCGCTGCTCTGATCCCGGGGTGCGGGTGCCGCGCCCGCTACTCCGCCCGTGCGCCTGACCGGCCGGACGTCGCCGGTCGCGCTTCGACGAGCCCGGACTCGATCGCGCGGAGCAAGGAGAGCGCGGCCTCCAGGTCGTCCCCGTCGCCGCCGGCCGCCTCCGACACCGCGCGGCCCCATTCCTGCCGAACGAGCCTGTAGTTACGGTTGCCGCGCTCGGTCGCGCTGACGGTCACGTAGCGGCGATCCCGCGGCGACGTGCTCCGCTCCACCAGGCCCTTGCTCTCCAGGCTACGGAGCACGACCGACAGGTTCGTCCGCTGCAGCCCCGTCTCCGCGGCCAGCTCGGTCGGCGTGGACTCGTCGACGTGCTGCAGGCGGCGCATCACCGTGCCCTCTGACGGCGAGAGGCCGACCGCGTCCGGGTCGGTGTAGCCACGGAACTGGATCTCGCGTGCGATGCGCAGCACGAGGTCGGCGAGCTCGGACCAGGGCTCCGGCGTCGAGTGGGTGGTCATGGCGTCAGCCTACTTGTCATCCCATACTTATGGAGCAATACTTGCCTACTAATACTGATGACACCATAAATGTTAGGAGCTGCCATGAGCTTCGTGTTCGTGCTGCTGGCGGGCGCCTTCCTTCCCATCGCCGACTTCTTCATCGTCAACGTCGCGCTCCCTACCATCGACGTGGACCTGGGAGCGTCACCTGCTTCGCTCGAGCTCGTCGTCTCCGTGTACGGGATCGCCTACGCGGCGATGCTCGTCCTCGGCGGCCGGCTCGGAGACCGCTACGGGCGCCACACGCTGTTCCGGCTCGGCCTGGCGGGCTTCGTCCTCGCTTCCCTCGCGTGCGGCATGGCGCCGACCATCGGCTTCCTCGTCGCGGCCCGGCTCGTCCAGGGTGTGACGGCCGCAGCCCTCGTGCCACAGGTTCTGGCCACCTTCCACACCGCCCTCGAAGGACCGCGGAAGGTTCGCGCTCTCGCGCTCTACGGAGCGACGTCGGGCATCGCCGCGGTCGTCGGACAGCTGGCAGGCGGGCTGCTCGTCAGCGCCGACATCGCAGGGCTGTCCTGGCGCCCGATCTTCCTCGTCAATGTCCCGATCGGGCTCGCCGCGCTGATAGCGGCGCGCATCGTCCCGGCCAACAGGTCTCCGTACCCGGTCGCGATCGACCTCGTCGGCACGACGCTCTTCGCGGCGACGCTCACCGCGCTCCTCCTGCCCCTGACCGAGGGGCAGGCCAGCGGATGGCCGTCCTGGACCTGGCTGTCGCTGGCGGCTGCCGTCTTTCTCGCGGTCGTCACCGTGGCCGTCGCCGAGCGTGCTGAGACCGCCGGGCATGTTCCCCTGCTGCCGCCGTCGCTCCTGAAGCTGCCGTCGATGCGCAAGGGCCTGACGATGATCGGCCTCTACAGCATCGGGTTCGGCGCCTTCATGTTCGTCTTCGCGCTGGTGGTCCAGGACGGACTCCGCAACGACGCGCTGGAGGGCGGGCTCTCGATCCTTCCGATGGCCGTCTTCTTCTTCCTCGGCTCGGTGTTCAGCACGCGGCTGATCGATCGGTTCGGACGCGGCGCGATGGCTGTCGGCGGGACGATCCAGGCCGCTGGTCTGGCCGCGCTCATCCTCGTGGTGACCACTGGATGGCCGGACGTGAGCCTCTGGTCGCTCGCCCTCCCGCTGGTCCTGGTCGGGGGCGGCCAGTCCATGCTGTTCTCCGGCCTGTTCCGTGTCGTCCTGACGGACGTCCCGGCGCACCTGGGTGGGGTGGGCAGCGGCGTGCTCATCACCGTCCAGCAGGCAAGTCTCGCGCTCGGGGTGGCCACCCTCGGGACCGTCTACGTGACGATGTCGACGACAAGCGTTCCGGCCGCGTTCGCCACCGCGATCGGCACCCAGCTGGCGATCGTCGCCCTCCTGGTCGCAACACTGCGCATCCTGCCTCGATTCACCTCGACAACGTCGGCCGCGCAGCCGACGCCCGTCGAGGTCTGAAGGGGGACGGACGATGAGTCTTCTGGATCTCTCACGATGGCAGTTCGCCGTCACGGTCATGTTCCACATGACCTTCCCCGCGATCACGGTCGGACTGTCGATCCTGCTCTCGGTCGTCTACGGGATGTACTGGCGCACGAGGAACCCGGTGCTCCTCCAGGTCTTCCGCTTCTGGCGACGGATCTTCGCTGTCGGCTTCGCGATCGGCGTTGTCGCGGGCGCCGTGGTCACCTTCGAGATGGGGATGAACTGGGGCCAGTACGGAGCGAGGACCGGCGCGATCATCGGCCCCATCATCGGCATGGAGGTCGTGACCGCCTTCTTCGTCGAAGCGGGCTTCATCGGGGTGCTGCTCTACGGGGACGGTCGCGTCAAGGAACGCACCATGTTCATCGCCACCGTCATGGTCTCGGTGGGCACGTTGCTCTCGTCCACGTGGATCATCGCCGCGAACTCGTGGATGCAGACGCCGGCCGGCTACGACCTCGTCGACGGATACTTCGAGCCCGTCGACTGGTGGCGGATCATCTTCAACCCGTCGTTCATCTGGCGGTGGCCGCACATGGTCGTGGCCGTGCTGATCTCGGCAAGCTTCTTCGTGGCGGGCATCTCCGCCTGGTACCTGCGCAGGGGCCGCGCCCTCGAATTCGCACGGCGGTCCTTGTCCGTCGCGCTCGGCATCGCTGCCGTCCTGATGCCGCTGCAGCTGTTCCTCGGCGACTCGGTCTCGGGTGCGGTGCTCGGCACACAGCTCTCGAAGCTCGAGGCGATCGAAGGCAACTGGGAAGGCGGGAACACGGGCTTCGTGCTCTTCGCGATCCCGGACCAGCAGGCCGAGGCGAACATCGCCCAGCTCGACATCCCGTGCCTCGGCAGCTTCATCGCGAAGGACCTGACCTGCCAGACCGGCGTGCCGGGCCTGTCGATGACCGATGCGGCAGACCGGCCCGACATGGCGGCGACCTTCTGGGGCTTCCGCAGCATGTTCCTGGCCGCCGTCCTCATGTTCGCCCTGGCGTTCACCGCCACCGTCCTGAGGTTCCGTGACCGGCTCTGGACCGCGTACAGGTTCCATCGCGTCCTGCTCTGGACGACGCCGGCCGGCATCCTCGCGATCCTGGGCGGATGGGTCACGGCCGAGGCCGGGCGACAGCCCTGGGTGGTGTTCGGGCTGCTCAGGACCGACGACGCCGTGTCGCACCTCGCGCCCGGCGCGGTGCTGTTCTCCGTGGCCGGCTTCATCGTCCTGTACGTCGTCATGCTCGCGGCCTATGTCGCGTACATCGTGCACTGCGTCCGGGTCGGCCCCGAACGCGACGACCCGCGCCTCCTCGTCGACCCGGTCCACGCCGCTGACCACGAGGTCGCACGATGATGCCCACGCTCTGGTTCTGCGTCGTCCTGCTCTGCTTCCTCATGTACCTCGTCCTCGACGGGTACGACCTCGGCCTCGGCATCGCCACGCTCCTCGAGCGGCGCCCGGACCGTCGCCGGGACATGGTCGAGGTGGTCGCCGTCGCCTGGGACGGGAACGAGACCTGGCTGATCCTGCTGGGCGTCTCCCTCTGGGCAGGCTTCCCCGCCGCGTTCGGCACGCTCCTGCCCCACGTGTACCTTCCGCTGGTCGTCATGCTGTTCGGCCTGATCGTGCGCGGCGTCTCCGTCGAGATGGCGTCGCAGCGCCCCGAGTCATCGGGATGGGTGAGTGCCTTCGGATGGGCCTCGCTCGTCACCGCCGGCGCGCAGGGGTTCGCACTGGGGGCACTCGGATCCCCGGTGGAGACGACGAGCCGGGCCCCCACCTGGTTCGCGGTGGTGTGCGCGGTCCTTCTCGCTCTCGTGCACATCGCGGCCGGGTATGCCCACGCGGTGCGGAAGTTCACCGGTGAGCTCCAGGCGTCTGCTGCCGCTCGCGGGCGGACGAGCCTGATCGCGGGTGCTGTCCTGTTCGTCGCCGTCGTCTCGACGATGCAGGCGACTGCGGCTCCGCTGGACCTGGCGACCCCCGCGCGAGCCGCGGCGTTCACCGGCCTCCTCCTGTTCACCGTCGCCGGGGTCGTCACAGCCGTGGTGGCCTTCGGAACGGCGTCCCGGAGCGTGGTCGCGGAGAAGGTGCCCTCCGTCGCGCTCGCGGTTTCGGTCGTCGCCGGCGTACTGGCCTTGCTCGCTGCTCACTACCCGACGGTCGGCGCCGGGTTCGACCTCGCTTCGGCGGCCGGCCCGCACAACACCATGACGTTCCTGCTGGTCGGAGTCGGCCTGAACATCCCGCTCGTCCTGGGCTACAACCTGTTCGCCCACCACGCCTTCAGGGGGAAGGCGGAACGGCACGGTCACCTCCCGACCGGGCACCCGAGTCCGGAAGGACGGCGCGTAAATGAGCACGAAGCCACGCACTGACGACACCACGGCGCCCGCGAGGTTCACGAGGGTGATCCTGACGACCGTGAAGGCCGTCGTCTGCACGGTTCTCTGCATCGTCGCGTACTGCGTCTCGCAGGGCATGCTCGGCGGCTACCCCCAGTTCCACTCGTACCTCCTGACGACGTCGGGCATGGTGGCGCTCTGCATCACGGCGGGCGTCGCGTGGGTCGTCGATGAACGCCGGCACCGTGGCGACGACTGATGCCGACGTCGGTGTCCGGGCTCGGCGGCTCTTCCGGGCGAGCGCGTCGATGCGCGTCATGTCGTCGGTCGCCGCACTGGCACGCTGGGCCGGAGTCGCGCTCGTCGTCAGCGCAATCGTCGCCGGCTCGCCCGGCGAAGCATTCCGCGGCATCCTTGTCGTCGCCATCGCGGCGCTGGTCGTCGTTCTCGCCGACGGTGGGGCCGAGCACTTCCGCGACCTCGGTCGCCGGGAGGTCGCCGACCACGCCCGGTCCCGGCTGAGCGCGACGCTGCTCCCACGCGACTCTCGGCCCAGGACCGTGGCGGCCTCGGACGCTGCCCTGGCGGTGGTGGACCTGGTCGACGACATCGCCGACCATCACGCCTCGATCGGCCCTCTCCGACGTTCCGCACCGGCAGAGATGCTGCTCGTCCTCCTTCTCGCCGCCGCACTCCACTGGCCGGCGGCGATCGTGCTGGCGTTGTCGTCAGCGCTCCTGCCCCTCAACCTGCGTCTGGCCGGTCTCTTCGCACGGGACGGCGCGGACGAACGACAGCAGGCGGCGGCACGGCTGAGCACGACCGTTCTCGACAGCTTCCGCGGCATGAGCACGCTGAGGACTCTCGGCGCGGTCGCTCGTCGGCGACACGCCGTCGAAGCGGCGTCCGACGAGCTCGGGAGGTCGACGACGGACATCCTGCGGCGGGCGTTCCTCTCCGGGCTCGTCATGGACGTGGTCATCACCTTCTCGATCGCGGTCAACGCCACGTACATCGGCGAAACACTGCTGGGGTACCTGCACGTCGGGTCCTCGCAACCGTTGACCCTGTTCTCCGGGCTCCTGATCCTTCTCGCCTGCCCGATGTACTTCACGCCGATGCGAACGCTGGCCGCAAGCTTCCACGACAAGG
Organism: Antribacter soli; assembly: GCF_021568775.1. Taxonomy (GTDB): domain Bacteria; phylum Actinomycetota; class Actinomycetes; order Actinomycetales; family Cellulomonadaceae; genus Antribacter; species Antribacter soli. The sequence goes on along the minus strand of NZ_JAKGSG010000035.1, from coordinate 131,848 downwards.
AACGCGCGGAAGCTGCAGCGCGCGTGCTCGCCGGGTTCTCCGCCGCCGACGCGAACGAGCCGCCGCGCACGGTGCCCCGGGCATCCGTGTCCGGCGCGCCCCGGATCCGGCTGCGTGGGGTGACCTTCCGCTACCCGGACGCTCCCGAGGACGTCGTGGCGGGCGACCTCACCCTTGCCGCGGGCACCTGGTCGGCGATCGTCGGAGCGTCGGGGAGCGGGAAGAGCACGATCCTCTCGCTCGTCGCCGGCACGAAGGCTCCGACGTCGGGGTCGGTGCAGTGGCAGTTCGGCGACACGGCTGTTGATCCACGGCCCGGCGTCCACGTCTGGCTCGGTCAGGCCACCGTGATCGTGGACGGTTCGATCCGCGAGAACATCACGATCGCTGCCCCCACGGCCGGCCAGAGCGACATCGACCATGCCGTCCACGTCTCCGGGCTGGAGCAGGTGATCGCCCGACTGCCCGACGGCCTCGACACGACGCTCGGCGAGCGCGGCCACGGCATCTCCACAGGGGAGGCGCGCCGCGTGGCGATCGCACGCGCAGTGCTGCAGGACTCCCCGCTCTGGATCCTCGACGAGCCGACCGCGCACCTCGACGAGGAATCGGAGCGCCGCGTCATCGACGCCCTCCGCCGCGCCACCCGGGGCCGGACCGTCGTCGTGGCCACGCACTCGGACGGCGTCGTCCACGCCGCCGAGGACGCCTACCGGATCGACGGCGGCACGCTGGCACCCCTCTCGAGGGTGACAGCGTGAGCCGACGTGATCGCCTGGCGGTCCCGGTCGGTCTCGCCGTGGCCGTGGTCGCCGAGCTCTGCTCCAGCGGGCTGATCGCCTACTCCGGCTGGTTCATCACGGCTTGCGCGATCGCGGGGGCGACCACGTTCAGCACCTTCTCGTACGTGGCGCCGAGCGGAGGCATCCGAACCCTCGCGCTCGGTCGGGTCGCCGCCGGGTACGGGCAACGCCTGCTGCTGCACACGGCTGCCCTGCGGCGCGTGACCGAACAGCGACTCGCGTACTTCTCGCGGCTGGGCGCGATGTCGAGCGCAGAGGCCGACGCCTGGTCGGGCGCGTCACTCGACAAGGCCATGGCCGACGCCGACAGCGCCGGGATGGACCTGGTCAGGGGAACCGGCCCGGTCGTCTCCGGTGTGGGCACTCTGATCGCCACGGGCCTCGCAGCCATGGTCGCGGGCTCGCCGGCCGCCGGTCTCATCCTTCTCGGCGGGTACGTCCTCACGCTCACGGTCGCCGTCCTCGTCGCCCGAGCAGCGCACGCCGGGGACGAGGAGGACGCGCGCCGGCAGGTTCGAACCGAGGTCGTGACGATCGTCGACGCCTGGGACGAGATGGTCTCCATCGGAGCGGTGGAGGTGCTGGCCGATCGCTTCCGAGCGCGCGTCGCCAGGCTCGAGTCCGCGCGCCTGCGACGCCGGTCCAGGCGGTCGTCGGCACGTGCCCTGGTCGACCTGCTGGTGGTCGGCACCGTCGTGGCGGTGCTCGCGGCGTGCGCGTCGCGGGGGATGAGCGGGCCCGCCATCGCACTCGTCTCGCTGTGGGCGATCGGGACGATGAGCACGGCGTCCCAGCTCCAGGCGGGAATCGAGGCGCGCGGCGACGGCGCGGCCGCGCGCAGTCGACTGGCTCGGACGGATGCCGAGCCGTCGCTCGTCAGCCCGGTCGAGGTCCATGTGGACGACGCAAGAGTCGCGTTCGACGGATACGCGCTGCCCACCATGCCGTTCCGCCCGGCACGCGAGGTGCGGGGGGAGGTCGGACGCGGTGACGTCATGGTCATCACAGGCCACTCCGGAGCAGGCAAGAGCACGTTGCTCCGTGCCCTCGCGTCACGGGCCGAGGAGCTGCCTGCTGGCCGTCGTCCTCGGACGGTCCTGGTGGCCGCCGACGAGTACATCTTCTCGGGGACGGTCGCAGACAACCTGCGACTCGGCGACCCCGACCTGACCGACAAGGGCATCCGCGTATACCTGGAGTCGCTTGATCTCGTCCGGGCGGGCATCGAGCCGGAGACGACGGTTGGCTCCGGCGGTCGCGAGCTCTCCGGAGGAGAGGTGCATCGGCTCGCCATCGCACGAGCACTTGCCGTGCGCCCGGACATCCTCCTGGTCGACGAGCCGACCGCATCGCTCGACGAGGCGACGGGTGCCCGAGTACTGGATCTCCTGCGGGGACAGCGGGAGACCTTCGTTCTGCTCGCGATGCATTCGCTCCCGAGCACGTGGCGCTCGACGCCCGGAGTCATCGAGCTCCGCCTCGACTGACGGTGGGGTCGGGTCAATGCTGGCGCGGTCCGCGCGCGTCAGGAGGGCGCCACCACCGGCAGGCCGAGCATCGTCGCGGCCTCCGCGAGCCGCTTGTCGTACGTGACGAACGCGTCGAGAGCATCGCCCAGCTCGAGCGCCGAGGCCAGGTGGATCGCGTCCAGCGACCGGAGCTCGGGTGGCCCGAGCCGCGAGGCCGCGGCGAAGGTGTCCTGGCTCACCTCGCCGATCGTGAGCGACCTGATGAGGTGTCGGGCGTCGGCCATCGCTTCCGGGTCCTTGCGGGCGATCGTCCGTAGCAGCTCAGTGCGTGACAGGTCGCAGGTCACGGTCAAGGTGGCACCGTCCTGCTCGCGAATCCACGCGCGGAGCCCCGCGCTCTCAGGCTCCCACACGACGAGCTTGACGAGCGCTGCGGTGTCGAAGTAGGCGCACGTCTGCATCTCAGTACCGCTCCTCGTCGCGCATGGCGAGCAGGATCTCGGTGGCCGTCGGACCGCCGGTCCGGTCGGGCCGCGACGGAGGCAGCTCGCCAAGCCCGCGCATGGTGCCGCGCCGCCGCGCCGCTGCGACGAGACGCTCGAGCGGGTCGTCCGGGATCGGGACGAGCAGCGCGACGGGCCGCCCACGGTCGGTAATCGTGATCGTCTCGCCGGCAGCCGCCTGCGCGACGACAGCCGAGGCATTCTGCTTGAGCGCGCGGATCCCGAGAACGGTCATGTGCTACACCGTAGAACATCGCGATGCCGGCCGCCGGACGAAGTCTCTACCTCGCCGCACGGACCGTCCCGGTGGCCCGACGAAGCGACTACTTCGGCCAGGAAGCCGTGCCGAGGTAGCCACTCCGTCCGGCCACCCCGAGCTCCGTCCGGCCACCAGCAGGTGCCCGTGGGAGTGTCACGCCAGAAGCGCGTCCGCCGCCCGGCGCGCGACGGCGCCGAGGTCGCCGCCGGAGTCCGCGGCCCACGAGCGCTGCCGCGACGCCCCGTCGCCGGAGGACCACAGCGCGCCGAGCAGGTCGGTGACGGCGTCGAGGTCGCCGGCGTCCACGAGGGCGTCGCGGATGTGCTCGACGAGCGCGCCGACGACGTCGTGCGCGGGGGCGAGCCGCCACGTGCGGGGGTCGACCAGGCCGCCGGACAGCCCCGAGCGGCCCGCCCGCCAGTGGGCGGCGCGCAGCAGCTCGGGCGGGGCGTCGGGCAGCGGGGCGCCGTCGGCTGCCGCTCGGGCCGCGGTCTCGACGATCCCGCGGGCGAGCCCGGCCAGCAGCGTCGCGGTGCCGACGGCGAGGCACTCGTCGGCCACGCGGATCTCGACGGTGGGGTACCGGGCGGAGAGCCGGGCGTCGAAGTAGATCATCGCGGGGTCGAGGATGGTGCCCGTCGCGAGGAGTGCGTCGACGGTCGCGTGGTAAGCCTCCGGCGTGCCGAACGTCCGCGTGGGTCCCGTCGTTGGCCAGCGGGCCCAGACCTGGGACCGGAAGCTCGCGTAGCCGGAGTCGTGGCCCTGCCAGAACGGGGAGTTCGCCGACAGGGCGAGCAGCGGCGCCAGCCAGGGCCCGATGCGGTCGAGCACCGCCACGCCCTCGGCGTCGTCGGCGACCGCAACGTGCACGTGGCAGCCGCAGGTGAGCTGCTCGCGGGCCGTGAGCCCGAACTCCGCCCCGATGGCCAGGTAGCGCCGCGTGCTCATCGGGATGCCTACGAACGGCAGGGGGGACGTGGCGAGGGCGGCCACGCGCGCGCCGGCCCGGTTCGCGGCGGCCTGAGCGCCCGCGCGGCCCGCGCGGATCGCCGCGTCGAGGTCGGTGAGCGACGCGTGCGGCGCGGTCGCCGTCTCGATCTGCTCCTCCATGAACTCGGCCACGAGCGGCCCGTCCCCGTCCTGCACCGCGTCCAGGATCACCTGGGCCTTCGTCGTCGGGGCGCCATCGGAGTCGACCAGGAGCAGCTCTTCCTCCACGCCGATCGTCCGCGTCACCACGGCAGTCTCACACGCTCCGTGGGTGCTGGCGCGGGGGCGTGCCGGGCAACCGCACCGCCGTCGGACCGCGCGTCAGAGCGTCCCCGCGCCATGGCGGAGCGGGTCGCAGCGCTGCTCGGCGGCTGAGCGTCAGTGCGTCGTCAGCCCGTAGGCCCGTAACTGGTCGCGGACCTGCTCGTTGCCCGCGCCAGGCGGTGGCAGGCCCGGCCGGACGGCGCTCCCGCCGGACCGGCGGGGCCGCTACTCTCACCCGCGTGATCTGGCTCTTCGACCTTGACAACACGCTCGTCGACCGGGACGGCGCCTTCCGGGCCTGGGCGGTGGAGACGGTCGCGGCTCACGACGGCGGTCCGTCCGACCTCGCCGCGATCCTCGAGGCCGACGGCGGCGGGTTCGCACCGAAGGACGCCGTGGCAGCCACGGTGCGCGACGTGCTCGGCCGTGCCACGCCCGTGGAGCGGCTGATCGAGGAGATGCGCGCCGGGATCCGGCGGCACATCGTGCTCTACCCGGGCGTGACGGACCTCCTCGCCGAGCTGCGTGCGGGCGGCGACCCGGTCGGGATCGTCACGAACGGCGTCAGCCACCAGCAGCGCGGCAAGATCGAGCGGACGGGCCTCGACCGGCTCGTGGACACCGTCGTCGTCTCCGAGGAGGTGGGTGTCGCCAAGCCCGATCCGCGGCCGGTGGAGATCGCGCTCGAGCGCCTCGGCGGGACGGCGGCGGACGCGTGGATGATCGGCGACGCCGCGCACGCGGACGTCGCGGCCGGGCGCGCCGCCGGTACCCGCACGGGATGGGTCGCCCACGGCCGCGCGTGGGCAGGAGAGGGCGCCCCCGACGTCATCGGGCCGACGACGCCCGACGTGGTGGACCAGGCCCGCGCCTCCTGAGGCGCCGGCTCGGGGCGACGCCGGCGCAGGCGTCACTCGATGCCGGTTCACGCCTGAGCCTGCGGTTCCGCTGCGGGCGGGATCCTTGCTTCGCTGCGGACCCACCCTGCGCTGCACCTCCGGCTCACTCGATGCCGGTTCACGCCTGAGCCTGCGGTTCCGCTGCGGGCGGGATCCTTGCTTCGCTGCGGACCCACCCTGCGCTGCACCTCCGGCTCACTCGATGCCGGTTCACGCCTGAGCCTGCGGTTCCGCTGCGGGCGGGATCCTTGCTTCGCTGCGGACCCACCCTGCGCTGCACCTCCGGCTCACTCGATGCCGGTTCACGCCTGAGCCTGCGGTTCCGCTGCGGGCGGGATCCTTGCTTCGCTGCGGACCCACCCTGCGCTGCACCTCCGGCTCACTCGTAGATCTTCTCCGCGTAGGCCGGGCCGTAGTACGCGTCCAGCGTCTCGAGCGTGTCGCCCGGCCGCTCCAGGGTCTGCGAGATGACCGCGCGGCGGGGCGCGGCGTCGGGCTCCCACGCCTCGTGCTCCCAGGCCTTCGACCGCAGGAACGCCTTGGAGCAGTGGTAGAAGACCTCGTCCACGGCGATCTCGAGGCCGATCGCCGGGACGTGCCGGCGCACCTGGAGCTCTCCGAGCCACGGGGCGTCGCGCACGATCCGGGCCCGCCCGTTGACACGCAGCGTGTCGCCGCGGCCGGGAATGAGGAAGATCAGGCCGACGTGCGGGTTCGCGAGCAGGTTGTGGAAGCCGTCGGCGCGGCGGTTGCCGGGGCGCTCGGGGAGGCCGATCGTCGAGTCGTCCAGCACGACGGCGAGCGAGCCGGCCGGGTCGCCCTTCGGCGAGACGTCGAGGTTGCCCTCGGCGTCCGACGTCGCGACGAGGCACAGGGGCGACGCCGCGAGCCACTGCCGGTCGAGCTCGTGCAGCGCCGGGCGCACCTTGCCGCGGGCCGCGGCGAGCGGCCGGCCGACCACCTCCTCGAGCTCGGCGACGGACGTGACGGTCACTCCTCCGTGGCTGGTCATGCCGCCAACCTACCCGTCCGCCGGGCCGCGGCGACGGCCTCGGTCCCGGCCGGGTCATCTCTGTGCAGCCCGGGGCAACCCGCTGGAAACCGGCATGTCAGACGTTCCCGGTACGCTGCCTGGCCGATGACTCCTTCACCCGCCTGGAAGCCCGCCGCGGCGCGCCGCGTGGTCGCCGAGGCGACCGCCCGGCTCGACGACGCCCGGCTCCTGCTGTCCGCCGACGCCCCGTTGCGCGACCGGGTCCGCGACGCGTACGGCGCGACGCGCGAGGTGCGGATCCGGGGCGAGCTGCGGGCCGTCCCGGTCGAGGCGCTCGCCGAGGTGCGCCCGCGGCTGCGGGTCTCCGTCCTTGAGAAGGCGGGCTTCCACACCGTCACGCAGGTCCTCGTCGCGGGCACCGAGCGCCTCACCGCCGCCGGGATCGGGGACGGCACGGCGCGCCAGGCGGTCGCCGCGGCGCGCACCCTGGAGGAGCAGGCGGACCGTGACCTGCGGTTCCGCATCGACGTCGACCCCGACGACCCGTACGCGACCGTACTGGTCCAGGCCCTGTACGCGTTCCGGGTCTCCACCGCGGCGCGGTACCGGTGGTTCGACCTCGCGCAGCGCCTCGTCGACGGCCTCCCGCCGCACCTGGACGCCGCGGGCCTCGCCGCGAGCCGCCTGCGGCGCCTCTTCGCCCCGGCCTCGCGGCGGAGCGAGTCGTTCGCCGCGGTCTCGGCGCTCGCGGCGGTCCTCGGCGAAGACGCAGTGCCGGACGGCGGACGCGCGCCCGCGACCGTCGCCGACGCGGGCACCGCGGGACTTGCCGCGTCCGCGCGCGAGGTGCGCTCCGCCGTCGGCCAGCCTCCCGAGGCCGCCGACGTGTGGGCCGACTTCGAGCGGCGCTCCGCCGAGTACTACGGGCTGCTGAGCCAGGTCGTCGACCTGGGCGACGACCACGAGGCCGCCGAGGGTGGCCTGCCCGCGGACGTGGTGCGACGCGTCGAGGCCCAGCCGCTGGACCGGTCCCTGCTGCGCGCCTCCCTGCGCGGGTACCAGGTGTTCGGCGCGCGGTACGCCCTGGTGCAGCGCCGCACGATCCTCGGCGACGAGATGGGCCTCGGCAAGACGATGCAGTCCATCGCGACCATGGCGCACCTGACGGCGACCACCGAAGGCCCCGCGCACCACCTCGTGGTGTGCCCGGCGAGCGTCGTCACGAACTGGGCGCGCGAGGTGGAGCAGCACTCGGCGCTGCCCGCCGTCGTCATGCACGGCGCCGACCGCGACGACGCCGCCGCGCGCTGGGCCGCCGAGGGCGGCGTGGGCGTGACCACGTTCGAGGTGCTCGGGCGGCTGCCCTTCGACCCGGCGCTGCGGCCCGCGCTGCTCGTGGTCGACGAGGCGCACTACGTGAAGAACCCCGAGACGATCCGGGGCCGGACCGTACGGGCCTGGTCGGACCGGGCCGAGCGCGTCCTGTTCCTGTCCGGCACCCCGATGGAGAACAAGGTCGCGGAGTTCAAGGCGATGGTCGGCTACCTGCAGCCCGAGGTGGCCCGGCAGCTCGACGCGCAGGCAGGGCTGTCGGGCGCCAAGGCGTTCCGGCGGATCGTCGCGCCCGTCTACCTGCGGCGCAACCAGGAGGACGTGCTCACCGAGCTGCCGGGGCTCGTGCAGGTGGAGGAGTGGGAGCAGTTCGGGCCGGCCGACGGCGCCGCCTACCGGGCCGCCGTCGAGGCGGGCAACTTCATGGCGATGCGCCGCGCCGCGTTCGACGTGGCCGACGCCGACGACTCCGCCAAGCTGCGGCGGCTGCGCGAGCTCGTCGAGGAGGCCGTGGCGAACGGGCGGCGCGTCATCGTGTTCTCGTACTTCCTGACCGTGCTCGAGCAGGTCATGGGCGTGCTGGGGGAGCAGGCGGTGGGGCCGCTCACGGGCTCTGTGCCCGTCCCGGAGCGGCAGGCGATGGTCGACCGGCTCGCCGAGCCCGACGGGCCGCGCGTGCTCGTCAGCCAGATCACCGCGGGCGGCGTCGGCCTCAACGTCCAGGCGGCGTCCGTGGTGATCTTCTGCGAGCCGCAGGTCAAGCCCACCATCGAGGCGCAGGCCGTGGCGCGGGCGCACCGCATGGGGCAGACGCGGACCGTGCAGGTGCACCGCCTGCTCGTCGAGCGCTCCGTGGACCAGCGGATGATGGAGATCCTCGGGTCCAAGGCGGCGCTGTTCGAGGAGTTCGCGCGGCAGTCCGAGATCTCCGACACGTCGTCGGCAGCGGTGGACGTCGCCGAGCCGTCGCTCGCCCGGACGATCCTCGCCGAGGAGCAGGAACGGCTCGGGCGCGAGGCGGTCGCGGCGGCGCGATGACCACGGGGCGTGCCCGGTCCCGGACGGCCGATACTTTCGCCCGGTCAAGAGGGCGAAGGGTCTGGTTTATGGGGTCTGGGTACGGTTCACTGTCGCTCGTGGGGCGTCGCGGCGGACCGCACCGTGCCGATCTGTGGTGGACGGTGCGCAGCGTGTGGCGCGCGCCGGTGCCTGACCAGGGCGGCGCGCGCGACGACGGCGCGCCCCGCCCGCCCGCGACGCCCGCAGCCCTCCTCGACCCCGCCCTCGAGGTCGTCCCGTTCACCGGGCGGGAGCCCGAGCTGTCCGACCTTCTCGCCTGGGCCCGCAAGGGGCGCGGCACCGGCGTGCGGCTGGTGACCGGTCCCGGTGGCGTCGGCAAGACGCGGCTCGCCGTCGAGCTGTCCCGCCGCCTCGTCCGGTCCGGCTGGGCCGTCCTCGCCGTGCCCGACGGCGGCGAGGCGGACGCCGTGACCGACGCCCTCGGCCTGCGCGCGCGCCGCGTCCTGATCGTGGTCGACCGCGCCGAGTCCCGCCCCGGCCTCGCGCAGCTCCTGCGCGACGCGGCCGTCGCCCGCGGCACCGTGCGGGTCCTGCTGCTCGCCCGGACAGCCGGCGAGTGGTGGGAACGCCTCGAGACCGACGAGCTGGCCGTGCGGCGCCTGCTCGCCGACGCCCAGGCGGGGACCGACCTCGACCCACGGCTCACGGAGGACCAGGACGACGCCGCCGTCGTCCTGGCGGCCGCCATCGCTCTCGCCGCAGCGCTGGGCCGCCCCGTGCCGGCGTCGCACGTCGTCGGGTCGTCCGGCGCCCGGGTGCTCGATCTGCACGCGACCGCCCTCGCCCGGGTGCTCGGAGGCGGGCCGGGCGGCCTCGGGGATCTCGCCCGACTCCTGTGGCGGGACGACGGCGGGCAGGCCGCCGCGCTCGCGTCGCTGGTCGGCAGCGCGCCCGGTGGGGACCCGTCGGCCGGGCCGCTTCAGCCCGACGCGCTCGCCGAGCACGTGGTGGTGTCGGCGCTCGGCGGTCTGCCACCCGGCACGGTCGGCGCCGCGCTGGACGCGGCACCGACCGCTTCCGTCCACCCCGCCTTCCGCGCAGCCACGTTGCTCGTCCGGGCGGCCGCCGAGCGGTCAGGCCGCCCGGACGAGCTGCGCGCGACCGTCGAGCTGCTGGGGGAGGCCGTCGACCGGCTGCCGGACGACCTGGAGCTGCTGACGACCGTCTTCGGCGCGCTGCCGGGCCGGTCGCTCGCCACCGCACCCCTGCGCGTCTCGGTCCGGGAGCGGACGCTGGGCCTCGTGCCGGAGGGCGTCACGGAGGAGCGGGCGGCCGCGCTGCGCGAGCTCGGCATGGCCCTGGGCAGGTCGGGCCGCGCGGCGGAGGCCGTCCCGGTCAAGACGCAGGCGGTCGAGCTGCTGCGCGAGCTCGCCGACCGCGACTCGTGCCGCTTCCTTCCGCGACTGGCGCTGGCGCTGCGGGACCTCGGCCTGAGCTACCAGGACGTCGGCCGCCTCGAGGACGCCCGCGCGGTGCAGCAGGAGGCCGTCGCGCTGCTGCGCGACCTGGTCGAGCGCGAGCCGGGGGTGCACGAGGGGCACCTGGCGTCGGTCCTGACCTGGCTCGGCGCGACGTACTGGGAGCTCGGGCGCGCGGAGGCGGCCTACGCGCCGTCGCGGGAGGCGGTCGTCCTGCTGCGCACCCAGGTGCAGCGCAGCCCCGGCCGGTTCCTGCCGGAGCTCGGGTACGCGCTCGGCAACCTGGGGATCCGCCTGTCGGGCCTCGGGCGCGTGCACGAGGCGCTGGCGCCGACCGAGGAGTCGGTGCAGATCCTGCGCGCCCTCGCCCGCGACAACCCGGACGCGTACCAGTCGTACCTCGCGGCGGCGCTGGCCCAGCTGGGCGTGCGGCTGGCCCAGGTGGGCCAGGTCGCGCGCGCGGTGCCGCCGACGGAGGAAGCGGTGGCGATCCGGCGTGACCTCGCCCGGAGCAACCCGGGGTACCTGCCCTTCCTGGCCCGGGTGCTGTCGAATCTCGGCGGACTCTACTCGGTGCTGGGCCGCACCGGCGAGGCGCTGTCGGCGGGCCGCGAGGCGGTGGCGACCTGCCGGGACCTGGTGCGGACGATGCCCGAGCGCTTCCGGCCGGAGCTGGCGGACGCCCTGTCGAACCTCGGCGTCACGTACTCGCGGCTCGCTCGGCCCATCGAGGCGCTCGCCGCCGAGCGGGAGGCGCTCTCCGTGCGCCGGGAGCTGGCGGAGCGCAGCCCCGGTCGCCACCTGCCGGACCTGGCGGCGTCCCTGTCCAACCTCGGCGTCCGGTACAGCGAGCTCGGCCGCCCGGAGGACGCCCTGGAGCCCACGATGGAGGCCGTGACGATCCGGCGTCGCCTCGCGGGGCAGGTGCCGGGACGCTTCGGGCCCGACCTCGCGGACGCCCTGCTGAACCTCGGCGCCACGTACGCCGACCTGAACCGGCCGCAGGACGCGCTGGGTCCCACGACGGAGGCGCTGGCGGTGCGCCGCATCCTCGCCTCGAGCAACCCCGGCCGGTTCGGGCCGGACCTGGCGGCGGCCCTCACGAACCAGGCGGCGCAGCTCGCGGACAACCGCCGCTTCGTCGAGGCCCTCGCCCCCGCACGGGAGGCGGTCGAGCTTCGTCGCGAGCTCGTCCGCGCGGGCCACGACCTGCACCGGGCCGGTCTGGCCCGCTCGCTGAGCGTCCTGGCCAGGATCGGGGACGAGCTGGGTCACGCGGACGACGCGCGGCGGGCCCGGGACGAGGCGGAGCGCCTGCAGCCGGCGTGACCGGTGCTCGCCGGGGCGTCTCACACTGCGACCCTTGCTTGGCTCCCGGGCGCGGTGTGCGTAGGGTCGTGTCAACCATCCAGAGCGGCCGAGAGACCTGGCTCGACGACGCCGCAGCAACCTGCCGAGGGAAGCCTCCCGACGTATAGGTGCTACCGCCAGGTGCGATGAATTCCATGGCTCTGACCTGTCCGAGGGCGTGCACCTCGGCGGCGGGACGACCCCGGTGCGCACTGCGCCGGGGCGTGCCCGGCCTGGCCTGAGGGCCGCCGGTCGTGAGCGACTTCTCACCCGATGCTCCCTGCGCGCTGCGCCGGGACCCACCTGAGGAATGCTCATGACGAACAACCCCTTCCCGTCCGGGACGGTTCTCGGCTACCCCCGCATCGGCCGGCGGCGCGAGCTCAAGCGGGCCCTGGAGGCCTTCTGGGCCGGCCGGACCACTGTCGAAGAGCTCGAGGCCACGGCCCGCGACCTGCGGCTCGCCACGGCGCGCCGGCTCGTGGAGCTCGGCCTGGACGCCGGCTCCGGCGCCGTCCCCGGCTCGTTCTCCTTCTACGACCAGGTCCTCGACGTGGTCGCCCTGCTGGGCGCCGTGCCGTCCCGGTTCGGGCGCGACGCAGGCGACCACGCCCGCGGAAGCCGCCTCACGCTCGAGGAGTACTTCACGCTGGCCCGCGGTTCGGGCGAGGACTCCCCGCTCGAGATGACCAAGTGGTTCGACACGAACTACCACTACCTCGTGCCGGAGATCGGGCCCGGGACGCCGGTCCGGTTCAGCGACGACCGCGTCGTGCAGGAGTTCGCCGAGGCCCGCGACGCGGGGATCGTGACCCGTCCCGTCCTCGTCGGTCCCGTCACGTTCCTGCTGCTCAGCAAGGCGGCCGACGGCGCGGCCCCCGACTTCTCCCCGCTGGACCGGCTGCCTGAGGTCGTCGCCGCGTACGGCGAGCTGCTCGCCCGGCTCGCCGCCGCGGGCGCGCCGTGGGTGCAGCTCGACGAGCCGGCGCTCGTCACGGACGGCCACGTGCCGTTCGGAGAGGTCGCAGACGCGGTCCGGTCGGCGTACGGCACGCTCACGGCGCCCGCCGTCGGCTCCGGACGGCCCGCGGTGCTCGTGGCCGCGCCGTACGGCGGGCTGCAGGGCGAGCGCGGGGACGCGCTGGCCCTGCTCGCCGGCACCGGCGTCGAGGGCGTGGCGCTCGACCTGGTCCGCGGGGCGCTGCCGGCGGCGCCCCTCCCGGACCTCGCGTCCAAGCTGGTGGTCGCCGGCGTGATCGACGGCCACAACGTGTGGCGGGCCGACCTGGCCGAGCGGCTCTCGCTGCTCGAGCGGGTGTCGGAGCTCGGCGCGGGCGCGGTGGCGGTCGGTACGTCGACGTCGCTGCTGCACGTGCCGCACGACGTCGACGACGAGACCCGCCTCGACCCGGCCCTGGCCGGCGGCCTGGCGTTCGCGGACCAGAAGGTCCGCGAGGTGGCCGTGCTGGCGCGCGGACTCGCCGGCGGGCGAGCGGCGGTCGCCGACGACCTGGCGGCCTCGGTCGCGGCGGTCGCGGCGCGCCGGGCGGCGGCCGGCGTCGCCGTCCCGGCGGTGCGGGAGCGCCTGGCGGCCCTCACCGGCGCCGACCTGGACCGTGCCCCCTACGCCGAGCGTGCCGCCGTCCAGCGTGAGCGCCTCGGCCTGCCGGTGCTGCCGACCACGACGATCGGGTCGTTCCCGCAGACGGCCGAGATCCGCGCGGCGCGCGCCGCGCACGCGCGCGGCGAGCTGTCCGACGCCGACTACGCGGCGGCGATGCGGGCGGAGGTCGCCCACGTCGTGGCGCTGCAGGAGGAGCTCGGGCTGGACGTGCTCGTGCACGGCGAGCCCGAGCGCAACGACATGGTCCAGTACTTCGCCGAGCGCCTCGACGGGTTCGTGGCGACCCAGCACGGCTGGGTCCAGTCGTACGGGTCGCGGTGCGTGCGCCCGCCGGTCCTGTGGGGCGACGTGTCCCGCCCGGCTCCGATGACGGTCGAGTGGTCCGAGTACGCGGCGTCGCTCACCGCCAAGCCGGTCAAGGGCATGCTCACCGGCCCGGTGACGATCCTCGCGTGGTCGTTCGTCCGCGACGACCAGCCGCTCGCCGACACCGCGGCCCAGGTCGCCCTGGCGCTGCGCGACGAGGTGGCGGACCTCGAGCAGGCGGGGATCGGCGTCGTCCAGGTGGACGAGCCGGCGCTGCGCGAGCTGCTGCCGCTGCGCGAGGCCGACCGGCCCGCGTACCTCGACTGGTCCGTGCGGTCGTTCCGGCTGGCCACGGCCGGCGCGGCGACGGCCACGCAGGTGCACACGCACCTGTGCTACTCGGAGTTCGGCGACGTGATCGGCGCGATCGACGGCCTCGACGCCGACGTGACCTCGATCGAGGCGGCGCGCTCGCGGATGGAGGTCGTGCCCGAGCTCGCGAAGGCGGGCTACGACCGGGGCGTCGGACCGGGCGTCTACGACATCCACTCGCCGCGCGTGCCGTCCGTCGACGAGGTGGCCGAGCTCGTGGCGCTCGCCGCGGGGGCGATCGACCCGCGGCTCGTGTGGGTCAACCCGGACTGCGGGCTCAAGACCCGCCGGTACGAGGAGACGACGCCGGCGCTGCGCCACCTCGTCGAGGCGACGCGCCGGGTGCGCGAGCAGCTGGCCGGCTGACGGCTGACGCAGGGCGGAACGGGATCGCGCGGCACGGATGGTCCGTGCCGCGCGATCCCGCGCATCCGGGAGCCGGTGACACATCGGCATGATCCGTGGGATTTCGGGCATCTTTCAGGCATAGGGATTCTCGCGGTGAATTTGTTCATTCCAGGCGCCTCTTCGAGCCCAGATTTTCAGGTCTCGGATTGCGAGAATCGCAGCGTTTCGACTGGACTCGGGAGCCGCTTTCCCACCAGACTGGATCTGTGACTGAATTCACAGAAGCGCAGAGGCAAGAGCACGAGGACCTCAGCACGCTGGAGGCTGCTCGGCTGCTCGGCTGCTCGACGCTGCACATCATCGACCTGCTCGAAGCCGGCGTCCTCGACTGCCACAGGGACGGCGCCGACCTCCTGTTCGCCGCGGCCGACATCGCGACCTACAAGGCGGACAAGGAGCGTCAGGACGCGGATCACCTCGTAGGAGTCTGACCCTGGGACACCGGCGCGGCGCACTGTTGCGTCCGCGCCGGGCTCATCCCGGAACCAGGTCCCCAGCGTGGTGGATGGCGGCATCGAGCAGCGTCACGGCGGCCGCTCGCGCCTGCCGGGCGGCTTCGGGAGTGCCGGAGATGGCCGCCGTCGTCTGGGCGCCCTCCGCGAGGATCGCGAGCTGCGGCGCGAGGTCCGCCGGGGCGCCGGTCTCGGCGACCAGCCGGGCGAGGTACTCCTGGAAGGTGCTCTTCTGCTCGCGCACCGCCTCCGTCACGGCGGGGGAGGCGGCGCCGAGTTCGCCGAACGCGTTGATGAAGCCGCAGCCGCGGAAGTCCGGCTCGCGGAACCAGGCGTCGAGGAAGTCGAAGATCGCGAGGATCCGGTCGCGGGCGGTCGCGGCCCGCTCGGCCTCGGCGGCGATCCCGGCGTCCCACACCGACATGCGGTGCCGCAGCACGGCGAGGATCAGCTCGTCCTTCGAGCCGAACAGCGCGTAGATGCGCTTGAGCGGCACGCCCGCCGCGGCGCGCACCGCGTCCATTCCCACGGCCTGGACGCCGCGCGTGTAGAACAGCTCGTCCGCTACCCGGACCACGCGGTCCCGCGTCGCCTCGTCCTGCGTCATCGGATCTCCCTCCAGACTTCGTGCGTTCGGCTTGCGCTGAGAACGTGCGTTCTCTAAGGTAACTCACATCGGCATGAGAACGATCGTTCTCAGGACATGAAGGGACCACATCATGGGCTTCATCAAGGTCGGCACGGAGAACAGCACCGACATCGAGCTCTACTACGAGGACCACGGCTCCGGCCAGCCCGTCGTGCTCATCCACGGCTACCCGCTGAACGGCCACAGCTGGGAGCTCCAGTCCCGCGAGCTGATCGACGCCGGCTTCCGCGTCATCACCTACGACCGCCGCGGCTTCGGAGCGTCGAGCAAGGTCGGGACCGGCTACGACTACGACACGTTCGCGGCCGACCTCCACGCCGTCCTGGAGACCCTCGACCTGTTCGACGTCATCCTCGTCGGCTTCTCGATGGGCACCGGCGAGCTCGCCCGCTACGTCGGGACGTACGGCCACGAGCGGGTCGCCAAGCTCGCGTTCCTGGCCTCGCTCCAGCCGTTCCTCGTCGCCGCCGACGACAACCCGAACGGTGTGCCGCAGTCCGTGTTCGACGGCATCGCCGAGGCCGCCCGCACCGACCGGTACGCGTGGTTCACCAACTTCTACAAGGACTTCTACAACCTCGACGAGACCCTGGGCTCCCGGATCAGCCAGGAGGTCGTCACGGCCTCCTGGAACACCGCGACGGTCAGCGCGCCGGTGGCCGCGTACGCGGTGGTCCCGACCTGGATCGAGGACTTCCGGGCCGACGTCGAGGCCGTCCGGGCCGCGGGCAAGCCCTCGCTCATCCTGCACGGGACCTCGGACAACATCCTCCCGATCGACGCGACGGGCCGCCCGTTCCACGAGTCGTTCCCCGAGGCGGAGTACGTCGAGATCGAGGGCGCCCCGCACGGCCTGCTCTGGACCCACGCGGCCGACGTCAACGAGGTTCTTCTCCGCTTCGTCCGGGCCTGACCCAGTCCGACGCGGGGAACGCGCGAGACCGCCTCCAGGTCGCTCTACCGGCGCTCAGAGCGACCTTGAGGTGGTCTCGCGCGCTCTCGCCCGACTCTGGTGCATGATCGCCCCGTGGACCTCGTCGTCGACCTGCCGGCTCGCACCGGGCGCAGCGATGCGCTGTACCGCGCCCTGCGCGAGGCGATGACGCAGGGCCGCGCGGCGGCGGGCGAACGGCTGCCCTCGACGCGCTCCCTGGCCCGCGACCTCGGGGTCTCCCGCGCGAGCGTCGCGACCGCGTACGAGCGGCTCGTGGCGGAGGGTTACCTGGAGTCGCGGACCGGCTCCGGCACGTACGTCACGGCCGAGGCGAGGGGCGAGGCCGGTGCCGCGGGCCGACGTCGGGCAGCCGGGGCGCTGCGACCCCGAGCCTCGTGGCGCTGGGCGCCGCTCCCCGTCTCCGGCGACGCGCCGGTCCCGGAGCACGACTTCCGGGTGGGCCTGCCCGACGCCTCCCTCTTCCCCTTCGACGCGTGGCGGCGCCTGCTGGCGGCGGAGTCGCGCCTGCGCGACCACGCCCCCGGGACGTACGGCAGCCCTGCCGGGTTGCCGCGCCTGCGCGAGGCCGTCGCCCGGTCGGTGGGCTTCGCCCGCGGTGTGCGGGCGGACCCGGACGACGTGATCGTCACGCACGGCGCCCAGCACGCCCTGGACCTGGTGGCGCGCGTGCTGCTCGAGCCGGGGGACACCGTGGCCGTCGAGGACCCCGGCTACCCGGCCGCACGGGACCTCTTCGCCTCCCACGGCGCGCGCGTCGTGCCGGTGCGGGTCGACGAGGAGGGCCTCGTGGTGGACGAGGTCCCCCCTGAGGCGAGGCTCGTGTACACGACCCCTTCGCACCAGTTCCCGCTCGGCCTGCCGCTGTCGCTCGCGCGCCGGCGTGCCCTGCTGGCGCACGCCGCGCGGCACGGCACGGCGATCGTCGAGGACGACTACGACAGCGAGTTCCGCCATGCCCGCCGCCCCCTGGACACGCTGCACGGCCTCGACCGGGACGGGCGGGTCGTGTACGTCGGCACGTTCTCGAAGTCGTTGCTGCCTGCGCTGCGGGTGGGGTACCTGGTCGCGCCGGCCTCGCTGCGCGGCGCCCTGCTCGCCGCCCGGCAGCTCGGCGACGGGTACGGGCCGGTGCACGTGCAGGCCGCCCTCGCGGGCTTCGTCGACGACGGCCTGCTCGCCCGGCACGTCCGCCGCGCGTCGGCGGTCTACGCGGAGCGGCACGCGATCCTCCTCGACGCCCTCGCCGGGCTGCCGCTCGAGCCTGTGCCGTCGGCGGCCGGCCTGCACGTGGCCGCCTACTTCGACGGGGACGCCCGGGCGGTCGCCGCCCGTGCCCGACGGCGGTCGGTCGCCCTCGACGCGCTCGCGGACTATGCGGTCCGGCCGTGCCGGGAGGGGTTCGTGTTCGGGTACGGCGCCGCCGTCACGTCGTCGATCCGGCCCGGGATCGAGAAGCTGGCCCGGCTGCTGGAGCGGTGAGCGCGGGCTCGGGTGCTGCAGGCGCGGGCTCGCGTGCTGCCGGCGGCGCGGGCCGCCGCAGCACCGTCCACACGACGCCCGCGAGGGCGAGCCCGAGCGGCGCGAGCACGTGCGCGCCCGTCGCGGCGAGCAGGGCGAGCGCTGCGGCGAGCGACACCGCGGCGCACCACCACGCGGCGGTCCCGCGCGGCAGGAGCCGCAGGGCGGCGGCCGTGCCCGCGACGTAGAGCAGGGCGAACGTGCCGGTCGCGAGTGGCAGCACGGCGTCGGTCGGCAGGTCCAGCAGGGCGAGGGCGGCCGTGACGCCCAGGGCGATCGTCACGATCACGACGAGCGACCGGCGCGGCACCTCGCCGGAGCCCGAGCCGCGGGCGAGCCACACGGGCATCGCCCCGTCGCGGGCGAGCGCCGCGCCCATCCGGGAGCCGCCGGCGAAGTACACGTTGATCGCGCCGATCGTGAGCAGGAGCGCGACGACGGCGGTCACCGGGCGGGCGGCCTCGCCGAAGCCGCGGACGAGCAGGTCCGACAGCGGCGCCGGGCCGGGCCGCGGGCCGAGCACGGCGACCGTCGCGAAGGCGACGCCGAGGTACAGCACGCCCACCACGCCGACGGCGACCGCCGTCGCGCGCGGGATGTCCCGCTGCGGGTCGCGGTACTCCGCCGCGAGCGAGCCCAGCACCTCCCAGCCGGCGAACGCCCAGACCAGGAGTGCCGCCGCCGACCCGACGGCCGCCCAGCCGTGCGGGGCGAACGGCGCAAGGTACGTGAGCTGCACGTGGGGCAGGGCCACGGCCACGGCGACCGCGAGGAGGAGCGCGATCACGCCCGCGACGGCGAGCTGCACCGTCCCGGACAGCCGCAGGTCGTACCAGTTGAGCACCGCGCACAGGGCGATGACCGCGACCGTGACGCCGAGCGCGGTGCGCGGGCCGCCACCCGTCGCGTCCGCGACGTAGGCGGCCGCGAACCCGGCCGCCGCCGGCGCGCCCACGGGGATGGTGAGGTAGAACGCCCAGCCCACGGCGGTCGACGCCCGGTCGCCGAACGCGAGCCGCGCATACGTCGCGATGCCGCCCCCGTCCGGGTGGCGCGCGCCGAGCGCGGCGAAGGTCACGGCGAGCGGTACGGAGAGCGCGACCAGCGCTGCCCACGCGACCAGTGACGCCGGGCCGGCCGTGCGGGTGGCCAGCGCCGGGAGCGAGATGACGCCGGTGCCGAGCACCGCGCCGACCATCAGGGCGGCACCCTGGGAGACGGAGAGGCCGTTCTTCATGCCACGAAACTAGGTGCCCGGTGGCCTGGCGAACGGGCCGGTCGCGGGCCGGTCGAACAGGCCACCTGCACGAGCGGCCTGCTCGACCGGTCGCCCATTGGCACGGTGCTCCGGCGAGCCGTGACCTAGCCTCGGAGGGATGGAAGGCGGCTACTCGAACGGGACCGTCGCGGGGCCGCCGGGCACCGTGCCGGTCAGGCGGCGCAGCGCCCCGCGGAAGGCGACCACGTCCTCGCGGGAGCCGAGCGCGTGCCGCAGGCGGGAGTCGAAGTCGACGGCGGCCTCCTTGAGCTCCGCGAAGAGGCGCAGGCCCTCGGGCGTCACCTCGATCTGCTGGACGCGACGGTTCGCCGGGTCGCGGTGCCGGGTCACCAGGCCGCGGTCCTCCATGGCACGCAGGTGGTGCGTGAGCGTCGCCTCCCGGATGCCGACCGCGGCCGCGAGCTGGCGCTGCGTGGCGGGTCTGCCGGTGCCGAGCGCCAGCAGGATGAACCAGACGGGGCGGGTGCCGCCGTGCTCGGCGAGCACGCGGTCGAAGGTCCGCGTCACACGCTGCACCGCGTCCCAGAGCTCGATCGCGATCGCGGTCCGCTCGCCCGCACCGTCTTCCATGGGGTGAGCGTAGCCGAACCTCTTGACGGCAGAACATTCGATGTCTAAGGATTAGCCATCGAAGGAAGTGCACCACCACATCGCACGAACCTGCACGACGAAGGGGAAGCATGACCACGCACGGCACCACCCACAGCCACGCCACCCCCGTGTCCCGGGCTCTCGACGGGCTCCAGGCCGTCCTGGGGGAGCGGCTCGTCCTACCCGACGCCCCCGGCTTCGCCGAGGCGGCCGCCGTCGTCTTCACGGGCGAGCCCCGCACGCCCGCCGCCGTCGCGCGGCCGGGGAACACCGCGGAGGTCGCGGCGGCCGTCCGGGCAGCTCGCGACGCGGGCCTTCCGGTCACCGTCCGCAGCGGCGGCCACAGCTACGCGCGGCTCGGTACGGCCGACGGCGCGCTCGTCATCGACACCCGCCTCCTGGCGGACGTCACGATCGACCCGGCCGCCCGGGTCGCCTCGGCCGGCGGGGGAGTCTCCGCGATCGCCTACACGCAGGCCGCGGCGGAGCACGGCCTCGCCACCGGGTTCGGCGACACCGGGGGAGTCGGCGTCGCAGGGCTCACGCTCGGCGGCGGCGTCGGCCACCTCGGGCGCCGCGACGGGCTGACCATCGACAACCTCGTCGGGGCGGAGGTGGTTCTCGCGGACGGTTCCGTGGTCCGCGCCGACGCCGACGAGAACCCCGACCTGTTCTGGGCGCTGCGCGGCGGGGGCGGCGGCCTCGGCGTCGTCACCCGGCTCGATCTGCGCCTGCACCCCACCGCGACGGTGACGGGCGGCATGCTGATACTGCCCGCGACGCCGGCCGCGCTCGCGGGCGCGCTCGAGGCGGTGCTGGCCGGGCCCGACGAGGTGTCCGCCATCATCAACGTCATGAAGGCGCCGCCGATGCCGGCGATCCCGGCGGAGCTGCACGGCACGCCGATCGTCCTGGTCCTTCCCTGCTGGTCCGGCGAGCCGGACCGGGCCGAGGCGGGCCTCGCGCCGCTGCGGGCGCTCGGCCCGGTCGTCGACGGTCTGGCCGCGATGCCCTACCCGGCGCTGTTCGCCGGCGGCCCCGACCTCGGGCCGGCCGTCCCGGTGGTGGGCACCGGGTTCCGCGACGTGGTCGACGAGGCGTGGGCGGCGACGGTGATCGAGCGGGTGGTCGGCGCCCCGGGGTTCGCGGTCGTCAACCTGCGGCCCCTCGGCGGGGCGATCGCGCGGGTCGCGCCCGACGCGACGGCGTTCGCGCACCGCGACCGGCGCGTGATGGTCACTGCCGCGATGCCGGTCCCGGAGGCAGTCGCGGCGGCGTCGCCGGAGGCCGTGCCCGGGGCGCGCGCGTGGCTGGCGGCGACCGAGCAGGCGATCGGCCTGGGGGACGCGGGGTACGTCAACTTCATGGGCTCGCTCACGGGCGCCGACCTGGCCCGCGCCTACCCGTCGGCCACGCTCGACCGCCTGGGCACGGTCCACGCGGCGTACGACCCGGACGGGTTCTTCGCGGTGCGCTGAACCGTCACCCGTACCAGGGCAGACGCTCGAGATCCTGCTCGCCGGCCTCGATCAGGCCGGCGAGCGTCTCGAGCGGCACGGGGCGTCCGGCCCACACGTCGACGCCGACGTTGAGCATCCGGCCCCGCTGGCGCCACTTGTCGTGGACGTGGCCGTGGACCAGCCAGCCGCCCTCGTCGGCGGGCCGGTGCTCGACGTGGCGGTCGGCCTCCTTCGAGTCGCCGACGTACGGGAAGTGCGAGAGCTTCGCCGTCGAGCCGCCGACGGCGATCGGGGCGGGGTCGTCGGCGATCTCGGCGAAGCCCGCGTCGAGGTAGCGCGCGCGGGCCGCGGCGAGGCGGCGCGCGACGTCGTCGGCGGAGCCCTTGCGGAAGCTGCGCTCGCCGAGCCAGCAGCGGTCGTGGTTGCCGGGCACGAGGATCTTGTGCCCGGCAAGCAGCCCGACCAGGCCGAGCGACTCGTCCAGGTCGCCGAGCGCGACGTCGCCCAGCACCCACACCGTGTCCTGCGGCCCGACCGTCTCGTTCCAGAGATCGACGAGCCGCTCGTCCATGGCCGCCACCCCTGCGAACGGCCGGCCGCAGTACCTGATGATGTTGGCGTGCCCGAAGTGCAGGTCGGACGTGGCGAAGATCCTGGTCATGAGCCCCATCCAACCGGCCGGGCGCGCGCGTGTCCCGGCCTTTGCCGGTCCCGCCTCATCCGGCGACGCAGACCCAGTAGGAGGCCCCGGGCTCCAGCTCGAAGGGGACCCAGTCCACCGGGCGGTTCGTGATCGACAGCGAGCCCGACGCCTGGAGGAAGTAGTAGGACCCGGCGGGCAGCGTGAGCGTGGCGCTCGGGTAGTCGGCCGAGAGGTCCGTGCACCCGTCGGCCGCGGCCCACGGGTCCGGGAACGTGCAGGCGTCACATCCCGCGAGCTCGACCGAGCCGGTGTCAGGCCCGGTGAAGTAGTACTTCGCCGGCCATGGGCTGTAGTTGTAGATCCTGAAGACGCTGACGGGACCGCCGGCCGGGACGGCGGACGGCCGCTCCCGGCCCGACTCGGGGTAGACCCTGGCGATGATCGCGGCTGTCCGGACCCGCTCGGCGTACGCCAGCTCCGGAAGGTCCGGATACCTCTCGACGAAGCGCTCCATGACGTTCTCGGCGGACGGGAACTCGCCCGCGTCGAAGTGTGCGAGGCCGCAGCGGTACATGCCGTCGGGCAGCCGGTCCGCGACGCCGTCGGCGAGGGCCGCGAGCGGCCCCATGGCGGCTTCGAAGAACGAGGCGACCTTCTCGGTGCCGTCGAGCGCCGAGCACGGGTCGTCCTCGAGCCCGGACAGGTTCTCGTCACGCCACGCGGTGAGCTCCGGGACGACCCGCTCCGCGGCACCCGACCCGGCGTGGTCGGCGAGCAGCTCGTCGAGGAGCGGCACCGCGATCGCCGGCTCGGCCCCGTCCAGGTGAGCGCCGGCGCAGGCGAGGACCCCGTCCGGCAGCTCGTCGGTGGCGCGCCGGTGGATCGGCTGGATCTTGCCGACGTCGGACGTCATGGACGAGAACCACCGGATCGTCTCCAGCGACTCGCACTCCGTGGGCCCCTGCGCGGACCGGTAGAGGTCGCTCAGGTGGTCGGGGACGCCGGCAGCAGTGCGCGTGCGCGGATACCGAGCCGTGACGTCGACGAGGTCCGCGTACGACGCCTGCACGGTCTCGCCGGCGCTGCCCCACCCGAGGTCGTCCACCGCGGCGGCGTCTGCCATGGCAGACGCGACGACCTGTTCCAGGTGCCGTTCCAGCAGCTCGTGCTGCACGATCGCGTAGGTCGCGATGCCGGCCGGCACCAGCGCCAGCAGCGGCCAGGCCGCGGCGGGCGCGATCGCAGGCCCCCCGACGCGACCGCGCCGTGCCCGGCGGCGCGCGGTGAACCACCCGTCGACGGCGAGCCCGGCGAGCACCGTCAGGTACGCGACGAACCACCACGGGCTCGTGCCCTGCCAGGTGACGGGGAGGACGACGAGCAGCAGCCCGGCGGTGACGAGCAGCGCTGCGGCGAGCCGCAGCCAGGCACCGAGCGCCAGGTACCCCAGGCCGAGGCCGGTCAGGTTGAGCAGGGCGGCGGTGCGCGCGGCGCCCGGGCCGGGAGCTGCGGGCGCGGCGGACTCGTCGGCCGGACCGGCTTCCGGGCCGTCGTCGACTCCCGGCTCGTCGGCGGTCACGATCTCGTCGGCGGGGGCGCCGCTCATGGGAATCCTTCCGTCGGGGCGCACACGCCGTCGGTGCGCCGCGCGGATCGTACCGGTTCGTCCCTACCCCCGTTTCCCCGTGGTTCCCGAGCCCGAATGTGCGCGCTAACATTTCGCACCGACCCTGGCCCGGCACCGACGCCGGCACCGGGGCGGTCGTGTCCACGCGCGCCGGGCAGAGGAGCCCGGCCGCACCACCGCCACACGAAGCTCCTGGGAGAGCACATGCGCACAACCCTGCACGACGGCGTGATCGCCGCACCCGGTCGTCTGCGAGCCCTGCTCGCCGCCGCGCTCGCCGCACCCGGTCGTCTGCGAGCCCTGCTCGCCGCCGCGCTCGCCGCGGTCACGGCTGCGGCGGTCCTGGTGGCGTTACCCGCCACCCCCGCCGACGCCACGCCGAGCGCCGGCCAGTGGTACGTCATCACCAGCGTCCACTCGGGCATGGCGCTGCAGATCTCCGGCAGCTCCACCACGACAGGCGCCGAGCTGGTGCAGCAGCCCCGCACCGATGCGACGAGTCAGCAGTTCCGGCTCCTGGACTCCGGCGGCGGCTACTTCCGCCTCCAGGTCCGCCACTCGAACCAGGTGCTCGACGTCCTCGGCCGCAACGCCGCCGACGGCGCCACCATCGGCCAGTGGACGGACCTGAACGGCACGAACCAGCAGTGGTCCGTCACCGAGCAGTCGGACGGGACCTACAGCTTCATCAACCGGTTCTCGGGCAAGGCCCTGGACCTGTGGAACTTCTCGACCACAGCAGGCAGCCGCATCTCGCAGTTCACGTACAACGGGCTGGCCGTGCAGCGCTGGATCCTCAACCCGATCGGCACTCCCGCGCTGTCCAACCCGATCCGCTCCAACGGGGCCGACCCGTGGATCGAGTACTGGGACGGCTTCTACTACATGTCGACGACCACGTGGGACTCGACGGTGATCATGCGCCGCGCGACCACCCTGGCCGGCCTGAAGACGGCGACCGACACCGTGGTGTGGGACGACTCCGGCGTCGCGAACCGGTGCTGCAGCCACTGGGCTCCCGAGTTCCACCGGATCAACGGCACCTGGTACCTCATGTACACGTCGGGGAACTCGCAGACGGACTTCGGCGGCCAGAGGATGCACGTGCTCCGCTCCACCAGCAGCACGCCGATGGGCCCGTACGAGTTCATGGGCACCCCGCTGCCGAACCAGTGGAACATCGACGGCACCTACCTCGAGCTGAACAACAACCTCTACCTGCTGTGGTCCGAGTGGATCGGCGAGAACCAGTCGATCCGCATCGCGCAGATGTCGAACCCGTGGACCGTCTCGAGCAACCAGTACACGATCTCCCAGCCCAGCTACTCGTGGGAGACCGTGGGCGCGCGCGTCAACGAGGCCCCCGTGGTGCTGCAGCGAAACGGGCGCACGTTCATCACGTACTCCGCGTCCTCGTGCACCACGCCCGACTACAAGCTCGGCCTGCTCGACCTGACCGGTAGCAACCCGCTGCTGGCCGCGTCGTGGACCAAGCGGTCCACGCCGGTGTTCCAGCAGGGCAACGGCACCTACGGGCCCGGGCACAACGGGTTCTTCACGTCGCCGGACGGCACGGAGAGCTGGATCGTCTACCACGGCAACACCTCGTCCAGCCAGGGCTGCGGCTCGACCCGCGAGACGCGCGTGCAGGAGTTCACCTGGAACGCGGACGGCACGCCGAACTTCGGGACGCCGGTCTCGCGCGGGGTGACGCTCACGCCGCCGTCGGGCGAGTAGCAGGGAGGCGAGGCGGGCCCCGGTCAGCGCGTGCGGAGCAGCTCCGCCGCGGCCCGGTGGCCCGCCTCGCAGGCGCGGACCAGGTCGGTGACGTCCGTCGTCGGGCAGCGCAGGAGGGACGCCAGGAAGCCCGCGGCGAAGGCGTCGCCGGCGCCGGTCGTGTCCGCGACCTGGCCGACGCTCATGGCAGCGACCCGGGCGACGCGCGCTCCGTCGCAGACGACCTCCGCCGGGTCGGGGCCCCGCTTGACGACCATCACGGGCGCGACGTCCGGCGGCAGCAGCGCCGCCTCGTCGGCGTTCGCCAGCACGACGGCGGGGGCGACCTCCCGCACGAGGCGGAGGAACGACGCGCGCCCCAGCTCCTCGATCAGTCCCGTCGACGACGCGTCGAGCGACACCCGCACCCCGCGCCCGCGGGCGAGCGCCGCGAGACCCAGGACCGCCTCGCGCGTCCGGCCCGCGCCCAGCCCGTACGCCGGCACATGGAGCCAGGCCGCGCCGTCGAGCCACGCCGGCTCTGCCGGGCCGAGCTGGGCCGACGCGCCCCGGTCGGGGAACATCGTGCGCTCGCCCGCGGCGTCGACCAGGCAGACGACGGCGCCGGTGGTGCCGCGGCGTGCGACGCGCGTCTCGACCCCGGCCGCCGCGAGACCGGCGACCAGGGCGTCCCCCGCTGCATCGGGCCCGACACAGCCCACGAATCTGGTAGGGACGAGCGGTGCGGCCGCGGCGGCGGTGTTCGCCGCGCTGCCACCCCGGCGCCGGATGATCGCGGCGGCGTTGTCCGTCGCGTGGCGCAGCGGCCCGGCCAGGCGGACGACGACGTCCTCCACGAGATCGCCGACGACGACCAGCACTCCGTCGGCCCCCGGCGCGCCCGGGCCGACGTCGGCTCCCGCGCTCATCCGCGCGCCGCGACCGCGACCGCGATGCGCGCCCCGAGCTCGACGTTCCCGCGGTAGACCTCCAGGTTGACCTCGAGGCTCGCGCCACCGGTCGCGCGCTGGAAGAAGTCGAGCAGGAACGGCGTGATGTCGTGTCCGGTGACGCCGGCGGCGTCGGCCGCGGCGAGGGCGTCCGCGAGGGTGCGCTCGTGCAGTGCGGGGTCGAGCTGGCGGTGCGTGGCGACGGGGTTCGCGACGAGCACCGCGGCCTCGAGCCCGTGGGCGTCCCGCGCGGCGGCGAGCGCGGCCGCCTGCTCGGGCGAGTCGACGCGGTAGTCGAGGCGGAAGCCGGAGTCCGCGACGTAGAAGCCGGGGTATCTGGTGGTGCCGTAGCCGACGACGGGCACGTTGAGCGTCTCGAGACGCTCCAGCGTGGCCCGGATGTCGAGGATGGACTTGACGCCCGCGCTGACGAGCGTGATCGGGGTCCGGGCGAGCGTCGGCAGGTCGGCCGACTCGTCGAACGTCTCGCCCGCCCCGCGGTGGACGCCGCCGAGCCCGCCCGTCGACATGACGCGGATGCCCGCGCGGTGCGCGAGCCAGGCGGTCGCGGCGACGGTGGTGCCGCCGTCGAGCCCGAGCGCGGTCGCGACGGGCAGGTCGCGCACGCTCACCTTGACGACGTCGCCGGCCGTGCAGAGGTGCTCGATCTCGCCGGGGCTCAGCCCGACGACGGCCGTGCCGCCCACGACCCCGATCGTCGCCGGGACCGCCCCGGCCGCGCGGACCGTCTCCTCGGCCGCCAGCCCGACCTCGATGCTGCGCGGCGCGGGCAGGCCGTGGCTGAGGATGGTCGACTCGAGCGCGAGCACCGGCCTGCCCTCCGCGAGGGCGGCCGTGACCTCGTCGGACACGCGGACGGCGGAGGGCGGCGGAGCGGACGTGGCGTCGGTCACGGGCCCACCGTAGCGCCCGCGTCTCTCTGACCTGTGCCGACCACTCGGCACAGGTCAGAGAGACGGGGTCAGGGGATCGGGTTGGACGTGTCGAACGCGATCGGCTCCTCGATCACGTAGGCGCAGTCCCAGTAGTAGTAGTCGGCGTCGATCGGGTAGGCGCCCGTCCCGTCCTCCGGGTCGTTGAGGGTCCCGTCGGAGCCGCGGAGCGCCATGAAGTAGGACCCCTCGGGCAGGGACAGCACCACGCTCGGGTACCCGGGCGAGCTCTCCA
This sequence comes from Antribacter soli, assembly GCF_021568775.1. Classification (GTDB taxonomy): domain Bacteria; phylum Actinomycetota; class Actinomycetes; order Actinomycetales; family Cellulomonadaceae; genus Antribacter; species Antribacter soli. The sequence goes on along the minus strand of NZ_JAKGSG010000035.1, from coordinate 104,749 downwards.
GGCACTCGGGGGCGGACTCGAGGTCGGACACGGTCGCGCACGACGCGCACGGCTCGAGATGGACCGACCCAGTGTCGGCGCCCGTGTACAGCCAGTCGACGGCGTCGGGCCCGTAGTTGTAGATCGTGATCTCGGTGCGGGCCCCGCCCGCGGCGGACTCGCCGGGGCGCTGCGCCCCGGCCTCCGGGTACACCGTCGCGACGTCTGCCGTGACGATCACGCGCTCCGCGTAGGCGACGCGCGGGTCGCCGGCGTGGTCCTCGACCAGCTCGGTGAGGGTCTCGCGCGCCAGCGTGAACTCCTTGTCGTCGAAGTACCGCAGCCCGCACAGGTAGATGCCCTCCGGGACCCGCTCCGCGGCGGCGCCCCCGAGCGTGGCGAGCGACTCGGCCGCGACCAGGTCGAAGAGCTGCGCCACCCCTCGGGTGCTCTCCAGCGCCCCGCACGGGTCGTCGCCGGTGATGGTGGCGAGGATCTCGTCGCGCCACGTGGCCATCTCGCCGGGGAGCGCCGTCGCCTCGGCGGAGGAGCCGTGGTCGGCGAGCAGCCGGTCGAGGTACGGCGCCGCGTCGCTGGGGTTGGCGGTCTCGAGATAGGTGCCGGCGCAGCCCCGCAGGCTCGCGGGGAGCGCCTCGGCGGCGCGCGGCTGCAGCGACACCTCGTCCGGGACCACGGTGTGGGGCTCCGCGAACCAGTCGACCGCCTCCAGGACGCTGCACGGCGCCCCGTTCGTCGCCTGGGCGTACAGCGTGTCGAGGTGCTCGGGCACGGTCGCGGCGGCGCGGCTGTCCGGGTGGTCGACGGCGACCTCGGCGAGCGCCACGTAGGAGTCCTCGAACGTCGCCGACCTCGCGCTCCAGCTCTCCTCGGTGACCGACCGGAGCTCGGTCATCGCGGTCGCCACGACCTCCTCGAGGTGCTGCTCCAGCTCCTCCGCCTGGACGCCTGCGTACGCGACGGCGGCCACGGGGACGACGGCGAGCAGCGGCCACGCGGCGATGCGCGCGCCGGGGACGGGCATCGCCGCGAGGCCGCGCCGGGCCCGGCGGCGGGCCAGGAACCAGGCGTCGGCCGCGAGGCCCACCAGGACGATCACGTAGGCGACGAGCCACCCCGCGCTGACGCCCTGCCACGTCACGGGCAGGACGATGACGAGGAACACGATCGAGATCACCGCGGCGGCGGCCGCACGTGCCCAGGCGCGCAGCAGGACGTACCCCAGGCCGAGCCCGGAGAGGTTGAGCAGCCCGGCCGTGAGGGCGCCACGGTCCTCGCGCCACGGGGTCGCGGGCAGCAGCGCCTGCTCCGGCGCGGGCGGCGGGGCGAGGTGGTACGGGTCGGCGGTCGTGAGCGCCGGCGCGGCCTCGCTCGCGGCGGGCGCAGCGGCGGCGGGCGCCGGTGCGGCAGGTGCCGGCGCGGCGCCGGGTGCGGCGAACAGCGCGTCGGGCTCCGGCTCGGTCGCGGCCACGGGGGCTGCGGGGCTGACTTCCGCGGGCGCGGGCGCGGGCTCGGCCTCGGCCTCGGCCTCGGCGGCGGGGGCCTCGGCCGGCTCGGCCTCGGCGGCGGTGGCCTCCTCGGCGCCGGCTTCCGCGGGCGCCGCCTCGGGGGCTGTCTCCGCGGGTACCGCCTCGGTCGGCTCGGCCTCAGGCCGGTTGACGGCCTCGTCGGCCGCGTCGGTCCCGGTCATGTTCCTCCTCCTGCGGCGCGGGCGCGCCCTAGCGGCGCCGAGCCGTCTCGGCGTGCCGCGCGGATCGTACCTTTTTCGATGACTCGCACCTTCTGCGACGCGCGGCTCATGCCGACTCACGGAGCACGAGCTCGGTGGGCAGCACCAGCGCGGGCTCGATGTCCTCCCCGGCCGCGCGGCGCAGCACCTGGCGCGCGAGGCGACGGCCGATCTCGGCGATCGGCTGCCGCACCGTCGTGAGGGTTGGCTCGGTGAACCGCGCGATCTCCACGTCGTCGAACCCGATCACGGCGACGTCGTCGGGCACCCGGCGGCCTGCCTGGCGCAGGGCGCGCAGCGCGCCGTCGGCCATGAGGTCGGACGCGACGAAGACCGCGTCGAGCCCCGGCTCCTCCTGCAGGAGCCGGCGCATGGCGACCATGCCCGACTCGCGGGTGAAGTCGCCGACGGCGACGAGTGGCTCCTGGTCCGTCCCGGCGAGCGCGGCCCGGTATCCGGCGAGGCGGTCGATGCCGGCGACCATGTCCTGCGGACCGGCGATCGTGGCGATGCGGGCGCGGCCACGCTGGAGCAGGTACCGGACGGCGGCCTCGACGCCGCCCGCGTGGTCCACGTCGATGTACGGGAACGTGGCCGGGCCGAGCGGTCGCCCGCTCGCCACGACGGGGACCCCGAGCGCCTCGAGCGAGGCAGGCAGCGGGTCGGCGCCGTGCAGGGAGGCGAGCACGACGCCGTCGACGGTGCGGCCGTGGACGTACCGCAGGATGCGCTCGTGGCTCGACGGCGCGGAGGCGAGGAGCAGGAGGAGCTGCTTGTCGGCGGCCTCGAGCTCCTCGCCGACGCCGCGCAGGACGCCGGGGAAGAACGCGTCGTCGGAGAACACGCGCGTGGCGGGCTCGGGGAGCACGAACGCCACGACGTCGGTGCGCTGCGTCACGAGGCTGCGCGCGGCGGGGTTCGGTACGTATCCGAGCTCCCGCACCGCCCGGGCGACGGCCTCGCGCACGCCGGGCTTGACGGCCGTGGAGCCGTTGACCACCCGCGAGACCGTCGCGCGGGACACCCCGGCCAGGCGCGCGACCGTCTCGAGCGTCGGTCGTCCGGGCGGGGTGTCCTGCATCGAGCCTCCTGGTTCGAGGGGGAGTCAGTGCCTGAAGGTGAGCCAGTTGACGTTCACGAAGTCGGCGGGCTGGCCGCTCGTGAACCTGAGGAACACCGTGTGGGTGCCGGTGACCGCGGCGATGTCGCCGGGGACGGTGGTCCACGTCTGCCAGCCGCCCGTGTTCGCGACGGCGAAGCTGCCGATCGGCGCGCTGTTCACGTCGTCGAGCCGGACCTCGACCAGCCCGCTGACTCCGGCTGCGGCGCCGGATGCGACGCGCGCGGTGAACGAGCGCGCGGGCGTCGACCCGAAGCTCACCCCGTCGAACCGGACCCAGTCGCCGTTCGCGAGCCAGCCGATGTTCTGCCCGCCGCCCGAGTCCGTGGTGGTCTCGACGGAGACGCCGCTCTGGGCGTTGTACGACTCCGCCTGGATGGTGGAGTAGGCGTCCCGCGAGCCCGTCGGCGGGGTCGGGGTGGGCGTCGGGGTCGGCGTCGGCGTCGAGCCGCCGGCGCGCTGCCACACCGCCACGTAGTCGACGAGCATGGGCACGCCGGAGACGGTCTGCGCCGTCGGGTTGCCCGGCCAGCTGCCGCCGATGGCGACGTTGAGGATGATGAAGAAGCCGTGGTTCGTGGCGTTCTCCCACGTGGTCGCGTCGACCTGGTTCGCGTTCACGGTGTGGAAGAGCGCGCCGTCGAGATACCACCGCATCTGGTTCGGGGTGACGCTGCGGTCCCACTCGACGCGGTACGTGTGGAACCCGGCCTGGCACGTGGTGCCGGAGCAGGTCGTGGAGCCGCCCAGGCCCGTCGTCTCGTTGCAGGGACCGCCGGGGGACGTGCCGCAGTGCAGCGTGCCCCACACCTTGTTGACGCCGTTGACGTTCTCCATGATGTCGATCTCGCCGATGCCGGGCCAGTTCCAGTAGTTGCCGCGGAACGGCGTGCCGAGCATCCAGAACGCGGGCCAGTAGCCCTGGGCGGCGGCGCCGGTGACGTCGGGCATCTGGATGCGGGACTCGACGCGCAGGACGCCGCCGGCGGGCGGCTGGAAGTCGGAGCGCTGGGTCTCGATGCGCCCGGACGTCCAGCTGCCGGCGGCGTCGCGCAGCGGCCTGATCGCGAGGTTGCCGTTGCCGTCGTGGTAGACGTTCTGGGTGCTGCTGGTGTGGTACGCGATCTCGCCGGTGCCCCAGTTGGGGGCGCCGCCGGGGTAGGAGCTGCCGATGTCGTAGATCCAGCTCGACGTGTTGACACCGGTACCGGCGGCACCGGTGAAGTCGTCGCTCCAGACGTGCGACCAGCCGGCCGGGGTGGTGGGGACGGCGGCCAGCGCGGCGAGGGCTACGACCGGGCCGAGCGTGGCGGCCAGGATGCCGGCGACCAAGGCGCCGGCAAGGCGGGTTCTCATGGGGTGACTCGCTTTCCGTGATCGACGGTGATCGGACGGGTGGTGCGGTCAGTGCGTTTTGAGAGCGCTCTCAATCCCCTTTGTACGCCTATGTCCCCTGCTGGTCAACGGGTCTGCTGCCGCAGCCGCCGCAGCCCGTCGGTCGTGGCGATCACGTACAGGGTGTCGCGGGGGCGCAGCGGCCGGGCGGTGAGCCCCGGGTCGATCGTCCGGCCGCCCCCGCCGCCGTCGAGCTGCGCGGTGTGCAGGGCGAGCACCTTGACCGCGCCCGGCTCCTCCAGGTCGCGCGCGAACCGGCGCGCGAGCCCGTCGTCGGTCACCTCGATGCCCGCGACGAGCAGCACGCGGTCGAGGTAGGGGATCGTGTCGATGACGTCCTGGCCGAGCGTGGCCGCCGCGAAGCGTGGCGCCGCCAGGTGCGAGGCGCTGACGCAGCGGAAGTGCGGCGCCTTGCGCTGCAGGCGCGTGCGCAGCCCCTCGTCGAAGACCCGCAGGACCACGCGCAGCTCGCCCGCGCCGTCGGTACGGTCCACGGCGTCGGCGGCGAAGCCGATGCCGATCGTCGTGGCGGTGCCGCCCGTCACGACGACGACGGCGCGGGCGTCGCCCGTGTACGCCGCGCGCAGCGTCGCGGACACCCGGGCGTCACCGATGACGACCGGCACCTGGAGCTCGCGCGCGACGGCGACGCCGCGCGCCTGCTCGTCCCGGTCGACGGCGACCACGTCGACGCCTCGCGCGGCCAGCGCGGACACGACGCGCGCGCCGAGGTCGCCCAGGCCCACCACGACGACGTGGCCGGACATGGGCTCGGTGAGCTCGCCCCGGTCGAGCAGGAGGCGGGCCCGCACGACGCCGTCGACGAGCGCCGCCGTGACCAGCGGCACCACGGCGACGCCGACGACGGTGAGGAGCACGTGCGTCGTGCGCCCGAGGAGGCCGAGCGTGCCGTCGGGGTCGGTCCCGCCCAGCGCGGTGAGGATCGAGACGTACATGGCCCACGGCCAGTCGCCGCCCGTGCTCTGCGCGATCGCGGCCGTCCCGAGCACCACGAGCACGACGACGACGGCGAGCGCGATCCGCAGGTTCCGGCCGGCCACCATGCCGATGGTGCGCAGCGTCGTGCGGCGCGGGCGGCGCGGGGCCGGCGGGGCGGTGTCCTCGGGGGGAGCGGCGGCCAGGACGCGGACCGGGAGGTCGTCCCCCGCGGGCAGCGGTCGGACGGGGTCGCTCCGGTGGCCCGACCCGGCGAACAGGGGCGCGATCACCGGGAGCGGGGTGTGCGGGTGGGTGATGACCAGGTTCCGGTCAGGTACGTGGAGGCGGGTCGGCTCGCGCAGCGCGAGGGCCACGATCTCGGGCGCCGCGAAGCCCGACGACGACATCGCCTGGCAGCCGGGAATGTGCTTCTCGAGCGACGCGCCGAGGTCGTCGTCGAAGATCCGCACCACGAGCCGCGTTCCCGGCCAGCGCTCGTCGACGAGCAGCGCCGTGTCCACGTTCCCGCCGTCGTCCTGCTGGAGCAGCGCGACGGCGTCGGCGTGAGCGGCGCCGGCTCGCTCCAGCGCGGCCGCGTCCGCCCGCTCCGCCGCGACGACCTCGACGTGGGGGAGTCCCGCCATCAGCACGGCGTAGGTGCTCGCCGGGTCCGCGAGCACCACGCGGACGGTGCCCTCGTACCGGGTGCAGAGCGCGAGCGTCACCCGGTAGGCGAGGGGGTTGTCGCCGCACACCACGAAGTGCCGGCGGGGGGCGTCCGAGCTGTCGCCGACCATGCCGGGATGATGTCACAGTCCGGACAAACGGTCTCGCAGGGCCTGCCGAGGTAGTAGGTCCGTCCGGACGGACCTACTACCTCGGCATCACCGAGCGTCAGGAGGGGACGTTCGCCACGCCGTCCGGCAGCAGCCGGCGGCCCAGGACCTTCTCGGAGTAACCCGTGCGGTCCAGGTAGGGGGTGATGCCGCCCGTGTGGAAGCCCCAGCCGGCACCCAGGATCATGCAGAGGTCGATCTGCGGCGGGCCGGCGACCACGCCCTCCTCGAGCATGTGCCCGACCTCGACCGTGAGGGCCGTCAGCACCGAGTCGAGGACGCCGGGGCCGTCGAGCACGCCGGGCCGGCCCGCGCGGGCGGGGCCGAAGGCCTCCTGGATCGCCGGGTCGACCGGCTTGTGCAGGCCCCTCGCCGGGGCGTCGAGCACGACACGCGTGCCCTCGGCGACGATCTTCTCCAGGCCGGCCGACCTCGGGAACCGGTCGCCCAGGTCCTCGCGCAGCGACGTGAGGACGTGCAGGCCCACGGCCGGGCCGACGAGGTCGAACAGCTCGAACGTCGGCATCGGGAAGCCGAGGGGGTAGAGCGCCTCGTCGGCAACCTCGACCGGCGTGCCGTTCTCGATGGCCTCGACGACCTTGCCCATGACGAGCACGAGCAGGCGGTTCACCACGAAGCCCGGGCGGTCCTTGACGAGGACGGCCGTCTTGCGAAGCTTCTTCGTGACCGCGAACGCGGTGGCGAGCGCCTCGTCGGCGGTCTTCTCCGCGTGGATGACCTCGACGAGCGGCATCTGCGCGACCGGGTTGAAGAAGTGGATGCCCACGACCCGCTCCGGGTGCTCCAGGTCCGCGGCCATCTCGGTGATGGAGAGGGCGGAGGTGTTCGTCGCGAGGATCGTCTCGGGAGAGATGATGCCCTCGAGCTCGGCGAAGACCTTCTTCTTCAGGCCCATGACCTCGGTGACGGCCTCGATCACGAAGTCGCACGACGCGAGGTCGCCGATCTCGGTGGTGCCGTGCACCGAGCCGACGATGCGGGCGGCCGTACCGGCGGACATCCGTCCGCGGGCGACCAGCTTCTCCACCTGCTCGCGCACGAAGCCGAGGCCCTTGTCGACGCGCTCCTGGTCGAGGTCGCGCATGACCACCGGCACCTGGAGGCGCTGGGCGAACAGCAGCGCGATCTGCGCGGCCATGAGTCCGGCGCCGACGATGCCGACGCGCGTCACCGGGCGGGCGAGCTTCGAGTCGGGTGCGCCGGCGGGCTTCTTGCCGCCGGACACCAGGCCGAACGCGTAGACGCTCGCGCGCATCTCGTCGCTCATGATGAGGTCCGCGAGGGCCTCGTCCTCGGCGGCGAACGCCTCCTCGCGCGTGGCCGTGCGGGCCGCGGCGATCAGGTCGAGCGCGCGGTACGGCGCGGGGCGGGAGCCGTGGACGGTGGCGTCCAGGAGCCGCCGGGTGCCGGCCACGACGGCGTCCCACACCGGGGCGGGGTCGAGCTCGCGGCGCGGCACCTGGACCTCGCCGGTGACGACCTTCGCCGCCCACACGATGGACTGCTCGAGGAAGTCGGACGCCTCGAGCAGTGCGTCGACGAGGCCGATCTCGAGCGCCTCGGCCGGCTTGTACGGCTTCTGCTGCGCCGGGCGGGCGAGGATGACCTCCATGGCCTTCTCGACGCCCACGAGGCGCGGCACCAGGTAGGCGCCGCCCCAACCGGGAACCAGGCCCAGGCCGGTCTCCGGCAGACCGAGCGCGGCGGCGTCGGAGGCGACCGTGCGGTAGTCGCAGTTCAGTGCGATCTCCAGGCCGCCGCCGAGCGCGAGGCCGTTGACGAACGCGAACGTCGGCACGCCCGTGGTGGCCGAGAGGTCACCGAGGATCGAGTACGCGCGGTGGCCGGAGAGGCCCAGCTCGAGCGCCTGCTCGCGGTCCGTCACCTGGGCGACGCCGAGCAGGTCGGCGCCCGCGGCGAGGAAGTACGGCTTGCCCGTGACGGCGACGGCGGCGATCTCGCCGGCGGCCGCGCGCTCGCGGACCCGCTCCAGCGCGGCGGTGATCTCCGCCATGCCCTGCGGGCCGAGCGTGTTCGGCTTGGTGTGGTCGAGGCCGTTGTCCAGCGTGATCAGCGCGAGCGTGCCCGCGGCCCCGGGTAGGGTCACGTCGCGGACGAGGGCGTGCGTCACGCGCTCGGCGCGCGCTGCGGTGGTGTTCTCGGTCACAGGTCAGTTCTCCCCGTCGGTGCTCGTGTGGCCGGAGTAGTCGGCGTGGTGCGGGTTCTCCCAGACGACGGTGCCGCCCTGGCCGAGGCCCACGCACATCGACGTGATGCCGTAGCGCACCTCGGGGTGCTGCTCGAACTGGCGGGCGAGCTGGGTCATCAGCCGCACGCCCGACGACGCGAGGGGGTGACCCATCGCGATGGCGCCGCCGTAGGGGTTGACGCGCGGGTCGTCGTCGGCGATGCCGTAGTGGTCCAGGAAGGACAGGACCTGCACGGCGAAGGCCTCGTTGATCTCGAACAGGCCGATGTCCTCGATGGTCAGGCCCGCCTGCTTGAGGGCCTTGTCCGTGGCCGGGACCGGGCCGTAGCCCATGATCTCCGGGGCGACGCCGGCGAAGGCGTAGGAGACGAGGCGCATCCGGACCGGCAGGCCCAGCTCCGCGGCGACGTCGCCGGCCGCGACGATCGACGCGGTGGCGCCGTCCGTGAGCGGCGAGGCGTTGCCTGCGGTCACGCGGCCGCCCGGTCGGAACGGCGTCTTGAGGTCCTTGATGGCCTCGACCGTGGTGCCGGGCCGGGGCAGCTCGTCGGCGGTGGCCAGGCCCCAGCCCTGCGTGGCGGAGCGGACGGCCACGGGGACCAGCTCGGGGCCGACGTCGCCGTTGGCGACGGCCTTCGCGTACTTGGCCTGGCTGTCGACGGCGTAGGCGTCGGCGCGCTCCTTGGTCAGGTGCGGGAACTTGTCGTGCAGGTTCTCCGCCGTCACGCCCATGTTGAGGGCCTGGGCGTCGACGAGGCGCTCCGAGACGAAGCGGGGGTTCACGTCCGCGTCGAAGCCCATCGGGTGGCGGCCCATGTGCTCCACGCCGCCCGCGATCGCGATGTCCGCGGCGCCCATCGCGATGCCGGCCGCCGTGCTGGTCACCGCGGTCATGCCGCCGGCACACATGCGGTCGATCGCGTAGCCGGGGACGCTGCGCGGGAGGCCGGCGAGCACGCCGACCGTCCGGCCCAGGGTGAGGCCCTGGTCGCCCTGCTGCGTGGTGGCCGCGATCGCGACCTCGTCGATGCGCTCCGGCGGCAGCTCGGGGTTGCGGCGCAGCAGCTCGCGCACCAGCTTCACCATCAGGTCGTCGGCGCGGGTCTCGGCGTAGATGCCGTCCGGCTTCGCCTTGCCGAAGGGCGTGCGGACGCCCTCGACGAAGACGACGTCGCGTACGGCACGCCGCCGGGGGGACTCGGTCATGGCAGCTCCTGGGTAGGGACGGCGGCGTCCGTGAGCGACGCCGCTCTCACGCGTTACACGCTACCGCGGGTATCGGTAAAAAGCACGCACTTGGTGAGACGGGGTCCGCGCAAATGCGGTCCGAGCATGATACGCAGTATCACGTCGAGGGTCGCGCCGCCCTGGGTTGTCAGAAGATCCCCGGTGCATGGACAGGGGATCTTCTGACAACCGGACGGCAAGGGGGCGGTCAGTGCCCGCGGAGCTTGCGGACGACCTTCTTCGCCGTCGGCAGCGCGCTGTTCCAGGTGGAGTACCAGCGCGAGAACGGCACGTCGATGGAGCCGACGAGCTCGTCCGTATGCTGCGCGAAGCTGCGCTTGAACTCGCTGATCCCGTCGTTGAGCAGGCCGTTCATGTCGTACCGGACGAGGCCGGCCTCCTGGGCGATCTCGATGGTGCGCCAGTAGGTCGGCGCGGTGGCCGTGGCCTTGCGGCCGGCGTCGTTGCCGCCGCCGTACAGCAGGAACGATGTGCTGGCCGAGTTCACGCACCACGCGAAGCACGCGGGCACGTCGTCGACGTAAGTGGCCACCAGCACGGACTTGTCGCCCAGCGACCGGTGGACGTCGAGGTAGTACTCGTCGGAGTGGATGGCGAAGCCGGCCCGCTCGGCGGTCTCCTTGTAGACGTCGAGCACGCGCAGCACCTCCTTGTCGTCCGTGACCCGGCGGATGTCGAGGCCCGCGCGGCTGCCCTTGCGGATCTCGTACCGGGTGGACTTGCGCATGCCCGCGAGGAGCTCGTCGGCGGGCTTGGTGAGGTCCAGGATCAGCGTGCTCGGGATCAGGATCTGGTTCGGCGCGTACCGGCGCCCGGGCAGCTCCAGGCGGGTGCCGGCGGGCCAGTCGGGCTCGAGGGTGATGCCGACCCCACCCACGTTCTCGCGGCACCAGTCCGTGACGGCCTGGCTGACGGCCGCGCGCGTGTCGTCGTCACCGACGCCGTAGACCACCTTCGCCGTCTCGCCGCCGTAGCGGTGGGCGACGACCGGTCCGCGCGGCACGTAGGAGAGCGCCCTGAACTGCGCCGGCAGCGGCCGGACCAGCACCTGCGCGAGCCCCGCCGTCGCCCCGCCGGGGAGCATCACCCGCAGCCGGTGCGCCCTCCAGGCGCCCGCCGCCTTGACCTCGCCCCAGCCCCAGAGCTGGAGCGGGTGGCCGCCGAGCGCCAGGACCTCGCGGTCCCAGGCGACGCGGTCGGTGACGATGTCGACGGCGAGGGGGCCGGTGAGCGGACCGGAAGGCAGCACAGGGGGCAGAACGGACATGGCACAAACTCTATCCGGAGTGCCCGAACGCCTCCGCGATCGGCTCCGCCAGGAGGCCGACCTGCCACTCGCGCGCGCCGCGGTCGCGCAGGAACGCGGCGACGGACTCGGTGTCGGTCGGCTGCGGCGGGGTCCAGCACAGCCGGCGCAGGGCGTCGGGCTGCAGGAGGTTCTCCACGGGTACGGCGAGCTTCTCCGAGAGCGCGGTCACGATGTCGCGCGAGACGGTCAGGCGCCGGGCGGCGGCAGGGTCGCGGTCGGCCCAGCCGCGCGGCGGCGGCGGCGCGTCGGTGCGCGGGCCGCGCACCGACGGCAGGGTCTCGGCCGGCAGGGCGAGCGCCTCGTCGATGGCGTGCTGCCAGTAGGCGGCGCGCCGGCGGGTGCCCTTGCCCGCGAACTCCGGGATGGCGACGAGCTGCGGGACCGACCGGGGCAGGGTGCGGGCGGCGGCGACGATCGCGCGGTCGGGCAGGACGCGGCCGGGGGAGACGTCGCGCGCGCGGGCGCTCGCGTCGCGGGCGCGCCAGAGGGACCGGACGACGGCCATCTGGCGCGCCTCGCGCAGCACGTGCATGCCGGAGGTGCGGCGCCAGGGGTCCACCCGGGGCGCGGGCGGGGGCGCGAGGCGCACGGCCTCGAACTCCTGCGCGGCCCAGTCCGCCTTGCCCGCGACCTCCAGCCGCTCGGCGAGCCGGTCGCGCAGCTCCACGAGCACCTCGACGTCCAGGGCGGCGTAGCGCAGCCAGTCCTCGGGCAGCGGCCGGGTGGACCAGTCGACGGCGGAGTGCTCCTTGGCCAGGCCCAGCCCCAGCACGTCGGCGACGACGGCGGCGAGCCCCACCCGCTCCATCCCCAGGAGCCGGGCGGCGAGCTCGGTGTCGAAGATCCGCGCCGGACGGATCCCGTGCTCGGCGAGGCCGGGCAGGTCCTGGGACGCGGCGTGCAGCACGAGCTCGGCGTCACCCAGGGCCTCGCCGAGCGCGGAGAGGTCCGGCACGCGGACCGGGTCGACGAGCGCGGTGCCCGCACCGGCGCGCCGCAGCTGCACGAGGTACGTCGCCTGGCCGTAGCGGTAGCCGGACGCCCGCTCGGCGTCGGCGGCCACGGGGCCGGTGCCCGCGGCGAACGCCTCCACGACGAGCGCGAGGGCGGCGGGCGTCTCGACGACGGGCGGCAGCCCGTCGGCAGGTTCGGTCAGGGGGACGACGTCGGCGCTCACCCCGCCCGCCGCGTCACCCGGGACCTGCGTCGGCTCGGGCAAGGCGGACTGGGTGGTGCTCATGGACCCACCGTAGGGCGGCGGGGTGCACGGCTGGCAAAGCGCCTGGTCAGCGTCGTGACGCCGACCGGGAGCGGGGGCAGCCCGGCGGCCGTGGACAGGAGCGCGGCCCACGCGGCGAGGTGGGCGCCGAGGTTCAGGTCGGTCGGCGTCCACGACGCGCGGATCTCGAGGTCGACGGCGTCGGGCGTGCCGGCGAGCGCCCCGAACGAGCGGGAGAGCACGCGTGTGACGGTGCCGCCCTCGGCGCGGACGTCCAGCCCGAGGTCGAGGCCCGCCCCCTCCAGGCACTCGGTGACCCAGGCCCAGGCGATGTCTGCGAGGAGCGGGTCGGCAGCCATCTCCGGCTCGAGCGTCGCCCGCACGAGCGTCACCACCCGGAAGGTGCCGTGCCAGGCCTCCTGGCCCGCCGGATCGTGCAGCAGGACGAAGCGGCCGGTGGCGAGCGCCTCGTCGTCGTCGTGGAAGTGCGACCCCTCGGGGGCGCCCGGTACGACGTCGGCGCTGAGCGCCACGCTGTACGGGGCGACGCGCACCGGGGCGGGAATCTCGGTGAGGTGGACCTCGGGGCGCAGCGCCTGGCTGCGCAGGGCGTCGAGCGCTGCGACGAAGTCGGCAGGGACGCCGGCGGGCGGGCCACTGGTCACGTCAGCACGGTACGCGCACGGCGCGTCGCGACGACACACCACGCGCCGGTGTCGCCGGATCGTGACCTCTCGGCGCCCCGGCGGACGGCCTGTGGACGCCCGAGGTGAGCTCCGGCGTCGGGCCACTAGGCTGACCACGGGCCCATGGCGCGGCCGCGCCGCACGCCCGTACCGACTCGAAGGAGCAGGCAAGTCATGTCAGCACGCGCACAGATCGGCGTCACCGGGCTCGCGGTCATGGGCCGCAACCTCGCCCGGAACTTCGCGCGCCACGGGTACACGGTCGCGGTGCACAACCGCTCGTACGCCAAGACCGAGTCGCTGATCGCGGAGGCGGGTCACGAGGGCGACTTCGTGCCGTCCGAGTCGATGGCGGACTTCGTGGCGTCGCTCGAGCGCCCCCGCAAGGTCGTGATCATGGTCAAGGCCGGTGGGCCGACGGACGCGGTGATCGACGAGCTGGTGCCGCTCCTCGAGGAGGGCGACATCGTCGTCGACGCCGGGAACGCCCACTTCCCGGACACGATCCGCCGCGAGAACGCGCTGCGGGCCCAGGGCCTGCACTTCGTCGGCACGGGCGTGTCCGGCGGCGAGGAGGGCGCGCTGAACGGCCCGTCGATCATGCCGGGCGGAACGCGGGAGTCCTACGAGTCCCTCGGGCCGATCCTCGAGGACATCTCCGCGAAGGTCGACGGCGTGCCGTGCGCGACGTACGTGGGCCCCGACGGCGCCGGGCACTTCGTCAAGATGGTGCACAACGGCATCGAGTACGCCGACATGCAGCTCATCGCCGAGGCGTACGACCTGCTGCGCCAGGGGCTGGGTGCCTCCGCGCGGGAGATCGGCGAGATCTTCGCGCAGTGGAACACGGGCGACCTCGAGTCGTTCCTCATCGAGATCACCGCCGACGTGCTGCAGCACGTGGACGCGGAGACGGGCCGGGCGTTCGTCGACATCGTGCTCGACCAGGCGGAGCAGAAGGGGACCGGCCGCTGGACGGTGCAGAACGGCCTCGACCTGGGTGTGCCGATCACCGGTATCGCCGAGGCGACGTTCGCCCGCGCGCTGTCCGGCTCCGTGCCGCAGCGCGAGGCCGGGCGCGCCGCCCTGCCCGCGCACGCGCAGGCCTGGGAGGTCAAGGACCGCGACGCGTTCATCGAGGACGTGCGCCTGGCGCTGTACGCCAGCAAGGTCGTGGCGTACTCGCAGGGCTTCGACCAGATCGCGGCGGCGTCGCTGGAGAACAGCTGGGACATCGACCGCGGTGCCATGGCCCGCATCTGGCGCGGCGGCTGCATCATCCGTGCCCGCTTCCTCAACCGCATCACGGAGGCGTACGAGCGCGACGCGAACCTGCCGCTGCTCCTTGCCGACCCGTACTTCACGGACGCGGTGGGCAACGGGCTCGCGGCCTGGCGCCGCATCGTCGCCGGCGCCGCGCAGAACGGCGTGCCCGCGCCGGCGTTCTCGTCCTCGCTCGCGTACTACGACGGCGTGCGGGCCGAGCGACTGCCGGCCGCCCTGGTGCAGGCCCAGCGCGACTTCTTCGGCGCGCACACCTACAAGCGGGTCGACCGCGACGGTACGTTCCACACGCAGTGGTCGGGCGACCGCACGGAGGTCGAGGCGTGAGGGGCTTCCCCCGCGACATGACCCCCGGCGGCAGCCCGTCCGTGCTGGACGGCGACAATCTCATGGTGGTGGGCATCGGTGGCGACATCGGGATGTACGCCCTGTGCCGCGCCTTCCACGAGCAGTACGGCGCGACGGCGGTGGTCATCTCCACGGTCGCCACGCGCCCGATGCAGGACTCGGCGATCGTCACGAACCTCGTCGTGCCCGACATGGACGACACCGAGACGTTCCTGACCTCCCTGGAGAAGGTGGCGGTCGAGAACCCCGGCAAGCACAAGGTGCTCCTCACCAACGCCGACTGGTTCGTGCGGACGGTCATCCAGAACCGCGACCGGCTGGAGGCGGCGGGCTACGTCACGCCGTACCCGTCGCTCGAGGTGCTGGAGCAGGTCAGCACCAAGGAGGGCTTCGCGAACGTCTGCGACCAGCTCGGCATCCCCACGCCGCGCACCGTCGTGGTGAACGTGCCGATGGTCGTGTCGACCGGTGGCCGGGCGTCCGTGCCGGCCATGCAGTTCGACCTGGACTTCCCGGTCGTGGCCAAGCCGTCCAGCTCGGCCGACTGGCATCACGTGAGCTTCCCGGGCAAGGCGAAGATCCACCACGTGGAGACCCGCGCCGAGCTCGACGAGCTCATCGGCCACCTGGTCGACGCCGGCTACCCGAGCGCCCTCCTCGTCCAGGAGTTCATCCCGGGTGACGAGACCCAGATGCGCTCCCTGACGGCGTACCGCGACACCACGGGCACCGTCACGCTGCTCGCGACGGGCCGGGTCCTGCTCGAGGAGCACACGCCCGGCACGCTCGGCATCCCGGCGGCGATCCTCGTCGAGCCGTACGACGACGCCATGGAGGCTGCCACCCGCTTCCTCGACGCGACCGGCTACGTGGGCTTCGCGAACTTCGACTACAAGCTCGACCCCCGTACGGGCCGTCACGTGTACTTCGAGGTGAACCCCCGCATCGGCCGGAACAACTACTACGTCACGGCGGGCGGCGCCAACGTGGCGCGCGTCCTCATCGAGGACCAGGTGCTGGGCCGCCCCATCCTGCCCGTGCGCGCGGTGCAGGAGATCCTGTACACCGTGGTGCCGTTCGGGCTGCTGCTCAAGTACGTGCTCGACCCGGCCCTGCGGGACCGGCTCAAGGGCCTCAAGGCGTCCGGCCGCGTGGTCAACCCCCTCAAGTACGACGGCGACAGCGGCCTCAAGCGCCGCCTCATCGTCGAGGGCGTCACGCAGAACTACCGGCGCAAGTACGCCCAGTACTACCCGGAGCCCACCTCCACGGGG
This sequence comes from Antribacter soli, assembly GCF_021568775.1. GTDB lineage: Bacteria > Actinomycetota > Actinomycetes > Actinomycetales > Cellulomonadaceae > Antribacter > Antribacter soli. The sequence continues at coordinate 89,135 of NZ_JAKGSG010000035.1, read as the reverse complement.
ACGTGACATGGGCGAGCCCCTGGGAACTCCGGTCCTCGTCGTCGGTGCGGGCGGGTTCGTCGGCAGCCGGGTCGCGCGCGGCCTGGCTGCGGGCGGCCGGCCCGTCCTGGCCGCCTCGCGCGGCCCGCTGCCCGACGCCGGACGGTCGCCTGGGGTGCACCACTGCCGGTACACGGACCTCGCATCCCTGCCCGCGGCCGTGCAGGAGACCTGCACGGCCGCGGGGCTGGCCCTGCCGGGCGGCGTCGTCGCGTCCGTCGGGGGCTGGCACAAGGGGCCGGGCCTGCTCGAGCTCGACCCCGTCGTGTGGCGCGAGACGCTCGAGAGCCACCTGACCGCGCACCTGCTCGCCGCGCGCGCCCTCGTACCGCTCCTTGCCCAGGCCCGGGCCCAGGCCCAGGCGAGGGCGGCCACCGGCGGCCCACGGCCGTACATCGTGCTGAACGGCGCCGCCTCCCACGAGGCGATGTCCGGTTCCGGAGCGATCAGCGTGACCGGAGCAGGCCTGTCCATGCTCGTGCGGGTGCTGCGCACCGAGGCGGCCGAGCGCGGCACCCCCGTCCGGTTCCACGAGCTCGTCATCGACGACGCCGTCGCCGCCGACGACCGCAACGAGACCCCAGCCCGCACGGTCGACCCCGCCCGCGTGGTCGCCGCCCTCGGTGAGATGCTGGACCGGAGCGACGCGGACGCCGTCGTGCACCTTGCGGGCGAGCCGCCCGCCTGAGCCGGTCCGGGCCACGAGGAGCCGAGGCGTGTGACGCACGTGACACGCGAGGCAGCGTCCGGCCGCCGGTAACCTAGATCCTCATGACGATTGCCGAGAACGACGTGACGACGCCCCGGATGCCTGCCGCAGCCGCCGTGCGCGCTCTCGCCGCCGTACGACCCAGCGTCCCGGCGGACCGGCTCGTCACCGACCTCGTGCCCCCGCGCCACTTCGCGCGGGCCCGGTTCTCGACCTACCGCGCCAACCCCGCCTATCCGAGCCAGGCACGCACCGTCGCGCGGCTCGAGGAGGTCGCCGCCGAGGTCTCGACCTCCCGGCGCAGCCTGTTCGGCCGCCGCAAGGCTGCCCCCGCGGTCTACCTCGACGGCGGCTTCGGCGTCGGCAAGACGCACCTGCTCACGTCGCTCGCGCACACGGTCGGCGAGCGGCTCGGCACCGACGCCGCCGCGTACGGCACGTTCGTGGAGTACACGAACCTCGTCGGCGCCCTGGGCTTCCTGCCCACGGTCGAGGCGCTCGCGGCAAAGAAGCTCGTCTGCATCGACGAGTTCGAGCTCGACGACCCGGGCGACACCGTCCTCATGTCCCGCCTCCTGCGCGAGCTCGCCGACCGCGGCGTGGCGCTCGCGGCCACCTCCAACACGCTGCCCGAGGCGCTGGGCGAGGGCCGCTTCGCCGCCGAGGACTTCCTCCGGGAGATCCAGGCCCTCGCGGCGCGCTTCGAGGTCATGCGGGTGGACGGCGAGGACTACCGGCACCGCGCGGTCGTCACGGACGCGGCCCCGCTCGACGAGGCGGCCGTGACCGCGACAGCGGCCGCCCGCCCGGGCGCCACCCTCGACCGGTTCGACGACCTGCTCGCGCACCTCGCCACCGTGCACCCCAGCCGCTACGGCGCGCTGCTCGACGGCGTGGAGCTGGTCGCCCTCACCGGTGTGCACGCCGTGGCCCGTCAGGACGTCGCGCTGCGCCTCGTCGTGCTGGTCGACCGGCTCTACGACCGCGACGTGCCGGTGCTGCTCGGGGGCGAGGGCTCGACCGGGATCTTCACGGACGAGATGCTCCGCGGCGGCTACCGCAAGAAGTACTACCGTGCGCTGTCGCGTCTCGGCGCGCTCGCGGAGGACGGCCGCGGCCTGGCCCAGCGCTGAGCGCGACCGCGTCAGCTCGCCGCGAGGCGCGCCTTCTCCGCCTCGACGTCGAAGGTCGCCGGCGGCCAGCCCAGGCCGAGCGACCGGAGCGCGCCGAGCAGCAGCTCCGTGACGGCGAGCCGCGCGAACCACTTTCGGTCGGCGGGCACCAGGTGCCACGGCGACTGCTCGGTGGACGTGCGGTCCAGCATCTCCTGGTAGGCCCCGACGTACTGCGGGTACCGGCGCACCGTGTCGATGTCGCCAGGGCTGTACTTCCAGTACTTGTCCCGCCGCTCGAGCCGCTCCGCGAGGCGTGCCTTCTGCTCCTCGGGGGACACCATGAGCGCGACCTTGACGATCGTGGTGCCCACGCCGCGGACCTCCTGCTCGAACGCGAGGATCTCGTCGTAGTGCGCCCGCCACAGCGCCTCGGGCTCAAGGCCCTCGACGCGCACGACGAGCACCTGCTCGTAGTGCGACCGGTCGAAGACGCCCAGGTAGCCGGGCCGGGGGAGCGCCTCGCGGACGCGCCAGAGGTACCCGTGCGCAGCCTCCTCGGCCGTCGGCGCAGCGAAGCTTCGGTGCATGACGCCCTGCGGGTCGACGAGCCCCACGACGTGCCGCACGATCCCGCCCTTGCCGGCCGTGTCGAGGCCCTGCAGCACGAGCAGGACGGACCGGTTGCCGCCGGAGCGGCCGTCGGCGAAGAGGCGCTCCTGCAGGTCGGCGAGCTCGCCGGCCCGGCTCGCGACGAGCTGCTCGCCCTCGGGCTTGGTGCCGGCCCAGCCGGGCGTGCCCGCGCAGTCGAGCGCCGCGAGGTCTGTCCCGGGGACCCACCGCAGCGCCCTTGCCGGAGGCTCGTCCCAGAGCCGTTCGAGCGTGGTCGTCATGAGGGGCGAGCCTAGCGGCGGGGGATTCAGTCCGCGCGGAGGACGGCGACCATCCGGCCGGGGACCGTGAGGGTGTCGCCGACGAGCCGCGTGGCCCCCGGCTCCCAGGCCGCTACCAGCCGGAACGCGGCGGGCGGGGGTGCCTGGAGGTCGCTCTCGGCGGGTCGCAGCACGTTCCCCAGGCGCAGCGCGGCGAGCCCGGTGCCGGCGTTCAGCACGAGGGCGCCGTTGCCGCGCCGGATGATCAGGACCGTGCTGTCAGGGGTGGCGCGGATCTCGAGCGGCAGGTCGAGCTCGTCGGACATGTCGTGCCGGAGCTTGATCAGGTCGCGCGCCCACGACGCCAGCCGCCGGTCCCGCTCGGTGCGGCACACCACGGGCACGTGCAGCGTGTCGAGGACGAGCGGCGTGCCCGCGAGCACGGCGCACGCGAGGAGGCTCGCCTTGGCGTCGAGGTCGTCCATCTCGAGAAGTCCACGCGCGGGGCTGTCGTCGGCGGGCCACGGGATGGCGAGGGTCGCAGCCGGCAGGCGGGTGATGTTCTCCACGACCGCGGCACCGGGCCGCGGGCCGCCGCGCCGGCCCACGTGCTGCGCCCGCCGCCCCGCGGGCGTCTGGCGGACGTTGCGCCGCACCGCCGGCTGCATGATCTCGGCGAGCACGCGCAGGTCGTCCACGTCGCGCGGGTTGCCCGGCGTGGTCAGCAGGCGGTGCACGAGGGACGTCAGGCGGTCGCTGCGGCCCGGCCCGTCGATGAGCAGGGACAGGCGACGGCGCGTGCTCTCGCCGACCATCACGACGGAGTCGGCGAGATCGCCGAGGAACGGCACCTGGGAGCGGTCGGTCAGCGCGTCGACGTCGAGCACCACGCCGTCCAGGTGGTACTCGGTGAACCAGTGCTTCGCGTCGTCCACGAGGAACTCGCGCGGGCCGCGGCTGCCGCTGCCGTCCAGATTGATCCGCGGCGTCGACGCGTCCGTGCGCACCGTCGGCGCGGACGGCACGGAGGGCGTGCGGCCCCGGACCACGGGGAGCTGGCCCGTCCGGGGCCGCACGAGCGGCACCTGCCCGGTGCGCGGCCGCATCGCCGCGACGCTGTCCGACCGGACGGCCAGCGGGCTGCGGCGGTCCCGCACCTGGGACGGCGAGCCGACGGCGTAGGGGCCGAACTGGTGCAGGCCCAGGTCACGGGTCACCGCCCAGCGGTACGGCACGTCCAGGACGACGGCGAGGCCGGCACCGTGGGCGGCGTCGACGAACCGCTGCAGGGCGCGGGGGCCGCCGTAGGGCTCGTGCACCGAGTAGAGGCGCACGCCGTTCGCGGGGCCCTGGTCGGGGTCGAACGACGCGACCGGCGCGAGCTCGACTCCCTGGATGCCCAGGTCGGCGACGGAGGGCAGCAGCCCGGCGGCGGCGTCGAGCGTGCCCTCCGGGGTGAACGTCGCGACGTCGACGTGCAGCAGCACGCCGGAGCCGAGGTCCGGCGGGGTCCACGCGCCGTCGGACCAGTCGAACCCGGGATCGAAGACGCGGGTCGGGCCGTGGACGCCGGCGGGCAGCCACACGCCGCGCGGGTCCGGCAGCAGCTCGCCCCCGTCGATCGAGTAACCGTAGTCCGTCCCGGCCGGCAGCTCGCCGTCGGCGGCCCAGTACCCGGGCAGCGTGGAGCCCATGAGCCGCAGCGGGAGACGCTCCTCGCCGCCGTCGTCCTGCGGGAGCACCACCTCGATGATGCGGGCGTGCGGCGCCCACACCACAGGCCGTGGCCCCGGCACGGGGATCTCGGGTCCCGGTGCGGGCGGCGGCGTGGATCCTGAGGGTCGGGCGCGGTTGGTGCTCGTCCGGCTCGGGAGTCCTCCGGTGCCGTTCCTCGGTCCGGTCACGGCGGACAGCCTAGCCGGGTACGCCCGCGGGGCGAGTCAGCACGACGACGCTGCGGCCGCACACCGTGAGCTCCTTGCCGGCACCGAGCGAGGAGCCGGGTTCCGCGCTGCCGTCCGTGTCGAGCACCACCGTCCAGCGCGGCGCGTACCTGGCGGGCGGCAGCGTGAAGTCGAGGGGCTCGGAGTGGGCGTTGAGCAGCAGGAGGAACGAGTCGTCGACGACGGGGCCGCCGCGGCCATCCTTCTCCGGGATGGCGTCGCCGTTGAGGAACACCATGACCGAGCGGGCGTATCTCTGCAGCCAGTCCGCGGCGTCCATCCGGGCGCCCGTGTTGTCGAGCCAGTCGATGTCGGGCAGCGGCCCCCCGGCCAGGCCAGCGCCCGCAGCGGTCCATCCGGCGTCGGGCTGCGGCAGACGACCCTCGAAGAAGCGGCGCCGGTGCAGGATCGGGTGGTCGCGGCGCAGCCGGACCGCCCGCCGGGCGAAGTCGAGCAGGTCCAGCCGCTCGGCGTCGAGCTCCCAGTCCATCCAGGTGAGCGAGTTGTCCTGACAGTAGGCGTTGTTGTTGCCGTGCTGCGTGCGGCCGATCTCGTCCCCGTGCGACAGCATGGGCACGCCCTGCGAGAGCAGGAGCGTGACCAGGAGGTTGCGGCGCTGCCGGGCGCGCAGCCGGTTCACGACCGGGTCGTCGGTGGGGCCCTCCGCGCCGCAGTTCCACGACCGGTTGTGGCTCTCGCCGTCCTTGTTGCTCTCGCCGTTGGAGGCGTTGTGCTTCTGGTCGTAGGCCGTGAGGTCGGCGAGCGTGAATCCGTCGTGGGCGGTGACGAAGTTGATCGATGCGAACGGCTTGCGGCCCGTGTGCTCGTAGAGGTCGCTCGAGCCAGTCAGGCGTGATGCGAACTCGGGCAGGGTCGCCGGCTCGCCGCGCCAGAAGTCGCGGACGGTGTCGCGGTAGCGGCCGTTCCACTCCGTCCACAGCGACGGGAACCCGCCGACCTGGTAGCCGCCGTCGCCCAGGTCCCACGGCTCCGCGATGAGCTTGACCTGGGAGATCACCGGGTCCTGGTGCACGATGTCGAAGAACGCCGACAGGCGGTCCACCTCGTGGAACTGGCGGGCCAGCGTCGCGGCGAGGTCGAAGCGGAAGCCGTCGACGTGCATCTCCTCGACCCAGTACCGCAGCGAGTCCATGATGAGCTGGAGCACCGCGGGGGAGCGCATGAGCAGCGAGTTCCCCGTGCCCGTCGTGTCGAAGTAGTGCGCCTCGTCGCCGTCGACCAGGCGGTAGTAGGCGGCGTTGTCGATTCCGCGGAAGCCCAGGGTCGGCCCCAGGTGGTTGCCCTCGGCCGTGTGGTTGTAGACCACGTCGAGGATCACCTCGATCCCCGCCTCGTGCATGGCCTTGACCATGGCCTTGAACTCCATGACCTGCTGACCTCGCGTGCCGTACGCGGCGTAGCCGTTGTGCGGCGCGAAGAAGCCGATCGTGTTGTATCCCCAGTAGTTGCTCAGGCCGCGCGGGCGCAGGCTCGGGTCGGTGACGAACTGGTGCACCGGCATGAGCTCCACCGCGGTGACCCCGAGGCCGGTGAGGTGGTCGAGCATCGCCGGGTGCGCCAGCCCCGCATAGGTGCCGCGCAGCTCCTCCGGGACGTCCGGGTGGCGCATCGTCATGCCCTTGACGTGGGCCTCGTAGATCACGCTGTCGTGGTAGTCGGTGGCCGGCGGGCGGTCGTGACCCCAGTCGAAGAAGGGGTTCACCACGACCGATGTCATGGTGTGCCCGGCCGAGTCCTTGACGTTCAGGCCCTCGGGCCGGGACGGGGAGCGGGTGGCTGCCCCCGGGTCGGTGAACGGGTACGAGAAGAGGGACTCGTCGGAGTCGATGTCGCCGTCGACAGCCTTCGCGTACGGGTCGAGCAGGAGCTTCGCGGGGTTGCAGCGGTGGCCCCGGGACGGGTCGTACGGGCCGTGGACCCGGTAGCCGTAGCGCATCCCCGGCCCGACGCCCGGCAGGTAGACGTGCCAGACGTCCGCATCGGTCTCGCCGACGTCGATCCTCGTCTCGGAGCCGTCGTCCGCGACGAGGCAGAGCTCCACCCGCTCGGCCACAGCCGAGTAGAGGGCGAAGTTCGTTCCCGCGCCGTCGAACACCGCTCCGAGTGGGTAAGCGCGCCCGGGCCAGGTCTGCATGCCGAGCATCATCACACTCCCGGCTGGGCAGCGCCCGCAAGGCCGCGCGGCGGGCCGGATTCTTCACGCGATCACTACCCGACTCCCTCGCAGAATAGTGTGCCAAGCGCAGGCGTCGGATCGATTCACCTGCAAGAATCTGTGTGCATGATCACCGAGCAGGGGGAGCCCCCCGCGAGTACCGCCGACCGGTCCGACCTGATCGACGAGTCCATCGCCTCCTACGCCCGCCTCGCCCCGCCGCGTCACGCGCGGGGCATCTCGCCTCGTGGGGCCGTCCTGGGCGGGGGAGACGCCACCAAGGCGCCGCGCCGGCTCTCCGCGGGTCAGCTCGAGCCCATCGAGGGCGCCTCGAGCGGGGTCTCCTGGGACGACCCGGAGGAGCTCTGAGAGCGGCGGTCCTCGGGGGCCGCGTCAGCGGGGCACGCGGCGCGCGTCGACCGCGATGAGCCGCGGCATCCCCGCGGGCGCGACCTTGCTCAAGGCGAGATAGCGCGCTTCCGCCCGGTGCAGCCGGATGTGCTCGTCGAGCGACCAGTCCGGCCCGTTCGTCAGGACCATGCCGCACGAGCAGTCGATCTCGACCCGTCCGCCCTGCAGGTGCCGGACCTGGCCCACCGTGACGTGCGCCGCGCGGGCGTCCGCCTTCGCGCGGTGCATCGCGGCGCTGACCGGGGCCTGGGAGTCGCTCACGTGCCCAAGGCTACGTGCCCGCCGCACGCCGACGCCGCCCTGGGAGGGGCCTTGCCGGCGTGACGTGGTGCACCCGGGCCTGGCGGCCGCCGTCGACCGGTTCAGTGCGTGTGCGCGATGCCGAGCTCGTGCATCCGCTCGTGCTCGTCGCGCGCGGCCTGACGCGCGGCGATGCGCGCACGGACGTCCTCCCGGCGCAGGGGCGGCACGGTGGGCGGCGGCTGACGCCGGGCTGGCAGGTCCTCCAGCAGCCGCGCCACGATCTGCGCGATCTCGTCCGTGGCCTGCTCGACGGGCTCGCGCGTCGCGTCGCTGACCTTCGACACACCCGTCACCTTCCGCACGAACTGCAGCGCGGCGGCCTGGATCTCCTCGTCGGTCGCGGGCGGCTCGAGCCCGCGCAGGGTCGTGATGTTCCGGCACATGCCGTCCACGCTACGCCGGACCCCGCCGACAGGATCACCCCGGCGCGCTACACCCGCGCGAGCCCGTCGAGCAGGGCCCGGGCGATCTCGAGGTCGCCCCGCAGGTCACGGTCGGTGTCCTCGGCGGGCAGCGCACCGGCCAGGTCGAGCGCGTCGCGCAGCGGTCCGGCGGGCAGGCCGACGCCCCGCTGCCGGAGCAGCCGCACGGCTCCGACGAGCTCGCAGGCGAGCAGCGACCGGTAGGCCGCGACGGCTCGCTCGCCCTGGACGACGGCCTGGGACGCGAAGCTGGCGTCCTCCTCGGCGCCTCGGGAGAGCACCACGGAACCGAGGGAGGCCGGCTGCGCGGACGCCCGGAGCTCGGCGAGGGCGCCGGCCGCGACGTACTCGATCATCATCAGGCCGGAGGCGCCCTCCTGCCCCGCCGCGAGGAACGGCCGGAGCCCGGTGAACCGAGGCTCGTTGAGCATCCCGATCCGGGACATCACGAGTGGTCCCGTCTGGGCGAGGGCGAGAGCGCACCCGTCGAGGGCCAGCCCGAGCGCCACCTGGTGGAAGGCGCCGTGGTGGACCACGGCCTCGCCCGCCAGGTCGAACAGCGGGTTCTCCTGGGCGGTGCCGAGCAACCTTCCGGCCTGCTCGTTCAGCGCACCGAGCGCGTGCGTGAAGGCCCCCTGGCTGATCGGGAACGCGCGGAGGCCGTAGGCGTCCTGGATCCGGGCCGCCGGTGCGGCCGCCGGACCGGCCGGGCCGGCGGCCGCACCGAGCAGGCGCCTCGTGCGCTCGGCCACCGCGCCGACGCCGGGCGCGGCCACGGCGCGCACGGCGGCGGGGGAGAGGACCGAGGGGTTCCCGTCGAGCCCTCGGAAGCTGAGCGCGTACACGACCGCCGCGGCGCGGTCGAGGCGGTCCAGGGCGTCGACGACGAGGCACGTGCGGCCGATCGTGAGGGCGCTGGAGCTCATGAACGGCAGCGCGCTGTCCCGGCTCCACGGTGCCATGGGCTCGAGCGGTCCGGTGGCCGGGCGCTCGCCCATGAGGGTCAGGGCGGTGCCGGCGAGCGCCCCGAGGTCCCCGGTCCCGATGGAGGCGAACGCGCGGACGGTGGGGAGGGCGTTCTCGTTCAGCATCCGCTCCAGCGCGCGCAGGACCGCCGGGGCCACGCCCGATCCGGTCACGCACAGCTGGTTCAGCCGCACGGCGAGCATCGCCCGCACCGCCCGTGCGGGCAGCTCCTCGCCAGCGTCGACCGCGTGGCTGCGCAGGAGCCTGAGGCCGTGGGCGTCGTCGTCCACGACGGCGGACTTGTTCGCGCCCACGCCGGTCGTCCGACCGTAGGTCGGCACCTCCTGGCTGAGCCGGTGCGCTGCGGCGTGCGCCCGGCCCACCGCCTCGACCACGGCGTCGGGCACGCGCACGGCCGCGCCGTCGGCGACGGCCACCACGTCCGCCAGGCTCGCAGTGCCGGCGAGCTCGATCATCGGCGTACCCCTTCCCTCGTGCCGCATCTGTCTGCCATTGTTGCCGGTCAGCGTAGTGCCACACAGTGGCAAGCGGGTTTTACACGATGGCAATAGCCCGGCGACGTGCCGAAAACCTCCGGCCCTTACGTTCGCTGCAGGCACACGAGCAGGCACACGACCCGTGGAGGGAACGAGAGATGGCCGAGACCGGGACCAGGACAGCCGAGCGGACGCTCGCTCTCCTCGCGGTGATCTGCGAGAGGGGGCGCGCCACCCTCTCCGAGGCCTCCCGAGCCACCGACCTCGCCCCGAGCACGGCCCTGCGGCTCCTGCGCACGCTCGAGGGCGCCGGATTCGTCCGCCGGGACGAGGACGCCTCGTACACCCCGGGCGGGCGGATCATCCAGCTCGGCGCGCAGGCGCTGAGCAACGAGTCCCTCGTCGACCTCACGTTTCCCGCGATGAAGCGCCTCGCGGACGCCACGGGCGAGTCGGTCTACCTCAGCATCGTCGGCCACCACGAGACGGCGCTGTACATCGCCATCGTGGAGGGCACGCACTCCATCCGGCACCGGAGCTGGGTGGGCGGCACCATCCCCCTCGACGGCACGGCGGCGGGCCAGGCCCTCACCGGCGCGACCCCGGCCGGATCCTGGGCGCTCGTCAAGAGCGGCGTGGAGAGCGACGTCACCGCCATCGCCGCACCGATCCGGGTCGGCCGGCGCGTGGTCGCGGCCCTGAGTCTCGTCGTCCCGAGCTACCGGCTCGGCGAGGACGACGCGTCCCGCTACGGCGACCTGCTCGTCGGGGAGGTCGCCACCCTCTCGTCGGAGCTCGGTGGCCCGGCGGGCCACGAGCTGGAAGGAGCGACCGCATGATCACGTTCGAGCACGTCTCCAAGGTGTACCCCGACGGCACGCACGCGGTGCACGACCTCACCTTCGGGGCCCCGAGCGGCCGCCTGACGGTGCTCGTCGGTCCCTCGGGCTGCGGCAAGACGACGTCGATGCGGATGATCAACCGCCTGATCGACCCGACCGAGGGCGTCGTCAGCCTCGACGGCCAGGACACCCGGTCGGTCGACGCGATCGACCTGCGGCGCAAGATCGGCTACGTCATCCAGAGCGCCGGCCTGTTCCCGCACCGCACCGTGGTCGACAACGTCGCCGCGCTGCCCCGCCTGCTCGGCGTGGGCAAGAAGGAGGCGCGGGCCCGCGCGCTGGAGCTCCTGGCGAAGGTCGGGCTCGACGAGCGCTTCGCCCTGCGCTACCCCTACCAGCTCTCCGGCGGGCAGCAGCAGCGCGTGGGCGTCGCCCGGGCGCTCGCCACGGACCCGCCCTTCCTGCTCATGGACGAGCCCTTCAGCGCCGTCGACCCCGTCGTGCGCACCCAGCTCCAGGACTCCTTCCTGCAGCTCCAGCGCGACATCGGCAAGACGATCGTGATGGTCACCCACGACATCGACGAGGCGCTCAAGCTCGGCGACCAGGTCGCCGTCTTCCGTGAGGGCGGGACGCTGGCCCAGGTCGCCTCACCGGCCGAGCTGCTCGCCCACCCCGCCGACCCCTTCGTCGCGGACTTCGTCGGCGCCTCCCGCGGTTACCGCGCCCTGGGCTTCGTCGAGGCGACGGCGACCGTGCAGCTCGCCGACGAGGCGATGGTCCGGCTCGGCGCCCGTCCCGCCGACCTCGGCGAGGTCGACGGCGGCTGGTGCGTCGTCGTGGACGACGCCGAGGCGCCGCTCGGGTGGGTGGACCTCCGGACGGCGGGTGACGTCGTCGAGGAGCGCCACATCGACTTCTCGGGGACTGTCGCCCGCGCCGACGGCAGCCTGCGCGACCTTCTCGACGCCGCCCTGTCGAGCCCCACCGGGCGCGGCCTGGTGGCCGGCCCCGACGGCCGGCTGCGCGGCAGCGTCGGCGCGGCCGAGGTGCTCCGGCACCTGGGCCGCGGGCGGGAAGCGGAGGTCGCCTCGTGACGCTGGACTGGATCTGGGACAACGCCGCCCGCATCGGCGAGCTCACCGCGTGGCACGCGGCGCTCAGCGTCATCCCGACGGTGCTCGGCCTTCTCCTCGCCGTCCCCCTGGGCTGGTGGGCGTCGCGCTCCGCGCGCATCTACCCGCTCGTCATCGGCGGCTCGGGCCTGCTCTACACGATCCCGTCGATCGCGCTGTTCGTCCTGCTTCCCCAGGTCCTCGGCACCAAGATCCTGGACCCGCTCAACGTCGTCGTCGCGCTGACCGTCTACAGCATCGCGCTGCTGGTCCGGGTCATCGCCGACGGCCTGGCCTCCGTCCCGCACGACACGGTCCAGGCCGCGACGGCGATGGGCTACCGCCCCTGGCAGCGGCTCTGGCACGTGGAGCTGCCGGTGGCCGTGCCGGCGATCGGCGGCGGGCTGCGCGTGGCCGTCGTCTCGAACGTGAGCATCGTGACGATGGCGGCCCTGCTCGGCATCCCGCAGCTCGGGTCGCTCTTCACCCAGGGGTTCTCGCTGCGGCTCACCGTGCCGATCGTGGCCGGGATCGTGATGTGCCTGGTGCTGTCGGTGGTGCTCGACGTGCTCGTCCACGCGGTCACCCGCGCCCTGACCCCGTGGCAGCAGAAGGCGGAGACGGCATGACCATCCTCGACTGGTTCCTCGACCCCGCCCAGTGGGCCGGCGCGGACTCGATCCCCGTCCAGGTCGGCTACCACCTCCTGTACTCGGGCACCGCGCTGCTCATCGCGCTCGCGATCGCCGTCCCGCTGGGCGTCTACATCGGCTACACCGGACGCGGGGAGCTCCTCGTCGCCGGCGTCGCCAACGCGCTCCGGGCGCTGCCGACCTTCGGCCTGCTGGTCCTCGTGGTCATGCTCGTCGCGCCGCACATCGGCTCCCGGCTCGCGTTCGTCGGGCCGACCATCGTCGTCCTCGTGCTGCTCGCGGCGCCCCCGATCCTGTCGGGGACCGTCGCAGGCATCCAGGGTGCTGACCCGGGTGCCGTCGGCGCGGCTCGCGCGACGGGCTACACCCGCCCGCAGATCCTGTGGCACGTCCAGGTCCCGTGCGCGCTGCCGCTCTTCCTGTCCGGCGTACGCAACGCCACGCTGCAGATCGTCTCCACGGCGACCGTCGCGGCCTACGTCTCCCTCAAGGGCCTCGGCCGGTACATCATCGACGGCCGTGCCTCGTCGGACTACACGCAGATGGCCGCCGGCGCGATCCTCGTCGCCGTCGTCGCCCTCGCGCTCGAGCTGGCGTTCCTCGGCCTGGAGCGCGCCGTCGTCTCGCCGGGCCTGACCAGGGCCCAGCTCCCCATCCTCCGGCGGACCAGCAGGGTCCGTCCGGGCGTCGTTCCCCCCGCATCCCCCAGAGAGGCAACACCATGAAGCGATCCCCCCTCCGCGTCGGCCTGGCGGGCCTCAGCGGTATCGCCCTGCTCACCCTCACCGCCTGTGCCGCCGGCGACCCGCTCAGCGCGGACGCCGCCGGCGGCTCGGGCTCCGGCGTCGTCATCGGCTCCGCGGACTTCTCCGAGAGCCAGCTGATCGCGACCATCTACTCCCTCGCCCTGCAGGACGCCGGTGTGGAGGTCGAGGAGAAGTTCAACATCGGGAGCCGCGAGGTCTACATCGCCGCGGTGCAGGACGGCTCGATCGACCTGGTCCCGGACTACGCCGGCGCCCTGCTCAAGTACCTCGACACCGAGTCCACCGCGACCAGCACCGAGGACGTGATCGCCGAGCTCGGCGAGGTCCTGCCCGACGACCTCGCCATGCTCGAGGCCTCCGCCGCGCAGGACAAGGACGTGCTCGCCGTGACGCGGGAGACGGCCGAGAAGTACGGCCTCGAGACCATCTCCGACCTCCAGCCGGTGGCCGGCGAGATCTCCCTCGGCGCACCGCCGGAGTGGAAGACACGCGTCAACGGCGTGCTCGGCCTCGAGGACGTCTACGGCCTGACGTTCAAGGAGTTCGTCAGCCTGGACGCCGGTGGCCCGCTCACCCTGGCGGCACTGACCTCCGGACAGGTCCAGGCGGCCGACGTCTTCAGCACGGACCCCGCCATCGCCGAGAACGACCTCGTGTCGCTCGAGGACGACAAGTTCCTGTTCGCCGCTGAGAACGTCGTGCCGATCGTCCGCTCGGACAAGGTGAGCGACACGATCACCGAGGCGCTGAACGAGGTGTCCGGGGCACTGACCACGGAGGACCTCATCGCGATGAACGGCCGGGCCGCCACCGGCGAGTCCCTCGAGGACATCGCGTCCGACTGGCTGACCGAGGCCGGCCTCCTCTGACCGGGCCGGTCCGGCGCCCGCAACCCACCGAACGAAGCTAAGGAAGACCCCATGTCACGGCAGACCCAGATCCGTTCTCCCCGAGGCACGGCGCTGACGGCCAAGAGCTGGCAGACCGAGGCCGCGCTGCGGATGCTCATGAACAACCTCGACCCCGAGGTGGCCGAGCGCCCGGAGGATCTCGTCGTCTATGGCGGCACCGGCAGGGCGGCGCGGAGCTGGGAGGCGTTCGACGCGATCGTCCGGACGCTGACCGGCCTCGAGGCCGACGAGACCCTGCTCGTCCAGTCGGGCAAGCCGGTAGGGGTCTTCCGGACCCACGAGTGGGCGCCCCGCGTGCTCATCGCGAACTCCAACCTCGTCGGGGACTGGGCCACCTGGCCCGAGTTCCGGCGCCTGGAGGCGGAGGGCCTGACGATGTACGGCCAGATGACCGCGGGCTCGTGGATCTACATCGGGACCCAGGGCATCCTGCAGGGCACGTTCGAGACGTTCGCCGCGGTCGCCCGCAAGCGGTTCGGCGGCACCCTGGCAGGCACGCTCACCCTGACGGGGGGCTGCGGCGGCATGGGCGGCGCGCAGCCGCTCGCGGTGACGCTCAACGGCGGGGCGGTGCTCATCGTGGACGTCGACGAGTCCCGCCTCGCCCGCCGCGTCGAGCACGGCTACCTCGACGAGCACACCACCGACCTGGACACCGCCCTGGAGCGGGTGCTCGCCGCGCGGGCCGAGCGCCGGCCGCTGTCGGTGGGGCTCGTCGGCAACGCCGCGACAGTCTTCGCCGAGATCCTCGCCCGCGGCGTGCCCGTCGACGTCGTCACGGACCAGACGAGCGCCCACGACCCCCTCAGCTACCTGCCCGAGGGCGTCACGGTCGAGGAGTGGCACGAGGCCGCCGCCGCGGACCCGGCCGGGTTCACCGACCGGGCCCGAGCCTCGATGGCCGCGCAGGTCAAGGCCATGGTGGGCTTCCAGGACGCCGGTGCCGAGGTCTTCGACTACGGCAACTCGCTGCGCACCGAGGCCCAGCTCGGCGGGTACGAGCGCGCCTTCGAGTTCCCCGGGTTCGTCCCGGCCTACATCCGCCCGCTCTTCGCCGAGGGCAAAGGCCCGTTCCGGTGGGCGGCGCTGTCGGGAGACCCCGCGGACATCGCCGCCACCGACCGGGCCGTGCTCGAGCTCTTCCCCGAGGACGAGCACCTGCGGCGGTGGATCCAGGCCGCCCAGGAGAAGGTCCAGTTTCAGGGGCTCCCTGCCCGCATCTGCTGGCTCGGGTACAAGGAGCGCCACCTCGCAGGGCTGCGGTTCAACGAGATGGTCGCCTCCGGCGAGCTCAGCGCCCCCGTCGCCATCGGGCGCGACCACCTCGACTCCGGCTCCGTGGCCTCCCCGTACCGGGAGACCGAGGCCATGGCGGACGGGTCCGACGCGATCGCGGACTGGCCGCTGCTCAATGCCCTGCTCAACACCGCCAGCGGTGCCACCTGGGTCTCGATCCACCACGGCGGCGGCGTCGGCATCGGCCGGTCGATCCACGCCGGCCAGGTGATCGTCGCCGACGGCACCGAGCTGGCCGCGCAGAAGCTCGAGCGCGTGCTCGTCAACGACCCGGGCACCGGCGTCATGCGGCACGTCGACGCCGGCTACGAGCGGGCCGCGGAGGTGGCTCGCGACCGCGGGCTGCGCGTCCCGATGTGGGAGACGGCATGACGCGCGGCGCCACACAGGACGTCACGGTCACGGGGCTGCTGGCCGAGATCGCCGACGTCGGGCGCGACGCCGTCCGCGGCGGCTACTCCCGGCACGTCTTCGACGACGCCGACCGCGCCCTGCGCGAGTGGTTCACGACCCGCGCGACGGGCCTCGGTCTCGACGTCGTCCCCGACGCCGACGGCAACCTCTGGGCCTGGTGGGGCGCACCCGGCCCCGATGCCGTCGTGACCGGCAGCCACCTGGACTCCGTGCCCGGTGGCGGCGCGCTCGACGGGCCGCTGGGGGTGGCGAGCGCGCTCGCCGCCGTCGCCCGGCTCAAGGCCACGGGGCTCACGCCGGCCCGGCCGTTCGCGGTCGTGGTCTTCGCCGAGGAGGAGGGGTCCCGGTTCGGGGTGGCGTGCCTCGGCTCGGGGCTCCTGACCGGCGCGGTGGCCCCGGACCGGGCCCGGGCGCTGACCGACGCCGCGGGCACCACGCTCGCCGAGGTCTGGGCCGCCAACGGCCTCGACCCGCAGCGGCTCGGCCCTGACGACCGGGCCCTCGGGCGGATCGGCTGCTTCGTCGAGCTGCACGTCGAGCAGGGCGCCGACCTCGTCCACCGCGGCGCCCCGGTCGCGCTCGCCACCGCGATCCTCGCGCACGGCCGGTGGCGCGTCCGCGCCGTCGGACAGGGCAACCACGCCGGGGCCACGCCGATGGGGTCCCGCCACGACCCGGTGATCGTTGCCGCCCGGACGGTCCTCGCCGCGCGGGAGGCCGCCCTGGCGACGCCCGGCGCGCGGGCCACGGTGGGCCGTGTGACCGTGGTCCCCGGCGGGACGAACGTCATCGCGTCCGTCGCGGAGGCCTTCCTCGACGTCCGCGCCGCGGACGACGGCACCGTGCGCGCGGTCGTCGCCGAGATCGCCGGGGCGGTGCGCGCCGCCGGGGAGGCCGAGGGGTGCACGGTGGAGATCGTGGAGGAGTCGTTCGCGCCGGCCGTCGTCTTCGACGCCGGCCTGCGCCGCCGGCTCGCCGCCGTGCTGGGCGACCCGCCGGCCATCCCCACGGGGGCGGGCCACGACGCCGGGGTCCTCGCCACCCACGTGCCGACGGCGATGCTCTTCGTCCGCAACCCGACCGGCGTCTCGCACGCCCCGGAGGAGGGGGCCGCCGCGGAGGACTGCGAGCGCGGCGTGGACGCCCTCGTCCGCGTCCTGGAGGAGCTGGTGTGAGCGTGACCTGGTGCCGCCGGGCGCTCGTCGGCGGGCGGTTCGAGGCCGGCGTCCGGATCGAGGCGGACGCGTCCGGAAGGGTGACGCGCCTGACGGTCGGCGCCCCCGACGACGGCGCCGGCCTGCGGCTCGGCACCGTCGTGCCCGGGTTCGGCAACGCCCACTCCCACCTCTTCCACCGGGCGCTGCGGGGACGCACCCATGGCGACGGAGGGGACTTCTGGAGCTGGCGCGAGCAGATGTACGCCGTCGCGGGCGCCCTCGACCCGGACCGCTACCGCGCCCTGGCCGCTGCCGTGTTCGCCGAGATGCTCGCCGCCGGGTACACGGCGGTGGGGGAGTTCCACTACGTCCACCACCGCCCCGGCGGCGCGCCCTACCCCGACCACGACATGGAGCTGGCGCTCGCGGACGCGGCCGAGGAGATCGGTCTGCGGCTCACCCTCCTGGACACCTGCTACCTGCGCGGCGGCCTGGACCGGCCGCTCGAGCCTGCCCAGCGGCGCTTCGGCGACGGCAGCGCCGAGGCGTGGCTCGAGCGCTGGCACCGCCTCCGCGACCGCCTCGGGCACCGCCGGCTCGTCACGCTGGGCGCGGCCGTGCACAGCGTCCGCGCGGTGACCGAGGCGGACGTCGCCGCGGTCGTCGCCGGTCTTCCTGCGGGCACCCCGCTGCACGCCCACGTCTCCGAGCAGCCCCGGGAGAACGAGGAGTGCCTCGCGCGCACCGGCCTCACGCCCACGGGCCTCCTGGCCCGCGCCGGCGCGCTGAGCCCGCACTTCACCGCGGTCCACGCCACGCATCTCACCGGCGCCGACGTCGGCCTGCTCGGCGGTGCCGGGGCGAGCGTCGCGCTCTGCCCGACCACCGAGGCCGACCTCGCCGACGGCATCGGCCCGGCCCGCACGCTGGCCGACGCCGGAGTCCGGGTGGCGATCGGCTCGGACCAGAACGCCGTCGTCGACCCGGTGCTCGAGCTGCGCGCCGCCGAGGCGCACGAGCGGCTCGCGTCGGGACGCCGCGGCGTCTTCGACCCGGCCGAGCTCTGGCTGATGGGGACCGCGAACGGCTACGCCTCGCTCGGCCTCGCCGACCCTCGGGCCGTGCCCGGGCTCGCGGTCGGGGACCTCTGCGACCTCGTCGAGCTCGACGACGCCTCGGCCCGCACGGTCGGGTCCCGGCCCGAGCAGCTCGTGCTCGCCGCGACGGCCGCGGACGTGCGGACCGTCGTCGTCGGCGGGCGGGTGCGGCCGGTTCCGGACGTCGCCGCCCTGCTCGCGGACGCGCTGGGCGCCCTCGGCACGCCGAGCACGCTGAGCTCGCCGGGCGCGGTGAGCGCATCATGACCGCGCACGTCGTCACCGGCATCGGTCAGCTCGTCACGAACGACCCGACCGCGGGCGACGGGCCCCTCGGGGTCGTCACCGACGCAGCCGTGGTCGTCGAGGGCGGGCGGGTGGCGTGGGTCGGCGCCGCCCGTGAGGCACCCGCGGCGGACACGGTCTCCGACGTCGGTGGCGCCTGCGTCCTGCCCGGGTTCGTCGACAGCCACAGCCACATCGTCTTCGCCGGGGACCGCACCGCCGAGTTCGAGGCGCGGATGGAGGGCCGGGCCTACTCCGCGGGTGGCATCCGGACGACGGTTGCGGCCACCCGGGCCGCCGACGACGCCACGCTGGCCGCGCGCGGGCGCCGGCTCGCGGGCGAGATGCTCGCCCAGGGCACGACGACGCTCGAGGTCAAGAGCGGGTACGGGCTCACGGTGGCGGACGAGCAGCGGATCCTCGAGGTGGCCGCCGGGCTCACCGACGAGGTGACCTTCCTCGGCGCGCACGTCGTCCCGGCGGAGTACGCCGGGCGGACCGACGACTACGTCGACCTGGTGGTGGGGGAGATGCTGGACGCCTGCGCGCCGCACGCGCGGTGGGTGGACGTCTTCTGCGAGGACGGCGCGTTCGACACCACCCAGGGCCGCCGGATCCTCGAGGCCGGCGCCGCCCGGGGTCTCGGCGTGCGCGTCCATGCCGCGCAGCTCGGCCCCAGCGACGGGGTGGCCATGGCGGTCGAGCTGGGCGCCGCGAGCGTCGACCACTGCACCTTCCTCACGGGGGCCGACGTCGAGCTCCTCGCCGGCTCGCGCACCGTCGCGACCCTGCTGCCGGGAGCCGAGTTCTCCACGCGCCAGCCCTACCCGGACGCCCGCAGGCTGCTCGACGCCGGTGCGACGGTCGCGCTCGCGACCGACTGCAACCCCGGCTCGTCGTTCACGAGCTCGATGCCGTTCTGCGTCGCGGTGGCCGTGCGGGAGATGGGCATGACGCCCGCCGAGGCGGTGTGGGCCGCGACCGCGGGCGGCGCGCGGGCGCTGCGCCGCGACGACGTCGGACGGCTGGTGCCGGGCGCGAGGGCGGACTTCGTCGAGCTCGACGCGCCGTCCTACGTCCATCTCGCCTACCGGCCCGGCGTGCCGCTCGTGCGACGGGTGTGGAAGGCCGGAGCGGTGGTCGCCGGGTAGGTCTCGCGTCCGTGCATCATGAGGTGTGAGCAAGTACTCCCGCAGCTCGCCCGCCGTGCAGGTCGTGATGGAGCGCGTGACCCGGCAGGTCGAGCAGATCCGCAGCCAGGACGGGCCGGTGCGCCAGGACGCTCCGGACAGCGTCCATGCCATGCGGGTGGCGGCCAGGCGGCTGCGCAGCGCGCTGCAGACGTTCTCGCGGTTGTTCGACAAGGCCGCGACCCGGCCGGTGCGGGACGAGCTGAAGTGGCTCGGCGGGGTGCTCGGTGAGGCGCGGGACGCCGAGGTCTTCCGCGACCGGGTGATCGGGGTCGTCGAGACGCACCTGGGCGGGCGCCTGGGCGAGGGCGGCGAGGAGGTTCGTGCCGAGCTCGAAGGCGGCTACCGGGCGGCGCACGACCGCGTGCTGAACGAGCTCGACTCGCCGCGCTACCGGGCGCTCCTGGAGAGCCTCGCCGCCCTGGTGGAGCAGCCGCCGCTGCGGGGCAGGGCGCACCGGAGAGCCGACAAGGTGCTGCCGCGCCTGGTGGCGCG
This sequence comes from Antribacter soli, assembly GCF_021568775.1. GTDB lineage: Bacteria > Actinomycetota > Actinomycetes > Actinomycetales > Cellulomonadaceae > Antribacter > Antribacter soli. Next base: position 69,463 of record NZ_JAKGSG010000035.1, on the reverse strand, counting down.
CACCTATTCGGCGGTCGCCTCGGCGATGGAGGTCGCCGCCGCCGCGCCGCCGGGAGATGCGCGCGCGGAGCTGCTGCACGAGGCGCGGAAGAAGGCCAAGCGGGCCCGGTACGCGGGAGAGACCGTCGCGCCGACTTTCGGCAAGAAGGCCGAGCGGTTCGCGGCGGCCATGGAGGCGCTGCAGGACGCTCTGGGTGAACACCTCGACGCCCGCAACGCCGGCGAGCGGGTCGCGGACCTCGCGTCCAGGACGTCCCGGCCGGGCACCGCGTTCGAGTACGGCCGCCTGCACGCCCTCGAGGAGGTCCGGGCCCAGCGCGCACGGGACGACGTCGACGCAGCATGGTCCGCGGCGCGCCGCAGGCGGCTGCGGCGCTGGCTGCCCTGACGCTCCCCGGCCGCCGGTCCCCGGGGCTCTCGGAGCAGCAGAAAGGCCGCTCCGGAATGCTCCGGAACGGCCTTGGGACCTGCCTGCTGGTGGGCGATACTGGGATCGAACCAGTGACCTCTTCCGTGTCAGGGAAGCGCGCTACCGCTGCGCCAATCGCCCGAGGTGGGTACGGGATTCGAACCCGTGTGTACGGCTTTGCAGGCCGCTGCCTCGCCTCTCGGCCAACCCACCACCGTGAGACGTGCCCTCCTCGGGTGAGGAGAGCTGGGCCTCCGAGCGGATGACGGGATTCGAACCCGCGACCCTCACCTTGGCAAGGTGATGCTCTACCACTGAGCCACATCCGCGTTGCCGGAGCTTCTTCCAGGGTTTCCCCCGGCGTTCCGGCGCTCCGAAAGACTAAGGGACGGACCGGGCAAAGGTCCAATCGAAACGCAGGGGGCCACGCCGACCGCCGGGAACGGCGAAGGCCGCCCCGGATTCCGGGGCGGCCTTTCAACGGTGGGCGATACAGGACTCGAACCTGTGACCTCTTCGGTGTGAACGAAGCGCGCTAACCAACTGCGCCAATCGCCCGTCGTGGTGCGTGCTCGATAGTAGCCGAGTCCTGCACGGATGCGAAAACGGAAATCCGCCCCGCACGCCCGTCCACGCCCACGTCACGCGCTCACGGGTCGAGTCGCTCCCGGCACACGCGCTCGAACAGCTCGCGGGCGGCGAGCGAGACCTCGCCGGCCTCGATGTCGACCCCGTCGAGCCAGGTCACGGGCTGCACGTTGCGCACGGACCCCGTCAGCAGCAGGCGGGCCGATCCGGCCGTGACCTCGTCCAGGACGGTGAACGGGAGCTCGTCGGCCGCGGCCTGGCGCACCGGCAGACCCTCCTCGGCCGCCCACTCCAGCAGCAGCTCGCGCGTGATGCCGGCGAGGCACCCGGACGACAGGGGCGGCGTGACGAGCTCTCCGCCGCGTTCGAGGAACACGTTGGATCCGGTGCCCTCGCACAGCTCGCCGCGGGTGTTGGCGAGCACGGCCTCGTCGCCGCCCTTGGCGACCGCGTCGGCGAGCGCCACGACGTTCTCCGCGTAGGAGGTGGTCTTCAGCCCGGCGACGGCGGAGCGCTCGTTGCGCGACCACGGTGAGCGCGCGGCACGCCCGGTGGGGCTGATCACGGTGGGTCCGGCGGCAACGACCACGGTCTGCGGCCCGGGCTCCCGACCGGAGCCGAGCGGTCCGATACCGGCGGTGACCGTGATGCGCAGCCGGCCCGCGGTCGGGCCGGCCTCCGCGAGCACCGTCTTGACCCCCTCGAGGATCAGCCCTTCGTCGGGCGCGTCGAGCCCGAGGCCGGCGGCAGAGCGAGCCAGTCGGCGCAGGTGGCGGGTCATCGCGAACGGCTTGCCGCCGAACACGGCGAGCGTCTCGAAGACGCCGTCTCCGACCGTGAGTCCGTGGTCCACGGCGCTCAGGGCGCCCTCGTGCGGGGCGACGAGGCGCCCGCCAGTCCAGATCACCGTCATGGCACCCAGTCTGCCCGACGCCGGACGGGTCACCCGGGTGAACACGGCACCCGGGCGTGGCGGCTCAGACGGGCCGGTGGTCGCCGAAGGACCAGAGGGTGCCCTCGGTGAAGCCGACGGCACGCAGCCAGGCGAGCTCGGCGGCGGCATCGTCGCACCGGAGGCTGATCCAGGTGCCGACAGCCATGGCGGACTTCCTTCCGTCGAGGCCGCCGGAGGCGGCCGGTTCCTTCAGGCTCGGCGGTACGTGAGGTGCGTGACGTGCGGCGTGTGCCGGGCGGAGACGGGGACGAAGGAGGTGAGCGGGACGCCGTCGAACAGCCGGACGCCGGTGGTGCCGAGGACGACGGGCGCGACATGCAGGCGCAGCTCGTCGATGTGGCCCGCGGCGAGGTACTCGCCGACGGTGGTGGCGCCGCCGCAGATCGAGACGTTCTGGTCGCCGGCCGCGTCGCGGGCGCGCGCGAGGGCGTTCTCGATCCCGTCGGTGACGAAGTGGAACGTGGTCCCGCCGGCCATCGGCTGCGGCTCGCGGGCTTGGTGCGTGAGGACGAAGACGGGTGCGTGGTACGGCGGCTCGTCGCCCCACCAGCCGGTCCAGTCGGGGTCGTGGACGCCGCTGCCCGGGCCGAACATGTTGTGCCCCATGATGAAGGCGCCCGCTGCCAGGATGGCGGCGATCTCGTCGGTGTTCTCGTCGGCGTGGTCGAACATCCAGCTGTGCAGGAGCTCGGCGTCGCCGACGCCGTCGCCGAACGGCTGGTCGGGGCGCTGGTTGAACCCGGCGGAGAACCCGTCGAGCGAGATGCCGATGTCGCAGGTGACGATGCTCATGCGAGGTGGACGGCCCCGGGCGCCGAGACTCATCGCGACGCCTCCCGACGAGGCGCATCACGACGCCTCCCGACGAGGCGCATCACGACGCCTCCCGACGAGGCGCATCACGACGAGGCAAGGCCGATCAGCCGCTCGGCCTTGAGCTCGGTCTCGTGCCACTCGGCGGCGGGGTCCGAGCCCCAGGTGATGCCGGCGCCGGTGCCGAAGCGGAGCACGCCGCCGCCGTCGGGAGTCCACCAGAAGGTGCGGATGCCGACGGCGAGGGACGCGGTGCCTGCGTCGCCGTCCACCCAGCCGACGGCCCCGCAGTAGGGACCGCGCGGGACGGGTTCGAGCTCGCCGATGATCCGCAGCGCGGAGGACTTCGGTGCGCCCGACACGGACCCGGGCGGGAAGGTCGCCTCGAAGAGGTGGCGCCACAGGTCCGGCCCGGTGATGTCCTCGCGGAGGACGCCCTGCACGCGGGAGACCAGGTGGACGAGCCCCGGGTGCCGCTCCAGGGCGAGGAGCGAGGTGACCTCGACGGTGCCGGGCCGGCAGGCGCGCTGCAGGTCGTTGCGGACGAGGTCCGTGATCATGATGTTCTCGGCGCGGTCCTTGTCGGTCAGCCCGTCGGGCGTGCGCGCGGTCCCCTTGATGGGGCCGGACGCGGCGACGGGTCCGTCAGGGCCCGGGTCGACCGACAGGTACAGCTCGGGGGAGGCGCTCACCACCCACACCGGCTCGACGCCGCTGCTCGCGGGCACATGCACCGCGGCGGCGTGCGGGGCAGGATTCCCCGCGGCAAGTCGGGCGGTGAGCGCCTGGGCGTCGGGCTCGCCGCCGCCCTCGCCCCCACGGGCGGGCAGCGGGGCTGACAGGACGCGGCAGATGTTCGCCTGGTAGACGTCGCCGTCGCGCACGTGCTCCCGCACCCGCGCCACGGCCGCCTCGTAGCCTGCCCGGTCGAGCGAGCTGCGCCAGGACCCGGCAGCGGGTCCGTGCCAGCCGCCGTCCGACGCCGGTCGCCCGCCCACCGTCTCGCCCGCAGCGGGGGCGGGCAGCACCTCCGTGAAGCGCCACGCGCGGGCGCGGCCCTCGAAGTCCGCGACGATGAACCAGGTGCCCGTCGCGAGCCGCTCGGGCTCGGCGAGGACGTCGACGCACTCGGCGACGCCGGTCGCGACGCGGCCGGCGAAGGACGCCCAGCCCGCCGTGGATGCCGGGGCGGCGGTCGGGTCCTGCGGGAGAGCGCCGCCACGGGGTTCCTGGGGCGGAACGGGGGCGGTCGCCGGGAGGGTGTTGCGTGGCACGTCACAACGCTAGACGGGGGTAGGCGATTGGACGTGCCGGGCGTCGGTCGATTAGTGTTCAGTACGCGCCGGACGCCGGGAGAAACCCCCGGGGATGTCGGCCGTGCGGATGTGGCTCAGTGGTAGAGCATCACCTTGCCAAGGTGAGGGTCGCGGGTTCGAATCCCGTCATCCGCTCGGAGGCCCACCCCCTGCCGTCACGAGGCGGGGGAGCATGTCTCAAGGTGGGTTGGCCGAGAGGCGAGGCAGCGGCCTGCAAAGCCGTACACACGGGTTCGAATCCCGTACCCACCTCGCAGCACCCGGGCGATTGGCGCAGCGGTAGCGCGCTTCCCTGACACGGAAGAGGTCACTGGTTCGATCCCAGTATCGCCCACCAGCAGAACCCGCAGTCCAGCGGGCGATTGGCGCAGTTGGTTAGCGCGCTTCGTTCACACCGAAGAGGTCACAGGTTCGAGTCCTGTATCGCCCACCATTGGCGAAGGCCGCCCCGGGATTCCGGGGCGGCCTTCGCCGTTCCCCCTGGGTACCGTGAGGTCGTCGCACGACGGGATACGGGCGCCCCCCGTGTGCAGGACGAGGAGGGCCGTGGACTACCTGATCATCGTCGTCGTCGCCGCCATCGTGGTGATCGCGGTGAGCGCGCTCGCGCCGCGGGCCGGGGTCGCCGCCCCGCTCGTGCTCGTGGTGCTGGGCGCGGGGGTGAGTCTGCTGCCGCAGGTGCCGGCCATCGACGTCCCGCCCGAGCTGATCCTGGCCGGCGTGCTGCCCCCGCTGCTGTACTCGGCGGCCGTCAGCCTGCCCGCGATGGACTTCCGGCGCGACTTCACGGCGATCGGCGGGCTGTCGGTCGTCCTCGTGGTCATCAGCTCGGTGCTGCTCGGACTGGTGTTCGTCTGGCTGGTGCCGGGCATCGGCCTGGCGACGGGCATCGCGCTCGGCGCGATCGTCAGCCCGACGGACGCGGTGGCGACCTCCATCGTGAAGCGGCTCGGGGCGTCGCCCCGAGTGGTCACGGTGCTGGAGGGCGAGTCCCTCCTCAACGACGCGTCCGCGCTGGTGCTGCTCCGGTCCGCCGTCGCGGCGACGGCGGCGTCCGTGTCGCTGTGGGGCGTCGTCGGCGACTTCCTCTACGCGGTCGTGGTCGCGGTCGTGATCGGCGCGCCGATCGGCTGGGTGGGCCTCAGGATCCGGTCGCGCCTCGGCAACGCCGCCCTGTCGACCGCCGTGTCCTTCGTCGTGCCGTTCCTCGCCTACCTGCCCGCCGAGGAGCTGGGCGCCTCCGGGCTGGTGGCGGTCGTCGCGGCCGGGTTGGTCACGGGCAACGGCGCCGCCCGTCACCTGCGACCGCAGGACCGGATGGCCGAGCGGGCCAACTGGCGCACCGTCGAGCTGCTGCTCGAGGGCGGCGTCTTCCTGCTCATGGGGCTGGAGCTCTTCGCCCTCGTGGAGGACGTCGGGGAGCAGGGGCGCAGCGTCGTGCACGCCGCCAGGGTCGCCGGCGTCGCCGCCCTCGCGGTGCTCCTGGTGCGGGCCGCCTACGTCGCGCCGCTCCTCGCGCTGCTGGGCCGCCGCGCCCGGCGCAGCGAGCAGCTGCGCGGCGTCTTCGCCGGGATGCAGCAGCGGCTCGACGAGCACCTGGCGGAGCAGGGGCCTGCCTCGCCGCCTCCGGCCGAGGGCGACGTGACTGCCCGGCGCGGGCTCCGGCGTGGGATCTACGGGCTGCGCCGTCGCGGCGGGCCTCCGCCCGACCCCGCCCGCGCCGAGCGCATCCGAGGCACCCTCGTGCGCCGCACAGCCGACATCGACTACCTGCTGGCGAAGCCGCTCGGACCGCGTGAGGGCGTGCTGCTGGTGTGGGCGGGCATGCGCGGCGTGGTGACGCTCGCCGCGGCGCAGTCGCTCCCCGCGGACACGCCGCACCGGTCGTTCCTCGTTCTCGTGGCGTTCGGCGTGGCGGCGGGCACGCTGCTCGTCCAGGGCAGCACCCTGCCGTGGGTGGTGCGGCGGCTCGGGCTCACCGGGGCGCCGGCGGGCGACGACGACTTCAACGCGCTGCGGGCGCAGGTCCAGGGCGCGGCGCGCGCCATGCTCGTCTCGCCGGGCCCGCGCCGCGCGGACGGCAGCCCGTACGACGAGGCCGTGCTCGCGCGGGTGCGCGCCGACATGCTGCGCGAGACGGAGACGCACGACGAGGACGCCGCGATCCCCGCCGACGCGTTCGCCCAGTACAAGGAGCTGCGCCTCGCCACCATCGCCGCGGAGCGTGCCGCGCTCCTCGAGGCGCGGTCCTCCGGCGTGTACGGGTCGGCGCAGCTCGGCCACGCGCTCGACCTGCTCGACGCGGACGAGATCGCGGTGGAGATGCGCCGGGTCCCGGGCACGGCCGATGAATAGGCTGCGCCCGGCTCAGGCCGTGAACGCCGCCAGGTCGAGGCGAGCCAGACGCTCCGGGTCGGACCAGGCATGCGCGGCGACGATCTTCCCGTCCACGACGGTGAAGGACATCACCGACAGCACGCGGCCGTGCTGGACCACCACCGCACCGGCGGCGCCGTTGATCGTCGCCGGGCGGACGTAGGGCGCAAGGCCGCCCCACAGCACGGCCTGGCTCGAGACGGTCACCGCTCCGCGATGCACCACGGAGAGGCCCGCGCCGGCCGCGCCCTGCGCCTGGATGACCACGTCGGGGTGGAGCACGCGCACGAGCCCGTCGAGGTCACCGGCCCGCGCGGCGGCGAAGAACGCGTCCACCACCTCACGCTGCGCGGCGAGGTCGGCGTCTGGCACGGGCGCCTCGCCCTGGACGCGTCGCCGGGCCCGGCTCGCGAGCTGCCGTACCGCGGCGGGCGAGCGCTCCAGCAGTACGGCGATCTCGTCGAACGGCACGGAGAAGAGGTCGTGCAGCACGAACGCGACCCGTTCGGCCGGGGCAAGGGCGTGGAGCACCACCTGCAGCGCCATGCCCACCTGGTCGGCGAGGACCGCCCGGTGCTCCGGGTCGTCGTCCGACGCCGGGCCGACGACCGGGTCCGGCAGGCGCACCTCGAGCGGGTCCTCGCGCCGGGTGTCCCGCGCCCGCAGCATGTTGAGGCACACGCGGGCCGTGATCGTCGTCAGCCAGGCCGGCACGTTCACCACGCCGTCCGTGCCCGCGGCGCTGGCCCGCAGCCACGCCTCCTGCACCGCGTCGTCGGCGTCGCTCAGCGACCCGAGGATCCGGTACGCCACCGCGCGCAGCCTGCCGCGCTGCTCCGTGAACGTGACTTCCAGCACACCCGTCACCCTGTCACACCTTTCCGCCGGGCCGTGTCGACATGACGACACCTCGGAACCGGCGGACGTGACCGGCAGGACGGACGGAGCGACGACATGAGCGGACTCATCCTGGTGACGGGCGGCACGGGCACCCTCGGGCGGCACGTCGTGGAGCTGCTGCGGGCGGGCGGGCACCCGGTGCGGGTGCTCAGCCGGCACGGGGCCACGGCCGGTAGCACGGCCGACGGCACGGCCGACCCCGGCGTCCGGTACGTCGCCGCCGACCTGGCCACGGGAGACGGCGTCGCCGCGGCGGTGGCAGGCGCGAGCACGGTGCTGCACCTGGCGGGCAGCACCACCGGCGACGACGTGAAGACGGCGCACCTCATCGAGGCGGCGCGCGACACCGTGGACCACCTGGTCTACATCTCGGTGGTCGGGGCGGACCTGGTGCCGGTCACCAGCGCGGTCGACCGGGCGATGTTCGGGTACTACGCGGCGAAGCGGGCGTCGGAGCTGCTGGTGGAGCGCTCGGGCCTGCCGTGGACCACGCTGCGGGCGACGCAGTTCCACGAGCTGGTGCACACCACGGTCGCGGCGCTCGCGCGCATGCCCGTCGTGCCGTACTTCAGGGGCGCGCAGTTCCAGCCGGTGGCGGCGCGCGACGTCGCGAAGCGGCTCGTCGAGCTGGCGCTCGCGGCACCGGCCGGGCTCGTGCCCGACGTCGGCGGCCCCCGCGCCTACCCGATGGAGCACCTCGTCCGCGACTACCTGCGGGCCGTGGGCCTGCGCCGGCCGCTGCTGCCGATGGCGCCGCCCGGGGGCGCGTTCCGCGCGATCCGGGACGGCGCCAACCTCGCTCCCGAGCACGCCGTGGGACGAATCACGTGGGAGGAGTTCCTCGCCGAGCGGTACCCAGCTACGGTCGGGGCGTGACGTCGACGACACCTCTGCACCTGCACTGGCCCGACTGCCTCAACGCCCGTGACCTGGGCGGACTCCCGCTCGCGGACGGTGGCACCGTCCGCGAGCGGGCGCTCGTCCGCGCCGACTCGCTGACCTTTCTCACGCCCGAGGGCGTGGCAGCGGTGCGCGGCTACGGCGTGGCCCGCATCATCGACCTGCGCCGCCCGTTCGAGACCGTCCGGTACCCGCACGCCTTCGCCGACGACCCCATCTACCATCCCTCGCCCGTCCAGGAGCCCGAGGACTGGGAGGAAGGTCCCTGGGCCGACCTGTACTGCGGCATGCTCGCCCGCCGCCCCACCCTGTTCGCGCGGGCGGTCGGGGCGATCGCCGACGCGCCGGCCGGCGCGGTCGTGGTGCACTGTGCCGCCGGGAAGGACCGCACGGGCCTCGTCGTCGCCATGGCGCTCACGCTCGCGGGCGTCCCCGAGGAGGCCGTGGTCGCGGACTACGTGCTCACCAACGAGCGTCTCGCGCCGCGGTACACGGCGGAGCGCGCGGCGGCCGCGCTGCCCGACGACGCCCCGGCTGCCCCGGCCGGGCCCGTCTCCGCGGGCGAGGGGCCGGGAGCGGCGACCGGAACGTCGTCGGACATCGACCCGGCGACGGGCGAGCCGGTGCGCCCGCCGCGCCACCCGGCCCGGAGCGTGCCGCCGGGCGAGGAGGTGATGGCCGAGACGCTGGCGTACCTGCGCGACCGCTACGGTTCGGTGCACGGCTACCTGACCGCGGGCGGCCTGACGCAGCAGCAGCACGACGCGCTGGTGACCCGCCTGACCGTGTGAGGCCGACGATGCCGGAGCCGATGCTGTGGGACGTGCTGAACCGCTACCTGGCGGTCAGCCCGGCGCGTCGGTGGGGCACCGAGCTGGTCGCGGGAGCGGTCGGCCGACAAGTCCGGTTCGATCACGCGGTTGTGCACCGTGGGGCGGCCACACCGGTGCGCAACCGCGTGGTCGAACCGGACCTTCGGCCGGGTACACGCCGCGCCCTACCTCGGGGGGCTGACCGCCTTGCATCTGTGGCAGGCCCGGGCACCGGTCGGTAGGTTCGTGCGCGGTGCCGGTCGCTGCTGGTAAGGCGTGGATGCTCCGCATCGGTACGATCGAGGGGCGCCGCCGGTGCGGCGCCCCTCGTCCGTCCCGGACGACAGCCCAGCAACGAACCTCCAGCAAGGAGCCACGCACGTGTCCGACGTCGCATCGCCGCCCAGCCCTCTCGACCTGACCGGGACCGCCACCTCGGGCACGACGGCGACGACGACCACGGAGCCCACCACGGGCGCCGCGCTGTTCGCCGCCCGCCGCGACGTGGTCGTCGTGCGGGTCGACGGCGCGCTGTGGGACCTGGACCGCGAGATCCCGGCCGGCGCCTCGGTCGAGCCTGTCACGATCAGCGAGCCGGACGGCCTGGCCGTGCTGCGCCACTCGGCCGCGCACGTGCTGGCCCAGGCGGTGCAGCAGGTGAACCCGGACGCGAAGCTGGGCATCGGCCCGCCCGTGAAGGACGGCTTCTACTACGACTTCGACGTCGAGATCCCGTTCACGCCGGAGGACCTCAAGGCGCTCGACAAGGCGATGGCCCGCATCGCGAAGGAGGGGCAGACCTTCCGCCGTCGTGTCGTCACCGAGGAGGAGGCCCGCGCCGAGCTCGCGAACGAGCCGTACAAGCTGGAGCTGATCGGCCTCAAGGGGTCGTCGGCCGAGGCAGCCGAGGGGGCCGACGTCGAGGTCGGCGCCGGCGAGCTCACCATCTACGACAACGTGCGCCGCGGCGGCGAGGTGGCCTGGAAGGACCTGTGCCGCGGCCCGCACCTGCCGAACACGCGCCTGCTCGGCAACGGCTTCCAGCTCATGCGCTCGGCCGCCGCGTACTGGCGGGGCTCGGAGAAGAACCCGCAGCTGCAGCGCATCTACGGCACGGCGTGGCAGACCAAGGACGAGCTGAGGTCGTACCTGGAGCGCCTCGCGGAGGCGGAGCGGCGCGACCACCGTCGCCTCGGCTCGGAGCTGGACCTGTTCAGCTTCCCCGACGAGATCGGGTCGGGCCTGGCGGTGTTCCACCCGAAGGGCGGCGTGATCCGCACCGCGATGGAGGAGTACTCCCGCAAGCGGCACACGGAGGCGGGCTACGAGTTCGTGTACAGCCCCCACATCACGAAGTCGCGGCTGTACGAGGTCTCGGGCCACCTCGACTGGTACGCGGAGGGCATGTACCCGGCGATGCACCTCGACGAGGAGCTCGACGACGAAGGCATGGTCCGCAAGCCGGGCCAGGACTACTACCTCAAGCCCATGAACTGCCCGATGCACAACCTGATCTTCGACGCGCGCGGCCGCTCCTACCGCGAGCTGCCGATGCGCCTGTTCGAGTTCGGCACGGTGTACCGGTACGAGAAGTCGGGCGTGATCCACGGCCTGACGCGCGCCCGCGGCTTCACGCAGGACGACGCGCACATCTACTGCACCCGCGAGCAGATGCGCGACGAGCTGACCTCGCTCCTGACGTTCGTGCTGGACCTGCTCAAGGACTACGGCCTCGACGACTTCTACCTGGAGCTGTCGACCCGTAACCCCGACAAGTCGGTCGGCTCGGAGGAGGCGTGGGAGGAGGCGACCGCGACCCTCGCCGAGGTGGCCGCGGCGTCGGGCCTCGAGCTCGTGCCGGACCCGGGCGGCGCCGCGTTCTACGGCCCGAAGATCTCTGTCCAGGCGCGTGACGCGATCGGCCGCACCTGGCAGATGTCGACGATCCAGCTCGACTTCAACCTGCCCGAGCGGTTCGACCTCGAGTACACGGCCGCCGACGGCACCCGCCAGCGCCCGGTCATGATCCACCGCGCGCTGTTCGGCTCGATCGAGCGCTTCTTCGCGGTCCTCCTGGAGCACTACGCGGGCGCCTTCCCGGCGTGGCTCGCCCCGGTGCAGGTGCTCGCCGTCCCGGTCGCCGACGCGTTCGACGACTACCTCAAGGACGTCGTCGCCCAGCTCCGCGCCCAGGGCATCCGCGCCGAGATCGACCTGTCCGACGACCGCTTCGGCAAGAAGATCCGCAACGCCGCCACGCAGAAGGTGCCGTTCGTGCTCATCGCCGGCGGTGAGGACGCCGAGGCCGGCGCAGTGTCGTTCCGGTACCGCGACGGGCGCCAGGAGAACGGCGTCCCGGTCGCGGAGGCGATCGAGCGGGTCGTGGCGGCGGTGCACGACCGCGTGCAGGTGTGATGGAGGTGGATCCCGCGTCGGCCTTCGGCCCGCGGGAGGACGGCATGGAGCGTCTGTGGACCCCGCACCGGATGGTCTACATCGGCGGGGAGGCCAAGCCGGCCGACTCGACCGTGGGGGCGTGCCCGTTCTGCCGCATCCCGCAGGGCGACGACGAGCAGGGCCTCGTCGTCGCCCGCGGGGAGCGGTGCTTCGTCATCCTCAACCTGTACCCGTACAACTCGGGCCATCTCATGGTGCTGCCATACCGGCACGTCTCGGACTATACGGACCTCGACGAGGCGGAGACGGTGGAGCTGGCGGTGCTCACGCAGAAGGCGATCCGGATACTCGGCGTCGTGTACGCGCCGGCCGGGTTCAACATCGGGATGAACCAGGGCGCGGTCGCCGGGGCGGGGATCGCCGCCCACCTCCACCAGCACCTGGTGCCGCGGTGGCTCGGCGACGCGAACTTCCTGCCGGTGGTCGGCCAGACGAAGGCGCTGCCCGAGCTGCTCGCGGACACGCGTCGCCGGCTCGCGGACGCGTGGGGACGAGAGGAGAGCTGATGCTTCGCCACCTGCGCGCCACCATGACGCGCCTGTTCACGCCGCTCGCGAAGCTGCTGACGCGCTGGGGAGTCTCGCCCGACGCGGTCACGATCGCGGGGACGGTCGTGGTCATGACCGTGGCGCTCGCACTCCTGCCGACGGGACACCTGTTCCTCGGCGGCCTGCTCATCGGCGTGTTCGCGCTGTTCGACTCGCTCGACGGCATCATGGCGCGGGCCCAGGGCCGGTCCGGCCCGTGGGGAGCGTTTCTCGACTCGACCCTCGACCGCCTGGCCGACGGCGCGGTGTTCGCCGGCATCACGCTCTTCTTCGTGCTGCACCCCGACGTGCCGCACGCCACGTGGGGTGCCGTCGCAGCGCTCGCATGCCTCGTCCTCGGCGGGGTCGTGCCGTACGCCCGTGCCCGCGCGGAGAGCGTCGGCGCGACCGCGAGCGTCGGGATCGCCGAGCGCTCGGACCGGCTCGTGATCGCGCTGGTGCCCGTCGGGTTCACGGACCTCGGGCTGCCGTTCGTCGTCGCCGTCGTGGTCCTCACCCTGCTGGCCGTGGCCAGCCTGGTCACGGTCGCCCAGCGCATCGCGACGGTGCGGGTCCAGCTCCGGGCGCCGCTCACGGAGGGCGGCCGGTGAGCGCGGTCGCCGACGCGTACACGTTCGCGTGGCGGCACGCCGCGAAGGTGCCGGAGCCGGTCCTGCGCGCCGCGTTCACTCTCGTGGCCGACGTGACGTGGCTGCGCCGAGGCTCGGGCGTGCGCCGTCTGGAGGCCAACTACGCGCGCGTGCGGCCGGACCTGGACGCCCGCGGGGTGCGCCGCCTGTCCCGTGCGGGCATGCGCTCCTACATGCGGTACTTCCGCGAGGCGTTCACCCTGCAGGGCGCGACCACCGCCCAGCTCGATGCTCGCGTACGGTTCGAGGGCTACGAGGAGAACCTGCGCCCGATCCTCGACCCCGACGGCCCGGGCACGGCCCCCGAGCGGCGCGGTGCCGCGGCACTCGCCCTGGGGCACCTGGGCAACTGGGACCTCGCCGGCGCGTACTGCTCGCCGCGCCTCGGTCGCGTCCTCACGGTCGCGGAGCGTCTGGAGCCGGAGGAGCTGTTCACCGAGTTCGTCGCGTTCCGCAGGTCGATCGGCATCGACGTGCTGCCGCTGGGGGACAGCGACGTCTTCCGCCGCCTCGTGGCCGGCGCGGTCGGCGGCAACGTGGTCGTGCCCCTCCTGGCGGACCGCGACCTCACGTCGACCGGCATCGAGGTGGACCTGCTCGGCCATCGGGCCCGCGTCGCCGCCGGCCCGGCCGCGCTGGCGCTCGCGGCCAGAGTGCCCCTCCTCCCGACGGTTGTCACGTACGAGCGGCTGACGGGCCCGCGCCGCCGGGCGGCGGGGACCCCCTGGGGGATCGTCATCGAGTTCTGCCCGCCGGTCGAGCTGCCCTCGGGCACGCCGCGCGACGAGCGCGTCGTGGTCCTCACGCAGGCCTGGGTGGACACGCTGGCCCGGACGATCGCCGAGCGCACGGAGGACTGGCACATGCTCCAGCGCGTGTTCGTCGAGGACCTCGACCCCGTGCGCGCGGAGCGTGCCGGGGCAGCCGGGCGTGCTGCCTGGGCAGCGGGGGCGGGCGACCCCGAGCCGGAGGCCTTGTGAACGCACGCGTCCCGTTCTGGCGCCGCGCGCGGCCGGCCCGCCGCCCCCTGCGGGTCGGCATCGTGTGCCCGTACTCGTTCGACGCGCCGGGCGGCGTGCAGTTCCACGTGCGCGACCTGGCGGAGGCGCTGCTGGCGGCCGGCCACTCGGTGTCGGTGCTCGCGCCCGCGACCGACGACACCCCGCTGCCGGACTTCGTCACGTCCGCCGGACGGGCGGTGCCCGTGAAGTACAACGGCTCGGTCGCGCGCCTGACGTTCGGGCCGATGACGGCGGCCAAGGTGCGCCGCTGGCTGGAGGCGGGCGAGTTCGACGTGCTCCACCTGCACGAGCCGATGGTGCCGTCGCTGAGCATGCTCGCGCTGTGGCAGGCGCAGGTGCCGGTCGTGGCGACGTTCCACTCGTCGCTCGTTCGCTCGCGCGCCCTGCAGATCGCCTACCCGCTGGCGCGCCAGAGCCTGGAGAAGATCGCGGCGCGCATCGCGGTCTCGGAAGATGCCCGGCGCACGCTGGTCGATCACCTGGGCGGCGACGCCGTCGTCATCCCGAACGGCGTGTACACGGCCGCTTTCTCGGCGGCGGAGCCCCGCCCCGAGTGGCAGGGCACGCCCGACCGGCCGACGATCGCGTTCCTGGGCCGGATCGACGAGCCGCGCAAGGGCCTGCCGGTCCTCGTCGGCGCCGTGCCCGCCGTCCTGGACAAGGTGCCGGGTGCCCGGTTCCTCGTCGCCGGCCGGGGCGAGGACGCGCAGGAGGAGACGCGTGAGGCGCTCGGAGACCAGGCGGGTGCGGTCGAGTTCCTCGGCGGCGTCAGCGACGAGGACAAGGCGCGCCTCCTGAAGTCCGTCGACCTGTACGTCGCGCCCCAGACGGGCGGCGAGAGCTTCGGCATCGTGCTCGTCGAGGCGATGAGCGCCGGGGCGGTCACGGTCGCGAGCGACCTCGGCGCCTTCCTGCGCGTGCTCGACGACGGCGCCGCGGGCGCGCTGTTCCGCGTGGGCGACTCCGCCCACCTCGCGCAGACCGTGCTCGACCTCCTCGCGGACCCCGAGCGGCGCGACGCCTACCGCGAGCGTGCGGCGGCGTTCGTCGGGCGCTTCGACTGGTCGGCGGTGAGCGAGCAGGTGCTCGCGGTGTACGAGATGGCCGTCGCGGCGGGCGCCGCGCTCGACGTGCCGGCCCACACGACGACGCGGGACGGTCGCTCATGACGTGGTCGGAGATCGGCTTCTTCGCGCTCGTCGTCTGCGCGGCGCTCGTGTTCCTCGCCTGGCAGGCGGCGTCGCGGCTCGACCGGCTGCACCGCAAGGTCGCGGCCTCGCGCATCGCCCTCGACGCGCAGCTCGTGCGCCGGGCGACGGCCGCGCTCGACCTCGCGTCGTCGGGCACGCTGGACCCGGCGAGCTCGGTGCTGGTCGCGGAGGCGGCCTACCAGGTCATGGACGACGTGGTTTCCATCGGGCTTCCGCCGACGACGGATCGCCCGGACCCTCGCGGGAGGCGCGCAGCGGACGTCGTGGCGGCGGCCCTGGCCATGGACGGGCTGGGCGCCGCGCGCGAGCACGCCGAGAGCGACCTGTCGGCCACGCTGCGCGAGGCGCTCGGGTCGGCGCAGGAGGTGCGGGAGCTGCGGTCCGCGGACCCGGGCGACCAGCTCGTCGGCGCGCTGGCCGCGGCCTGGTACCGGGCGTCGCTGGCCCGGCGCTTCCACAACGAGGCCGTGGCGCAGGCGCAGCGGGTGCGCCGCCTCTGGTACGTGCGGTTCCTGCACCTGGCGGGCCGTGCCCCCATGCCGCTGACGGTCGAGCTCGACGACGCGCTGCCGGACGGCCTGGATCCCGTCGCCGGGTGACCGGACCGCGGAAGGGGGCTTCGCCGTCGGGCGCGGGACGTAGGATCGTGGCGAGGGGCGCGGTGCGCCCCGACGGACCGACCTGTGGCACGAAATGATGTGAGGTAGCGGTGGCTGAGGCTCCTGGGAACAACACCGTCGGCGGCTCCGCCGGCACCGTCGGCACCGCGCGCGTGAAGCGCGGCATGGCGGAGATGCTCAAGGGCGGCGTCATCATGGACGTCGTCACGGCCGACCAGGCGAAGATCGCCGAGGACGCGGGCGCGGTGGCCGTCATGGCGCTCGAGCGCGTGCCTGCGGACATCCGCGCGCAGGGCGGCGTGTCCCGCATGAGCGACCCGGACATGATCGACAGCATCATCGAGGCCGTGTCGATCCCCGTGATGGCGAAGGCGCGCATCGGGCACTTCGTCGAGGCGCAGGTGCTGCAGGCGCTCGGCGTCGACTACGTCGACGAGTCCGAGGTGCTCACCCCGGCCGACTACGAGAACCACATCGACAAGTGGGCCTTCACCGTGCCGTTCGTGTGCGGTGCGACCAACCTCGGCGAGGCGCTGCGCCGCATCAACGAGGGTGCGGCCATGATCCGTTCCAAGGGCGAGGCCGGCACGGGCGACGTCTCCAACGCGACGACGCACATGCGCCGTATCCGCCAGGAGATCCGCCGCCTGACGTCCCTGCCCGAGGACGAGCTGTTCGTCGCCGCGAAGGAGCTGCAGGCGCCGTACGAGCTCGTCAAGGAGATCGCGACGACGGGCAAGCTGCCGGTCGTGCTCTTCACGGCGGGCGGCATCGCCACCCCGGCCGACGCCGCGATGATGATGCAGCTCGGCGCCGAGGGCGTCTTCGTCGGTTCGGGCATCTTCAAGTCGGGCGACCCTGTGCAGCGCGCCAAGGCGATCGTCCAGGCCACGACGTTCTTCGACGACCCCGGGGTGATCGCCAAGGTCTCGCGCGGGCTCGGCGAGGCCATGGTCGGGATCAATGTTGAAGAAGAGCCGGCCCCGGTGCGTCTCGCCGAGCGCGGCTGGTAACACCTGTCTGACCAGGGCGGACGCCGGGGAGCGATGGCTCCCCGGCGTCGCTCTTTCAACCACAAAGGGCAATCTTCCAGTTCTACCAGGGCGACGGCTCGTAGTCCTTGAGGAAGCAGCCGTACAGGTCGGTCCCGGCCTCGCCCTGGACGATCGGGTCATAGACGCGGGCGGCGCCGTCGACCAGGTCGAGGGGCGCATGCCAGCCCTCGGCGGCGATCCGCAGCTTCTCCTGGTGCGGGCGCTCGTCCGTGATCCACCCGGTGTCCACCGCGGTCATCAGGATCCGGTCCTTCTCGAACATCTCCGCCGCGGAGGTCCGGGTCAGCATGTTGAGGGCGGCCTTGGCCATGTTGGTGTGCGGGTGTCCCGGGGACTTGTAACGGCGGGAGAACTGCCCCTCCATCGCCGAGACGTTGACGACGTACCCGCGTCGCGCCTTGGACGTCGCGGCCCGCATCGCTGCCCGCAGCCGGGAGATGAGCAGGAACGGCGCGATCGCGTTGCAGAGCTGGACCTCCAGGAGCTCCAGCGGGTCGACCTCGTCCACGACCTGGGTCCACGAGTTGGTCGTCTGCAGGTCGGGGAGAAGCCCGCCGGCATCGACGGCCGTGCCGGCCAGGTGGGCATCCAGGGAGGCCGAGCCCGCCCGGAGCGCCAGCGCCGTCAGGGACGCCGCGGTGTGCGTCGCGACGGCGTCGTCCTGCGACTGCCCCTCGTGGTGGGCGACCGACAAGGCGGTCAGCGCCCCCGCGATCGCAGCAGGGTGCGCCTCCGAGACGTGATCGAACGTGACCATCTCCGGCGGTTCCAGCCCGTAGGGAAGCGGGGCGACCGGCGACGACTCGCCCGCGACGAGCTGCGAGTAGGCCCCCGGGGACCGGCGGACCGTCTGGCAGGCGTTGTTGACCAGGATGTCGAGCGGGCCCGCCGCGGCGACGTCGTCGGCCAGGGCGATCACCTGGGTGGGATCACGCAGGTCGATCCCGACGATCTTGAGCCGGTGCAGCCAGTCGGCGGCGTCGGGCATCGCCGAGAAGCGGCGCACCGCGTCTTTCGGGAAGCGGGTGGTGATGGTGAGGTGAGCGCCGTCGCGCAGCAGGCGCAACGCGATGTACATGCCGATCTTCGCCCGGCCCCCGGTGAGCAACGCGCGGCGGCCGGCCAGGTCCGTGCGCTGGTCGCGCCGAGTGTGGCTCTTCGCGGCGCAGGACGGGCACAGCCAGTGGTAGAACGAGTCGACCAGCGTGTAGTCCGTCTTGCAGACGTAGCAGCCGCGGGCGGTGCGCAGCTCCCCGGCGAACGCCCCCGGCGCGGTCGAGACCAGCGGGATGCCGGCGGTCTCGTCGTCGATCCGCGCCGCCGAACCGGTCGCCGTCTGCTCGATGACGCTCCGGTCGTGCGCCTGACGCTCCTCGCGGATCGCGGCCCGACGCGACTTCTTGAGGAGCTTCCACATGTAACCGGTCGCCCGTTTGACCGTCTGGACGTCGGGATGGTTGGGTTCGAGGTCCTGGAGCCGGCCGAGCACCCGAAGGGTGGTGGCAAGCTCGTCCGGGTCGATCCCCGCGTTCGTCGGCACCGCCGTAGGGTAACTGTCGCCCGGGCCTGGCGCCCGGCTCGGTCCACTCGAAGCGCCATCGCTGCTTGCCCGATGGCGTCCTGTACTTCCGGGCGAAGCCCTCGCTGTTGCGTCGCTTGGCTCGGGCCACCAGGCGACGGTCAGCGTCGTCACGGCCGCCACGTCGCACACCCCGCCGTCGGCCCCGACGGAGACTGACCGGAGTGCGGCTGACCGGGACGGGTCTGGACGGTCGACGGCTTGCTGAACCTGTCGACCGCGGCGCCGACGTGCCTGGCTCTGCGGGATCGCCACCGCGATAGGCTCCCGCAGTGACCTCGGGAAACCCGAACAATCATCATCTGCGCGATCGGGAAGAAGTATCAGATTCCGGGCGGGCCGAGGGAATTGACGAACGTCGAGGAGGAGCCGGCCTCGGCACCACCTCCCTCGGGCCCGACTGGAAGGTCGGGCCCGACGGGGTGCGCCGCCGGCGCGCGGCCCGCGTCCTCGTCCTCGACGGCGCGGGGCGCGCCCTGCTCGTGCGCGGCCACGACGTCGACCAGCCCGAGCGCTCTTGGTGGTTCACGGTGGGCGGCGGAATCGACGCGGGGGAGTCCGAGGTCGACGCCGCCCTCCGGGAGCTGCGCGAGGAGGCCGGGCTCGTCCTGACCGCGGCCGACCTGGAGGGGCCGGTGCTCACGCGCTCGGCCCTCTTCGACTTCTACGCGGA
The DNA here is from genome assembly GCF_021568775.1 of Antribacter soli. Classification (GTDB taxonomy): domain Bacteria; phylum Actinomycetota; class Actinomycetes; order Actinomycetales; family Cellulomonadaceae; genus Antribacter; species Antribacter soli. The sequence goes on along the minus strand of NZ_JAKGSG010000035.1, from coordinate 50,600 downwards.
GACGTGCCAGCAGGACGAGGTCTTCTTCGTCGCCCGCGTGCCGGGCGGGCACGAGCCCCACGACGGCGGCTGGACCGACCTGGAGCGCGACGTCCTCGACGAGATGCGCTGGCTGTCCGCGGCCGAGCTGCGCGCCCAGCCGTTCGAGGTGTTCCCCATCTCGCTGGCCGACCTGATCGAGGCCCTCGCGGGCGGCTGGGACGGCACGGTGCGGCATCTGGGGATCCAGCACGACGAGTGACGGTCGCCTCGACGCCTCGACGCCTCGACGCCTCGACGCCTCGACGCCTCGACGCCGCGATCCGTGCCGGCGCACCCGCGCCGGCACGGATCGCGCCGGCGCGGTCGATCGGCTTTTTCAGTCGGTGCCGAGCTCCATCGCGGCGTCGTCGAGCGCGGACTCCTCGACGCCCGTCAGGGCAGGGTTGAGGGAGATCTGCTCGGCCCCGCCGCCCTCGGCCAGCCTGTCCACCGCCACGTCCCCGAACAGCGCTGAACGCCCGAGCAGGATCTCGGTCTGGCCGGCGTACTGCTCCAGCTTGGCCCGCGAGTCGGCGATGTCGAGGTTGCGCATCGTCAGCTGGCCGATCCGGTCCGTGGGCCCGAATGCGGCGTTCTCCGAGCGTTCCATCGACAGCTTCTCGGGGTGGTAGGAGAAGTCCGGGCCGGACGTGTCCAGCACGGTGTAGTCCTCGCCCCTCCGCAGCCGGATCGTCACCGAGCCGGTCACCAGGGACGCGACCCAGCGCTGGATCGACTCGCGCAGCATGAACGCCTGCGGGTCGAACCAGCGGCCCTCGTACAGCAGGCGGCCCAGGCGCCGGCCCTCGGCGTGGTACGTCGCGATGGTGTCCTCGTTGTGGATCGCGTTCAGCAGCCGCTCGTAGGCGACGAACAGCAGTGCCATCGCCGGGGCCTCGTAGATGCCGCGCGACTTGGCCTCGATGATCCGGTTCTCGATCTGGTCCGACATGCCGAGGCCGTGGCGGCCACCGATCGCGTTGGCCTCGCGCACGAGGGCGACCGGGTCGTCGTACGACGTGCCGTTGATCGCCACGGGGCGGCCGGCCTCGAAGGTGATCGTCACGTCCTCCGGCTCGATCAGGACGGCCGGGTCCCAGAACCGCACGCCCATGATCGGCTGGACGGTCTCCAGCGAGACGTGCAGGTGCTCGAGGGTCTTGGCCTCGTGGGTGGCGCCCCAGATGTTCGCGTCGGTGGAGTACGCCTTCTCCTGAGAGTCGCGGTAGGGGAGTCCGTGCTCGGTGAGCCACTGGCTCATCTCGGCGCGGCCCCCCAGCTCCTGGACGAAGTCCGCGTCGAGCCACGGCTTGTAGATGCGCAGGGCCGGGTTGGCCATCAGGCCGTAGCGGTAGAACCGCTCGATGTCGTTGCCCTTGAACGTCGAGCCGTCGCCCCAGATGTCCACGCCGTCCTCGTGCATGGCACGGACCAGCATCGTGCCCGTGACGGCCCGCCCCAGCGGGGTGGTGTTGAAGTACGAGCGGCCGCCCGAGCGGATGTGGAAGGCCCCGCAGGCGAGCGCGGCGAGCCCTTCCTCGACGAGCGGTGACGTGCAGTCGACGTGCCGGGCGATCTCGGCGCCGTACTGCAGCGCGCGGTCCGGGACCTTGGCGATGTCCGGCTCGTCGTACTGCCCGATGTCGGCGGTGTAGGTGCAGGGCACGGCGCCCTTGTCGCGCATCCAGGCGACGGCGACGGACGTGTCGAGGCCGCCGGAGAACGCGATACCGACGCGCTCGCCGACGGGCAGGCTGGTGAGGACCTTGGACATGCCGCAAAGTATGCAGGGGCGTGCATGATCATGCAAAGTCGGCCGTCACGGCAGGCGGTCGGACGTAGGATCGATGGCTGTGACAGCACCGACCGTCGGAGTCCTCGCCCTGCAGGGCGACGTCCGTGAGCACCTGGCCGCCCTCGAGTCCGTGGGCGCCCGCGCCGTCCCCGTGCGCCGGCTGACCGAGCTGGAGGCGGTGGACGGTCTCGTGCTCCCGGGCGGCGAGTCCACGACGATCGACAACCTCCTGCGCGTCTTCGGCCTGGACGAGCCCCTGCGGGCCGCGATCAAGGGCGGCCTGCCCGTGTACGGGTCGTGCGCGGGCATGATCCTGCTCGCAGACCGGATCCTGGACGGCACGGACGACCAGCGCACGCTCGGCGGCATGGACGTCGTGGTGCGGCGCAACGCCTTCGGGCGGCAGGTCGACTCGTTCGAGACCGACCTCGAGACTGCCGGTATCGAGGGCGGTCCGGTCCGCACCGCGTTCATCCGCGCCCCGTGGATCGAGGAGGCGGGGCCGGGCGTCGAGGTGCTCGCCCGGATCCCCGAGACCGACACGCTGGGCCGACCGGTGGCGGCCGCCGGTAGGATCGTCGCAGCACGGCAGGGCTCGCTGCTCGCCACCGCTTTCCACCCCGAGATCACGGGTGACGCGCGTGTGCACGGCCTGTTCGTGAGCATCATCGCCGGGTCGTGACTCGGCTCGGACCGAGGGAGTTGAGGAAGTTTCATGTCAGGGCACTCCAAGTGGGCCACGACCAAGCACAAGAAGGCCGTGATCGACGCCAGGCGCGGCAAGCTCTTCGCGAAGCTCATCAAGAACATCGAGGTCGCGGCTCGGGTCGGCGGCGGTGACCTCGCCGGCAACCCGACGCTGTTCGACGCGGTCCAGAAGGCGAAGAAGTCGTCCGTCCCGAACGACAACATCGACCGCGCGGTCAAGCGCGGGTCCGGCGCGGAAGCCGGTGGTGCGGACTACCAGACGATCATGTACGAGGGCTACGGCAGCAACGGCATCGCCGTGCTCGTCGAGTGCCTCACCGACAACAAGAACCGCGCGGCCTCCGAGGTCCGCCTGGCGTTCTCGCGCAACGGTGGCAACCTGGCCGACCCGGGCTCGGTGTCGTACCTGTTCTCCCGCAAGGGCCTTGTCGTGGTCCCGAAGACGGACGGCGTCTCCGAGGACGACGTCATGCTGGCCGCGCTCGACGCCGGCGCGGAGGAGATCACGGACCTCGGCGAGGCCTTCGAGATCCTCAGCGAGGCGACCGACCTGGTGCCGGTGCGCACCGCGCTGCAGGACGCGGGCATCGACTACGACTCGGCGGACGTGGTGTTCCACCCGTCGATGCAGGTCGAGGTCGACGTCGACGGGGCGCGCAAGATCATGCGTCTCATCGACGCGCTCGAGGACAGCGACGACGTGCAGAACGTCTACGCGAACTTCGACGCGTCCGACGAGGTCCTGGCGGCTCTCGACGACGAGTGAGCCGTAGGTGCAGCGCAGGGTGGGGGCCGAGGAACGAGGCACCCGCCCGCAGCGGAACCGCAGGCTCACGCGTCAAGAAGAAGACGAGTGGGCCGAGGACCGATCGGAGCGCGAACACTCGGCGCGTGACCGCCGGCGCGCGTCCTCGCCCGTGAGAGGGTGAGGGCGTGCGCGTCCTCGGTGTCGATCCCGGCCTGACCCGGTGCGGGGTCGGGGTCGTGGACTCCCTGCCCGGCCGGCGGGCGAAGCTCGTCGACGTGGGCGTGGTCCGCACGGACGCGGACCTCAGCGTCGACCTGCGCCTGCTGCGCGTCGCCGAGCGGCTCGACGCCTGGCTGGACGAGCACCTCCCGGACGTGGTGGCGGTGGAGCGCGTCTTTGCCCAGCACAACGTGTCGACCGTCACAGGCACCGCGCAGGTGGCGGGGATCGCGATGCTCGCCGCGGCGCGGCGGGGAGTGCCCGTCGCCCTGCACACGCCGAGCGAGGTCAAGGCGGCCGTCACCGGCTCGGGCCGGGCGGACAAGGAGCAGGTGACCCGCATGGTCACGCGCATCCTGGGTCTGGCCGAGGCACCCCGCCCCGCCGACGCCGCCGACGCCCTCGCCCTCGCCATCTGTCACCTGTGGCGCCCGTCGGGCGCCCTGCAGGGCGGCGAGCGGCACGAGCTCACGGCCGCTCAACGGGCCTGGGCGGCGGCGGAGCATGCGGCACGGCAGCGGCCGCGCCGCTGATCGCCAGAAGCCGCGGCGCGCCGGTGCGCCTGGCGTGCGCCGCGCCGTCGGCCCGCATTGTTAGGATCGCACGGACGTTCGACCCGGCCACCGGGTGGGCACGCGTGGAAGGGAGCCTGCGGTGATCGCCTCGCTGACGGGGACAGTGCAGCACGTCGGGCTCGACCGCGCCGTGGTGGAGGTCGGGGGAGTGGGCTACCTGGTCCATGCGACGCCCACGACGCTGGCCGGCCTGCGCAACGGCGGGGAGGCGCGCGTCGCGACGAGCCTCGTGGTCCGCGAGGACTCGATGACCCTCTACGGCTTCGCCGACGCGGACGAGCGCGACGTCTTCGAGACCGTGCAGAGCGTCAGCGGCGTCGGGCCGCGCCTCGCCCTGGCGATGCTCGCGGTGCACACGCCGGACGTTCTGCGCCGTGCCGTGGCGGGGGAGGACCTCGCCGCGCTGATGCGCGTCCCTGGCATCGGGCGCAAGGGCGCCCAGCGCATCGTCCTCGAGCTGGGGGACCGGCTGGGCCTGCCGGCAACGCTGCCCGACGGCGGGCCGGTCGCCCCGGAAGCCGTCGTCGCCCAGGACCACGCCCCCCAGGTGGTCGAGGCGCTGGCGGGTCTGGGCTGGCCCGTGAAGGCGGCGGAGGACGCCGTGGCGAAGGTCCTCGCCGAGGTGGGCGCCGACGTCGTCGCCGAGGCGGCGGTGGCCACCACCCTGCGGGCCGCGCTGCAGGTGCTCGGGGGCCGGCGTGCTTGAGCCCGACCTGACCGACGAGTCCCTGGGCGCGCGGCTCGTCGGGGCGACCGCCGACGAGGTGGAGCGCGCGGCCGAGGCGGCGCTGCGCCCCAAGCGGCTCGACGACTTCGTCGGCCAGCGCGTCGTGCGTGACCAGCTCTCTCTCGTGCTCCAGGCCGCCGTCGCGCGCGGCAACGCACCCGACCACGTCCTCCTGTCCGGTCCGCCCGGGCTCGGCAAGACGACGCTCGCCATGATCATCGCGGCGGAGATCGGCTCGGCGCTGCGCATCACGAGCGGCCCCGCCATCCAGCACGCCGGCGACCTCGCCGCCGTGCTGTCCTCCCTGGAGGAGGGCGAGGTCCTGTTCATCGACGAGATCCACCGCCTCGCCCGCCCCGCCGAGGAGCTGCTCTACTCGGCGATGGAGGACTTCCGGGTCGACGTCGTCGTCGGCAAGGGCGCCGGCGCGTCCGCGATCCCGCTCGCGCTCCCGCCCTTCACCATCGTCGGGGCCACCACCCGCGCCGGGCTGCTGCCCGCCCCGCTGCGCGACCGGTTCGGCTTCACGGGCCGGCTCGACTTCTACGACGCCGCCGATCTGGAGCGCGTCATCCTGCGCTCCGCCGGTCTGCTCGGCGTCGAGCTCCACCACGCGGCCGCCCACGAGATCGCCGGCCGCTCCCGCGGCACGCCCCGCATCGCCAACCGCCTCCTGCGGCGCGTGCGCGACTGGGCGCAGGTGCGAGGCGACGGACGGCTCGACCTGCGCGCCGCCCGGGCCGCCCTCGAGGTGTACGAGGTCGACCCGATCGGCCTCGACCGCCTCGACCGGGCCGTGCTCACCGCGCTGTGCACCCGGTTCGGCGGGGGGCCTGTCGGCCTGACGACCCTCGCCGTGACCGTCGGCGAGGAGCCCGAGACCGTGGAGACCGTCGCGGAGCCCTACCTCGTGCGGGAGGGGCTCGTGGGCCGCACGCCCCGCGGCCGCGTCGCCACGCCCGCGGCGTGGGCCCACCTGGGCCTGACGCCCCCGCCCGCTCCCGGGGTGCCCGGTGTCCCCGCCGGGACACTCTTCGACGACGGACCCGCCTAGACTGTTGGGGTTTCCACCCCCGAGCTGAACAGGACCCCGTCGTGGACCCGACCTTCCTCATCCTCATCGCACTGCTCGTCGCCGCGATGTTCTTCATGTCCTCCCGCACGCGCAAGCAGCAGCGCACGCAGCAGGAGTTCCGCTCGAGCCTCGGCCCGGGCAAGGAGGTCATGACCGCCTCTGGCATGGTCGGCACCGTCGTCGAGGTCGACACGGACACGGACACCGTCACGATCGAGTCCGCCTCCGGCGCCCGCACCGAGTGGGTCCTGGCAGCCGTCAACGAGCGCCCCGCGCGCTACAGCGCCCCTGCCCCCGAAGAGACCGACGACGAAGAGGCCGCCGGCGTGACGGAGCAGCCCGCCACGGCAGATACCATCGCCCCCGACGCGATCGACGTCCCGGACGACCTGTCCGGTCTCGACGACACCAGCCGGGACCGGAAGGACCGCCGCGACGGCGAGACCGACGGCAAGTGACGACCGCGCCGGAAGGGCTTCGCCCGGCCGGCGCCGACACCGCACCTGCGAAGGTGCGCACACGAGAAGAGACAGAAGTTGGCGACTCCTACCCGGCGCTCGCGGCCGGTTCGCACGATCGTCCTCCTGGCGATCCTGACGATCCTGCTGCCTTTCGGCGCGCTTCTTGCCGGCGTGAATTTCGACGCGCGCTCGAGCGACAACCCTGACGGAGCGAGCCTGGCCCCCGGCCTGGCGCTCGACCTCCAGGGTGGAACGCAGATCATCCTCGAGCCGGTCACGACCGACGGCTCCGAGATCACGCCCGAGGCGCTCGACGAGGCGATCAACGTCATCCGTCAGCGCATCGACTCCTCCGGCGTGTCCGAGGCGGAGATCGCGCAGCAGGGTGAGGGGAACATCGTCGTCGGCATCCCCGGTGAGGTGGACGACGAGACGATCGCGCTCATCAGCAAGGCCGCGCAGATGAAGTTCCGCCCGGTGCTGACGTACGGGGCGGGCACGCCGACGGCCGACCCGAACGCATCGGCCGACCCGAACGCGTCCGCCGACCCGAACGCGGAGGCCACGGCGGCGCCGTCGGCCGACGCCACTGCCACGCCGGAGCCGAGCGCCTCGCCGTCGGCCGTCGAGGAGGCGCCGGTCGTCGCCACCGACCCGAGCGACCTGGCGCAGATCACCGCGGCCGTGCAGGCGGAGTACGACGCGCTCGACTGCACCAACCCGGAGAACCTCAAGGGCGGCGGTGGTGACGACCCGGCGAAGGTGCTGGTCACCTGCTCAGAGGACGGCTCGCTCAAGTACATCCTCGGTCCCGTCGAGGTGGACGGCACCGACCTGACCAACGCGAGCTCCGGCCTGCGGGTCGGCCAGAACGGCGTGGTCACCAACACCTGGGCCGTCAACCTGGAGTTCAACTCCGAGGGCACGAAGGCCTTCCGGACGACGACGGAGCGCCTGCAGAGCCTGGAGAGCCCGCGCAACCAGTTCGCGATCACGCTCGACGGCCTCGTGCTGTCGGCACCGTCGCTCGACCCTGGCGTCATCATCACGGACGGCCGCGCCGAGATCTCCGGGTCGTTCACCCGCGACTCGGCGGCGACGCTCGCCAACCAGCTGAGCTTCGGCTCCCTGCCGCTCACGTTCGACGTGCACAGCCAGGAGCAGATCTCGGCGACGCTCGGCTCGGAGCAGCTCGAGCGAGGCCTGGTCGCCGGCCTCATCGGCCTGCTGCTGGTCGTCGTCTACTCGCTGTTCCAGTACCGGACGCTGGGCCTGCTCACGGTGTCGTCCCTCGTCATCGCAGGGCTCATGACCTACGTGTCCATCGCGCTGCTGTCGTGGGGCATGGGCTACCGCCTGTCGCTGCCCGGCGTCGCCGGCATCATCGTGGCGATCGGCTTCACGGCGGACTCGTTCATCGTCTACTTCGAGCGCATCCGTGACGAGCTGCGCGACGGCCGGACCCTGCGGGTCGCGGTCGAGCGTGGCTGGGACCGTGCGCGCCGGACGGTGCTGGCCGCCAAGGCCGTCAACCTGATCTCCGCCGTGGTGCTGTACTACCTGGCCGTCGGTGGCGTGCAGGGCTTCGCGTTCACGCTGGGCCTCACGACGATCATCGACGTGGCGGTGGTGTTCTGGTTCACCCACCCGGTGATGGAGCTCATCTCCAAGGTGCCGTTCTTCCGCGACGGTCACGCCGCGTCCGGCCTGTCGCCCGAGCGCCTGCGCACCTCGACCGGCCCGCGCTACGTGGGTGCCGGCCGGGTTGCGACGGCCGCCCCGGCGCAGGACGCCCCGGTCGAGGCCGAGGAGCAGCCGGAGCCCGTCCTGGCCGGGATCGCGCCGCAGAGCGCGCCCGACGGACGCAGGATGACGATCGCGGAGCGGCGTGCCGCCGAGCGCCGGGCGCAGGCCGCGCAGGCCGACGCCGACGAGAACGAGGAGAAGCACTGATGGCCGGCCGCAGCTTCGCGCAGTGGGGCAACGACCTCTACACGGGGCGCAGGTCCTACCCGATCGTCCCGAACCGCAACCGCTGGTTCGGCGTGGTGGGCCTCCTGTCCGTCGCCTCGATCCTCATCCTTGGGCTCCAGGGTCTCAACCTCGGCATCGACTTCCGCGGTGGCTCGGAGTTCACGGTGTCCGGCGTCAGCACGACGGACCAGGACATCGCGGTCCAGGCCGTCCAGTCGGTCGTGCCGGAGGACGAGCCGCGCGTGACCACCGTGGGCACGGACTCGGTCCGCGTCCAGACGGCGCAGCTCACCAACGAGCAGACCGACCAGGTCCAGCAGGCCCTGGCCGACGCCTACGGCGTGGACGTGGCCACGAGCGTCGGCAGCGCCTACATCGGCCCGACCTGGGGCGAGGGTGTCGCGATGCGGGCCCTGTGGGGCGTCATCGTGTTCGTCGCGGTGGTGGCGGTCTTCATGGCGCTCTACTTCCGCGCCTGGCGCATGTCGGTCGCGGCGATCATCGCGCTGATCGCCGACCTGCTGATCTCCGCGGGCGTGTACGCGGCGGTCGGCTGGGAGGTCACGCCGTCGACGATCATCGGCTTCCTGACGATCCTCGGCTACTCGCTCTACGACAAGGTCGTGGTCTTCGACAAGGTCCGCGAGAACACCACCGCGATCCTCGAGCAGGGTCGCAGCACCTACGCCGAGCGGGCGAACCTCGCGGTGAACCAGACGCTGGTCCGGTCCATCAACACGGGTGTCGTGGCGCTGCTCCCCGTGGCCGGCATCCTGTTCGTCGGCGGCTTCCTGCTGGGCGCGGGCACGCTGCGCGACATCTCGCTGTCGTTGTTCGTGGGCATCGCGGTCGGCACGGCGTCGTCGATCTACCTCGCCACGCCGCTCGAGGTGTGGCTGCGGGAGAAGGAGCCCAAGATCGCCGCGCACACGAAGAAGGTGCTCGAGTCGCGGGCGGGGCTCACGGCCGACGGGGCGCAGGACGCCGTGCTCGCCGCGGCCGCCGCCGGCGCGGCCCAGCTGGTTCCCGGCCACCACCTCGGTACGGCCGCCCAGCCGAAGCGGCGCCGGTAGTCGCGTGACCGACGAGATCACCCTCGCCGCCCTCTCCGGCCTCGGCCCGGAGAGGGCGGCGCAGGTCCGCGACCTGATCACCGACGTCCCGGACTTCCCCCTGCCGGGGATCCTGTTCCGCGACATCACCCCGCTGCTTGCCGACGGCCCGGCGCTGGCCGACGTCGTCGAGGCGTTCGCGGGCGTGGCGGACGGCGTCGGCTCCGTCGACGTCGTCGCCGGCATGGAGGCCCGGGGCTTCCTGCTCGGCGCCCCTCTGGCCACCCGGCTCGGCGTCGGCTTCCTCCCGCTGCGCAAGGCGGGCAAGCTCCCCCCGCCGACCGAACGCGTCGAGTACGAGCTGGAGTACGGCTCCGCGGCGATCGAGCTGCGCGCGGGAACACTCACCCCTGGTGCGCGTGTTCTTCTGGTCGACGACGTCCTCGCGACCGGCGGCACCGCCCAGGCGGCGGCACGCCTGGTGGAGCAGTGCGGCGGCGTGGTCGCGGGCCTGGCGTTCCTGCTCGAGCTCGTGGCGCTGGGTGGCCGGGACAAGCTCCGCGACCGGACCGTGGACACGCTCCTGCGGGTGGAGCAGACGGGTGCCACCGACGAGGGTCCGGGCCATCCGAAGTATGGCGAGACCGAAGGGTCGCAAACCTAGGAATAGAGGTCCGGGGCTAGACTGGTCGCTCCGGCAGTCGGTTCCGGAAGAGGGAGGCGCGCAATGTCCGAGCCCAGCACGGTGTCGCACGCGCCTGCCACGCCCCAGACCAAGCCCGAGACACGGTCCGCTCCCCAAGGCCCACCCACGCCCGGGACGGGCGTCCGCGTGCGCAACCGCCTCGTGCGCCTCGGTGTGCGCGGCGGGGGGACAGGGGCCACCGCCGCGATCGAGCCGCTGCTCCAGGCCGTGCGCTCCAACCACCCCAAGGCGGACGTGACGCTCATCGAGCGCGCCTACGTGACCGCCGAGCGTGCGCACCGCGGGCAGATGCGCAAGAGCGGCGACCCGTACATCACGCACCCCGTCGCGGTCTCGACGATCCTCGCCGAGCTCGGCTTCGAGGGAACGACGATCGCCGCCGCCCTGCTCCACGACACGGTGGAGGACACCGAGTACTCGCTCGAGCAGCTCCGCACCGACTACGGCGACGAGGTCGCGCTGCTCGTCGACGGCGTGACCAAGCTCGACAAGGTCAAGTACGGCGACACGGCGCAGGCCGAGACGGTGCGCAAGATGGTCGTCGCCATGGCGCGCGACATCCGCGTGCTCGTCATCAAGCTCGCCGACCGGCTGCACAACGCCCGCACCTGGAAGTACGTGCCGTCCAAGTCGGCGGAGCGCAAGGCGCGCGAGACCATCGAGATCTACGCGCCCCTGGCCCACCGCCTCGGCATGAACACCATCAAGTGGGAGCTGGAGGACCTGTCCTTCCAGGCGCTGTACCCCAAGGTGTACGACGAGATCGTGCACCTGGTGGCCGAGCGTGCCCCCGCCCGCAACGAGTACCTCGACGTCGTGCGAGGCCAGATCGAGTCGGACCTCCGGTCCGCCAAGATCAAGGCGACCGTCACGGGCCGGCCCAAGCACTACTACTCGATCTACCAGAAGATGATCGTGCGCGGGCACGACTTCGCGGAGATCTACGACCTCGTCGGCACACGGGTCCTCGTGGACTCGGTGCGTGACTGTTACGCGGCGCTCGGCGCCATGCACGCGCGGTGGAACCCGGTCCCCGGCCGGTTCAAGGACTACATCGCGATGCCGAAGTTCAACATGTACCAGTCGCTGCACACGACGGTGATCGGGCCGGGCGGCAAGCCGGTCGAGATCCAGATCCGCACGCACGACATGCACCGTCGCGCCGAGTACGGCGTGGCCGCCCACTGGAAGTACAAGGAGGGCACCCGCGGCGCGCTGGCCAAGGACGACCCGCGCTCGCAGGACATGCAGTGGCTGCGCCAGCTCGTGGACTGGCAGCGGGAGACGGCCGACCCGACCGAGTTCCTGGACTCCCTGCGGTTCGAGATCGGCGGGGACGAGGTCTACGTCTTCACGCCGAAGGGCGAGGTCATCGCCCTGCCGGCCGGCGCCACCCCCGTCGACTTCGCGTACGCGGTGCACACCGAGGTCGGGCACCGCACCATGGGCGCGCGCGTCAACGGGCGGCTCGTGCCGCTGGACTCCTTGCTCGAGAACGGCGACGTGATCGACATCCTCACGTCGAAGTCGGAGACGGCCGGGCCGTCCCGCGACTGGATGGCGTTCGTGAAGTCGCCGCGCGCGCGGAACAAGATCCGCCAGTGGTTCACGAAGGAGCGTCGCGAGGAGGCCGTCGAGTCCGGCAAGGACGCCATCGCGAAGGCGATGCGCAAGCAGCACCTGCCGATCCAGCGCCTCATGTCGCACGAGACGCTCCTCGGCCTCGCCGACGAGCTGCGCTACCCCGACGTCTCCGCGCTCTACGCAGCCGTGGGCGAGGGGCACGTGTCCGCGGCGAGCGTCGTCGAGAAGCTCGTCAAGGCGCTCGGCGGTGCGGACGGCGCCGAGGAGGACATGGCGGAGGTCGCGCGGCCGAACTTCGGCACGACCGCGACCCGCCGGGTGCGCGCCGGCGACCCCGGCGTGGCGCTCAAGGGCTCGGACGGCAACGACGTCTGGGTCAAGCTCGCCAAGTGCTGCACCCCCGTGCCCGGCGACGACATCGTCGGGTTCGTGACGCGCGGTCAGGGCGTCAGCGTGCACCGGGCGGACTGCGTCAACCTGGAGGGACTGCGGAAGCAGCCCGAGCGGCTCGTCGACGTCGAGTGGACCACCGGCGCCAACACGATGTTCCTGGTGCAGATCCAGGTGGAGGCGCTCGACCGGGCCCGCCTGCTGTCGGACGTCACACGCGTGCTGTCCGACAACCACGTGAACATCCTGTCGGCGTTCGTGTCCACGTCGACCGACCGGCTCGCGATCTCGCGGTTCGTCTTCGAGATGGCCGAGCCGGCGCACCTGGCGCAGGTGCTGTCCGCGGTGCGGAAGGTCGACGGCGTGTTCGACGTGCACCGCATCACGGGCACGAAGGCCGCGGAGCGACCCCAGCTGCCGGTCTGACGGCTCGCCGCAGGCGGCGGCGCGCCGCGCGATCGTTCGCAGCATCGCGCGGCCGGTGGCAGCATCGGGCCATGACTGAGGAAACGGTCCTCGACCTGCCGGTGCACCCGCCGGTGCTGCCCATGCTGGCCCGCTCGGTGGCGACCGTGCCCGACCAGGGCGAGGGACCGGCGTCGTACGTCTACGAGCCCAAGTGGGACGGCTTCCGCGCGATCGTGTACCGCGACGGCGACGCCGTGCGGATCGACTCGCGCAACGCGAAGCCGATGCAGCGGTACTTCCCCGACGTCGCGGAGGCGGTCCTCGAGGCGCTGCCGGAGCGGTGCGTCGTCGACGGCGAGATCGTCATCGCCCATCCCGGCGCGGGCGGCGCGCGCCTCGACTTCGAGCTGCTCTCGCTGCGCATCCACCCGGCCGCGTCGCGCGTGCGGCTCCTCGCGGAGCAGACGCCCGCGGCGCTCGTCGTGTTCGACGTCCTCGCCCTGTCCGACGACGACGTCTCCGCCCGGCCCCTGCGCGAGCGGCTCGAGCTGCTCGACGGGCTGGGCCTCACCGGGCCCCGAGTCTTCGCGACGCCGCGCACCCTGTCCGCCGAGACCGCCCGGGAGTGGTTCAGCTCCTTCGAGGGCGCCGGGCTCGACGGGATCGTCGCCAAGCCCCTCGACGGCCCCTACGAGGCGAACAAGCGGTCCATGCTCAAGGTGAAGCACGCGCGCACCGCCGACGTCGTCCTGGCCGGGTACCGGCTGCACAAGACGTCGACGGCCGCGAAGCCGCTGGTCGGGTCGCTGCTGCTCGGGCTGTACGACGGTGCCGGACAGCTCCAGTTCGTCGGCGTCGCGGCGTCGTTCCCGGCCGCCCGGCGGGCGGCGCTCATCGAGGAGCTGGCGCCGCTCGTCGTGGAGCCCGGCACGCCGGCCGCGGCGGAGCACCCCTGGGCGGACTGGCAGGACCCGGCCGCGGCGGCCGAGGGCAAGGAACGCCGCCCGGGCGCCGTGTCGCGGTGGAGCGCCGGCAAGGACCTGTCGTTCACCCCGCTGCGCCCCGAGCGCGTGCTGGAGGTCGGGTACGACCACATGGAGGGCACCCGGTTCCGGCACACCGCCCAGCTCAAGCGGTGGCGCCCGGACCGCGACCCGGCGTCGTGCACGTACGAGCAGCTCGAGGAGCCGGTCTCGTACGACCTGGGCTCGCTCCTGCCGGGGGCGCCGGGGACGGCCTGAGTGGGAGCTCGAAGTACCGCCCGACGGGGCTGCACTACTGACGCCGAGAGCGCCGCTCAGTCCTTCGGGCGGTCCTTGTCTCGGCTCGGCTGGACGCGCTTCGGCTCGCCCGGCATCTTCGGGTACTCCGGCGGGTAGGGCAGGTCGCCGAGGCCGTGCTCGTGCTCGTCGCGGTCGGCGAGGTCGAGCGCCGGGCGCAGGTCGCAGTCGAGCGACCGGTCGCGGTCGGCGCGGAGGGCGGCGAAGAGGTCGCCCTTCTCGCGCAGCCGGTCCGGCACGGTGGTCACGTCGAAGTCGTCCGGCTGCACCTGGTCCAGCTCGTCCCAGGCCAGCGGGGCCGACACGGTGGCGCGCTTGTTCGCGCGGATCGAGTAAGCCGAGGCGATCGTGCGGTCCCGCGCCATCTGGTTGTAGTCGACGAAGATCTTCTCGCCACGCTCCTCCTTCCACCAGCGCGTCGTGACCTGGTCGGGCAGGCGGCGCTCCAGCTCGCGGCCGATCGCGATGGTCGCGCGGCGCGCCTGCGTGAAGGACCAGCTCGGGGCGAGCGGGACGAAGACGTGCAGGCCGCGTCCGCCCGACGTCTTCGGGTAGCCCGTCAGGCCGAGCTCGGTGAGCAGCTCGCGCAGGTGCGGGGCGACGCGGACGGCGTCGTCGAACGCGGTGCCCGGCTGCGGGTCCAGGTCGATCCGGAGCTGGTCCACCGCCTCGACGTCCTCGCGGCGCACCGGCCACGGGTGGAAGGTGAGCGTGCCCAGGTTCGCGGCCCAGGCGACGACCGCCGGCTCCGTGGGGCACACCTCGTCAGCGGTGCGGCCGCTCGGGAACGCGATGGTCGCCGTCTCCACCCACTCCGGCGCGCCCTTCGGGAGGCGCTTCTGGTAAAAGGCATCGCCGTGGCTGTCCGCCCGCGTGGCCATCACCGCGCCGTCGAAGAAGCCTTTCGGCCAGCGCTCCAGCGTGGTGGGCCGGTCCAGGAGGGCGCCCGTGATGCCGTCCGCCACGAGGACGAAGTACTCGACCACCTGGAGCTTCGTGATCCCGAGGTCGGGGAAGACCACGCGGTCGGGGCTGGACACGCGCACGGCGCGGCCTGCGACGTCGAGCTCGACCGGTTGAGCCTTGGCAGCCATGACCCTCACGCTAACCGCGGAGCACGGCCGCTGCCGCCGCGAGCGCCCGGCGCGCCGCGGGCCGGCCGACGACGCGCCCGCGCAGCTCGAGCGCCCGGCCCGCCGCCACGAGGTCGGTCCCGGAGTGTGCGAGGGCCACGAGCACGGCCACCGCCTCTTCGTGTGGCACCGTGCAGGCGACGTCGAGCGCCGTCCGGGCGGGGGTCGTGACCGGGACGCCGGCGAGCCGGACCGTGTCGCGGACCAGTCGCGGCGCCTGGCGGGCCGTGAGCGCGGCGCGCGGCGAAGGTGCGTGCGTCCCGGCGGGGTACGCGACCTCGACGCCCGCCTCGACGGGCAGGGCCGGGGCGAGGACGCCGCGATGCAGGCCGGTGAGCACCCACGCCGCCGTGCGTCCCGCCAGGACGCACCGCCGCGGCAGCTCGGGCGCCAGCGCGAGCGCGCGGTGCGCCGGGGTGACCAGGGCGCCGGCGGGCACCCCTGCCCGCTCGTTCAGCAGGTCGACCGCACCCGCCCGGACCAGGTCCGCCCACGCCGCGGACCCGCCGACGCGCGCCGGGGTCACGACCGGCTCGGGCGGGGCCGGCCCCGGGTCGAGGAGGTCGGCGAGGCTCACTTACCCGACCCTAGACAGCGCCGCCCGGCCGCGCAGGGCGCGACCGGGCGGGACTGTGGACGAGGGGCGTCAGCCGCGGCTGTCCTCCGCGGCCTTGACGACCTGCTCGAGCCAGGACCGGCGGGCGGCGAGCGCCGTCTCCAGGTCGCCGGCCAGGCGCTTGTCCCCGGCGGCCTGCGCCGCGGCGAGGTCCGCCTCCAGGCCTTCGATCGCGGCCTGGAGCTGCGCCGCGGCGCCCTCGGCACGCGCCCGGGTCTCCGGGTTCGAGCGGTTCCACTGCGCCTGCTCGGTGTCGCGCACGGCCGTCTCGACCGCCCGCAGGCGGCCCTCGACGCGCTGCACGTCGCCGCGCGGCACCTTGCCGGCGGACTCCCAGCGCTCCTGGATGTCGCGCAGGGCGGCCTTGGCGGCGGCGAGGTCCTTCACCGGCACGAGCTTCTCCGCCTCGGAAAGGAGCGCCTCCTTGACCTTGAGGTTCTCCCCGTACTCGGCGTCGAGCGCGGCGTTCTCGTCGTCGCGCGACTGGAAGAACGCGTCCTGGGCGGCACGGAAGCGGGCCCACAGCGCGTCGTCGTCCTTGCGGGACGCCCGGCCCGCGGACTTCCAGCGCGCCATGAGGTCGCGGTACGCACCGGCGGTGGGGCCCCAGTCCGTGCTCGTCGCCAGGGCCTCAGCCTCGGCGACCAGCTTCTCCTTCTCGATCTTCGCCGCGGTGTTGCGCTGCTCGAGGTCCGCGAAGTAGTGCCGGCGCTCGCGGTCGAAGGCCGTGCGCGCGTGGCTGAACCGCTTCCAGAGCGACTCCTCCGTGGTGCGGTCGATGCGCGGGCCGCTGCGCTGGGTCTCCTTCCAGCGGTCCAGCAGCGCACGCAGCTCCTCGCCGGCGGGGCGCCACTGCATCTTGCCGGGGTCGGTCGCGGCGATCTTCTCCGCCGCCTCCACGATCTCGGTCCGCGCGGCGACGGCCTCCGCCTTGGCGGCGGCACGCACCTCCTCCAGCGCCGTCCGCCGCTCGGCGGCGCGACCACTGAGCGCCTCGACCCGGGCACGCAGGCCGTCCAGGTCGCCGACGGCGGCCGGCTCCGCCGTCTCCTCGCCGAGCTTGCCGAGCGTCTGGTCGATCTCCTTCACCGACAGGTCGGCGCTCTCCAGGCGCGTCTCGAAAAGGCCGACCTTGGCGGCCAGGTCGAGGTAGCGGCGCACGTACAGGGCGAGCGCCTCCGCCGGGGTCACGCCCGGGAACTGGCCCACGATGCGCTCGCCCGCGGCCTCGCGGACGTACACCGTGCCGTCCTCGTCCACCCGGCCGAACGTCTCGGCCTCGGCGGCTGCCGCGGCGTCGACGGGCGGCGCGACGGGGGCGGCGGCCGGAGCCGCCTGGGTCACGGCCGCGGGGGCCGCAGCCGGAGCGGCGGGAGCGGCCGGGCGCAGGGCCGACGGCTTGGGGGCGCGCGGGCGCGCGAGGGCCGACGGCGACGGCACGACGGGCCTCGCGGCGGGAGCGGCCTCGGCGGCGGGCTCCTCCGCGGCAGCCTCGACGACCTCGGCCTCGGCGGCGGGCGCCTCCGTGGCGACGGGCTCCTCCGCGTCCGCCTCGGCGACAGCCTCGACGACCTCGGCCTCGGCGGCAATCTCCGCGGTGGCGTCCGCCTCGGCGACAGCCTCGGCAGCCGGAGCGACCTCCTTGGCGACCGTCGCCTCGACGTCGCTCTCAACTTCAGCGCTCTCAACTTCAGCGCTCTCAACTTCAGCGCTCTCAACTTCAGCGCTCTCGACCTCAGTGGCGTCCGCCTCGGCGACCTCGGCCTCGGCGACCTCCGCCTCCGTGACGCTCTCCTGCGGAGCCACGTCGCCGGCGTCGGGCACCGTGGCGTCGGCCTCGGGGACCGTGCCCGCCTGTGCAGGAGTCTCGGCCGTGTCCTCCGGCTCGTTCGCGGCGGGCCCGGGGCCGTTCGTCGAGCTGTCGGTGCTCTCGCTCACTGGGTGTCAACTCCTTCGATGGTGACGGGGGTGACGGGAGCGCCGTCGGACGCACCACCCGTCACGCCCGCGTCAGCGACTGCCTGGACGATGTCCAGGCCGGACGTGATCTTGCCAAACACTGTGTAGCCACCTGCCGAGTCGGGCGAGATGGTCGAGTCCTCGTACACGAGGAAGAACTGGGAACCCATCGACTCGCCGTCGTTGCCCACGCGCGCCATCGCGATGGTCCCGGCGGGGTAGACGTTGTCGGCGGGGGCGTTCTCCACGGGGCCGAAGGTGTAGCCGGGGCCGCCCGAGCCGGTGGCGGTCGGGTCGCCGCACTGCAGCACGTGGATGCTGCCGGTCGTCAGGCGGTGGCACTGGGTGCCGTCGAAGTAGCCCTGCTGCGCCAGATACACGAAGCTTGCGACCGCCTGCGGCGCGGCTGCGCCGTCGAGCTCGAGGGTGAGGTCGCCGGCGGAGGTGGTCATGGCCGCCGTCCAGGTGCGGCCCTCGGCGAACGAGGGGTCGGGCAGCGTGTAGGCGTCGGCCGACGGCGCCGTGGTGGGCTCGGCCGCGTCGTCGGACGTGTCCGGCGAGCTCGCGAGGGCAGCGATCATGATGGTGCCGACGACGGCGACGACGGAGACGAACGCGACGATGGTCCAGAGCCGACGACGTCTTGCTCGCCGCGCGGCGAGACGTTCGGCCCACTTTGCCTCGCGCTTGGCCGCGTACGCTCGCTCTCGCTGCTTGGTGGTCGACACCGCCGCTGCTCCCTTCCCAGTGCCACGAACCGTTCCGACGGTCGCCTCCCAGGCGAATCCTCCCGTGCGGGGACAGTGTAGGCATCGCTGCGCAGGTCATACCGCGCGGGCGGGGAATCCGGACGCAGCGGGGCTGCTCGCTTCGCCGGGAGGCCGGGCCCCGCGGGTGCTGCTACGCCCGGTTCGTCCGTGGTTGGCCTCCACGACGACGCGCCGGGGACGCCGGCCTGGCACCCTGGGAGGGTGCATGCCTACGTCGACACGGGGGCCGGGATGGCCGAGGACGGGTGGTCCGCCGCCTGGACCTTCGACCTGGACCGGTGGGGTTCCTGCGGCCAGGGGCCCGGCGACGCGGCCGCCCTCGCGGACCTCGCGCGACAGTGCGGGTTGCGCCCAGGCGACCTGGACGTCGTCGAGCGGGTGACGCGCGCCGCGACCGGTGACGAGACGGTGTTCGCCCGCGACCGGGAGCCCGCGACGGCGGCCGAGCGCGAGACGACCCTCGCGATCCTGTCCATGGTGCGCGAGCGCACGCTCGACCTCGTCCTGCGTACGCCCGACGCCGACCTCGACCGCCGCGACCCCGCTCGGCGCCTGCCGTCCTGGGCTTCCTGGTACAGCGCGCGCGAGCTCGCGTGGCACATCGCCGACACCGAGAGCCGCTACTACCTGCCGGTCCTGGGGTTGCCCGCCCGGCCCCGTGCGGCCGACCTCGTGACCGAGCTCGTGGAGTCTGCCGCGCACGTGCGGGCTGCGGTCGCCGCGATGCCGCCCAGCCTGCGCACCGTCTCGGACCGCCACGGCGAGTGGACCACCGTGAAGGTGCTGCGGCGGCTCGCCTGGCACGAGCGGGGCGAGCTCGCAGTGCTCGAGCGGCTGGTCGCGGGCGACGCCGGGCCGGACGCCGACGACCCTGTGGAAAGCCCGGGCTGAGCGTCGGCCACTCGTGGGAGGATCTGCACATGGCACGTCCGACCCCTCTCTCCGGCTTCCCCGAATGGCTCCCTGACGGTCGTATCGTCGAGCAGCACGTGCTCGACACGCTGCGACACACCTTCGAGCTGCACGGGTTCGCCGGGATCGAGACGCGGGCCGTCGAGCCGCTCGACCAGCTCCTGCGCAAGGGCGAGACCTCCAAGGAGGTCTACGTGCTCAGCCGTCTCCAGGGCGAGCCGTCGGTCCCGGGCGACCGGGCGGCGGCGAGCGAGAAGCAGCTCGGGCTGCACTTCGACCTGACCGTGCCCTTCGCCCGCTACGTTCTCGAGAACGCGGGGCACCTCGCGTTCCCGTTCAAGCGCTACCAGATCCAGAAGGTGTGGCGCGGCGAGCGCCCCCAGGACGGGCGGTTCCGCGAGTTCGTCCAGGCGGACATCGACGTCGTCGCCGCGGGCGACCTGCCGTACCACTTCGAGGTGGAGCTGCCGCTCGTCATGGCGGAGGCGTTAGGCGCACTGCGGGGCATCGGGCTGCCCGAGGTACGCATCCTCGTCAACAACCGCAAGGTCGCAGAGGGCTTCTACCGCGGCCTCGGCATCGACGACGTCGAGGGCGTGCTGCGCCAGATCGACAAGCTGGACAAGATCGGCCCGGGCGCGGTGTCGGCGCTGCTCGTCGACGAGATCGGCGTGACGCCCGACCAGGCCAAGGCGTGCCTGGCGCTCGCGGACATCTCCGGGTCCGACGCTGCGGTCGTGGCCGAGGTGCGGTCCCTGGCCGAGTCGTACGGCGCGGTGACGGAGCTCCTCGAGACCGGCCTGGGCGAGCTCGAGGCGCTCGTGACGGCCGCCTCCGAGCGGGCGCCCGGCGTCGTCGTCGCCGACCTCAAGATCGCCCGCGGGCTCGACTACTACACCGGATCCGTCTACGAGACGCTGCTCGTGGGCCACGAACAGCTCGGCTCCGTGTGCTCGGGCGGCCGGTACGACACCCTCGCGTCCGACGGGAAGAACACCTACCCGGGCGTCGGCCTCTCCGTGGGCGTCTCCCGCCTCGTGTCGCGGCTGCTGTCCGCCGGGCTCGTGCGGGCGACCCGCTCGGTCCCGTCGGCCGTCGTCGTCGCGGTCACCTCTGAGGAGACGCGCCCCGCGTCCGAGGCCGTCGCGACCGCCCTGCGTGCCCGCGGCATCCCGGTCGAGGTCGCGCCCAGGGCCGCGAGGTTCGGCAAGCAGATCCAGTACGCGGACCGCCGCGGCATCCCGTTCGTCTGGTTCCCCGGGACCGCCGGTGAGGACGGCACGACCGGGGCCGACCAGGTCAAGGACATCCGGTCCGGTGAGCAGCACGACGCCGACGCTGCCACGTGGCAGCCGCCGGCCGAAGACCTGTGGCCGCGGGTCGTGCCGGCCGGCGAGTGACGGGCGTCCCGCCCGACGTCCTCGAGCTTGCCGGTGAGCCGCCCGCCCACCTGCGGGCGCTGGTCGAGCGCGACTGGCCCCTCGAGGCCGCGCTGTCGCGCGTCTCTGACGTGACGCGCTGGACCTACTACCCGCCCGGTATGAGCGAGGAGGAGGCGCGCACGCGCGCCGCCCGCTCCGCCGAGCGGCGCGCGGAAGGCGTCGGTGCCCGCTACGTCCTGCTGTCCGACGGCGTCCCGGCGGGTACCGCGGGCATCGGCGCCCTGCTCACCGATCGGCCTGAGGTCTTCTACTCGCTGCTGCCCGCGGGGCGCGGGCACGGTCTCGCGACCCGCGCCGCGACGGCGCTCGCGGCCTGGGCGCTGGGCGCCGGGTATCCGCGGGTGGCGCTGCTGACCCTGCCAGGGAACGCGGCGAGCGAGGCCGTCGCGGGGCGCGCAGGCTTCGTGGAGTCCGGCGAGGAGACCGGGGAGGACGGCCGGGTCGTGCGGGTCTGGCTGCGCGGGGTGTGAAGGGCCGTACGTGACGTTCGTCACGTACGGGGGCCGGTTCTCCGGACGGGTCTCGTGGGCACGCCTTCACTCCCGGTAGCGTCCCGGCGGGGACCGCGTCCGGCCGGTCCACACCTGCGAGAGCGCCGGCGGCGGTGTTGGTGCCGCCGCCCGGGGGACGGGGTGGCATGACAGGGCACGCTGGTCCGCGCGACGGTGCCGTCGGTGACGGCTGGGCGGAGTCGCTCCTCCAGGTCACGAGCGTCCGCGTGCCGACGGGTTCTCACGGCGGGCGCCGCCCGCGAGACGTCTCGCGGGACGACAACGCGCTCCTGACGGCACCCCCGCGCCGTTCCTGGCGGTTCGGGCTGACCGCTGTCGTCGCGGGCGCCGCACTGGTCGTGATGTCCGGCGCGTGGGCGCTGGCGCCGGTCACGATCGAGAGCGTCCCGCTGACCTGCCTCGTCACCTCCGCCGGTGACGGCCCAGCCCGGTACGCCGCCGACGTCACGTGGGTCGACCACGGCCGCGAGCTGCTTGGGGTCCCGCTGCCCGACCTGCGCTCGTACGCGGACGTCGCCTGGGCGACCGCGGCCCATGGCGGGCTGCTCGGGGGGGCCGGCCGGCCGGCGTCGGGCACCGTGCACGTGCAGTTCGTGGACGGGCAGGGCTCGCCCTACCCGTCCGCCACGCGGACGGTGTCCGACGGCGTCGTGGTCGCCTCCCGCGGCGACCTGGGGGACGCGACGGACGCGCCCGAGGGCGGGCTACGCGTGCCCCCGCCCCGGCCGCTGCGAGCGGACGAGGCAGGGGCCTGGCACCTGGAGACGACGCTCTCGGTGGACGGGGCGATCGTGGCGGGCTGCGTCGCCACCGTGCCCTGATGGCTTGACCCCTGTACGAACGCGTGTTCGAATGGCTGGGTGAGGTGGGACGGCCAGGCGATCACGGCGGACGACGGCGCGCTGCCCGGGCTCGAGCTGTCCGGCCTGCGGCACGCGGGGCTGCTGCGCACCGTGCGAGCGCCCGAGTTCGCGGGCATCGCGTTTCACGAGGTGGTGGCCAAGAGCGCGCTGTCGCACGTCCCGCCGATGTCGCAGATGCCGTTCCGGTGGACGGTGAACCCGTATCGCGGCTGCTCGCACGCGTGCCGCTACTGCGTAGATCCGTCCACGCTTGTGCTGATGGCGGACGGTAGGCAGAAGCCCATCCGTGAGGCGCACGCGGGTGACCGCATCGTGGGAACCGAGTTCGACGGCAAGTACCGGCGCTTCGTCGAGACCACGGTGCTGGCGCGCTGGGCCACGGTCAAGCGCGCGTACCGGCTGACGCTCGAAGACGGTACGGAGATCGTTGCGAGCGGCGACCACCGATTCCTCACCGAGCGTGGGTGGAAGCATGTCGCTCGACCGTCCCAGGGTGCACGGCAGCGGCCCTATCTGACGACGAACAACCGACTCCAGGGCTTCGGCACGGGGATGCCGGTGGAGGCCTACGCCACGCCCTTCGAGTCCCCGGACTACCGCCGGGGTTATCTCACGGGGATGATTCGCGGGGACGGGATGCTCTTCGCCAAGACCTACGCACGATCCTCGGGGGGCACCAGCTCGGTCACGATGTTCCGGCTCGCCCTCGTCGACGACGAAGCTCTGGTGCGGTCTCAGACGTACCTCGAAGCGGCGGGGATCACGACGAACCGGAGGCCCTTCGCGCGGGCCACCGAGACGCGGCGTGCCATGGATGGAATCTTCACGGCACGGAGGGAGCACTACAGCAAGATCCACGAGATCATCGACTGGCCCGAGAACCCGTCAGGAGAATGGTCGGTCGGCTTCCTCGCAGGCATCTTCGACGCCGAGGGCTCGTGCGACGGCGAGGTGCTGCGCATCTCCAGCTCGGACGAACGCATGCTCACCACGACCATGCATGCGCTTGACGTACTCGGTATTTCGCACCTGCGGGAACCCGCGAGAGCCAACGGCGTCGCGACGATCCGGGTGTCCGGCGGGCTTGCGAGTGTCCGGCGCTTCTTCGCCATGACGAATCCGGCCATCACCCGGAAGCTCAAGATCGTCGGCGCCGCCGTCAAGACCTCCACGTCGCTTCGGGTGGTCTCGGTCGAGGATCTCGGGACCGAGTCCGAGATGGTCGACATCACGACCGGCACCGGTGACTACATTGCGAACGGCGTGATCAGTCACAACTGCTTCGCGCGGCCCACCCACGAGTATCTCGACATGGACGCGGGAACCGACTTCGACTCCCAGGTGGTCGTCAAGGTCAACGTGGACCAGGTGCTGCGCGCGGAGCTCGCCAAGCAGTCCTGGGCACGCGAGTCCGTTGCCCTCGGTACCAACACCGACCCGTACCAGCGGGCCGAGGGGCGGTACAAGCTCATGCCTGGGATCATCTCGGCGCTCGCGGACTCCGGCACGCCGTTCTCGATCCTCACCAAGGGCACGCTGCTGCGGCGTGACCTGCCGCTTCTGACGGCCGCCGCCGAGAGGGTCGAGGTCGGCATCGGCGTATCGCTCTCGTTCGCCGACGAGGAGCTGCAGCAGGCGGTCGAGCCCGGCACGCCGACGCCGCGCGCTCGGCTCGACCTGATCCGTGCCGTGCGGGCCGCCGGGTTGCCGTGCGGAGTGATGGTGGCGCCTGTGCTGCCCTGGCTCACCGACTCGCGCGATCACCTGCGACGCCTGCTCGACGACATCACCGAGGCGGGCGCGACCGGCGTGACGGTGATCCCGCTGCACCTGCGGCCGGGCACACGCGAGTGGTATCTCGAGTGGCTCGGGCGCGAGCATCCGCACCTCGTCGCCGGCTACGGCCGCGTGTACGCGCGCGGCGCCTACGCGCACAAGGAGTACCGCGACTGGCTCTGGGAGCGGGTGCGGCCCCTGCTGGAGGAGCGGGGGTTCGGCAGCTCCGGGCACCGCCGACGTGGCGGGGCCGCGTATCCCGACCGCGTGCAGGGCAGGACGGGAGGTCGCGCCGACCAGATGTCGGGCACGGCCGGGGTCGGCCTGCCGGCCGGTGACCCGGAGGCTTCGGGTGGTGGCGACCGGCACGACGACGGGGACTACCCGACCGGCGCGCTGCCGGGGATGCCGGCGGTGGCGGGCCCGATGCCCCTGGTGGCGGCGGGCATGGAGCAGGTGCTGTTCTGAGTCAGCCTGCCAGGCGGGCCGGGAAGCCGCCCGTCGCCACAGGGCCCCAGCGCTCGATGGTGAGCCGCACGACGGACTTGCCCTGCCTCATCATGGCGTCGCGATACTCGTCCCAGTCCGGGTGCTCCCCGGCCGCCGCGCGGTAGTACTCGACCAGCGGCTCCACCGACTCAGGCACGTCGAGCACCTCGGCCGTACCGTCCACCTGGACCCAGGCGTCATTGAAGTCGTCACCCAGCGCCAGGAAGGACGCCTGCGAGCGCCGCTTGAGGTTCCGCGCCTTCGCCCGCTCCGGGTAGGTCGACACCACCACCCGGCCCTTCTTGTCCACCCCGTACGTGACGGGGCTGAGCTGGGGCGAGCCATCGCCCCGCGTGGTCACGAGCACGCCGTTGCGGCGCGCACGCAGGAAGTCGAGGAGCTCCTCGCGGGAGACGCCGGTATTGGTTGCGATCGGCCGTGGCATGGCGCCCAGGTTACGGCTGGCCGGGCCGCTGTTCTGACCCAGGTCCGCCGGAGCCTGCCGGCACGGTGAGGGAACGTGATCCTTGACCCGGTTGTCTGCTCTGAGCAGAACCGCTGAGCCGCTGTCATTCCTGCGGTGCGTGCCGACGTCCCGCTACCGTGACTGGGGTGACTCTCTACCTGGTGCGGCACGGGCGGCCGCTGGTCGACCGCACCCGATCGGCGGCGACGTGGCCGCTCGATCCCACGCACGAGCACGAGGTCCTTGCCCTCAGGGTCCGTCGGTCGTTGCCGAGCAGTGCCGCATGGTGCTCGTCGCCGGAGCCGAAGGCGCTGGAGACGGCGCGCCTTCTCGCCGACGGCCACGTGACCGTCGTCTCCGACCTGCGCGAGCAGGTCCGCGGCAACGGCGGCTGGGTGGACGACCTACCGGCCGTCATGCAGGCGGCGTTCGCGCGGCCCGACGAGCCGGCGATGCCCGGGTGGGAGTCCCTCAGCGCCACGCGGGAGAGGGTTGGTGCCGCTGCCCGTGGGATCCTTGCTCGCCATCTCGGGCAGGACGTCGTCCTCGTCGGTCACGGGACCGCCTGGACCCTTCTGGCGGCGGAGCTCACCGGGACGCCGCCCGACGTCGGACGTTGGGCCCGGCTCGCCATGCCGGACGTGATCCGCGTGGAGCATCCGCGCTGACGGGCAGGGGAAACGTCCCAGCTCTGGCGCCACCCGCGCCGGACGAGGCTGTGGATATCGGCGGGAGTCCGATGCCTCCCACCGACTAGACTCGCCGCAGCGCCCGGATCCCGGGCCCGGCGGGGTCCCGCCGCACCTCACGAGCAAGTCACCCTCGAAAGGAACCTCCGTGCTCCGCACCCACACGGCCGGCTCATTGCGCGCCGAGCACATCGGTCAGACCGTCACCCTCACGGGCTGGGTCGATCGTCGCCGTGATCACGGAGGGGTCGCCTTCATCGACCTGCGGGACGCGTCGGGTATCGCGCAGGTCGTGATCCGCGACGAGTCGGTGGCGCACCCGCTGCGCGCGGAGTTCGTGCTCCAGGTCACGGGCGAGGTCAGCCGGCGCCCCGAGGGCAACGCGAACCTGAACCTGGCGACGGGCGAGATCGAGCTCCTCGCGACGGAGGTCGTGACGCTCAACGAGTCCGCCCCGCTGCCGTTCCAGGTCTCCACGGCCCTGCAGGACACGGAGATCGTCGGCGAGGAGGCGCGCCTCAAGCACCGCTACCTCGACCTGCGCCGTCCCGCCCCGGCCGCCGCCCTTCGCCTGCGCTCCAAGGCCAACCAGGCCGCGCGGCGCGTGCTCGACGAGCTCGACTTCGTCGAGATAGAGACCCCGACGCTGACGCGCTCCACCCCGGAGGGCGCACGCGACTTCCTGGTCCCGGCCCGCCTCGCCCCGGGCTCCTGGTACGCCCTGCCGCAGTCGCCGCAGCTGTTCAAGCAGCTGCTCATGGTCGCGGGCATGGAGCGCTACTACCAGATCGCGCGCTGCTACCGCGACGAGGACTTCCGCGCGGACCGCCAGCCGGAGTTCACGCAGCTCGACGTCGAGATGAGCTTCGTGGAACAGGACGACGTCATCGCGCTCGGGGAGAAGATCCTCGTGGCGCTGTGGGAGCTCGTCGGCTACACGGTCCCGACGCCGATCCCGCGCATCACGTTCCACGAGGCGATGCGCCTGTACGGCTCGGACAAGCCGGACCTGCGGTTCGGCAACCCGCTGGTCGACCTCACCGACTACTTCCAGGACACCCCGTTCCGTGTGTTCCAGGCGGAGTACGTGGGCGCCGTCGTCATGGCGGGCGGTGCCGACCAGCCGCGTCGCCAGTTCGACGCGTGGCAGGACTGGGCCAAGCAGCGTGGCGCCCGCGGCCTCGCCTACGTCACGTTCGCGGCCGACGGCACGCTGGGCGGCCCGGTGGCCAAGAACCTCTCCGACGCCGAGCGTGCGGGCCTGGCCGAGGCCACCGGTGCCAAGCCGGGCGACGCGGTGTTCTTCGCTGCGGGCATGACGACCGCGACGCGGGCCCTGCTGGGCGCCGCCCGTCTGGAGATCGCGAAGCGGACCGGCCAGATCGATGAGGACGCCTGGTCGTTCGTGTGGGTCACCGACGCGCCGCTGTTCAAGCCTGCCGGCGAGGACGACGACGTCGACCTCGGCACCTCCGGCTGGACCGCCGTGCACCACGCGTTCACGTCGCCCACGCCCGAGTGGATCGACACGTTCGAGAAGGACCCGGGCGCTGCGCTCGCCTACGCCTACGACATCGTCTGCAACGGCAACGAGATCGGTGGCGGCTCGATCCGTATCCACCGCCGCGACGTGCAGGAGCGCGTCTTCCAGGTGATGGGCATCAGCGAGGCGGAGGCGCAGGAGAAGTTCGGCTTCCTGCTGGACGCCTTCCAGTTCGGCGCCCCGCCGCACGGCGGCATCGCGTTCGGCTGGGACCGCATCGTGGCCCTGCTGACGAGCTCGCCGTCGATCCGCGACGTCATCGCCTTCCCGAAGTCGGGCGGCGGCTTCGACCCGCTGACCGCGGCCCCGGCGCCGATCACGCCGGAGCAGCGCAAGGAGGCCGGCGTCGACGCGAAGCCCGAGGTGGCGAAGACGCCTGTCGCTGTAGCGGCGGAGTGAGGTCGGCAGCACACGGCGGCCCGACGCCGGACGCCCGCCCGGGCGGTCCCGTCTCGACGGGGCTCGCCCGGTCGGGCGCCCGGCCGGCCGGGGTCTGGCCCACCCGTTCGTCACGGAGCGCCCGTTCGGGTGGACGGTCGCCCTGGCGCCCGCCCGGCGCCTTGCGCCCGCCCGGCGCCTTGCGCCCGCCCCGCGCCCTGGCGCCCGCCCCGCGCCTGACGGCGCGCCTCGGCACCGGCAGCGCTGGCCCGGGGGAATGATGTCGCCGTGGCTTCGGGACACTTTTCGGACACTGAGTGGCGTGAGATCAGCGACCGGCTCCCCATCGCGTGTGTCGACGTCCTGCCTGTCGTGCATGACGGCGAGGGCAGGATCGCCAAGGTCGGGCTGATCCTCCGTGGCTCACCGTTCGGCAAGGTCTGGTGCCACGTGGGTGGACGTCTCCTGATCGACGAGACGCTCGCTGAAGCCGCTCGGCGTGAGCTCGACGCGGTGGATCCGAGCGGTGCGGGTGCCCTGCCGCGCAGGCCCTTCATGGTCAACGAGTACTTCCGGGAGTTGCGCCCAGGGCTCGGTCACGACCCGCGCAAGCACGCCGTCGCCGCGTGCTTCGTCGCCACGTATCCCGATGACCGGCCGCTGACGGTGACCGGCGAGGCCGACGACTTCGCTTGGTACCGCACTGACGACCTTCCTGGCGACCTGTGGCCCGGGACCGGGCAGATGGTCGCGCAGGCCGCGGGGGAACCCGGATGGCGCGAAGAGCAGGCCGTCTACTCGGCGGTGAACGACCGGCACGTGTCGTCGAACGGGCTCATGTGGCAGACGCCGGTGCTGGCCATGACGGCGATGGCGTTCCTCCTGACGATCGCTCTCGGCGGCGGGGCGGAGTGGCGGCGGGCTCTCGCGGCAGCGCTCAGCGCGGTGGTCGCGGTGGCGAGCGTCCAGCTCATGGCGAGGCACTCGTCGCTCGAGCTCCGTGATGCCGAGCTGCTCTGGGAGATGGAGCGGGTGCACGGTATGCGTCCGGTCCACGCACCGCCGTCGAGCCGCCGTGCCCTCGGTGCCCGACGGGGCGGCGGCGGCCCGGTGAACCTGCTCGCGAGCTTCCGCAGCCGGAACGTATGGATGGCGGCGATGGCCTCGTTCGCCGTGGTGTCAGTGGTGGTCGCCGTCCTGGCGGTCTTCGGGCTGTGACAGGTGCGCTGATACGATCTGCCCACTTTGACCCGAGAGGTGGCTTTCATGACGCAGCCTGACGCAGGCTGGACCCAGCCCGCGCCCGAGCAGCGGCCAGCCCCGGCGCCCGCCGGACCGGTCGTGCCGCAGCAGCCGTACGGTGGGCCGGCGCAGCCCGAGCAGCAGTACGCGCAGCCGTACCCGGGCGGCTACCAGCCGGCCCCCTACGGGTACGCGCCCCGCCCGCCGATGCCGAAGAACGACCTGGGCGTGCTCTCACTCGTCTTCGGTCTCCTGGGTCTTCTGATGTTCGGCCTCGTGGGCGGCATCCCTGCCGTCATCGTCGGCCTCAAGGCGAAGGAGGCGGTACGCCAGGGGCTCGCGGACAACGAAGGGATGGCCACGGCCGGCATCGTGACCGGCTGGATCGGCATCGCGTGGAGCGGTCTCGCGATCCTGGGCATGCTCGCGTGGTTCGTCTTCTTCGCCGCGGTCGTCGGCACGGCGGGGTACTCCTCCACGTACTGAGACTCGACCGCACGACCGGACGGACCGGCTACCTCGGCACCGGATCGTGGCCGAGGTAGCCGCTCCGTCCGGCGCCGGGCCGGACCGAGCGACTACCTCGTGGCCGTCGGTGACGCCGCGTCAGTGCGTGATCGCCGCCCGCGCGTGGATCTTGCGCAGGAACACCGGCGCCCACCAGTTCCAGCGCCCGAGCAGCGTCATCGTGGCGGGCACGAGCAGCAGGCGCACGAGCGTCGCGTCCACGATCACGGCGAGCGCGAGCGCGAAGCCCACCTCCTTGATGACGAGGAGGCGCCCGAACACGAACCCGGCGAACACGACGACGATGATCGCCGCGGCCGACGTGATGATTCGGCCCGAGCGCTGCAGCCCGACGCGCACCGCCTCGTCGTCGCTGCGTCCCTCGTGGTGCAGCTCGAGCACGCGCGACAGCAGGAACAGCTCGTAGTCCATGGCCAGGCCGAACGCGAACGCGATCACGATCGCCACCACGTACGTCTCGATGCCGCCGACGGCGTCGAAGCCGAGGAGTCCCTCGAGGTGCCCCTCCTGGAAGGCCCAGACGAGGACCCCGAGCGACGCGCTGATCGAGATCGCGTTCGTGAGCATCGCCTTGACGGGCAGCACGAGCGAACCGGTCATGAGGAAGAGCAGCACGAGCGTCGCGGCGGCCACGATCGCGACGGCCCACCACACGCGGTCGGTGAGTGCGTCCCGGAAGTCGAGCTGGGCCGCGGCCTGGCCGGTCACCCAGGTCTCGTACCCGGGGTCGAGGCCGCGGACGCCCTGCACCACCTCGACGGCCGGCGTGCCGGCCGGGTCGCCGCCCTCGACGTTCACGCCGAGCACCAGGTAGCCGCCCGCCTCGCGCGGCTCGTCGACGCCGGTCACGTGCTCGAGCTCCTCGATCTGCCCCACGAGCCCCGTGACGGCATCGAGCGAGGTGGCGGCCACGACGAAGACCTCGGGTCCGTCGCTGGCCGGGTAGTCGTCGGCGAGCACCTCGACGAGGACGCGCTGGTCGGACGAGCGGGGCAGCAGCTCGATCCCCGAGCTGCGCATCTGCAGCCCGACCACGGGCAGGGCGAGCAGGAGCAGGACCAGCAGCGACCCGAGCGCGGTCCACGCCGGGTGCTTCTGCACCCGCTCGGCGAGCCGGGAGAACACGCCCTCGTCGGTCCGGGTGTCCGCGGTGCGGGCGAGCAGGACCCGCAGGCCCGGGATGCGTCCGAGCAGCCCGCGACGCGCCAGGCGGCGCCCCGTGAGCGTGAGGAGGGCCGGCACGAGGGTGAGCGCCGTGAGGACGGCGACGAGGATGACCGTGACGCCCCCCGCGCCGATGCTGCGCAGGATCTCGGGGGTGAAGACCAGGAGGCCGGAGATGGAGATCGCGACGGTCACGGCCGAGAACGCGACGGTCTGCCCGGCGGTCGCGAGGGTGCGGGCGACTGCCTCCTGCACCACGCCGTCGCCGCGCCGCCGCCGCAGACCGGGCACGGCCTCCTCGTCGTCGGTCAGGTTGGCGAGCTCCTCGCGGAAGCGGGACACGACGAGGAGCCCGTAGTCGATGGACAGGCCGATGGCGAGCAGGGTGATGACGTTCACCACGGACGCGTCGACCTCCAGGAGGTACGTCTGGGCGAGCAGGAGGCCGAGCCCCGCGCCGATCGACGCGACGGCACCGGCCATCGGCATGGACGCGGCCAGGAACCCGCCGAACACCAGCACCATGACGAGCAGGGCGATCGGCAGCGCAATGACCTCACCGGTCTCGAGGTCCTCGCGGACCTGGCCGGTGATCTCGTCGATCACCAGGTCGGTGCTGCTCACCAGGCCCGTCGCGTCGTCGCCCAGCGTGGCGGGCAGGGCCCGCAGGCGGTCGACGACGAGGTCGTGCGCCTCGTCGCGCTCCGCCTCGGCGAGCCCGAGGTCGAGCGTGACCTCGAGCACGAACCCGTCGCCCGAGCGTGCCACGAGGGTCGAGGCCGCCGGGTTCTCCAGCCCGCCCTCGAGCACGTAGGGATCGATGACCGTGGCCACGCCGGGGATCGCCGCCAGCCGCTGGTTCTCGGTCGCCATCGCCTCGACGACTGCGGGGGAGGCCGGGTCCACGCCCTGCACGACGAGCGTGACGGACTCCCCGGACGTGTCGTTCTCGGACAGCAGCTCCAGGCCGGCCTGGCTCTCGGATCCGGGCACCGTGACCGCTCCGGTCGTGACCCGGTCGAACAGCGACGAACCGCCGACCCCGGCGAAGGCCACCACGTACCCGACGACAGCCAGCACCGCCCACACGACGACGGTGATCAGGGGACGGCGGGCGACCGCCCTCCCCAGCTGGCCGAACAGCGACGTGAACACCGGACGAGCATTTCATTTCCGGACGAAACCGTCCCGTCGAAGCCGGAAACTAGGCTGGTGGTCATGGACCTCTTCGACGCCGCGACCACCGATGCCCAGGGCACGCCGCGCCCCCGGCCGGCGTCCCCGCTCGCGGTGCGCATGCGCCCGGCCTCGCTGGAGGAGATCGCGGGCCAGGAACACCTGCTGGTGCCCGGCTCGCCCCTGCGGCGCCTCATCGAGCCGGGCGGGGGCACGGGCGGGGCAACGGCGGCGGGGAGGGCCGCGCCGTCGTCGGTCATCCTGTGGGGGCCACCCGGCACGGGCAAGACGACGCTCGCCTACCTCATCGCGACCGTGTCCGGGCGCCGCTTCGTCGAGCTGTCTGCCGTGACGGCGGGTGTGAAGGACGTGCGCCAGGTCATCGAGGACGCCCGGCGGCGCCTCGCCACGGGCGGCGACGAGACGGTCCTCTTCATCGACGAGGTGCACCGGTTCTCGAAGTCCCAGCAGGACGCGCTGCTGCCGAGCGTGGAGAACCGCTGGGTGACGCTCGTGGCCGCGACCACGGAGAACCCGTCGTTCTCCGTGAACTCCCCGCTGCTGTCGCGCTCCCTGCTGCTCACGCTGCGCCCCCTGACCGCCGAGCACGTGCGCGACCTCGTGCGTCGCGCCGTCACCGACCCGCGCGGCCTGGGCGGAGGCGTGGTCCTCGCCGAGGCGGCCGAGGAGCACCTCGTCCGCCTCGCCGGCGGGGACGCCCGCAAGGCGCTCACCATCCTCGAGGCCGCGGCGGGCGCGGCCCTCTCGGGGGAGGCCCTGGCCGACGACGGGGGCGAGGCGGCCGGCGTCCCCCAGATCGACCTGGCGACCGTGGAACGGGCCGTCGACGTGGCGGCCGTGCGCTACGACCGGGACGGCGACCAGCACTACGACGTCATCTCGGCGTTCATCAAGTCGATCCGCGGCTCCGACGTCGACGCCGCCCTGCACTACCTCGCGCGCATGGTGGCCGCGGGGGAGGACCCCCGGTTCATCGCCCGGCGCCTCGTCATCTCCGCCGCCGAGGACGTCGGCCTGGCCGACCCGTCGGCGCTGCAGACCGCCGTCGCCGCGGCCCAGGCGGTCCAGCTCATCGGCATGCCCGAGGGGCGGATCATCCTGGCGGAGGCCGTGGTGCACCTCGCCACGGCGCCCAAGTCCAACGCGGCGTACAACGGGATCGACGCGGCGCTCGCGGACGTGCGTGCGGGTCGGATCGGGACCGTGCCGGTGCACCTGCGGGACGCGCACTACGCGGGCGCGGAGCGGCTGGGCCACGGCCAGGAGTACCGGTACGCGCACGACTGGCCGCACGCGGTCGCGCCCCAGCAGTACCTGCCGGACGAGCTCGCGGGGAGGCGGTACTACGCGCCGAGCGACCGCGGGTTCGAGCGTCAGGTGAGCGAGCGCCTGGAGCGCATCCGGGCGATCCTCGACGCGCAGGCGTAGCGCCCGCCTCAGCCTCCGAGGGCGGGTGGCGCGGCCAGCAGGTCGTCGGTCCGCCCGGAGCCGGACGGACCACCCGACCACCGGACCGACGAGGCGCCGGTGGCGAGATCGACGGCGAGGACGGCGACGGCGTCGGGCACGTCGACCCCGCGCCGCACCATCGTGAGGACCGGGCCGTCGAGGGTGACGTCCACGTCGCCGTCGAACGCGGGAAAGGCGTTGCGGAAGCGGCACAGGCCCAGCAGCGCGCGGACCACGGGGCGCTCGAGCGCTGCGGCGAGCTCGTCCGGGGCGTAGTGGTGCCGGTTGATGTCCCGCCCGACGCCGGTGCGGTCGAGCAGGTCCATGTCGTTCGAGCCGGCCAGCGCTCCCACGTAGTACACCTGCGGGATGCCCGGGGTGAAGAGCTGGATCGCCCGGGCGGCGAGGTGGCGCCCGTCGTCCTCGCCCAGCGCGGCGTAGAAGGTCGAGTTGACCTGGTACAGGTCCAGGTTGGACGCCGCGGCACCCGTGGCCCGGCGGGAGGTGCCGCCGGTGCGCTCGTGGATGCCCTCGACCAGCTCGTCCACCTGCTCGGGGGTCAGGAGCCCGGGGCGTTCGGGTTCGCCCGGCTCCACGGTCGGGTCCGGGGCGACGTCCATGACGCCGATGCCGTCGTGCGTGTCGAGGACGGTGACGGCGTTGCGCGGGCGTTCTCGTAGCCAGCCCGCCAGGGCCGTGCCGTCGGCGGTGAACAGGGCGTGGAGCACGAGCGGCGGCAGCGCGAAGTCGTAGACGAGATCCACGGACCGGCCGATCTCGACCTGCATCTTGTAGTACGAGTGCACCTCGACCAGCACCTCGACGCCGCGCGAACGCGCCTGCGCGGTGAAGTCCTCGATGAAGGCGAAGGTCTCGGGGGTCATGAAGCTGGTCGTGCCCGGAGTCTTGACGGCGTACCCGACGGCGTCCAGGCGCACGAGCCGCACGTCCGCTGCGGCGACGGCGTCGAGGATCGAGGCGAGGTACGCCTTCCCGGCAGCGGACCGGACGTCGATGTCGATCTGCGCCGGCGTGAACGTCGTCCAGACGTAGCGCAGCCGCCCGCCGAGGCGGATGGGCGTGAACGGCAGTCCGGGACGTGGCCGGTAGATACGGGTCAGGTCCTCCTCGGTGGCGCCGTCGGGGAAGACCGAGGAGAGCGTGAGGAACATCGGGTACGAGCCGGAGGCCTCGCCTCGCTCGACGACGTCGCGGAACGCGGCCGAGCCCGCCGAGACGTGGTTGACGATGAGGTCGACGACGACATCGTGCGTCCGGCCCAGCTCGCGGATGTCGTCCCAGGAGCCCAGCCGCGGGTCGACCGCCGTGTGGTCGATCGGGTCGAAGCCGGCGTCGGCGCCGTCGTACGGGGTGAAGAACGGCAGCACGTGGACGCCGCCGAATGCGCCGGCGAGATCGTCGGAGCGCACCAGCCGCACGAGGCCGGCGAGATCGCCGGCGAGCCGGTCGGCGTAGGTGATGAGCTGGACCTCGTTGCGCAGCGGCATCGCGTCGGACCCTTCGGTCGCCGGGTGGTGGGCACGGGCTTCGTCCCAGCATGCCGGATCTCGGCGGAGCAGGCAGGTTGCACTGAGTGCAGCAATGCACTTAGTGTAGGCACCATGGCCATCCAGGACCGACGCGCCGCGCTCAAGACGGCGAACCGCCACGCGATCATCGTGGCGGCCGCGCAGATCGTCAGCGAGCGTGGTCTGCCGGGCCTGACCGCCGACGAGCTCGCGGCCCGGGCCGACGTCTCGCGGCGGACGATCTTCAACCACTTCGGTTCCCTCGACGAGATCGTGACCGCCGGGTTCATCGAGGCCATGGGGGTCATCGTCGAGGAGTTCACCGCCGTCGCGGAGGCGACCCCCGTGGGTGAGGGGACCGCCGCCTCGATGTTCGACGAGATCGCCCAGGTCATCCGGGCGACCGACATCGTCACCCCGCTCTCTCGCATGCTGCGCCTCCTCAGCCCCGAGGACCCCATGGACGCCCACCAGGACGCCCGCGTCAGGGAGTCGCTGCGCATCATTTCGGACCGGCTCGCCGCGGAAGTGCTGCGCCGGCACCACGGGGCCGACCCGCTGGACGTGAACGTGCTCGTCGGCTCGCTCACGGGAGGGCTCGGCGTCGTCGCCCTGCACTGGCACGTACGCACCGGTGCGAGCGACGACCCGGAGTCCCGCGCCGTGTGGGACGAGCTCGTGGACCGCGTGCTCACCACCCTCCGCGACGGCTTCGGCCGCGCGCGGGACTGACCCAGCTGTACCCCCCGAACGTCGTGCCCACCGCGGGCGCGCGACGGCGCGCTCCGGTGCGCCCAGAGGAGAAGGAACCATGGCAGAGCTCCTGTACCGGCTCGGCAAGGCAGCGGCGCGCCGCGCCTGGGTCGTGATCAGCGCGTGGGCCGTCGCCCTCGCCCTCGCGGCCGTCGCGTTCGTCGCGTTCGGAGGCGTGCTCGGCTCGGCGATCACGATCCCGGGCACCCCGACCCAGCAGGTGAGCGACCGCCTGCAGGAGGTCCTGCCCGAGGCGGGGGGCGGGTCCGCGACGATCGTCTTCCACACGGAGGACGGCGAGCCGCTCACGGACGCGCAGCGCGCCGACATCTCGGCAGCGCTGGGCGGCGTCGAGGAAGTCGACGGCGTCAAGTCCGTCACCGACCCGTTCGAGACCGCCCAGGAGCGCGCCGACGCCGAGCAGCAGGTCGCCGACGGCCTCGCGCAGATCGACGCCGCGAAGCAGCAGATCGAGGACGGCGCCGCGCAGATCGAGGCGCAGCAGGCTCAGCTCGACACGGGGCAGGCTCAGCTCGACGACGGCCGGGCACAGCTCGACGCCGCCCGCGCCCAGGCCGAGGCCGCCGGGCTGCTCGCCCAGGCACAGCCCCAGCTCGACGCGCAGCAGGCGCAGCTCGACGCACAGCAGGCGCAGCTCGACGCAGGCCGGGCCCAGCTCGACGCCGCGCGCGCCGACCTCGAGGCCGGGCGCACCGAGCTCGCCGAGAACGAGCGCGAGCTCGGCCTCGCCCGGTCCCAGCTCGAGATGGCCCGCGAGTTCCGGACCGTCTCGGAGGACGGCACGGCGGCGGTGGCCGTCGTCGGATTCGAGGTCTCCACGTTCGAGGTTCCCGACGAGGTCAAGGCGGCCGTCGTCGCCGCCGTCGAGGAGGCCCCGGTCGATGGCGTGCAGGCCGAGTTCTCCAGCGACCTCGTCCGCAGCATCTCCGGCCTCGTCGGCCCGGGCGAGATCATCGGCGTCGTCGTGGCGGGCCTCGTGCTCCTCGTGATGCTCGGCACGCTCATCGCGGCCGGGCTGCCGATCCTGAGCGCCCTCATCGGCGTGGGCGTCGGCGCGCTCGCGACGCTCGGCCTCTCGGGCGTCGTCGAGATGGTCTCCGTGACCCCGATCCTCGGCGTCATGCTGGGCCTGGCCGTCGGCATCGACTACTCCCTGTTCATCCTCAACCGGCACCGCCGCCAGCTCCGCGAGGGCCTCGAGCTGCACGAGTCCATCGGTCTGGCCAACGGGACCTCCGGCAACGCGGTCGTCTTCGCCGGCCTGACGGTGATCATCGCGCTCGTCGCGCTCAACGTGACGGGGATCGGCTTCCTCGGCCTCATGGGCACCGTCGGCGCCGTCTGCGTGCTGGTCGCGGTCCTGGTCGCCGTGACGTTCACCCCCGCCCTGCTCGGGCTGGTGGGGCACCGGGTGCTGACCCGCCGCGAGCGCCGCGCGCTCGGGGCGGGGACGTTCGCCGCGTCCGCCACGGCGCCGGATGCGCCAGCGACGGCGGCGGAGCGTCCGGCCTCGACGTGGCGTGCCGTGGTGCGTGCCGTGGTGGCGATCGGCGTGCTCCTGGTCGTGGGCCTGCCGGCCCTGTCGCTGCGCCTCGGCCTGCCGGACGGCTCGTCCGAGCCGGTCGGGTCGACGCAGTACCGGGCGTACCAGGTGACGGAGGAGAAGTTCGGCGCCGGCGTGAACGGCCCGCTGCTCGTCGTCGCCGACCTCCCGGACGGCCTGGACGAGGCGGCCGCCCAGAACCTGCAGGTGAGCGTGGGCGAGCAGCTGCTCGCGCAGCAGGACGTGGTGGCCGTGGTGCCGATCGGCCTGTCGGAGGACTTCCGGGTGGCGGCCTACCAGGTCGTGCCCGTCGACGGCCCGAGCAGCGTCTCGACCGAGGACCTGGTGCACCACCTGCGCGGGCTGGAGCTCGACGAGGACGGCGCCACGGTGTCGCTCGGCGTCGCGGGGCAGGCGAGCGGCAACATCGACGTCTCCGAGAAGCTGGCGGACGCGCTGCCGCTCTACCTCGGGATCGTCGTCGGTCTCTCGCTGATCATCCTGATCGTGGTGTTCCGCTCGATCCTCGTGCCGGTCATCGGCACGCTGGGGTTCATCCTGTCGGTGTTCGCCGCGCTGGGCGGCGTCGTCGCGATCTACCAGTGGGGCTGGCTGGGCGACGTGTTCGGCGTGCACGCGCCGGGGCCGGTGCTGAGCTTCCTGCCGACGATGCTCGTCGGGGTGCTGTTCGGCCTGGCGATGGACTACCAGCTGTTCCTCGTGTCGGGCATGCGCGAGGCGTACGCCCACGGCGCGTCGGGCCGGGTCGCCGTCAGGCGCGGCCTGGTGGCGGGCCGTGCGGTCGTGACGGCCGCCGCGATCATCATGATCTCGGTGTTCGGCGGCTTCGTGTTCTCGCACCTGGCGATGGTCCGGCCGATCGGCTTCGGCCTGGCGTTCGGCGTGCTGGTCGACGCGTTCGTGGTCCGCATGACGCTCGTCCCCGCGCTCATGCACCTGGTGGG
Organism: Antribacter soli; assembly: GCF_021568775.1. Taxonomy (GTDB): domain Bacteria; phylum Actinomycetota; class Actinomycetes; order Actinomycetales; family Cellulomonadaceae; genus Antribacter; species Antribacter soli. Next base: position 12,938 of record NZ_JAKGSG010000035.1, on the reverse strand, counting down.
CGACGCGGCGTGGTGGGTGCCGAGGTGGCTCGACCGGATCCTGCCGAACGCGGACATCGAGGGCGCCGCCCTGGAGCGTCGCCACCACCACGAGCCGGCGGCCGAGCCGGTGGGGACGGCGAGCCGCTGACCCCACCACGGTGTCGGAAGCTCTCCGGTCCATACCCCGGGGAGCTTCCGACGGCCCAGGTGGGATAGGATGTGCAGGTTGCCGTCACGCGGGTTCCGTTCTCGGGACCGCGCCGGCAGCTCCCTGGGACCCCGGCCCCGTGACCTCCTCGTTCGGAGGTCCATCGGCTGGTCCCGCACCCGGCACTCCGCCGCCCTGCCAGGAATGGCAGGGCAAGCGTGTGCCCCGGGTGTGACCTCTTCGATCACTACAGGACAGGAAGAACACGTGACCTCTGTCACCCGTTCGCGCCGCCAGGTTCGCCTGAGCCGCGCCCTCGGCCTCGCGCTCACGCCGAAGGCCGTCAAGCACTTCGAGAAGCGCCCCTACCCGCCCGGCGAGCACGGCCGCGCCCGTCGCCGCACCGAGTCGGACTACGCGGTGCGTCTGCGCGAGAAGCAGCGTCTGCGCGCCCAGTACGCCCTGCGCGAGAAGCAGCTCGTCAAGGTGTACGAGAACGCCCGCAAGCACCCGGGCCTGACCGGTGAGGTCATGGTCGAGGACCTCGAGACGCGTCTCGACGCCGTCGTGCTCCGCTCCGGCTTCGCCCGCACCGTGCTGCAGGCCCGCCAGGCCGTGACCCACCGTCACATCCTGGTGGACGGCAAGATCGTGGACCGCCCGTCGTTCCGCGTGAAGGTCGGCCAGACGATCCAGGTCAAGCCGAAGAGCCAGGCCACCACGCCGTTCCAGGTCGCCGCCGCGGGCGCGCACCGCGACGTGCTGCCGGCCGTCCCGGGCTACCTCGAGGTGCAGCTGGAGAAGCTGTCGACCACGCTGACCCGCCGCCCGACGCGCGCCGAGGTCCCCGTCACCTGCGAGGTCCAGCTGGTCGTCGAGTTCTACGCTCGCTGATCCCTGCCTCCTGCGAGGGTCCAGGCGAAGCAAGCTGGCGGAAGCCAAGAGGTTGCTGACCCTGCTCCTGCTCGACGACGCCCCGCCTGCACCCGTGCAGGCGGGGCGTTCGCGCTCCGGCACACCGGCACGTGCCGGGATAGGGTGACGACGACAATTCGCGCATCGGGAAGGCGGGATCGGGCATGACCCTTGGCGACGTGGCGGGACTCATCGCGGCCATCGCGTTCGTTCTGCTTGTCGGGTTCCTGGCGGTGCCGCTGTGGAAGCTCGGCAAGGTCCTGGACGAGGCGCGCGTGAGCATCCGGACGGTCACGGACCACTCGGTGCCGATCCTCGACGAGGCGGCGGGAACGGTCGCGTCCGCGAACACCCAGCTCGTGAAGGTCGACACCATCACGACGTCCGCCGCGCAGGTCAGCGAGAACGTCTCCGCCCTGACGGGCCTGTACGCGGCGACGCTGGGCGGCCCGCTCGTCAAGGTCGCCGCCTTCTCGTACGGCGTGCGCCGCGCGTTCGGGCGCGCGGCCGGCAGGGCGCAGCCCGGAGGACAGAGCGGCCGGCACGCAGGGGACGGCCGATGACGCGCCGCCTGTTCTGGGTGGGCGTCGGGGTGGTGGTCACGGTCGTGGTGTACCGCCAGGGCCGCAAGATCATCGCGCGCTACACCCCGGCTTCGGTGAGCGAGCGGGCCGCGGCCGCGGTGGACGACGCCGGAGCGCGCCTCGCGCAGGCCGCCCACGAGTTCCGTGCGGAGTTCGCGGTGGCGCGTGCGCAGCGCGAGAAGGAGCTCATGGCGTCCCTCCTGGCCGAGGGCCAGCCCGACCCGGAGACGACCCGCGCCCGGCGGACCGCGATGCGCGAGGGCCGTCAGGCAGACCTGCCGGACGACGAGGCCGAGCTCGGTTACTCGTTCTTCTAGACGTGCGGCCCTCGCGGCCGACCATCGGTTTCCCTGAGCCGCCCTGGCGGCGGCAGAATGGGACTGCTCGTACCAGGCACGACAGCACCGTGCCCTCACCCAAAGGACCAGTACTCCATGCGTACCGCCGAGATCCGCAAGCGTTGGCTCGACTACTTCGCCGCCCAGGGTCACGCGGTGGTGCCGTCGGCGAGCCTGATCTCGCCCGACCCGTCGACGCTGTTCACGATCGCCGGAATGGTCCCGTTCATCCCGTACATGACGGCGGAGCAGACGCCGCCGTGGTCGCGCGCCACGAGCGTGCAGAAGTGCGTGCGCACCCTTGACATCGAGGACGTGGGCAAGACCACTCGTCACGGCACGTTCTTCCAGATGAACGGCAACTTCTCGTTCGGGGACTACTTCAAGGAGGGGGCCATCACGTTTGCGTGGGACCTCATCACGAAGTCGGTCGACGAGGGCGGCTACGGCATCCCCGCGGAGAAGGTCTGGGTCACCGTCTACAAGGACGACGACGAGGCCCGGCAGCTCTGGAAGGAGATCGCCGGGATGCCCGACGAGCGCATCCAGGGCCTCGACATGGACACCAACTACTGGTCCACGGGCGCCCGTGGACCGGCCGGCCCGTGCTCGGAGATCTTCTACGACCGCGGCCCGGAGTTCGGGCCCGACGGCGGTCCCGCCGTCGACCTGGCAGGCGACCGGTTCCTCGAGATCTGGAACCTCGTGTTCATGCAGTTCGAGCGGGGTGACGGCGGGGACAAGAAGGGCTTCCCCATCCTCGGCGAGCTGGCCAAGAAGAACATCGACACGGGCATGGGCCTGGAGCGCGTCGCGTACCTGCTCCAGGGCAAGGACAACATGTACGAGATCGACGAGGTGTTCCCGGTCATCGCCGCGGCCTCCGAGATGTCGGGCCGGGCCTACGGCGCGAACCACGAGGACGACGTCCGGATGCGCGTCGTGGCCGACCACGTGCGCTCGGCCCTCATGATCATCGGCGACGGCGTGCGCCCCTCGAACGAGGGCCGCGGCTACGTCCTGCGCCGCCTGCTGCGCCGCTCCGTCCGGGCGATGCGCCTCCTGGGCGTCGACGGCGTGTCGCTGCCGACCCTGCTGCCGGTCTCGCGCGACGCCATGTCGCCGTCGTACCCGGAGCTCGCCACCGACTTCGACCGCATCTCGCAGGTCGCCTACGGCGAGGAAGAGGCGTTCCACCGCACGCTCGCCTCGGGCACGACGATCCTCGACGGCGCGGTGCGCGAGCTGAAGTCGGCCGGCGGCGTGGAGCTGGGCGGCGACAAGGCCTTCCAGCTGCACGACACCTACGGCTTCCCGATCGACCTGACCCTGGAGATGGCCGCCGAGCAGGGCGTGTCCGTCGACGAGAAGGCCTTCCGCTCCCTCATGCAGGAGCAGCGGTCGCGTGCCCGCGCCGACGCGCTCGCCAAGCGCCAGGGCGGCGCCGACGTCGCCGCGTACGAGGCCGTGGAGAAGGACCTTGCGGCCCCCGTTCAGTTCCTCGGCTACACGCAGCAGGACGCCACCGTGCGCGTGGCCGGCCTGCTCGTCGACGGCGTGCCCGCCCCGGCGGCCACCGCCCCGGCCGACGTCGAGGTCGTGCTCGACCGGACGCCGTTCTACGCCGAGGCCGGCGGCCAGCTCGCCGACCAGGGCACGATCGTGCTCGACGGCGGCGCCATCATCGAGGTCGACGACGTCCAGCGGCCGATCAAGGGCCTGTCCGTGCACCGCGGCCGCCTCACCGAGGGCACCCTGGTGCTGGGCGACCCCGGCACGGCGCGGATCGACACCGAGCGCCGCAAGGCCATCTCGCGCGCCCACAGCGCCACGCACATGATCCACAAGTCACTGCACGAGCTCGTGGGCCCGGACCGCACGCAGGCCGGTTCCGAGAACGCGCCGAGCCGGATCCGCTTCGACTTCCGCTCGCCGTCGGCCGTCCCGGCGGGCGCGCTGCAGGAGATCGAGGAGCGCGTCAACGTGCGCCTGGCCGACAACCTCGACGTGACCGACCAGGTCATGCCGATCGCCGAGGCCAAGGCCCTCGGCGCCATGGCGCTGTTCGGCGAGAAGTACGGCGACGTGGTCCGCGTGGTGTCCATCGGCGGCGACTGGTCGCGCGAGCTGTGTGCCGGCACGCACGTGCAGCGCACGGGCGAGCTGGGCCGCGTGACGCTGCTCGGCGAGTCGTCGATCGGCTCGGGCGTGCGCCGCGTGGACGCTCTCGTCGGCGACGGCGCGTACGGCTTCCAGGCGAAGGAGCACGCCCTGGTGGGCCAGCTCCAGGGCCTGCTCAACGCGCGTCCGGACGAGCTCTTCGACCGCGTCGGGTCGCTCGTCAGCCGCCTCAGGGAGTCGGAGAAGGAGCTCGCCGCGCTGCGCCAGGGCCAGCTCCTCGCCGCGGCCGGCACGCTGGCCGCGAACGCCCCGCGTGTGGCCGACGTCCGTGTCGTGACGCACGACGCCGGGGAGGTCGCCTCCGCGGACGACCTGCGGGCCCTCGTGCTCGACGTGCGCGGTCGCCTCGGCGAGGCCGAGCCCGTGGTCGTCGCCGTCGGCGGCGTGTCGGGCGGGCGGCCCGTCGTGGTCGTCGCGACCAACGCGACGGCCCGGGAGCGCGGCTTCAAGGCCGGCGACCTCGCCAAGGGTGCCGCCGGCGTCCTCGGCGGCGGTGGCGGCGGCAAGCCGGACCTGGCCCAGGGCGGCGGCACCGACGCGTCGGCCCTTCCGTCGGCGCTGGCCGGCGTGGCCGAGGGCGTGCGCCTGGTGGCCGTGGGCGCGTGATGCCTGATTCTCTCGACGCCCAGCCGGGCCTCCCGCGGGGAGCCCGCCTGGGCGTCGACGTCGGCAAGGCACGCATCGGCCTCGCCGCGAGCGACCCCGACGGGCTGATCGCCACGCCTGTAGAGACGGTCCCGAGAGTGCTCGACGGCGGTGGCGCGGCCCCGGGGCCGGTGACGGCCGACGTCGCGCGGATCGTCGCGGAGGCGGCCGACCGGTTCGCCGCCGTCGTCTACGTGGGGCTGCCCCGCCACCTGTCCGGGGCCGAGGGCGCCGCGACCGCCGACGCCCGCGGGTTCGCCGGCCTGCTGGCGGCTGCGCTGGCCGCGGCGGGGGAGCGCGCGCAGGTTCGGCTCGTCGACGAGCGCATGACGACCGTGACGGCCCATCAGGCCCTGTACGCTTCCGGGCGCAAGGGCCGCAAGCATCGGTCGGTGATCGATCAGGCGGCAGCCGTTATCATTCTGCAATCTGCACTCGACGCGGAGCGGGCGAGCGGGGGACGCGCCGGCGAGCTCGTGGAGGTGCAGCGTGCATGAGACTGCATGGACGACCCAGACCAGGACGACGACGAGATCGCGAGGCGAGGTGCGGTGACGGACCTGTTCACCAGCGCTAACCCGCTGCCGCCGACGGGCGCGACCCGCCAGGCGCGGAGCCGGAGCGGCAACGTGCGAGACCGGAAGGCGGCGAAGCGGCGCAAGCGGCAGAAGCGGCTGCGGACGTTCGTGGTGCTCGTCGTCGCCCTCGCCGTCGTCGGCGCGGCGGGGTACGTCGTGTCGCGGCAGGCGAGCTCCCTGTTCGGTTTCGTGAACCCGCTGGACGCGAAGGACTTCCCAGGCCCCGGCGCCGAGCAGGTCGAGGTCGAGATCGCCGAGGGCTCGACGGGCAACGACATGGGCCAGGCGCTGTACGACGCCGGAGTGGTCGCCAGCGTCGAGGCGTTCGTCCAGGCCTTCGAGGCCAACCCGAACGCGCCGCTCATCCAGTCGGGCGTCCACGTGATGCTCACCGAGATGAAGGCGTCCGACGCCGTCGCGCTGCTCGTGAAGAACGAGAAGGTGGAGCTCAAGCTCACCATCCCCGAGGGGTACACGGCGGCACAGGTCGTGGCCCGGGCGGTCGAGGTGACGGGCCTGCCGCGGGCGGACTTCGACGCGGCCCTGGCCGACCCCGCATCGTTCGGCCTGCCGGCCGAGGCCGGCGGGCAGGTCGAGGGCTGGCTCCTCCCCAGCACCTACTTCGTGACGCCGAGCGACACGGCCGCGAGCCTGCTCGCCCAGATGGTCCAGGGGACCGTGCAGGAGCTGACCGAGCGCCAGGTGCCGCAGGACCAGTGGCAGGTTGTCCTGATCAAGGCGTCGCTCGTCGAGCGCGAGGCCAAGTTCGCGCCGGACCGGCCGAAGATGGCGCGCGCCATCGAGAACCGGCTGGACCGGAACATGCTCCTGCAGGTCGACGCCGCCGTGGCGTACGGGGCGGGCAAGCCCGGGACCGAGCTCACGTCGGACGACCTCGCGAACGCGGACAACCCGTACAACACGTACAAGCACACCGGCCTGCCGCCGGGTCCCATCGCGAGCCCGGGCGTCGCCTCGGTCGACGCCGTCCTGAACCCGGAGCCCGGGGACTGGCTGTTCTGGGTGGCCGTCAACCTCGACACGGGCGAGACGAAGTTCGCCGTGACGAATGCCGAGCACGAGAAGAACAAGGCGGAGCTCGACGCCTGGCTGGCCGCGAACGGCGGCTGACGCGCGCGGTTCGGGACCACCGGGTGAAATGTGCCACTCTGTTGTGAGGCAACGCGCGAGACGACGAGACTGCGAGGCAACTGCGGGTGACTGACGTGCTGGAGACCCTGTCCTACAGCGGGCCGCCGCGCCATGCGAGCGGGGCGCCGGCAGGGGGCGGCAGCTCCCGCGAGCGGAAGGCTCGCAAGCGCCGTCAGCGGGTCCGTGCGACGGTGACGCTCCTCGTCGCCCTCGGCCTCGTCGGCGGCGCCGGCGCGTACGTCGTGAAGAACGACGGCATGATCTTCGGCTACGCGACGCCGCTCGCGGCGAAGGACTTCCCGGGTCCCGGCACGGGCGAGGTCGCCGTGACGATCGACGAGGGCTCGACCGGAACGTCGATGGGCCAGGCGCTGTACGACGCCGGCGTGGTCGGCAGCGTCGAGGCGTTCGTGCGCGAGTTCGAGGCGAACCCCGACTCCGCTCAGATCCAGGCCGGTGAGCACATGCTGCTCTCGGAGATGAGCGCGAAGGACGCCGTGGCGCTGCTCGCCGCGAACGAGGTCGTGCGGGGCGGGCTGACGGTTCCCGAGGGCTTTACCGCGGGCCAGGTCAAGGACCGCATGATCGAGGCGGGCTGGCCGCAGGCCGATGTCGAGGCGGCCCTGGCGGACCTGGCCGGCCTGGGGCTGCCCGCCGAGGCCGCCGGGAGCCTGGAGGGCTGGCTCGCGGCGGGCACGTACGACGCCAAGCCGGACACCGTCGCTGCCGCCGACGTGCTGCGCGAGATGGTGGCGACGACCGTCCAGGAGCTGGACGAGCTCGGCGTCCCCGCGGAGCAGCGGCACGACGTGGTCATCAAGGCGTCCCTCGTGGAGCGCGAGGCGCCCGACGACTTCCGGGGCGAGGTCGCGCGGGTGATCGAGAACCGCCTGGCGAAGGGCACCCCGCTGGGCCTCGACGCGATCGACTCGTACGGGCGGGGCAAGCCGTCGAGCGAGATCACCACCGCGGAGTTCCGGGACACGTCCTTCCCGTACGCGTCGCGCGTGGTGGCGGGCCTGCCGCCCACGGCGATCGGCTCCCCGAGCCGCGCCTCCATCGAGGCGGTGCTCTCGCCGCCCGAGGGGCCCTGGGAGTACTACGTCACCGTCAACCTGGAGACGCAGGAGACGAAGTTCACGGCCAGCTACGACGAGTTCCTCGTTTTCAAGGACGAGTTCCAGAAGTGGGCCGCGGAGAACGGGTACTGATGACCACCACCGCACCGACCCGGCGGGCCGCGGTGCTCGGCCACCCGGTCGCGCACTCCCTGTCCCCGGTGCTGCACACGGCCGCCTACCGCGCCCTGGGGCTCGAGGGCTGGCAGTACGCGGCGTTCGACGTCACCGAGGACGCCCTGGAGGGTTTCCTGCGCGACGTCGACCTGGGCTGGGCCGGCCTGAGCCTGACGATGCCGCTCAAGCAGGTCGTGTTCCCGCTCCTCGACCACGTCGAGCCGCTGGCGCAGGCCGTGGGCGCGGTCAACACGGTCCTGATCGGCTCGGCCCGCTGCGGCGTCACGCTCACGGGCGCCAACACGGACGTGCACGGGCTGGTCGCGGCGCTGCGCGAGGGGGGCGCCGGCGTCGGGCAGCCTGTCGCGTCCGCCGTGGTGCTGGGCGGCGGGGCCACCGCGGCCTCCGCCCTGGCCGCGCTCGCCGAGCTGGGCTGCCCGGCGCCCACGGTCCTTGTCCGCAACCTGGACCGGATCGGACCGCTGCGCGAGGCCGTCGCGCGGATGGGCGTCTCCCCGTCGTTCGAGGAGCTCGAGCGGGAGCCGACCGTCGCCGCTCTGGCCGGGGCGGACGCCGTCGTCTCGACGATGCCCAAGCACGCGGCCGACCCCTGGGCCGAGGCGCTGACGGCGGCGGGCGTGACACCGCGGGGCGTGCTCATCGACGTCGTGTACGACCCGCGCCCCACGGCGCTGTCACGCGCCTGGGCCGCCGCGGGCGGCGTCGTCGTGAGCGGCGAGCGGATGCTGCTGCACCAGGCCGCGGAGCAGGTCCGCCTCATGACGGGCCGCCCTGCGCCGCTGGCCGCGATGGACGAGGCCCTGTCGGCCGCACTGCGGACACCGGCCGCCGCGGCCGGGCTCGGGTGAGAGAATCGCTGCATGCTGCGCTGGTTGACGTCGGGTGAGTCGCACGGTCCGTCCCTCGTGGGGGTCATGGAAGGCCTCCCGGCGGGGGTCGAGCTCGTGACGGCCGACATCCAGGCGGCGCTGGCCCGCCGTCGTCTCGGCTACGGCCGTGGTGCGCGCATGAAGTTCGAGCAGGACGAGGTGCGCGTGCTCGGCGGCCTGCGGCACGGCGTGACGCAGGGCGGCCCCCTCGCGATCGAGATCGCCAACACCGAGTGGCCCAAGTGGGTCGACGTGATGTCGGCGGACCCGGTGGCTCCGGAGGCCCTGCAGGTCGACGCGGGCACGGGCGACACGCGCGAGATCGCGCGCAACCGGCCCCTGACGCGCCCGCGCCCGGGTCACGCGGACCTGATCGGCATGCGCAAGTACGGCTTCGAGGACGCCCGCCCGGTCCTGGAGCGCGCCTCGGCACGCGAGACCGCGGCCCGCGTGGCGCTCGGCGTCCCCGCCGCGAAGCTCCTCGAGCAGGCGCTCGGCATCCGGCTCGTCTCCCACGTCGTCGCCATCGGCGAGGCCGAGGTGCCCGACGGCGCACCGCTGCCCGGCCCGGACGACGTCGAGCGCCTCGACGCGGACCCGGTGCGGTGCTTCGACGCCGCGTCGTCGAAGCTGATGGTCGAGGAGATCGACCTCGCGCACAAGGACGGTGACACCCTCGGCGGCGTCGTCGAGGTGCTGGCGTACGGCGTGCCGTCCGGTCTGGGCTCCTACGTCCAGGGCGACCGCCGCCTCGACGCGCGCCTCGCGGCCGCGCTCATGGGCATCCAGGCGATCAAGGGCGTCGAGGTCGGCGACGGCTTCCGCACCGCCCGCCGCCGCGGTACGGCGGCGCACGACGAGATCGTGCGCGGCCCCGGCGGGATCGAGCGCACCACGAACCGCGCCGGCGGCATCGAGGGCGGCATGTCGAACGGGGAGATCGTCCGCGTGCGCGCCGCGATGAAGCCCATCTCGACGGTGCCGCGCGCGCTGCCCACGGTCGACATCGCGACGGGCGAGCCCGTCACCGCCCACCACCAGCGCTCCGACGTGTGCGCGGTGCCGCCGGCCGCCGTCGTCGCCGAGGCGATGGTCGCGCTCGTGCTCGCCGAGGCCGCGGTCGAGAAGTTCGGCGGCGACTCGGTGGCCGAGGTGCGGCGCAACGCGCAGGCCTACCTCGACTCGGTGCCGGAGCTGCTGCGGTGATCGTCGCAGCCCAGGGTCCCGTGGCCGTGCTGATCGGGCCGCCCGGGAGCGGCAAGACGACCGTGGGGCGCGCCCTGTCCGGCCTGCTCGGCCGCAGCTTCCGCGACACCGACTCCGACGTCGAGGCCGAGGCGGGCAAGTCGGTCGCGGACATCTTCGTCGACGACGGCGAGCCGCACTTCCGCGACCTCGAGCGCGACGCCGTGACCACCGCCCTGGCGCTGCACGACGGCGTCCTGGCGCTCGGCGGCGGTGCCGTCATGGACCCGCGCACGCAGGAGGCGCTCGAAGCCTACGGTCGCGCCGGCGGGACGGTCGTGTTCCTCGACGTCTCCCTCGCGGTCGCGGCGCCCCGCGTCGGGCTCAACCAGGCGCGGCCGCTGCTGCTCGGCAACCCGCGGGCCCGCTGGCAGGCGCTCATGGAGCAGCGCCGGCCAACGTACGAGCGGCTCTCCACCGTCCACGTCGTCAGCGACGACCGGCCCCCGCAGACGGTCGCGCAGGAGATCGCGCGCGCCCTGCCCACGCAGGTACCGAAGGAGTCCCGAGCATGACCGACGCCGGCAGCACGACCACCCGCGTGACCGTGACGGGCGCGAGCCCCTACGACGTGGTGATCGGCCGGCACCTGCTCGGCGAGCTGCCCGGGCTGATCGGGCCCGCGGCCCGCAAGGTGCTCGTCATCCACCCCGCCGCGCTCGCCGCGACCGCCGAGGTGATCCACGAGGACCTCAGGGCCGCCGGCTACGACGCCTACCTCGCCGAGGTCCCCGACGCGGAGGAGGCGAAGACCGCCCAGGTCGCCGCGTTCCTCTGGGGCATCCTGGGGCAGCTCGACTTCACGCGCTCCGACGCGATCGTCGGCGTCGGCGGGGGAGCGACCACCGACCTGGCGGGCTTCGTGGCCGCGACCTGGCTGCGGGGCGTCCGGACTGTGCTCGTGCCGACCACCCTGCTGGCGATGGTCGACGCCGCCGTCGGGGGCAAGACCGGCATCAACACGGCCGAGGGCAAGAACCTCGTCGGCGCGTTCCACCCGCCGGCGGGCGTGCTGTGCGACCTCGCGGCGCTCGAGTCCCTCGGCCGCTGGGACCTCGTGGCGGGGCTCGCCGAGGTCGTCAAGACCGGCTTCATCGCCGACCCGCAGATCCTCACGCTCGTCGAGCAGCACGCCGATTCGCTGCGCGAGTGGGCCGGCGCCGACGCGGCGCCCGAGACCTGGGACGTGCTCGCCGAGCTCGTGGAGCGGTCGGTGCGGGTCAAGGCCGCCGTCGTCGGCGAGGACCTGCGCGAGGCCGGGCTGCGGGAGATCCTCAACTACGGGCACACCCTCGGCCACGCGATCGAGCTGTCCGAGCGGTACCAGTGGCGGCACGGCGCCGCCGTGGCGGTCGGCATGGTCTTCGCGGCGGAGCTCGCGCGCCTGGCCGGCAAGCTGCCCGACGACGTCGTGGACCGGCACCGCGCGATCCTCACCTCGCTCGGGCTGCCGGTCACGTACCGGGGCGACCGGTGGGACCAGCTCCTGTCCGCGATGCGCCGCGACAAGAAGTCGCGCGGCGACCTGCTGCGGTTCGTCGTGCTCGACGACGTCGCCGAGCCCACCCGCCTGGAGGGGCCCGACCCGGCGCTGCTCGCCGCCGCCTACGCCGAGATCTCCAAGGAGCCGCCGACGCGCGGCCCGGGCACGCCGGTGGCGCTCGGTCTCTAAAAGTCCGCCTCGAGAACGCCCTGAGGTATCGCTTCCAGTGGCGAAGCGATACCTCAGGGCCTTCTCGAAGCGGACTCTTGGACAGCCCTCAGGCCGTCGCGGCGCGTCCCGGCGAGGCGCGCTGCTGAGAAACGATTAGGTCGGTTCCCTCCGCCGAAGGGGCGCACCATCCTGGGCCCCGGCCCAGGATCGGGCCGCACCCTCGGACTGGAGGCGCTCGATGCTGAGAACCGACCGGACGGACGAACGGCGTCCGCGACCCCGCTCGGCGAGGCGGCTCGCGGCCGCCCTCGTCGCCGCCCTCTGCCTGCCGCTGCTCGGCCTGACCGCCCTGGTCACGGCCACGCTGGGTGCCCAGCCTGCCGCCGCGGCGACGCTGACGCAGGTGACGGCCTTCGGGAACAACCCGAGCAACCTGAACATGTACGTCTACGTGCCGGACAACGTGGCGCCGAACCCGGCACTGCTCGTCGCCGTCCACTACTGCACGGGCTCGGCGTCCGGGTACTTCAACGGCGCCGCGCGCGAGTACGTGACGGCTGCCGACACCTACGGGTACGTCATCGTGTTCCCCGAGGCGACGCGCAGCGGGAGCTGCTTCGACGTGTACTCGCCGGAGGCGCTCCAGCGCGGCGGCGGGAGCGACCCCGTCGGCATCATGTCGATGGTGAGCTATGCCAAGCAGCAGTGGAACGTCGACTCCTCGCGGGTCTACGTCACGGGCGTCTCGTCGGGCGCGATGATGACGAACGTGCTCGCCGCCGAGTACCCGGACGTGTTCGCGGCAGCCGCTGCGTTCGAGGGCGTGCCGGCGACCTGCTTCGCCACCGGCAGCAGCAGCAACACGTGGAACAGCCAGTGCTCGGGCGGCCAGATCATCAAGACGGCGCAGGAGTGGGGCGACGCCGCCCGGGCGATGTACCCGGGCTACACCGGCCGGTACCCGCGCATGCAGCTGTGGCACGGCGTCAACGACACCGTGCTGCACTACAACAACTTCGGCGAGGCGATCAAGCAGTGGACCAACCTCCACGGCGTGAGCCAGACGCCCGTGCTGACCGACTCGCCGGTCTCGGGGTGGACGCGCACCCGGTACGGCTCGGCCGGTAGCCAGCCCGTGGTCGAGGCGATCAGCGATGCCACCTCGGCCCACGACCTGCCGAAGGCCGGCATGGTGCCGCGAGCCATCACGTTCCTGGGGCTCGACAGCACGACGCCGGTGCCGACGCCGACCCCCACGCCGACTCCGACTCCGACGCCGCAGCCGGGGGCGTGCACCGCGACGTTCGCGGTCACCAACGCCTGGGGCAGCGGCTACAACGCCCAGGTCACCGTCACCGCAGGATCGGCACGCACCGCCTGGACCACCACCT
>NZ_JAKGSG010000034.1 GCF_021568775.1 Antribacter soli | reverse complement strand
CCGAACCCGGAAGCTCAGCCCTTCAGCGCCGATGGTACTGCCCTGGTGACGGGGTGGGAGAGTAGGACGCCGCCGAACACCCTTCACGTGAAGGCCCGCACCCCCCGGTGCGGGCCTTCACGCATTTCCAGACCCCTACCAGGGTCCGGAACCTGTGCGCGCGGGGCACAACACGGGTCCACGCCACAGAAGTGGCCCTCTGGAACCGCGTCGTCGGGCGGTCGGCCTTGACTAGACTGCAGCCATGTCCACCATCTCCCGTGACGAGGTCGCGCGCGTGGCTGCGCTGGCGCGGATCGACCTGCGCCCTGACGAGGTCGACCGCCTCGCCGGCGAGCTCGACGTGATCGTCGAGTCCATCGCCCGCGTGAGCGAGATCGCCACCGCCGACGTGCCGGCAACGAGCCACCCCCTCCCGCTGACGAACGTGTTCCGCGAGGACGTCCCCCTGCCGGCCCTGCCGGTGCAGGACGTGCTGGCCGCAGCGCCGCAGCAGGACGAGGGTCGTTTCCTCGTGCCGCAGATCCTCGGGGAGGAGTGAGATGACCGGCGACATCACGCGGCTGAGCGCGGCGGACCTGGCGGGTGCCCTGGCGGGCGGCGAGATCTCGAGCGCGGAGGCGACGCAGGCGCACCTGGACCGCATCGCGAGCGTGGACGGCGACCTGAACGCGTTCCTGTACGTCAACGCGGACGAGGCCCTGGCCACTGCGCGCGACGTCGACGAGCGTCGCGCCGCGGGCGAGGAGCTGCACCCCCTGGCGGGCGTTCCCATCGCGGTCAAGGACGTGGTCGTCACGAAGGGCATGCCGACCACGGCGGGCTCGAAGATCCTCGAGGGCTGGATCCCGCCGTACGACGCGACGCTCGTCGAGCGCCTCCGCGCGGCGCGCCTGCCGATCCTGGGCAAGACGAACATGGACGAGTTCGCGATGGGTTCCTCCACGGAGCACTCCGCGTACGGCAACACGAAGAACCCGTGGGACCTGGACCGCATCCCGGGCGGCTCGGGGGGTGGCTCCGCCGCGGCGGTCGCGGCCTTCGAGGCCCCGCTGGCGATCGGCACCGACACGGGTGGCTCGATCCGCCAGCCCGGCGCTGTCACCGGCACGGTCGGCGTGAAGCCCACCTACGGCGGCGTCTCGCGCTACGGCCTCATCGCCATGGCGTCGTCGCTCGACCAGGCGGGCCCCGTCACGCGCACGGTGCTCGACGCCGCGCTGCTGCACGAGCTGATCGGCGGCCACGACCCGCGCGACTCCACGTCGATCGCAGAACCGCTGCCGAGGCTCGTCGAGGCGGCGCGCCAGGGCGCGACGGGCGACCTGGCGGGCCTCCGGGTCGGTGTGGTCAAGGAGCTGTCGGGCGAGGGCTACCAGGAGGGCGTGAGCGCACGCTTCGCCGAGTCGCTCGAGATCCTGCGGGGTCTCGGTGCCGAGGTCGTCGAGGTGTCGTGCCCGCACTTCACGTACGCGCTCGACGCGTACTACCTGATCATGCCGAGCGAGGCGTCGAGCAACCTGGCGAAGTTCGACGGCATGCGCTTCGGCCTGCGGGTCGAGCCCGCCGACGGCCCGGTCACGGCCGAGCGCGTCATGGCCGCGACGCGCGGCGCGGGCTTCGGCGACGAGGTGAAGCGCCGCATCATCCTCGGCACGTACGCCCTGAGCGCGGGCTACTACGACGCCTACTACGGCAGCGCCCAGAAGGTGCGCACGCTGATCCAGCGTGACTTCGCGGCCGCGTTCGAGCAGGTGGACATCCTGGTGTCGCCCACGGCGCCCACCACGGCGTTCAAGTTCGGCGAGAAGCTCGACGACCCGCTGGCGATGTACCTGAACGACGTGGCGACGATCCCCGCGAACCTGGCCGGCGTGCCGGGCATGTCCGTGCCGAACGGCCTGTCCGACGACGGTCTGCCGGTCGGCTTCCAGATCCTGGCCCCGGCCAAGGCCGACGACCGCCTGTACCGCGTGGGGGCCGCACTCGAGGCGGCCCTCGAGACGACCTGGGGCGGGCCCCTGCTGGACCGGGCCCCCGAGCTCGGGCTGACGACGACGGAGATGACACTGTGACCGCGCTGACGACCGACCTGGTCGGCTACGAAGACGCCGTCCGCCGCTACGACCCGGTGCTGGGCATCGAGGTCCACGTGGAGCTCGGCACCCGCACGAAGATGTTCTGCTCCGCCGAGGTGTCGTTCGGCGCGGCCCCGAACACCCAGGTGACCCCGGTGTCGCTGGGCCTGCCGGGGGCGCTGCCGGTGCTCAACGGCAAGGCCGTCGAGTACGCGATCCGGATCGGGCTTGCGCTGAACTGCACGATCGCCGAGAGCTGCCGGTTCGCGCGGAAGAACTACTTCTACCCGGACGTGCCGAAGAACTTCCAGACCTCGCAGTACGACGAGCCCATCGCCTACGACGGCTGGATCGACGTCGAGCTCGAGGACGGGTCGCTGTTCCGGGTCGAGATCGAGCGCGCGCACATGGAGGAGGACGCGGGCAAGAACACGCACGTGGGCGGCGCGACGGGCCGCATCCACGGCGCGGAGTACTCGCTCGTGGACTACAACCGCGCGGGCATCCCCCTCGTCGAGATCGTGACGCGCCCGATCACCGGCGTCGGCGACCGGGCGCCCGAAGTGGCCCGCGCGTACGTCCAGACGCTGCGCGACATCTTCCGTGCCCTCGACGTGTCCGAGGCGCGCATGGAGCGCGGCAACGTCCGGGCGGACGTGAACGTGTCCCTGCGCCCCACCGCGAACGATCCGCTCGGCACCCGTACCGAGACGAAGAACGTGAACTCGTTCCGCTCGGTCGAGCGCGCGGTGCGCTTCGAGGTCTCCCGGCAGGCCGGGGTCCTCGACGCCGGCCTGCCGGTGATCCAGGAGACGCGCCACTGGCACGAGGACACGGGCGTGACGACGTCGGGCCGCGTGAAGTCCGACGCCGAGGACTACCGCTACTTCCCCGAGCCGGACCTGGTGCCGGTCGCGCCGAGCCGCGAGTGGGTCGAGGAGATCCGCGCCTCGCTGCCCGAGATGCCGGTCGCGCGCCGGAACCGCCTGCAGGCCGACTGGGGCTACGCGGACGCGGAGATGCGCGACGTCGTCAACGCGGGCGCCCTCGACCTGATCGAGGCGACCGTCGCGGCGGGCACGAGCCCGGCGGGTGCGCGCAAGTGGTGGATGGGCGAGCTCGCCCGTCGGGCCAAGCAGGACGAGGTGACGCTCGAGGAGCTGACCGTGACGCCCGCGCAGATCGCGCAGCTCCAGGGGCTCGTCGACTCGGGTCGCATCAACGACAAGCTGGCGCGCCAGGTGCTCGAGGGCGTCCTCGCCGGCGAGGGGGACCCGGAGGCGGTCGTGGTCGCCCGCGGCCTCGAGGTCGTGTCCGACGACGGCCCGCTGCTCGAGGCCATCGACGCCGCGCTGGCAGCCCAGCCGGACATCGTCGCAAAGGTCAAGGGCGGCAACCTCGGCCCGGTCGGCGCGATCATCGGCGCGGTCATGAAGGCCACCCGGGGCCAGGCGGACGCCTCCCGGGTGCGCGAGCTGGTCCTGGAGAGGATCGGCGCGTGACCCGTGGTCCGGAGCTGCACGGCGAGATGATGCGGCTCCGGCCCATCGAGGCGCGGGACGCGGATCGGTTGTGGGAGTCGCTGCAGGACCCGGAGGGCATCCGCCTGACCGGGACGACGGCGACGTTCACGCGCGCGCAGATCGACGAGTGGACCGCGACGGTCGGCGACCGGCCCGGCCGGTACGACTGGGCGGTCACGCCCGCCGCGATGCGGGACGGCGTGCCGATCAGCGACGACCTGATCGGCGAGATCGTGCTGAACCAGATCGACGAGGACGCGCGCTCGGCGAACCTGAGGCTGCAGATGCTGCCCGACTACCGGGGCCGCGGCTACGGCCGCGAGGCGATCCTCGAGGTGCTGCGCTTCGCGTTCGACGGTGCGCCGGGGGTCCCAGGCCCCCGGCTGCACCGCGTCAGCCTCGATGTGCTCAGCATCAACCCGCGTGCCCGCGCGCTGTACGGGTCGCTGGGGTTCCGCGAGGAGGGCCGCCTGCGCGACGTGTACCGCGACGGCGACGGCTGGGCGGACGCGATCGTCATGAGCGTCCTCGAGGACGAGTTCCGGGCGGGAGTCTGACGCAGAGAAGCACTGTCCGAAGTGTGACCCCTCGTCCCCCCGCCTCCTGGGCGGGGTTAGGCTCCCAGGCAGCCATTCGTGAAGGAGAATCATGAGCCGCCCTCTGCGCTCCCGGACGTCCACCCACGGCCGCAACATGGCCGGTGCCCGCGCGCTGTGGCGCGCCACCGGCATGGAGACCTCGGACTTCGGCAAGCCGATCATCGCGATCGCGAACTCCTACACGCAGTTCGTGCCGGGGCACGTCCACCTCAAGGACATGGGCGACCTCGTGGCGTCAGCGGTGCGCGAGGCCGGCGGCGTGGCGAAGGAGTTCAACACGATCGCCGTCGACGACGGCATCGCCATGGGCCACGCCGGCATGCTCTACTCGCTGCCCAGCCGCGACCTCATCGCGGACTCGGTCGAGTACATGGTGGGCGCGCACACGGCCGACGCCCTGGTGTGCATCTCCAACTGCGACAAGATCACGCCAGGCATGCTCAACGCCGCGCTGCGGCTCAACATCCCGGTCATCTTCGTCTCGGGCGGGCCGATGGAGGCCGGCAAGGCGATCGTGGCCGACGGCGTCGCCAAGACCCACCTCAACCTGATCAACGCGATCAACTACTCGGCCGACGACAACGTGTCCGACGACGCGCTGGGCCGGGTCGAGGAGAACGCCTGCCCCACGTGCGGGTCCTGCTCGGGCATGTTCACCGCGAACTCGATGAACTGCCTCACCGAGGCGCTCGGGCTGTCGCTGCCCGGCAACGGGTCCACCCTCGCCACGCACACCGCCCGGCGCGAGCTGTTCCTCGAGGCCGGCCGCACGATCGTGGACCTCGCCCGCCGGTACTACGAGGACGAGGACGACACGGCGTCGCCGCGCGGCATCGCCACGCGGGCCGCGTTCGCCAACGCGATGACGCTCGACGTCGCCATGGGCGGCTCGACGAACACGGTGCTGCACATCCTCGCCGCCGCCCAGGAGGCGGAGATCGACTTCACGCTCGCCGACATCGACGAGATCAGCCGCCGTGTGCCGTGCCTGTCGAAGGTCGCGCCGAACCACCCGGACTACCACATGGAGGACGTGCACCGGGCCGGTGGCATCCCCGCCCTGCTGGGCGAGCTCGACCGGGCAGGCCTGCTCGACCACGACGTGACGAGCGTCCACACGTCCACCCTCCGGGACTGGCTCGACGCGTGGGACATCCGGAGCGGCAAGGCCACCGACCGGGCGCTGGAGCTGTTCCACGCCGCGCCGGGCGGGGTGCGCACCACCCGCGCTTTCTCGACGTCGAACCGGTGGGAGTCCCTGGACACCGACGCGGCCGAGGGCTGCATCCGCGACCTCGCCCACGCGTACACGGTCGAGGGCGGCCTCGCGGTGCTGCGCGGCAATCTCGCCGAGGACGGTGCGGTCATCAAGACCGCCGGGATCGACCCCGACGTCTTCCACTTCGTGGGCAAGGCCCTCGTGTGCGAGTCGCAGGACGAGGCTGTCGAGAAGATCCTGACGAAGCAGGTCGAGCCGGGGCACGTCGTCGTCGTGCGGTACGAGGGTCCGGCGGGCGGGCCGGGCATGCAGGAGATGCTGTACCCGACGTCGTACATCAAGGGCCGCGGCCTGGGCAAGGTGTGCGCGCTGATCACCGACGGCCGGTTCTCCGGCGGGTCGAGCGGCATCTCCGTGGGCCACGTGTCGCCCGAGGCCGCCGCGGGCGGGGCCATCGGCCTGATCGAGGACGGCGACGAGATCGAGATCGACGTCGAGACGCGGCTCATCCGGATCAACGTGCCGGACGAGGTCCTCGCCGAGCGGCGCGCCAAGATGGAGTCGTCCGAGCGGCCGTGGCAGCCCCAGAAGCGCGAGCGGTACGTGTCCGCGGCGCTGCAGGCGTACGCCGCGATGGCGACGTCGGCCGACCGCGGTGCCGTCCGGGACGTGTCGCTCCTGCGGCGGCGCTGAGGTCCCAGGCATAGGCTCGGGGCCATGACCAGCGGCGCTCCCGACGTCAAGCCACGCTCTCGGCAGGTTACCGACGGCCTGGAGGCGACCGCCGCGCGCGGCATGCTCCGGGCCGTCGGCCTCGGCGACGAAGACTTCGCCAAACCCCAGATCGGCGTGGCGAGCTCGTGGAACGAGATCACGCCCTGCAACCTGTCGCTCGACCGCCTCGCGCAGGCCGCCAAGGAGGGCGTCCACGCAGGTGGCGGCTACCCGCTGCAGTTCGGGACCATCTCGGTGTCCGACGGCATCTCCATGGGCCACGAGGGCATGCACTTCTCGCTCGTGTCCCGTGACGTCATTGCCGACTCGGTCGAGACGGTGATGCAGGCCGAGCGGCTCGACGGGTCGGTGCTGCTCGCGGGCTGCGACAAGTCGCTGCCCGGGATGCTCATGGCCGCCGCGCGCCTCGACCTGGCGAGCGTCTTCCTCTACGCCGGCACGATCATGCCGGGCTGGGTGAAGCTCGAGGACGGCACCGAGAAGCAGGTCACGCTCATAGACGCGTTCGAGGCCGTCGGCGCGTGCGCCCGCGGGCTCATGAGCCGGGAGGACGTCGACCGCATCGAGCGCGCGGTCTGCCCCGGCGAAGGCGCCTGCGGCGGCATGTACACGGCGAACACCATGGCGTCGGCCGCGGAGGCACTCGGCATGTCGCTGCCGGGGTCCGCGGCGCCGCCGTCGGCCGACCGGCGCCGCGACCTGTGGGCGCACCGCTCCGGCGAGGCCGTGGTGGAGCTGCTCCGCCGCGGCATCACCGCGCGCGACATCATGACGAAGGAGGCGTTCGAGAACGCGATCGCCGTCGTCATGGCGTTCGGCGGCTCCACCAACGCGGTGCTGCACCTGCTCGCCATCGCGCACGAGGCGGAGGTCGACCTGACCCTGGACGACTTCGACCGGATCTCCGACCGGGTGCCGCACCTGGGCGACCTCAAGCCCTTCGGCCGGTACGTCATGAACGACGTCGACCGCATCGGCGGGGTGCCCGTCGTGATGAAGGCGCTGCTCGACGCCGGCCTGCTGCACGGCGACTGCCTGACCGTGTCCGGGCGCACGGTGGCCGAGAACCTCGCCGAGATCTCCCCGCCCGACCCCGACGGCAAGATCCTGCGAGCCATGGACGACCCGATCCACCGCACGGGCGGCATCACGATCCTGCACGGCTCGCTCGCCCCCGAGGGAGCGGTCGTGAAGTCCGCCGGCTTCGACGCCGACGTCTTCGAGGGCACCGCGCGGGTGTTCGAGCGGGAGCGTGCCGCGCTCGACGCGCTGGAGGACGGGACCATCCAGGCGGGGGACGTGGTGGTGATCCGCCACGAGGGGCCCAAGGGAGGGCCGGGGATGCGCGAGATGCTCGCCATCACCGGCGCCATCAAGGGCGCGGGCCTCGGCAAGGACGTGCTGCTGGTCACCGACGGGCGGTTCTCCGGCGGCACCACCGGCCTGTGCGTCGGGCACATCGCGCCCGAGGCCGTCGACGCCGGGCCCATCGCGTTCGTGCGCGACGGCGACCCGGTCCGCCTCGACGTCGCTGCGAAGACGCTCGACCTGCTGGTCGACGACGCAGAGCTGGCCGCCCGTCGCATCGGCTGGGCGCCGCTGCCGCACCAGTACACCCGCGGCGTGCTCGCCAAGTACACGAAGCTGGTCCAGTCCGCGTCGCGCGGCGCCGTCCTGGGCTGAGCAACGAGTGTCAGTGGCTCGTGGCAGGGTGAGGAAATGACGGTCGACGAGGCGCGCGGCTGGACCGCGCAGGAGTTCCAGGGGCAGCAGGGCGTGGGGGACTGGCGGGTCCTCGCGCGCGGCGCGAGCGCGCTTTTCCGCACGGGCTCGCTCGCCGCGGGCGCGGCGCTGCTCGAACGCGTCGGCGAGGTGGCCACCGGGGCGGACCATCCCGACGTCGACCTGCGTCGCGAGGGCGTCGTCGTGCGGCTGCGAGGGAGCGATGGGCGGTTCGGCGCGGCCGACGCCGAGCTGGCCCGGGCGGTCTCTGCCGCGGCGGCGGAGCTGGGCGCCGTCGCCGACCCGGCGGGCGTGCAAGAGGTCGAGCTGACGATCGACGCGCTCGACGGCGGCGCGGTCATGCCGTTCTGGGCGGCGGTCCTGGGGCACCGCCAGATGGGCGACGAGGACCTGCTCGACCCGCAGTGGCGCTGGCCCGGGATCTGGTTCCAGGAGATGGACGCGCCCCGGCCGCTGCGCAACCGGATCCACCTCGACGTGTTCGTGCCGCACGACCGGCGGCAGGCCGTGATGGACGCCGCGTTCGCGGCGGGCGGGCGGCACGTCAACACCGGGTTCGCACCGCACTGGTGGACGCTCGCCGACCCGGAGGGCAACGAGGCCGACGTCGTGGCGTGGGAGGGGTTCGACGATCCCGTCTCCGAGCCGTGGCTTTCCCCGGAGGCGTTCCGGGCCGCCGGCGGCGTCGAGGACTGGCGCGTCCTGCAGGGCGCGAGCGCGTACTACCGCACGCGCGACCTCGCCCAGGGCGTCACTCTCGTCGCGGCCGCCGCGCGGCTGGCCGACGAGGCCGGGCTCGCCCTCTTCGCGGACCTGCGCCCCGGTGGGGCGACCCTGCGCGTGGGGCCGCCGGAGGACGACTGGATCGACCGCGACCGGCTCGCCCTGGCCCAGCGGATCCAGGGTGTGGCGCGCGAGCTCGGGCTGACCGCCGACCCGGCGGCCGTGCGTGACGTGCAGCTCACGTTCGACGCCCTCGACGTCCCCGCGCTCCAGCGGTTCTGGGCCGCCGCCCTCGGGTACGCCGAACGCGAGGAGGCCGACCTCTTCGACCCGCTGCTGCGGGGCCCCTCGATCTTCTTCCAGCAGCTCGACGCCCCGCGGGAGCAGCGCAACCGGATCCACGTCGACATGTTCGTCCCCCATGACCAGGCGCGGGCGCGCCTCGACGCGGCGCTCGCGGCAGGCGGCCGGATCGTCTACGACGCCGGGGCGCCCATCTGGTGGACCGTCGCGGACCCGGAGGGCAACGAGGTGGACATCACGGTCGGCGTGGGTCGCGAAGAGGCGTGGGCGGCGCGACAGGCGGAGGAGGAGTCATGACGACCGAGGGCCGGATCACGCCCGGGCAGTTCCACGCGGCCGACGGCGTCGAGGACTGGCGCGTGCTGCTGCAGACCGCGTGCGCGCGGTTCGCCACGGGGTCGTTCGTCGCGGGCGCCGAGCTCGTCGACGCGATCACCGAGCTCGCCGAGGCGGCGAACCACCACCCGGACGTGGACCTGCGCTATCCCCACGTCACCGTCCGGCTCACCACGCACGACGTGGGCGGGCTGTCGCAGCGCGACATCGACCTGGCCCGGCAGATCTCCGACGCGGCGCGGGAGCTCGAGATACGCGCCGACCCGCGCGCCGTCCAGGAGCTGGAGATCGCGATCGACGCGCTCGACCGGCCCGCGGTGCGGCCGTTCTGGCGCGCCGTCCTCGGCTATGCCAAGGGCAAGCCGGACGACCTGGTCGATCCCGCCGCGCGTGCGCCGTCGTTCTGGTTCCAGCAGATGGACGCGCCGCGCCCCCAGCGCAACCGGATCCACGTCGACGTCACGGTGCCCCACGACGTGGCGGAGGAGCGGGTGGCCGCGACGCTCGCGGCCGGCGGGCGCCTCGTCACCGACGCGTACGCCCCGTCCTGGTGGGTCCTGGCGGACGCCGAGGGTAACGAGGCGTGCGTGTGCACCTGGCTCGGCCGCGAATGAGTATCTGCGACGATCAGCGCGACGCCGCGTAGAGGCGCCGGACCACGTCCTCGATCTCCGGCTCCTCGATCGACAGGTCGCGCACCTCGGCGCTCTCGGAGACGGCGGCCAGCACGCGCGCCGCCGTCGTGCTCTCCGCGTCGAACGCGAGGTGCTGGCGCAGGCCACCACCCTCGCTGCGCACGTGGGTGGCGTCAGGGATACCCGTGAGGTCGTCGGCAGGCGTGGCCAGGTCTACCACGAGCACGCGCTGCGCGCCGACGGTGCGGGCGAGGCCGTCGAGGGTGCCGTCGTAGGCGAGCCGGCCGTGGTCGACCACGAGGACGCGGTCGCAGAGCCGCTCGATGTCGCCCATGTCGTGCGTGGTGAGCAGGAGCGTGGTCCCGTGCTCGCGGCGCTCTGCCACGAGGAACTCGCGCAGGCGCTGCTTGGACAGCACGTCCAGGCCGATGGTGGGCTCGTCGAGGATCAGCAGGTCGGGCCGGTGCAGCAGCGCGGCCGCGATCTCGGCGCGCATGCGCTGCCCGAGCGAGACCTGCCGCACCGGCGTGGCGAGGAAGTCGTCCATCTCGAGGAGCTCGACCAGCTCCGCGGTGCGGGCCCGTGCCTCGCCGGCGGGCAGCCCGTGGATCGTGGCCAGGATCTCGAACGACTCCCGGACCGGCAGGTCCCACCACAGCTGCGACCGCTGCCCGAACACCACGCCGATGCGCCGGGCGAGGTCGCGCCGGTCCCGGACCGGCCGCAGCCCGCAGGTGCGCACCTCGCCGGCGGTGGGCACGAGGATGCCGACGAGCATCTTGATCGTCGTGGACTTCCCCGCGCCGTTGGCCCCGATGTAACCGACCGACTCGCCCGCCTCGACCGCCAGCGAGAGGTCGTCGACAGCGCGCACCGTCCGGCGGCGCAGCCCGTCCCGGACCCGGAACTCGCGTGTCAGGCCCGTCGTCTCGATGATCATCCGCCCGCTCCTCGGTAGTGGCGTACGCCCCACCGCCAGCACAGCAGGGCGAGAGTGACGGACCAGGCGGCCGCGAGGGGCGCGCACCAGCCCAGCCAGGACGGCAGCCAGGGCGCGCCGGGCAGGCCCAGCAGCGCCGTGACCGGGAGGTAGGCGGCGAACGCCATCGGGAACACGAAGCCGAACACGACGACGACGGCCTTCGGCCACACCGACGCGGGCTGCGTGGCCGCGTACCGCCCGCCGTACACGAACGCGTTGGTCATCTCGGCGCCGTTGACGAGGAAGAACTGGAGCCCGGCCGCGGTCACGAAGACCGACGCGAACATGACGACCCCGCAGACGAGGGCGATGGCGAGCAGCGCCACCGAGCGTGCGTCCCAGGCGATGTCGTTGATGACGAGCCCGGCTACGAGCGCCCCCAGCCCCACGGTGGCCCGCGCGAGGCGGCGCAGGCTGATGTCGCTCGTGATGAGCTGCAGCAGCACCGGCTGCGGGCGCAGGAAGAACACGTCGAGCGTCCCGGCGCGTACGTAGGTGGGCAGCGAGTCGCAGTGCCCCACGACGAGGTCCGCGAGCGAGAACGTGAGGTCCGCGATCCCGAAGACGAGCAGGATCTGCGCGAAGGTGAACCCGCCGATGCCGTCGACCGCGTGGAACAGCACCCAGATCTCGGTGAACTCCATGAGCCCGATGAGGACGGCGCCCACCAGGTCGAGGACGAAGTTGGCGCGATAGCTGCGCTGCGAGCGCACCCGGGAGGCCAGCACGGCGCGGTAGGGCGCGAGCCGGGCGAGCGCGTCAGCCACCCTGCACCTCCAGCGTCCGCCGCCCGGCTCGCGTCAGCACATGCCCGAGCAGGAGCACGCCCGCGAGCCACGCGAGCTGCACCCCGACCACCCCGACGGCGTCGGCGCCCGTGACCCGGCCGGTGAGCACGTCGATCGGGTACATCATCATCGACGGGAACGGGGTGGCCTCGGCCGCCGTCCGCAACCAGTCCGGGAACAGCCAGACCGGCGTGAACAGGCCCGCGAAGAGCCCCGACACCGACATGTAGAGCACGGTGACGCCCCGCGTCTCGACGAGCCAGAACCCCGTGACCGCGAGCAGGTACACGAGGGCGTGGGACACGGTGATGCCGACGAGCACGCTGAACACGCCGAGCACGTACGGCCCCGGGGTGGCGGGCATCGTCACGCCGACCGCCAGCACGCCGATCAGGACGCTCGGCAGCCCGCGCGGCAACAGGGCGAACAGCCCCTTCCCGACGTCGGTCGCGATCGCCGCACCCTGCACGTCGACCGGCCGCAGGAAGTCGATCGCGACGTCGCCCGACCGGATGCGCTGCATCATGTCCGAGCCGCCCCAGAGGTTGACCGACCCGAGCAACCCCTGCGACAGCCAGACGTAGGCACTCATGGTGCCGACGTCGTACCCGGCGAGGGTGCCGCCCGCGCTGCCCACGGCCGCGAGCAGGATCCCCGTCTTGAGCAGCCCGAAGGTCGCGTTCGCGACCAGGCCTGCGAGGGTCGCCAGCGGGTAGGAGGACTGCCGCCGCACTCCGGCCACCAGCAGCCGCGCGTACACGCGCAGGGCGTGCACCGGTCGGCTGACGGGTGGAAGGGGCACAAGCGCGAGACTCTACGCGTCCCGCACGGACCCCGCACCTGGATTACGGGCGACGAGCAGCTCCGCGTACGACGGGATCAGCACCCCGCGCTGCGCGCGGCGGCGCACGATGCGCAGCGGCACGCCGTCGTCCCACAGGGTGCGCAGGACGGCGCCGATCTCGGCCCGCGCGAGCGCGGCGCCGAGGCACAGGTGCCGCCCCGCGCCGAACCAGAGCTGGCGCGTCTCGCGTACGTACGGACGGTCGGCGCGGAACGGCCCGACGGCCGCGTTCGCCGACCAGACGAGCAGCATGATCCGCTCGCCCGCCCGCAGGCGGGCCCCGCCGACCTCCACGTCCGCGGCCACGCCGCGACCCACCACCGAGGCGGGGCTCGTCATCCGCAGGCCCTCGCGGACAGCATTCTCGATGGGGTCGTCCTCTCCGGGAAGCAGGCTGCCGGACGGCGTGCTCCCCGAGCCGAGCCTGGCCAGCAGCCGGTCCTGCTCGCCGGTGTCGACCAGGAGCGCCGTCGTCCGCGCGATGGCGCTCGCGGAGGTCTCGGTCCCCGCGACCATGAGCAGGCTCGCGAGGCCAGTCGTCTCCTCGAGGCCGAGCCCGAGCTCGCGGCACCGGCCCAGGAGCTGCTCCGGCGGCGCCGACCGCCAGCCCTCCGGCACGCCGGCCGTGAGCTCGGCGACGAGGCCGCGGGCCGTGGCGACCTGGGCGGGGGACAGGCGGGTGGACCCGGCGGTGCCGAGGGCCACGGTGGCAAGGCGCTCGCCCGTGGCGAACGCGGTGAGCGCGCCCTCGTCGTCGGGCCAGCCGGGGCCGCCTGCAGCACGCCCGTCGGGCGCGGGGAGGCCGAGCAGGGAGATCATCATGCGGCCGACGAGCACCCGGCCGAGCCGGGCGACGTCGACGGCCTCGCCGGAGCGGAGGCGGTCGCCGACGGCGTCGAGCGTCGGGCCCCAGGCGCCGCGGACCAGCTCCGCCGAGCTCGCCTCGGTGAACAGCTCGCGGGAACGGGACCGCAGGTCGTGGTGGCCGGGGCCGTCGAACAGGTCGAGCACCCAGTCGCCGAGGATCTGCGCCCAGAGGTCGCCCACGCCACCCTCGCCGAGGATGGTGAACGACCGGTGGTCCTGCAGGACGGCCCGCGCGACGACCGGGTCGGCCGTGACCCAGCCGATGCCGGGGACCTTGCGCACGGCGGGGCCGCGTCCGCCGGGTCCGGCGAGGAGCCCGGCGACGAGGAGACCCGCCATGGCGGGCCGCGCCTGCCAGAGCAGCCCCAGCTCGTGGTGGGTGGTTGGCAGGAGCCGACGGGTCGCGAGCACGTGCCGCAGTCTGCCAGCCAAAACGGACAAGCAGGACCCGGGACACGGTGCGCGCGGCTACGCTGTGCCGGGTGCTCCCCGAACCGGCCACCGCACCGTCGCCGACCCCTCAGATCTCAGTGCCGGTCGCGCGGATCGCGGCCGTGGCCGTGCACCTGGCCGAGCGGACTGTCGACGTCGCCGAGGCCGAGCGGGCGTTGCACCGCCGCAACCCCCTGGTCGTGCCCCGCATCCCGATGGTCGCCCGCCTGACCGGCGTCAGGCAGGTCCACGTCCTGCGCGACGACGAGCAGGCGTCCGACCTGGCGGTCGCCGCGGCGCGCCGGCTGCTGGACGCCGAGGGCCTCGGGCCGGAAGACGTCGACCTGCTCCTGTTCGCGTCCGCCAGCCAGGACATGGTCGAGCCCGCGACGAGCCACATCGTCGCCGCCAAGCTCGGCGTCCGCGCGCCGGTCATGGACGTGAAGAACGCCTGCAACTCCGTGCTCAACGGCATCGAGGTGGCCGAGGCGCTCATCGGCACGGGCCGGTACGCGCGGGTCCTCGTCGCGAGCGGCGAGGCGCCGTCGCGCGCGGTCCGCTGGGACGTGCCCGACCGGGCGACGTACGCGCTGTCCGCGCCCGGCTACACGATGTCCGACGCCGGCGCCGCCGTGCTCGTGGAGGCCGTCTCGGTGGCGGACGAGGTCGAGGCGGAGCTCGCGGGGAACGCCGGGGACGCGCGACCGCCGTCGGGCATCCTGGCGTCCGCGTTCGCGGCCGAGTCCGCGCACTGGGACGTGGGGATGCTGCCCGGGGGCGGCACGGCGCACCCGCGCGACGCCGACCGGAGCTACTTCGAGATCGACGGTTCCCGGCTGCGCGACGTGTTCCTCGCGCTCGGGACCGGGACGGTGCGCGAGGCGCTGGGGCGGGCCGGGATCGGCTGGGACGACGTCGCGCTGGTCGCCGTGCACCAGGTCGCCGTGTCGTACCTCGCCGACGTGCACGCCGCCCTCGGCGTGCCCGCCGACCGCACGATCGTGACCGTCGCCGACCACGGCAACGTCGCCTCCGCGTCGCTGCCGCTGCAGCTCGTGACCGCGCTGGAGACGGGGCGGCTGCACCGCGGCGACGTCGTCGTGCTCGTGGGCCTGGCCGGCGGGATCAGCATGGGGGTCATGGTGGTGCGCTGGTGAGCACGGGAGAGCCGCTGGCCGTCGTCGTACCCGCCCTGAACGAGGCGCACCCGGGCGGGCTGCGCGCCACGCTCGAGGCGCTGCACGCCCAGGAGGACGACGACTTCGACCTCGTCGTGGTGGACAACGGCTCGACCGACGGCACCGGCGACGTCGCGCGTGCCGCGGCCGCGGAGTGGGGCCGGGGGCGCTGGCGTGTCGTCGACGAGCCGGTCAAGGGGACGGGGGCCGCCGCCGACACCGGGATGCGGGCGGCGATCGCGGGGGGCGCGGTGCTGCTCGCCCGGACCGACGCCGACTGCCTGCCGCCGCCCACGTGGACGCGGGACGTGCGCCGGGCGTTCGCGTCCGGGGACGAGCTGGTCGCGGGGCGGCTCGTGCCGCGCACTGACGACCGGCCCGTGTCGGGCTTCCAGCAGGGCGCGCTGGCGGCGGCGCTCGCGGTGGCGAGCGCGTTCGGCAAGGTGCGGCCGGGCAACCGCGACGACGGGTACCTCGGGCCGTACGTCATGACGCCGGGCTGCAACATGGCGATCACGGCCGCGCTGTACGAGGCGGCGGGCGGCTTCCCGCGCACCCGCATCGAGGACCTGCACGAGGACCGCGCGCTGGTCAACGCGGTGCGCCGGATCACGACGCGGTACGGGGCGCACCCGGAGGTGTGGGTGCTCGCGTCGACGCGCCGGGTGCATGCCTGGGGGCTGCTGCGGACGCTCGGCTGGTACGCCGACCACCGGTACCGCCCCGAGATGGTGGACATCCGGTGAGCGTCGCCATCGGAAAAAGTGTGCCAAGCGTAGGAGACCGGCCCGAGGCCCCCTGGGAGGAGCGGGTCCAGCGGGCCGCGCACCCGCTGGCCTACCCGGCCCTGCGTTCGCTGCGGCACCGCCCGGTCGTCCGCCTGCCGCGCGTCGGCGTCGTCGTGAACGACGCCTCGCTCGCCCGGGAGGTCCTGCTCGACCTCGAGAGCTTCTCGAAGGTCGGCCCGGGCGCGCCGTCGGACCTCTGGACGCCCGTCCTCGGCCCGTCCGTCCTGCTCAACATGGAGGGCGCCGAGCACGCCTCCCTGCGTCGTGCCCTCGGCCCGCTGTTCAGCCCGCGCTCGGTGCGGGAGCTGGTCGGGTCCGTGGCGCCCGACGACGGCGCACCCGAACCCGCGGTCGCCCGGCTCGCCGAGCGGCTCGCGGCGGGCGAGACGGTCGACCTCGCCGAGACGGTCACCGCGCTCGCGGGCACGGTCATCTGCCGGATGGTCGGGCTGAGCCCGACCGACGCGGCCGTTCGCGAGTCGATCGCGGCGGCGCAGTCGATCACGGGCCTCGTCCGCCTGCACCGGCGCGGCCTGACCGCCGGGCAGGTGGCGCGCGCCCGCGAGGTGCTCGGCCGCCTCGTCGCCCCGGCGCGCGCCGCCTACGCCGCGGGCGACCCGGCCACGGTGCCCGGCCGGATGCGCGAGCTGGGGCTCAGCGAGCGCGAGGCGACGGGCGCGGTGGGCGCGTTCGTGCTGACCGGGACCGAGACGATCCAGTCGTTCCTGCCGCGGCTGCTGGCGATCGCTCACGACACGGGTCGCACGGGGTGGCTGCTGGCCGCCGACGCCGACGGACGCCGTCGCGCCGTCGAGGAGGGGTTGCGCGTGACCGTCCCGACCCCCGCGATGCTGAGGGCCGTCCGCCGCGAGACGCAGGTGGGTGACCTGCGCGTCGGCACGGGGGACCGGGTCGTGATCGCGACAGTGAACTGCTGCCGCGCGGCGGGCGGTTTCGACCCGGACCGGCCCGTCGACCCAGCGGTGCGCCATCTGTGGTTCGGCGCCGGGCCGCACTTCTGCCTCGGCATGCCGCTCGCCCTCGCGCAGGTCGACGTCGTGCTCGACGCGCTCGCCCCCCTCGCCGCCGCCGGCCGCGTACCGCGCGTGGGCCGGCGCCGCGTCGCACGGGGCGTCCTCGTGCCCGCCTACCGCTCGCTCGAGCTGACACTGGAACCGGAGGTCGGGTGACCGGCGCGCAGTACACCACAGAGCACTTCGTCACCCGTCTGCTCGAGGCCGTCGCCGACGGGCGGACCGATCCCCAGGCCGTCGCGCTGCGGTGGGTCGGACGGCGGTCCGGGACCGTGACCTACGGGCGGCTCGCCCGGCAGATCGAGCGGACGGCCGCCGCGCTGCGCGCCGAAGGGCTCCGGCCGGGCGACCGGGTGCTGTTCAGCATCCGGCCCCGGCCCGAGGGCGTGATGCTCTGCCTCGCGGTGCTGGCCGCGGGCGGGTCGAACGTGTTCGTCGACCCGGGCTCGACGCCCGAGCTGTTCGCCGCGCGCCTCGCCGCCGCCCGTCCGCGGTGGGCGGCGACCGAGGCCCTGCTCTACGCGGCGTCGTCCCGCCCGCTGCGCCGCCTCGCCCGGTCTCGCGGTCTCCTCCTGCCCGACTACGGGCGGCTGCCGGTCCGCCACCTGTATTCGGGGGCGTGGCTGCCCGGGGTGCCGCGCGGCGCCCGCCGCATCGCCCGCCTCGCGTCGAGGCGGGGGCAGGAGGTCCCCGTCGGGCCGAGCCCCGACGCGGAGGCACTCGTCGTCTTCACGTCGGGCACCACCGCGGACCCGCGTGCAGTCGTCCACACCGCGAGCACGCTCGGCGGCGGCCTGGACCTGTTCCGGCAGGTCGTGGACCTGTCCGCGGGCCAGACGGTGCACACCGACCAGATGTCGATCGGCCTGCCGGCGCTGCTCGCGGGCGCCACGTGGGAGATCCCGGCGCGGACGCCGGGCCGGGACCCGGTCGCGTTCGCGCGCGGCGCCGCCGGCGCGGACGCCTCGTTCCTCGTGCCTGCGGACGCGACCGCTCTGCTCGACGCCGTCGAGGCCGGGCGGGTCCCGCCGCGAGCGCCGCGCACGGTGCTGCTCGGGGCCGCGCCGGTGCGCAAGGCACTGCTGCGCCGGGCGCAGGCCCTGCTGCCGGGCACGCGATGGCTCGCGGTGTACGGGGCGACGGAGATGCTGCCCGCGGCGGCGGTGGAGGCCGAGGAGAAGCTGGCGGCCGACGTCGACGGCGATCTCGTCGGCGCACCCCTGGCCGGGGTGTCCGCGATCCTCGACTTCTCGGGGCACGAGGACTCCGAGCCCGACCCGGACGGCACCGGGGAGGGCCGCCCGGTGGGCGAGCTCGTGCTGTCGGGCCCGTCGCTCATGGCGGGCTACCTCGCGGACCTCGACACGGGCGCACCCCGCGCGAAGGAGCACCGGACCGGGGACCTGGCCTGGTTCGACGACGCCGGCCGCATCGTCCTCGTGGGCCGGACCCGCGACATGATCATCCGCGGCACGCTCA
Organism: Antribacter soli; assembly: GCF_021568775.1. Classification (GTDB taxonomy): domain Bacteria; phylum Actinomycetota; class Actinomycetes; order Actinomycetales; family Cellulomonadaceae; genus Antribacter; species Antribacter soli. Next base: position 200,283 of record NZ_JAKGSG010000034.1, on the reverse strand, counting down.
ACATCTACCCCGGGCTGTACGAGCCGCGGTTGCGGGCGCTGCCCGGTGTCGGCGAGGCGCTCCTCGTGGGTGTGCCGGTGCCGGACGGCGACGAGCGGGTGGTGCTCGTGGTGGTCTCGGACGAGAGCGAGCCGGTGGACGAGGTCGTCGTCGGCACAGGGACGCTGCTGGCCCGGGCGGTGGAGGCCCGGCTCCCCGACGTGCTGGACCACGGCGCCCTGCCCGACCTCGTCGTCGAGGTGTCGCACGTCCCGCTCGCCGGCCGCTCGCGCAAGCCGGACCGGCGGTCGCTCGCGGCCCTGGTCGCGCCGCTGCTGGCCGCCGCGCAGCAGGGCGACGAGGGGGCGCGCGGATGAGGGTCGCGGTCACGGGCGCCTCGGGGTTCGTGGGCGGCGCGGTCGTACGAGACCTTGCGACCCGGGGCCACGAGGTGCTCGCCTTCGCGCGCCGGGTCCCGGCGTGGCCGGTGCCTGCCTCCGTCACCGTCCATCTCTGGGACCTGCGCACCGGTCCGCTGCGGAAGGACGTGCTGCAGGACGCGGGCGAGGTCGACGCCGTGGTGCACGCGGGCGCGGCTGTCGGCGACGGCGGCTCGCACGCCCGGGCGTGGCTGGTGAACGTCGAGGGCACGTGCGCGGTGCGGGAGACGTTCCCGCGGGCCCGGTTCGTGCACGTGTCGTCGGGCAGCGTGTACGACCCGCACCTGCCGAGCGTGCGGGTGCGCGAGGACGACGCCCCGCCGTCGGGCACGGGCGAGGTGCGCTACCTCAACGCGTACGCGCGGACGAAGGCGGCCGCCGAGCGCTACCTGGCGGCGGACGCCGCCCGGGAGGACCGGGGGCCGGTCGTCGTGCTGCGTCCCCACGCCGTCTACGGGCCGGGCGACACGACGCTGCTGCCGCGGCTCGAGCGCGCGGTGCTCGGCCGGTGGCTGCCGCTGCCCGGGGGCGGCGAGGTGCTGCAGCACCTGACGCACGTCGACACCCTGGCCACCGCCGTCCGCGCGGCGCTGGTCGCCGACCTGACGCCGGAGGTCGCGGTGGGCCGGGCGCTCGTCGTGAACGTGGCGGACGCGGAGCCGGTCGTGCTCCGCGAGATCGCCGAGCTGCTGATGTTCGCCCGGCACCGCCGGGTCCGGGTGGTGCCGGTGCCGCTCGAGGCGGCGGTGCGCGCGGCGACGGCGAGCGAGCGGGTGGCTCGGTGGCTGCGGCGGGAGCCGCGGCTGTCCCGGTACGCGCTCAGCCACCTCGCGCTGGAGCGCACGTACGACCTCACGGTGCTCCGCGAGCGCCTCGGGGTGGAGCCTCCCGAGACGTCGGTGCGGGGGGCGATGGGCTGGTAGCGGCGCGGCCGCCGTCGGCCCCACGGGCGGGCCGGTCTCGGATCGTGGGACGTCCGGCTCGTCGGGTGACACCGCCGAGACATCGGCGTAGTGTGCGGGGCGTGCAGACGATCCTTCTCGTAGTACTTCCTGAGCGCGCCGGCTGAGGCCCACGCACAGGCTTCGTCAGCGCGCTCACCCCTCGACCGTCCTCACACGAGGACCGAGGGGCTTTTTGTTGTCACGATGGTTTGTAGAGCCCCCGGGTGAGGATCCCCGGGAGCGCGACGGCAGGAGACACCGATGGCAGGCACACCGACACCCTCGCAGGTCGCCGCCCGTGCTGAGGCGCGGGCCGAGGTGCGCGCAGAGCTGCGCGCCCGCGGCGTCGGGCGGCCCTCGCCGGTAGCCCCGGCGACGAGCGGGCCGCGCATCGGACCCGAGGAGGTCACGGGCGCGCAGTCGATCGTCCGGTCGCTCGAGGAGGTGGGCGCGGAGGTCGTCTTCGGCATCCCCGGGGGCGCGATCCTGCCGACCTACGACCCGCTCATGGACTCCGAGCGCCTCCGCCACATCCTCGTGCGCCACGAGCAGGGCGGCGGCCACGCCGCGTCCGGCTACGCGCACGCCACGGGGCGCGTCGGCATCACGATGGCGACGTCGGGCCCGGGCGCCACGAACCTGGTCACGCCGCTGGCGGACGCCCACATGGACTCGATCCCGATGGTCGCGATCACGGGCCAGGTCGGCGCGGCGATGATCGGCACGGACGCCTTCCAGGAGGCGGACATCGTGGGCATCACGATGCCCGTCACCAAGCACAGCTACCTGGTGACCGACCCGGACGAGATCCCGCGCACCATCGCGGAGGCGTTCCACATCGCGTCCACCGGGCGGCCCGGCCCCGTCCTGGTCGACATCGCGAAGTCCGCGATGCAGGCGCGGACCACGTTCTCCTGGCCGCAGGAGCTGCAGCTGCCCGGGTACCACCCGGTGACGAAGCCGCACGCCAAGCAGATCAAGGAGGCGGCCCGCCTCCTCGCCACCGCCAAGCGCCCCGTGCTGTACGTGGGCGGCGGCGTGATCCGCTCCGGCGCGTCGGACCTGCTGCGCCGGCTCGTCGACCTGTCGGGCGCGCCCGTGGTGACGACCCTCATGGCGCGCGGCGCCGTCCCGGACAGCCACCCGCAGCACCTGGGCATGCCCGGTATGCACGGCACCGTGCCGGCCGTCGCAGCCCTGCAGAAGGCCGACCTGATCTTCGCGCTCGGCGCGCGGTTCGACGATCGCGTGACCGGCGTGCTGTCGAGCTTCGCGCCGCACGCCGCGATCGTGCACGCCGACATCGACCCCGCCGAGATCGGCAAGAACCGGGCCGTGGACGTCCCCATCGTGGGCGACCTGCGCGAGGTCATCGGCGAGCTGCTGCCGGAGCTGGCCCGGGAGCACGACACGCACGGCCTGCCGGACCTCGAGGGCTGGTGGCGCCAGGTGGACGAGTGGCGGCACACGTACCCGCTGGGCTACACCGAGACTGCCGACGGCCTGCTCGCCCCGCAGCACGTCATCTCACGGCTGGGCCAGATCACCGGACCCGACGCGATCTACGTGGCGGGCGTGGGCCAGCACCAGATGTGGGCCGCGCAGTTCATCTCCTACGAGAACCCGCGCACCTGGATCAACTCGGGCGGCCTCGGGACGATGGGCTTCTCCGTCCCGGCCGCCATGGGCGCCAAGGTCGGCCGGCCCGACGCGACGGTGTGGGCGATCGACGGCGACGGCTGCTTCCAGATGACCAACCAGGAGCTCGCCACCTGCACGATCAACGAGATCCCGATCAAGGTGGCGATCGTCAACAACTCGTCGCTCGGCATGGTGCGGCAGTGGCAGACGCTGTTCTACGAGTCGCGCTACTCCAACACCGACCTGCACACGGGCCACGGCACCGCGCGCGTCCCCGACTTCGTCAAGCTCGCCGACGCGTACGGCTGTGAGGGCATCCGCGTCGAGAAGGCCTCCGAGGTGGACGACGCGATCAAGCGGGCGAACGAGATCGACGACCGCCCCGTCGTCGTCGACTTCACCGTGTCCCGCGACGCGATGGTCTGGCCGATGGTCGCGGCGGGCGTGAGCAACGACGACATCCAGTACGCGCGTGGCATCTCGCCCGCGTGGGACCGCGAGGAGTGAGATGAGCCGCCACACCCTGTCCGTGCTGGTCGAGAACAAGCCGGGCGTCCTCACGCGCGTCGCCGGCCTGTTCGCCCGGCGCGCCTTCAACATCCACTCCCTGGCCGTCGGGCCCACCGAGCACGAGGAGATCTCGCGCATCACCGTGGTCGTGGACGTGGAGGAACACCCGCTCGAGCAGGTCACGAAGCAGCTCAACAAGCTGATCCACGTGATCAAGATCGTGGAGCTCGACCCCGAGACCTCCGTGCAGCGCGAGCTGCTGCTCGTCAAGGTGCGCGCCGACGCGGCGTCGCGCGCGAGCGTGCTCGAGGTGGTGTCGTTGTTCCGTGCCAACGTCGTCGACGTCGTGCCGGACTCCGTGGTCATCGAGGCCACCGGCACCGCCGCCAAGCTCGGGGCACTCCTCGCTGCGCTGGAACCGTACGGTGTGCGCGAGATCGTCCAGTCCGGGACCCTGGCCGTCGGCCGGGGGGCCCGATCCATCACCGACCGGGCGCTCGACCGCGTCGCCCGGACCGCGTGATCACCACCTGAACCACCCACCAGATACAAGGAGCACCAACCGTGGCTGAGCTGTTCTACGACGACGACGCCGACCTCTCCATCATCCAGCAGCGCAAGGTCGCCGTGATCGGCTACGGCAGCCAGGGTCACGCGCACTCGCTGAACCTGCGCGACTCCGGCGTCGACGTCACCGTCGGCCTCCGCGAGGGCTCGCCGTCGCGTGAGAAGGCCGAGAACCAGGGCCTCAAGACGGCCACCGTGGCCGACGCCGTCGCCGGCGCCGACGTGGTCGTCATCCTCGCGCCCGACCAGGTCCAGCGTCACGTGTACGCCGAGGACATCGCGCCGAACCTGAAGGACGGCGCCGCCCTCGTCTTCGGGCACGGCTTCAACATCCGCTTCGGCTACATCAAGCCCGAGGCCGGCCACGACGTCGTCATGGTCGCCCCCAAGGGCCCGGGGCACCTGGTGCGCCGCGAGTACGCGGACGGCCGCGGCGTGCCCGTGATCGTCGCCGTGGAGCAGGACGCCTCCGGCGCCGCCTGGGAGCTCGCCCTGTCCTACGCCAGGGCGATCGGTGGCCTCCGCGCCGCCGGCATCAAGACCACGTTCACCGAGGAGACCGAGACCGACCTGTTCGGTGAGCAGGCCGTGCTCTGCGGCGGCGCGTCGCAGCTGGTCCAGTACGGCTTCGAGGTCCTCACCGAGGCCGGCTACCAGCCGGAGGTGGCGTACTTCGAGGTGCTGCACGAGCTCAAGCTGATCGTCGACCTCATGGTCGAGGGCGGCATCGCCAAGCAGCGCTGGTCCGTCTCCGACACCGCCGAGTACGGCGACTACGTCTCCGGCCCCCGCGTGATCTCGCCGGTGGTGAAGGAGAACATGAAGGAGGTCCTCGCGGACATCCAGTCGGGCGCCTTCGCCGCCCGCTTCATCGCGGACCAGGACGCCGGCGCGCCGGAGTTCAAGGAGCTGCGCGCCAAGGGCGAGGCGCACCCGATCGAGGCCACGGGCCGCGAGCTGCGCAAGATGTTCGCCTGGATCAAGCCGAACGACACGGACTACGTGGAGGGCTCGGCCGCGCGCTGACCCCCGTTCCGCACGGTGCCCGACGCCGGGCTGGTCGCCTTCTCCTGGGAGGCGACCGGCCCGGCGTCGGGCACCGTCGTTCATGATGCTGTGCTTGCCCCGGATAGGGCAGGATGTCCACCGTGAGCCAGGACTTCGACCCCGCGACCTTCGACCCCGCCGCCGTGCCCGCCGAGGAGGCGGCGCTCGCGGCTGAGGTGCTGACCTTCTGGGAGGGCGCGCGCCAGTACGCCGGGCTCGGCCGCACGAGCGTGGTCACGGGCGCCCTCGTGTCCGACACGGTGCCGCCGCAGGCCTGGTCCTTCGGGGGCGACGACTCCCTCGGAGACACGCTCGTCGAGGCGGTGCTCAGCGGGGCGAAGACGGCGACGTCGTCGGCTCTCTCCGACTACGAGGACGAGGAAGCCGCGCTGCCGCAGGCGGGCGAGCTCGCGATCGTGCTCGACGGCGCCGGCCACCCGCGCGCGCTCATCCGCACGACGGCCGTCGAGACGGTGCCGTTCAGTGACGTCACCGAGGAGTTCGCGCTGGCCGAGGGCGAGGGCGACGGCTCCCTCGAGGAGTGGCGCACCGAGCACGAGCAGTTCTTCCGCCGCACGCTGGGCGAGGGGCACGAGTTCTCCTTGGACCTGCCGGTGGTGTGCGAGAGGTTTGAGCTGCTCTACCCGAAGAAGTAGCGGCGCTCGCCGGGCGGCGCGGCCGGCGATGTCGCGAACGGGGTCGAGGCGCCAGCGGTACGTGGTCCGCTTCGATCACGGGGTTACGCACCATGGGACGTGCCGTCCGGTGCGCAACCGCGTGATCGAAGCGGACCTTGGCGCACAGGGAGTGTCGGTGGTCCGGCGTAGCGTCGTGCTCCGGGGCCTGCGCCGCGGGCTGCGAGCCGAGGAGGACCGATGGCGCTGCGCTGGTACTCGACCGTGGTGGAGTCCACAGACCACCGGAAGCTGGCCCGATGGTGGGCGGAGGCCCTCGGGTGGCAGGTGATCTTCGAGCTCGACTCGGAGGCGATCGTGGTGCCGCCGTGGGTGCTCGAGATGTCGAAGGAGCTGGAGTTCCACCGGGTGCCGCCGGGCTTCGTGTTCGTGCCGGTCGAGCACGAGAAGCAGGGCAAGAACCGGCTGCACTGGGACTTCGCGCCGCACACGAGCGACGACCGGGACGCGGAGATCGCCCGCCTCGTCGAGCTGGGGGCCACGGTCATCGACGTCGGCCAGCCGGCGGACGCTACCTGGACCGTGCTCGCCGACCCGGACGGTAACGAGTTCTGCGTCCTCTCCTCGCGTGAGCAGTGAGACGCACCGATGGGATGTCCGAGCCGTGAGACTCGCGTCTCAGACGGCGTCCGGGATGCGTAGGCTCGCTGCATGACGCAGAGCATCGATCTGGCGGTCGTCGCAGGCGACGGCATCGGCACGGAGGTCGTGGAACAGGGCCTCCTGGTCCTTGAGACGGCCCTGGCCGGCACGGACGCCAAGGTCGCCACCACGGAGTTCGACCTGGGGGCGCGCCGCTGGCACGCCACGGGCGAGACCCTCACGGACGAGGACCTCGCCGCGATCCGCACGCACGACGCGATCCTCCTCGGCGCCATCGGCGACCCGTCGGTGCCGAGCGGCGTCCTCGAGCGCGGCCTGCTGCTCAAGCTCCGTTTCGCGCTGGACCACTACGTGAACCTGCGCCCCGCCAAGCTGTTCCCAGGCGTGACCAGCCCGCTCGCGAACCCGGGCGAGATCGACTTCGTCGTCGTGCGCGAGGGCACCGAGGGCCCGTACGTGGGCAACGGCGGCGCGTTGCGCGTCGGCACGCCGCACGAGATCGCGACCGAGGTGTCGGTCAACACGGCATTCGGCGTGGAGCGCGTGGTGCGCGACGCGTTCGCCCGGGCCGCGGTCCGCCCGCGCAAGCACCTCACGCTCGTGCACAAGCACAACGTCCTCGTGCACGCGGGCCACCTGTGGCGCCGCACGGTCGAGGCCGTGAACGCCGAGTTCCCGGACGTCACCACGGACTACCTGCACGTCGATGCCGCGACGATCTTCCTCACGACGAACCCGAGCCGGTTCGACGTGATCGTCACGGACAACCTCTTCGGTGACATCCTCACCGACCAGGCCGCCGCCATCACGGGCGGCATCGGGCTCGCGGCCTCCGCGAACATCAACCCGGACCGCACCGCCCCCTCGATGTTCGAGCCGGTGCACGGCTCCGCGCCCGACATCGCGGGCCAGGGCAAGGCCGACCCCACCGCCACCGTCCTGTCCGTCGCCATGCTCCTCGAGCACCTGGGCCTCGACGCTCAGGCGCGTCGCGTCGAGGCGGCCGTCGCGGCCGACCTCGTGGAGCGCGCGGGCCGAGTACGCACCACGGCTGAGGTAGGCCGCGAGATCGCGGCCCGCGTAGCCGGGTAGCCGTCGTCCGACGGCGGAGCTCGGCCAGGTGCACCGGCCGAGCCCCCGTCGCGAGACGCAGGGCGGGGCCGGGCACACATCGCCCGGCCCCGCCTGTCACGTTACGGGGCCGGGCGTGGAAGACTTGTCCACGTCATCCGGTGAAAGGCCCCACTATGACCACCACGTCAAGCACCATCCTGCCCGCCGAGCTCGAGGACCTCGTGGCCCTCTTCGAGGTGTCGCGCACCGACGCGCCCACGTCCGACGAGGAGCGCGAGGCGAGCCTCCAGGCGCCGAAGTTCGGCACCGTCTTCACGGACCACATGGCACGCATCACGTGGCGCGCCGCCGACGGGTGGGTGGACCGCCGCGTCGAGCCGTACGGCCCGCTCCAGCTCGACCCCGCGACGGCGGTCCTGCACTACGCGCAGGAGATCTTCGAAGGTCTCAAGGCGTACAAGCACGCTGACGGCTCGGTGTGGACGTTCCGCCCCGACGCCAACGCGGCCCGGTTCGCCCGGTCCGCGCACCGGCTCGCGCTGCCTGCGCTGACTGTCGACGACTTCGTCGGCTCCCTCGCGGCCCTCGTGCGTACCGACGTCAGCTGGGTGCCGTCCGGCGAGGACTCCAGCCTGTACCTGCGCCCGTTCATGTACGCGTCGGAGCCGTTCCTCGGCGTGCGGCCGAGCGCCGAGGTCGAGTACCTGGTCATCGCGTCGCCCGTCGGCCCGTACTTCGCCGGCGGCGTGAAGCCCGTCTCCATCTGGGTCGCGGAGGACTACCACCGCGCGGGCCCCGGCGGCACCGGCGCGGCCAAGTGCGGCGGCAACTACGCGGCGAGCCTGCTGCCGCAGGTCGAGGCCCAGAAGAACGGCTTCGACCAGGTGTGCTTCCTCGACGCCGTGGAGGACAAGTACCTCGAGGAGCTCGGCGGGATGAACGTGTTCGTCGTGAAGGCGGACGGGTCCGTCCACACGCCGGAGCTCACCGGCTCGATCCTCGAGGGCGTGACGCGGTCGTCCATCCTGCAGCTTGTCGCCGACCGCGGCCACGAGGTCGTGGAACGGCGCATCCCCCTGGCCGAGCTGGTCAAGGGTCTCGCGTCCGGCGAGGTCGCGGAGGTCTTCGCGTGCGGCACCGCTGCGGTCGTGACCCCGGTGGGCCGGCTCGCCGGCAGCACGTTCGACCACGCGGTGGGCGGCGGCGGGGCGGGCGAGCTCACGATGGCCGTGCGCGCCGAGCTCACGGACATCCAGTACGGCCGGGCCGCCGACAGGCACGGCTGGATGCGCCGGCTCGCCTGAGCCCGCCGGCATGCAGCGCCTGACGCAGCGTGACCTGAATCGCACGACGCTGGCACGCCAGGCCCTGCTGGCTCGCGCCGACGGCACCGTCACGGACGTGATCGGTGCCGTCGGCGGGCTGCAGGCGCAGCACGCGCGGATGCCGTTCGTCGCGCTCTGGTCGCGGCGGCAGGACCAGCGGATCGCCGACCTCGACGACGCCGTGAAGGCGCGTCACGTGGTGAAGGCGCACCTGATGCGGTCGACCCTGCACCTGGTCCCGGCGCGCGACGTCGCCCTGCTCGACGCGGTCGCCGCGGAGCAGCGCCTCGCCACGTGGGTGCCGAGCGCCCGCCGTGCGGGACTCGACCTCGTCGAGCTCAACGCGGCCGTGCGGGAGTTCTGCGCCGAGCCGCGCAGGGTCGACGAGATCGAGGAGCACGTGGCGGGCCTGCACCCCGGGGTCGACGCCGCGGCGGCGATCCCCAAGGGCGTTACCCGCGCCTGGTGGCGGCTCGCGTCCGCGGGCGGCGGGCTCGTGCAGGTCCCGCCCGCCGGCACCTGGGCCGCCCGCGGTACGCCCCGCTACGGCGACGCGCGCGCCTGGGTGCGCTCCGCCGTCGGGCCGCCCGACGATCCCGAGGAGGCGCGGGCCGAGGTCCTCGCGCGCTACCTCGCGGCCTTCGGCCCCGTCTCGGCGGCCGACGCCGGTCGCGGCCTCGGGCTGGCGCGTCCCGGTCAGGTGAAGCGTGCCCTGGGCACGCTCGACCTGCGCACCTACGAGGGGCCGGACGGTCGCGAGCTCGTCGACCTCGCGTCGTCCGAGGTGGTGCCGGGCGACACCGCGGCGCCCGTCCGGTTCCTGCCCCGGTGGGAGCACCTGATGGTCGCGCTCGCCGTGCGCGACCGGATCATCGCTCCCGAGCTCGTTCCCGCCGTGTACAAGCGCAACGCGGACGTCCTCGCGACGTTCCTCGTTGACGGGACCGTGGCGGGGACGTGGGCGGTCGACGAGGCGGGGGAGCGCGCGGTCCTGCGTCTCGCACCCCTTGCCGACCTGCGGAAGCGCGACAAGGCGGCCGTCGCCGACGAGGCGGCGGAGCTGGTGCGGTACCTCGCGCCGGACGCCTTGTCGTGGGACGTCGCCTGGGACGCCTGACCGTCAGACGCGCTCGACCACCGTGCGTGCCAGGACGCCCGTGAGCAGCGACCACACGGCGGAACCGAGGATCACCCACACGATCGCCGTCAGGATGGCCGGCACCGGCTCAGGACTCCCGGCGAACGGCAGGGTCGCCAGGATCACGGTCGCGAGCGCCACGATCCAGCCGAAGAATGTCCGAGGTCGCGGCGTGCTCAGGACGAAGATGTTCAGCACGATCGCCGCGACGAGCGCGAACGTCGCGCACGCCACCGCCCAGCCGGCATGGTCGGAGCCCGCGCCGAACAGGTCGGGCGGGGCCTGGAGGTCGAGGTTGAGGACGTCCTGGATCACGAAGGTCGCTGCGAGGCCGAACAGAGCGGCCACGAGCGTCGTCGCGAGCGCGCCGGACCAGTACCGGCCGATCTCGAGTCCCAGCCGGGGGTCCTCGGTGCCGGTCGTCGCAGGGCGGTGGTCGTGCCGGGGCGCATCGGGGTCGAGGCCGTCGTCGGGGACGTGCCCGAGGAAGCGGGCGTCGGCCGGGCCGTCGCGATGTTGCGGCGGGACGGACGGCGGGGGCGTGTGCGAACCGCCCGGATTGCCCGGAACGGCGCCGTATGGACGGGTGGGGTCGCTCATGGTGGAACCTCCCGAGTTCAGCCGGACTCTCCCAGTCGAACACGTCCCGGCCAGGTTCGCAGGAGGGACGCCGGGGGAAATGACGGCGACCGTGTCGGTGGTCGCGTCTACCGTGGCCTCATGAGCGAGGGGACAGCTGACGACGTGCTGCTGGAAGCGCGCGGTCTGACGAAGATGTTCGGCAGCTTCACGGCCGTCGAAAACGTCGACTTCGCGGTGCAGCGGGGCGAGCTGTTCGGGTTCCTGGGGCCCAACGGCGCCGGCAAGTCGTCGACGATGCGGATGATCGGCGCCGTGTCGCCCGCCACGTCCGGCACGCTCCGCGTCTTCGGGCTGGACCCGGCCGCCGACGGACCGCGGATCCGCGCCAGGCTCGGCGTGGTGCCCCAGGAGGACCAGCTCGACCAGGAGCTGACGGTCCAGGAGAACCTGTGGGTCTACGGGCGGTACTTCGGGCTGTCGCGCGCCCAGGTGAAGGAACGGACAGCCGGGCTGCTGGAGTTCGCGCAGCTCTCGGAGCGCGCGAAGGACCGGGTCGAGCCGCTGTCCGGCGGTATGAAACGGCGGCTCACGATCGCCAGGTCGCTCATCAGCTCACCCGAGCTGCTGCTGCTCGACGAGCCGACGACGGGCCTGGACCCGCAGGCGCGGCACCTGCTGTGGGACCGGCTCTTCCGGCTCAAGCGGCAGGGCGTCACCATCATCCTGACGACGCACTACATGGACGAGGCGGAGCAGCTCTGCGACCGGCTCGTCGTCATGGACCACGGCAGGATCGTCGCGGAGGGGTCGCCGCGGTCCCTCATCGAGCAGTACTCCACGCGGGAGGTGCTCGAGCTGCGGTTCGACGCCCACGACCACGCGGAGTACGCGGGCAAGCTCGCCGGGATCGGCGAACGGGTCGAGGTCCTCCCCGACCGCCTCCTCGTCTACACCGAGGACGGTGACGCGGCCGCTGCGGCCGTGCACTCGCGCGGCCTCGCCCCGCTCTCGTCGCTCGTGCGCCGCTCCACGCTCGAGGACGTGTTCCTGCACCTCACCGGCCGGACGCTGGTGGACTGACGATGAGCCAGCAGACCGACGTCTTCGCGGGTCGCGGCGCGCACGGCGTCCGCCCGCCCCTGAGCACGGCCGAGCGGATCGGTTCCGTGGTGTGGTACCAGGTCGTCGTCTACAAGCGCACGTGGCGCGGCACGATCATCAGCCGCTTCGTGTCGCCGCTGTTCTTCCTGCTCTCCATGGGCATCGGCCTCGGCAGCCTCGTCGACGCGCGGTCCGGCGGGGTCGGGGGCGTGCCCTACCTGCAGTACCTGGTGCCCGCGATCGTCGCGGTGCAGGCCATGTGGGTCTCGATCGGCGAGTCGACCTACGCGGTGCTCGGCAACCTCATGTGGGACCGGATGTACCAGACGATGCTCGGCACGCCCCTGCGCGTGCGGGACGTCCTCGCCGGCCACATCTCCGCGGTGGTGGGCCACATCGCGATGGCGAGCGTCATCTTCGTCGCCGTCGCGGCCGCGTTCGGCGGCTTCTCGAGCTGGGGCGCGGTGTGGTGCGTGCCGGTCGCGGTGCTCACCGGGCTGGCGTTCACGGTGCCGGTGTTCGCGTTCACGGCCACGCAGGAGTCGGACAGCGGGTTCAACATCCTGTTCCGCCTGGTGGTGACGCCCCTCATGCTGTTCTCCGGCACGTTCTTCCCCGTGGAGAGCCTGCCGGTGTGGCTACAGCCGATCGCCTGGGTCACGCCGTTGTGGCACGGCGTGGAGGCGAGCCGCGCTGTCGCTCTCGGCACGGTGGACCCGCCGTGGCTGGCGCTGCACCTCTCGGTGCTGGTGGCGTTCGTGGTGGTGGGCTGGGTGCTCGCGGTGCGGTTGTTCACGAGGAGGCTGGTGAAGTGACCGGGACGACGACGGCGACCGTCCCGCTGGCGGTGCGCATCTCGCGCCTCGTGCCGATCCCGGCGGGCGCGGGGATGGCGAGGATGCTCGTCGAGCGCAACGTCCGGGCGTACAAGCACGGCTGGATCGCCCTGGCCACGGGGTTCGCCGAGCCCGTCATGTATCTGTTCTCGCTCGGCATCGGCATCGGTGCCCTGGTGCAGACGGTCACGACCGACTCAGGCGCTCAGGTGACGTACGCAGTGTTCGTCGCGCCCGCGCTGCTCGCGTCGTCCGCGATGAACGGCGCGGTCTTCGACTCGACGTTCAACGTGTTCTGGAAGCTGCGCTACGCGAAGCTCTACGACGCCGTGCTCGCCACGCCGCTCGGGCCGCGCGACGTCGCCGTCGGCGAGATCGCGTGGTCGCTCGTGCGGGGCGCGCTGTACTCGGCGCTGTTCCTCGTGGTTGCGCTGCTCGCGGGCGTGGTCACCTCCTGGTGGGCGCTCCTCGCACTCCCCGCGGCCGTGTTCATCGGTTTCGCCTTCGCGGCGGTGGGGATGTTCGCCACGACGTTCATGCGGTCGTGGACCGACTTCGAGTGGATCAACCTCGCGATCCAGCCCATGTTCCTGTTCAGCGCCACGTTCTTCCCGCTGTCGACGTACCCGCCCGCGCTGCAGTGGCTGGTCCAGCTCACCCCGCTGTACCACGGGGTCGCGCTCGAGCGGGCGCTCATGCTGGGGGAGGTGAGCACCGGCGTGCTGTGGAACCTCGCCTACCTGACGGCGCTCGGCGTCCTCGGCGTCCTCGGGACGGCGCGGCGGCTGGAGCACCTCCTGCTGCGCTGAGCCGTCGAGGCGGTCCGGTGCGCGGGAGGCCCGTGCCTGATCGCCGCGGATGTGGCACCATGTGGCGCATGACACCGCGCGTACCCCTGCGACTGGCGCACATCATCGTGTAGCGCGTCCGGCACAAAACCGCCGGCCGCGCCGACCTTCCGTACCTGGGGGGTCTTTTTCTTTGCCCCGGGACCTGGCCTCGAGACTGACCTCGCGGACCCCGTCCCCCGAAGCACTGGTGGGAGAAGCATGAGCACGGCACCCTCGGACACGTTCCACGTGTACGACACGACCCTCCGTGACGGCGCGCAGCAGGAGGGCATGAACCTGTCGGTCGCGGACAAGCTCGCGATCGCCCAGCTCCTGGACGACCTCGGCGTCGGCTTCATCGAGGGTGGCTGGCCGGGCGCGGTGCCCAAGGACACGGACTTCTTCGCGCGCGCCAAGAAGGAGCTCACGCTCCGCAACGCCCAGCTCGCGGCCTTCGGAGCCACCCGCCGTGCGGGTGTGCGCGCCTACGACGACCCGCAGGTCCGTGCCCTGCTCGACGCCGACACGCCGGTCGTGACGCTCGTCGCGAAGTCCGACGTGCGGCACGTCGAGCGGGCCCTGCGCACCACGCGCGAGGAGAACCTCGCGATGATCACCGACACGGTCGCGTTCCTCGTGGGCGAGGGCCGCCGCGTCGTGCTCGACGCCGAGCACTTCTTCGACGGGTACCGGTACGACAGCGCGTACGCGCTCAGCGCCGTCGACGCGGCGTTCTCGGCCGGCGCGGAGGTGGTCACGCTGTGCGACACGAACGGCGGGATGCTGCCCAGCTGGGTGGGTGAGATCACGGCGGAGGTGAGCTCCGCCGTCGGACACGAGGCCCTCGCCTCCGGGGCGGTCCGCCTCGGCATCCACGCGCACAACGACTCCGGGTGCGCCGTCGCCAACTCGCTCGCGGCCGTCGAGGCCGGCGCCACCCACGTCCAGGGCACCGTCAACGGCTACGGGGAGCGCACCGGAAACGCCGACCTGGTCGCCGTGGTCGCCAACCTCGAGCTCAAGCGCGGCATGACCCTGCTCGCCGGGAACGGCCTGCGCGACGCGACCCGCATCGCGCACGCCATCAGCGAGGTCACGAACATCTCGCCGTTCGCCCGCCAGCCGTACGTCGGCGCGAGCGCGTTCGCGCACAAGGGCGGGCTGCACGCGTCGGCGATCCGGGTGGACCCGGACATGTACCAGCACACCGACCCCACCTCGGTGGGCAACGACATGCGCATGCTGGTGAGCGACATGGCGGGCCGGGCGTCCATCGAGCTGAAGGGCCGCGAGCTGGGCTTCGACCTGGCGGGCCAGGCGGAGCTGCTCGCCCGGGTCACCAACCGGGTCAAGGACGGCGAGGCCGCCGGCTACACGTACGAGGCGGCCGACGCGTCGTTCGAGCTGGTCCTGCTCGAGGAGATGGGGCAGCGCCCCGGCTACTTCTCTGTCGAGTCGTGGCGCACCATCGTGGAGACCGTGCCGGGCCGGGCAGCGGGCCCCGACGCCGAGGCCCTCGCCGAGGCGACGGTCAAGCTGAGCGCCGGTGGCGAGCGGCACGTGTCGACGGGTGAGGGGAACGGCCCGGTGAACGCGCTCGACCAGGCGCTGCGCGACGCGCTGACGCGGGTCTACCCGGAGATCGAGCGGTTCGAGCTCATCGACTTCAAGGTGCGCATCCTGGACAGCGAGCAGGGCACCGATGCGACCACGCGCGTGCTCATCGAGCACACGGACGGGGTGCGGTCGTGGTCCACGGTGGGTGTCGGCCCGAACGTCATCGAGGCGGCCTGGGAGGCCCTCACGGACGGGCACGTGTACGGGCTGCTCAAGGCGGGCGTCGAGCCCCTCTGAGGCACGCCGGCCGACGGCCGGCGCCGCCCGTCACTGGTGGCGTCGGCCGTCCGGCTCGTCCTGGTGCACGGCCGCCCAGGTGCGCTTGAGCGCGACCTGCGTGCGGTCGAACTGCTGCTGCGCGACGCGGACGAAGAGGAAGTCGACGACCGCGAGCTGCGCGATACGACTCGACATGGCGCCGGCCCGGAACTGCGTCTCGCGGGCGGCCGTGGCGAGCACCAGGTCGGACGCCTCGGCGATCGCGGCCTGCGGGTAGTTCGTGATCGACGCCGTCGTCGCCCCGCGCTCGTGCGCGATCGCGAGGGCGCGGACCGTCTCCGGAGTGCGCCCGGAGTGGGTCACGGCGATCGCCACCGAGCCTGGTTCGAGGAGAGACGCGGACGCGAGCTGCTGGTGCGCGTCGGGGGACGAGAAGACGTACAGGCCGATGCGCTGCAGCTTCATCGCGAGGTCCTGTGCCGCGAGGCTGGACGAGCCCACGCCGTAGACGTCGATGCGCGGCGCCGCCGCGAGGGCCTTCGCGACGTTCTCCAGAGCGGCGCGGTCGAGTCCCCGCGCGGTCTCCTCGATGGTCCGGGCCTCGTGGTGGGCGATCTTGTTGATGACGTCGTTGACGCCGTCCTCCTGGTTGATCTCGCCCTGGGCGATGCCCGAACGCTCCAGCTCGACCATGCGGCGGCTCGTCGCCTGCGCCAGGTCGATGCGGAACTCCGGGTACCCGGCGTAGCCCACCGCGCGGCAGAACCGCACGACGGTCGCCTGCGAGGTGTCGGCGTGCCCAGCCAGCTCGGTGATCGTCGACCCCACGACGGTGTCGGGGTCGTCGAGGACCGTCTGCGCCACCCGCGCCTCGGCGGGGCGCAGCGTCGGCAGCGCTCGCTCGAGCCGGACGAGCACGTCACCTGTCATGAGGCGTCTCCTGAAGGTCGGGCCGGGCCATGCTGCCCGTACGGATGTCCGGGCAGGTTGTGCCGGTCGGCTCGGTCGACCGGGAGCTCGGTCGCGGACAGCTCGGCCACGAGCGTGTCAGCGCCCATGTCGGCGGGACCGCCGGCCGCGCCGCGCCCATCGATCCGGACCGTGAGCCATGGACGGTATCCCACCACCTTGGCGGGCACCTCCGCCAGCCGTCGGGCCAGGTGGAGGGCTCCGTCGAGCGGAGTGCCCGCGCTGGGGACGAGCTGCACGTCCGGCCGCTCCTCCGCGAGGTTCTCGGCGAGCGAGCGCGTCAGGGGCGACTCCTCCTGCACGAGACGTCCCGTGGTCGAGGCGAGCGCGGGGATCCCCGGGGCGAGGGCGGTCGCGAGCGTCGTGGCCAGGTGCTTGCCGGCCTCGTGCAGGATCCGCTGCGACATCTCGTCGCCCTCCTGCGCGGCGCGCATCACCTCGGGCGTGAACGACGCGAGCTTCCGAGCACGGTCGGCGCTCATGTAGAGCTGGGCGGGCCAGCTCGGCACCGGCCCGAGGCGGGCGAGGGCGGCGTCGAGGAGCCGCTTGGAGCCGCCGCGGGGGCGTCCGTCGTGCGCCGCCGTCGCGGCGCGCAGCGCCTCGCCGCCGATCCACACGCCGGCCCCCAGGTCGCCGAGGAGGTGGCCCCAGCCGTCGGCGCGGTGCCAGCGACCGGACCTGTCGAATGAGAACGCGACGGCGCCGGTCCCGACGGCGAGCACTGCGCCGGCGCGCCCGCGCAGTGCGCCCAGGTGGGCGGTCAGCGCGTCGCCGGCCACGGCCGTGCGGTTGGTGAACAGCTCGCGGGCGAGCACGTCGTGCACCTCGCCGGGGCTGGGCACGAGCGACGTCAGGCCCGTGACGCCCACGGCGGCCGCGGACACGTGAGGCCTGCCCTCGCGCGCCGGGTCGCCGGGCTGTCCGGTGCGGGCCGCCCATGCCGTGAAGGAACGGCACAGGGACGCGACGACCTCGGAGGCGTCGCTGCCGGTCGGCAGGATCCGTACGGGCCGGCCCTCGAGCTGGATGCGCTCGGGCTCCGGACCGTGCTTCAGCTCCGCGACAAGCCGGGACCCGCTGCCACCGACATCGAGCGCGACGTTCCACGTCTCGGCCCAGCCTTCGGCCGCCGGATCGTCTGCCCCCCGTGTGATATCGCTCACCGACCCATTCTGGCACGAAGTTTCGCCAAGAATGGATAAAGAACAAAACAAATCATTGCCACATCGCGGGTGAATTTCACCCGCTGCTTCTTCATGCCGGGTAATGCACAAGCCTGCCCGAATTACTCAGGCTGCCCGACGGCGGAGCGCGGCCGGGTCCGCTGTGTCGCCGGCGTCCGGAGCGAGGCCTCCGGCGTACCGTGGACGCGTGCGTGGAGAGTACAAGGTCCCCGGTGGCAAGCTCGTCGCGGTCGACGTCGAGGTGGCCGAGGGCCGCCTCGCCGACGTACGCGTGAGCGGTGACTTCTTCCTTGACCCGGACGAGGCGCTCGAGGACATCGGCACCGCCCTCGAGGGCATGCCGGGGGACTCCTCGGTGGTGCTCCTCGCGGCCGCCGTCGAGCGGGCCGTGGCCGGCGCGACGATGGTCGGGTTCGACGCGGACGCCGTCGCGATCGCGACCCGCCGCGCGCTCGGCCACGCCACCGGCTGGGCCGATCACCTCTTCGAGGTGATCCACGACGAACCCGTCTCCCCGCTTCTCAACGTGGCGCTCGACCAGGTGCTCACCGAGGAGCTCGACGCCGGCCGCCGCGGGCCGACGCTGCGGATCTGGGAGTGGGACGAGTCGGCCGTGATCATCGGCTCGTTCCAGTCGCTGCGCGGCGAGGTCGACCTGGCCGCAGCGGATCGGCTCGGGGCCCGCGTGATCCGCAGGATCTCGGGCGGCGGCGCGATGTTCATGGAGCCGGGCAACACGATCTCGTACTCCCTGTACGTGCCGGCCTCGCTGGTCGAGGGCCTGAGCTTCGAGCGGTCCTACGCCTTCCTCGACGACTGGGTCGTCGGCGCCCTGCACGACCTCGGCATCGACGCCACGTACGTGCCCCTCAACGACATCGCCTCGCCGGCCGGGAAGATCGCGGGCGCCGCCCAGAAGCGGACCGCCGGTGGCGCGATCCTGCACCACGCGACGATGGCGTACGACATGGACGCCGACAAGATGACGCAGGTGCTGCGCATCGGCCGCGAGAAGCTCAGCGACAAGGGCACGAGGAGTGCGAACAAGCGGGTCGACCCGCTGCGGTCGCAGACGGGGATGGCTCGCGAGGACGTCATCGAGGCCCTCGTGAAGGCGTTCCGCGCGCGCTACCGCACCTTCGACGGGACGGTGACGCCCGCGGAGCGCGAGCGCGCCGAGGAGCTGGTGCGCACGAAGTTCACGACGCCGGGGTGGACCGCGCGCGTGCCGTGACGCCCCTCGAGCCGATTGCCGGCTCACCGGTGATTCCTACCGTCCCGATCATTGCGATTCGATAACGTCTGGTTGGCCGAGACTTTCGGCGCCGGCCGTTTGGGCAGTAATCTCCATGAAGCAGATAGACCAGGGAATTCCTTTCCCGCAGCCTCCGTCGGACATGGCACCCGGGCAGAAGAGCATAAAGGAGAGTCGCCGATGATCGCCGAGGCGGGTTACGAGCAGTCGCGCCAGGTCGTCCGGCCGGTGTCGCCGACGGAGGAGCGCAACGCCCGTACCCGGGACATCGACATGGTGCCGACGGCCGACGTCGTCCGGATGATCACCGACGAGGACGCCGGGGTCGTCGCCGCCGTCCGTGCCCAGCACCCCCGGATCGTCGAGGCGGTCGAGCTGGCCGTCTCGGGAATCCGCGCGGGCGGGCGCGTGCACTACGTGGGGTCCGGCTCGTCGGGGCGCACCGGCGTGATCGACGCCGCGGAGCTGTGGCCGACGTTCGGCGTCGGCGAGGAGATGTTCGTGCCGCACCTGGCGGGCGGCTTCGGTGCGATGCGCTCCGCTGTCGAGGGTGCCGAGGACGACGTCGAGGCCGGCGCTGACGCCGTCGACGGCGTCGGCCCGCACGACGTCGTCGTGGGCATCGCCGCCAGCGGCGGGACGCCCTACGTCCGCGGCGCCCTCGCCCGGGCGCGCGAGCGCGGCGCCCGGACCGTGCTCGTCGCGTCCAACCCCTGGTCGCCCCTGGCCGAGGTGGTCGACGTGCCGATCCTCGTCAGCACGGGCCCGGAGGCGATCACCGGCTCCACCCGGATGAAGGCCGGCACCGCCCAGAAGCTGGTGCTCAACACCTTCTCCACCGCCGTCATGGTGCGGCTCGGCAAGACGTACTCGAACCTCATGGTCGAGTTCCTGGCCACGAACGACAAGCTCCGCGGGCGCCAGGTTCGCCTGCTCGTCCAGGCGACCGGCCTCGACCACGAGGCGTGCGAGCAGACCCTCGGCCAGACCGGGGGAGACCTGCGCGTCGCGATCGTCATGCTGCTGGCCGGCGTGCGGCAGGACACCGCGCGGGCGGCCCTCGCGACCGAAGGCGTCTCGGGCGTCCGGGACGCCCTGTCTCTCCTCGGCAGGTGACGCGGGTCACACCAACGGTCGGCATGCCGATCGCGTTCGTTCGTCGAGCACAGCAGGTGGCCCGGCGAAGGAGCATCAGATGACGCCAAGACGGTGGGAGCGCGAGCTGCACGAGCTCGTGGTGGCGCGAGGACGCGCGCTGACGGGCTATGCCTACTTCGTGTGTGGTGACCGGCGTGAAGCCGAGGACCTCGTGCAGGAGGCGCTCGTGCGGGTGATCTCGCGGCTGAACCGCCTTCCCGAGGCCCCGGGGGGCGCTGCCGTCCACGCGGTCGACGGCACCCCCGCTCACTTCACGAGCAGCGAGGCCTACGTCCGCAGTGCGATCCTCACCGCCTACCTCGACCGGTACCGCCGGGAGCGGAACCGGCGGACCCGGTCCCTGGGCACGTGGGAGCGGCCGGTCGGCGGGCCCGAGGGCGCTGTCGCAGTGCGCCTCGACGTCGCCTCGGCGCTCGACCTGCTCACGCCGCGCCAGCGTGCCTGCGTCGTGCTGCGGTTCTACGACGACCTGACGGTGCCCGACGTCGCGGCCGTGCTGGGGCTCGCTCCTGGAACGGTGAAGCGGTACCTCTCGGACGCGAACGTCGTCCTGCGCGGCGCCCTCGACGACTGGGGCCCGGTGGGCGTGCGGGCCGGTCTCCAGGACGCGCTCGCCTCCGGAGCGCCGGGAGCCCGCTCGGGCGCGCTCGAGGACTCCGAGGCGGCGATCCGGGCACGCATCCGGAACCGGCGCCGCGTGCGAGCGGCCGTCGTGGGCGGGATGTCGGCCGTGGTCGTGGCGCTGGTCGCCTTCGGCGCCGCCCAGGCGCTCTCGGGGCGCCAGGAGGCCCCGCTGCCCGCCGTCCCGAGCCCGTCCTCCAGCGCGACGCCCTCCCGCAGCCTCACGCCGAGTCCGTCGCCGTCGCTGTCCCCGTCGGCCACAGCGAGCCCGACGCCCACGGAGGCGGCGCCCTTCTTCTCGGTCGGGCAGGTCGCCACCCTGCTCGTTCCGGACGCCACGATCGGGGCGCTCGCAGGTTTCGATGGTTCCGGGAATCTTCAGAGCGAGGAGCTCACCTGGGAGGCCGAGACCGGGACGGAGTACGCACCGGCGGAGTGCGCACCGCTCGTCACGGTCAACGCCGCGGGCGTTCCGCTCGACGGCTACCGCCGCCGGTTCGTCAGCTACCCCGGCGGCACGTTCGCGCAGACAGTGACGCTCTTCGCCGACGAGGTCTCGGCGAGGGCCGCGTTCGACTCCGTCGGAGTGGCCGCCCGCGGGTGCGAATCCGTCGCGGTCTACTTCACGTACGCCCGCGATCCCATGAACTTCGAGGTGACCGCAGTCGCCGACTCTGCGACGGGCTACGTCCTCGACTACCTGTGGTGCGCTGACTCGTACTACTGCGCCGAGGGCTACCTCGGCTTCGTACGCGTCGGGAACGCGATCGTGCAGTGGGACGGGCGGGCGAACAACTACTTCATCGGGAACGACGAGGCCCCGGCCGACCCCCGGATCGACCGAGCGACCCTCGGTGCCGGCGCGGACCTCCAGGCCCTCGTCGTCGACCACCTGGAATCGGTCGCGGCCAGCGGCTGAGGCTCAGCGCGGGCCGAAGACCGCCGTCCCCACGCGCACGATCGTCGCACCCTCGGCGATCGCGAGCTCGAGGTCGCCGGTCATGCCCATCGACAGCTCCCGCGCGTCCGCAGTGCCGGGTCGTCCGGAGGCGAGCACCTCGTCCCGGACGGCCCGCAGCCGTGCGAAGCCGGCGCGGACCAGCGCCTCGTCGTCGCTGTGCGCCCCGATCGTCATGAAGCCGGTCAGGCGCAGGCCCGGCATCGCCGCGACGGTGCAGGCGAAGGCGGCGGCGGCGTCGGGCGCGACACCCGCCTTGGTCTCCTCGCCGGAGACGTTGACCTGGACCATCATGTCCAGGGTGCGGCCCGCGGCCGCGCACCGGGTCGCCAGGGCTGCCGCGACGTCGGCCGAGTCCACGGACTCGACGCACGTCGCGGTGGCCAGCACCTGGTTCACCTTGTTGCGCTGGAGGTGGCCGATCATGTGCACCGCCGCGGTGCCCGCCGCCACCCGGTCGGCGAGCGCCGGCGCCTTGGCGACGAGCTCCTGCACGCGGTTCTCGCCGATGAGGTCGACGCCGGCGTCGAGGGCCTCGAGGACGGTCGGCGCGTCCTGGGTCTTGGTCGCGACCAGGAGCCGCACCCCGGACGGGTCGCGGCCGGCGGCGACCGCGGCGGCGTCGATGCGGGCCCGCAGGCGGGCGAGGTTGTCTGCGACGGTCACGCGGTCAGTGTAGGAAGGATCCGGGTCGGGTCAGGGGCGGTCAGGGTTCCGCGGCAGGCCCGACGTGCGGGACAATCGCGACATGAAGGCGCTGCTCAGCGTCTCTCCCACCCGGACGGAAAGCTGGTACCGGTCTTGAAGACGCTGCTCAACATCATCTGGGTCCTGTTCGCGGGCCTGGCGCTCTGGTTCGGCTACGTGATCGCCGGGGTCCTGCTGTGCATCCCGATCATCACGATCCCGTTCGCGATCGCCTCGTTCCGCATCGCCAACTACGCCCTGTGGCCGTTCGGGCGCACGGTCGTCGACAAGCCGGACGCCGGCGCGGGGTCCTTCGTCGGCAACGTCATCTGGATCGTACTGGCCGGCTGGTGGCTGGCGATCGGGCACATCGTCACGGCGATCCCGCTGTTCGTGTCGATCATCGGCATCCCGCTCGGCATCGCGAACATCAAGCTCATCCCGCTGTCGCTCCTGCCGCTCGGCAAGTCGATCGTGCCGAGCGACCTCGCGTTCCCGGCATATCAGAGGGGCCCGGCAGCCTGAGCGGGTCCCGTCTCGCCGGGCTCGCCCCCGCCGTCGTCTCCGCGCTCGCGGTGCAGGCGGGGGAGAGCCGGCAGGCTGCGACAATGGGCGCACCATGACGTCCCCCGCCACGCCGAAGCCCGCCGGCACCCTCGTCCCGTACCTGCCCGCTCCGACCGGCAAGGACCCCGACCCCGACGTGCTCTTCGAGGGGTTCTCGCAGTGGGCGTCGGCCGGCGGGCGGGACCTGTACCCGCACCAGAGCGAGGCGCTCATCGAGCTCGTCTCGGGCTCGCACGTCATCCTCGCCACCCCCACCGGTTCGGGGAAGTCGATGGTTGCGATGGGTGCCCAGTTCGCGGCGCTCGCGGCCTTCCGCTCCGGGCGCGGGGGTCGCACCTACTACACGGCCCCGCTCAAGGCGCTGGTCAGCGAGAAGTTCTTCGACCTCGTCGCGGCCTTCGGGTCCAAGAACGTCGGCATGACGACGGGTGACTCCTCGGTGAACCCGGACGCCCCGATCATCTGCTGCACGGCCGAGATCCTGGCGAACGTCGCACTGCGCGACGGCGGCGCCCGCACCGGCGAGGACGCGATCACCCAGGTCGTCATGGACGAGTTCCACTTCTACGGCGACCCGCAGCGCGGCTGGGCCTGGCAGGTGCCGCTCCTCGAGCTGCCCCGTACGCAGCTCCTCCTGATGTCGGCGACGCTGGGCGACACGTCGCGCCTCGCGGAGGACCTGGAGAAGCGCAGCGGACGCCCGGTCGCGGAGGTCACCGGCGCCGAACGACCCGTCCCGCTGACGTTCTCCTACGTCGTCGAGCCGCTCACCGAGGTGATCGACGAGCTGGTGCAGACGCGCCGCGCGCCGGTGTACGTCGTGCACTTCACGCAGAAGGACGCCGTGGAGCGCGCGCAGGCGCTGCTCTCGATGAACGTCGCGTCGAAGGCCGACAAGGAGGCCATCGCGGCCGAGATCGGCGCCTTCCGCTTCGGCACCGGCTTCGGCAAGACGCTCAGCAAGTTCCTCCGCCACGGAGTCGGCGTGCACCACGCGGGGATGCTGCCCAAGTACCGCCGCCTCGTCGAGCGGCTCACCCAGCAGGGCCTGCTCAAGGTCGTGTGCGGCACGGACACCCTCGGGGTCGGCATCAACGTGCCGATCCGCACGGTGCTCCTCACGAGCCTGGTGAAGTTCGACGGGGAGCGCATGCGCCACCTCACGGCGCGCGAGTTCCACCAGATCGCGGGCCGCGCCGGCCGCGCCGGGTTCGACACCGTGGGCGAGGTGCTCGTCATGGCGCCCGACCACGTGATCGAGAACCGCAAGGCGCTCGAGAAGGCGGGCGACGACCCGAAGAAGCTGAAGAAGATCGTGCGCAAGAAGGCGCCGCAGGGTTCCGTCAACTGGACGGACTCCACGTTCGAGCGCCTGCGCGACGCCGACCCCGAGCCGCTGACCAGCAACTTCCGGGTCACGCACGCGATGGTGCTCAACGTCCTCGCGCGGGCGGGTCGCGGCGGGTCGCCGTCGGCCACCGACCACGACCCCGTGGACGCGATGCGCCACCTGCTCACCGCGAACCACGACACGGACGGCAAGAAGGCCGAGCACGTGCGGCAGGCGTTCCGGATCTACCGGAGCCTGCGCGTCGCCGGCGTCGTCGAGAAGGTGCGCGTCCCGGACGCGACCCGCCCGCAGGGGTGGCGCCCGAGCGTCCGCCTGACCGTGGACCTGCCGCGCGACTTCGCGCTGAACCAGCCGCTGTCGCCCTTCGCGCTGGCCGCGATGGACCTGCTCGGCGTGGAGAGCCCCACGCACGCGCTCGACGTGGTCAGCATCATCGAGGCGACGCTCGACGACCCCCGTCAGGTGCTGCTCGGCCAGCAGAACAAGGCGCGCGGCGGGGCGGTCGCCGCGATGAAGGCCGAAGGGCTCGAGTACGAGGAGCGGATGGCGCTCCTGGAGGACGTGACCTGGCCGCAGCCGCTCGCCGACCTGCTGGAGCCCGCCTTCCGCACCTACCGCGCGGGCAACCCGTGGGTCGCGGACGCGGAGCTGTCGCCGAAGTCGGTGGTGCGCGACATGGTCGAGCACGCGATGACGTTCGCCGAGGTGGTCTCCGTGTACGGGCTGGAGCGCACCGAGGGGGTGGTGCTGCGCTACCTCGCGGACGCGTACCGGGCGCTGCGCCAGGTCGTGCCGGAGGAGCACCGCACCGAGGAGGTGCAGGAGGTCGTCGAGTGGCTCGGCGAGCTCGTGCGCGGCGTCGACTCGTCGCTGCTCGACGAGTGGGAGCGCCTGGCGAACCCCGTCGACGACGACGCGGACATGCTCACGAGCGGGCCGCTCGCCGAGGCGGGGGAGGCGCCGGCCCGACCGGTGACGGGCAACCCGCGCGCGTTCCGCCGGCTCGTGCGCAACGCGTTGTTCCGCCGTGTGGAGCTCGCGTCCCGCGAGGCGTACGACATCCTGGGCGCGCTGGGTGGCGGCTGGTCGGGCGACGACTGGGCCGAGGCCCTCGACCCGTTGTTCGAGGAGCAGGGCGACGACGCGATCGGGATCGGCCCGGCGGCTCGTGCCTCCGGGCTCCTGGCGTTCATCGAGCCGGGTGCCGAGCTGCCGCACGGCGGCCGCGTGGAGCCGGGGACGTGGTGGGTGCGCCAGGTGCTCGACGACCGCGACGGCAACCGGGACTGGGCCGTCACGGTGCTGGTCGACCTGGCCGCGAGCGACGAGGCGGGCGAGGTCGTGCTGACGGTGCTGGGCGTGGGTCAGATCTAACTGATATTTAGTAAGTATTTACCTAAGCGTGGACAGAACATAAGATTCCGTCGATAGCGTCCGGGCGCAGCGTCGCGACCCGGAGACGCTCGACGAACGGAGTCAACGATGCCGTCCACTCGTCTGTCCGCCGTGCTCATCGGCGCCCTCGCCCTGCTCGCGCCCACCCTCGTCGCCGTCGCGCCGCCGGCCGCAGCCGACGGTCCCGGCTCAGGAACGCCGTGGGTCGTCACCCTGGGCGACTCGTACATCTCTGGGGAGGCCGGCCGATGGGCCGGCAGCTCCAACTCCTCGTCCGCGCGCGCCGACGCGCTCGGCTCCACCGCGTACTTCGACAACGCCACCGGCACCGGCGAGACCATCAACCGGTGCCACCGCTCGCGCGCAGCCGAGGCCTACGTCGGGGGCGGGGTCAACGGCCTCAACCTCGCGTGCAGCGGTGCGAAGGCCGCCACGCACACCACCAGCGAGGGCTACTTCAAGCCGGGCCTCGACTTCTACGCCAGCGGCACGAACAAGGGCCAGGCGCTGATGCTCCAGGAGTTCGCGAC
Organism: Antribacter soli; assembly: GCF_021568775.1. Lineage (GTDB taxonomy): Bacteria > Actinomycetota > Actinomycetes > Actinomycetales > Cellulomonadaceae > Antribacter > Antribacter soli. The sequence goes on along the minus strand of NZ_JAKGSG010000034.1, from coordinate 174,460 downwards.
CACCAACAACGTCCGCATGGTCGTGGTCCAGGTGGGCGGCAACGACTTCGGCTTCGCGTCGATCGTGCAGCAGTGCGTCACCGACTTCCTCGCCTCGCCGAGCTGGTGGAAGGACTACTGCTCCGACGACAGCTCCGTCACCGCGAACTTCACGTCCGCCAACGTGGCCGCCGTGCGCGCCCGCGTCGCGGCCGCGTTCCAGAACGTCCGCACCGCCATGCGCAACGCCGGGTACGCCGACACCGCATGGACGATGCTCGTCCAGACCTACCCGTCGCCGCTCCCGAACGGCTCGGCAATCCGTTACTCCGAGTCCGGGTACACGCGCCAGTTCACCGGCGGCTGCGGCTTCTGGAACAGGGACGCGGACTGGGCCAACAGCACCGCCCTGCCGACCATCAACGGGGCCGTGCGCGGCGCCCTGACCGACTCGGGTGTGACCAACTCCCGCGTCCTCGAGCTGCAGGGCGCGTTCAACGGCCGCCGGCTGTGCGAGAACACGGTCGGCCTGTACGAGGAGGTCGGCGTCGCCGACTGGCGTTCCGCGAACGCCGTGGACCGGACCGAGTGGGTCAACCAGATCCGCACCGTCTCGACGATCGGCCCGACGTACTACGTGCAGGAGTCGCTCCACCCGAACTACTGGGCACAGCTCGCCATGCGCTCGTGCGTGCGGCAGGCGTGGAACAACGGCGCCCCGCGCGGCGGGACCTGCACCATCGCCGGCACCGGGCTGGTGAACGGCGAGCCGCGGATGACGCTCGGCTGACCGCTCAGGCGAACGAGCCCGCGAGGCCACGCACCAGGGTCGCGACCCCGCCCGCATAGGCGAGGACCACCAGGACCCGGCGCGTGGCCTCGCGGGACAAGCGCGGTGCGAGCAGCTCGCCCAGCCCGATCCCGGCGGCCGCGGCGACCGCGATCGCCGCCCACTCCCACGCGGACAGCGCGGGGAACGACGCATCCGTGAACACCAGCTTCGCCACGATGGCAGCGACCGCGTTCGTCAGGAAGAACGGCTGCGCCGTGGCCGCGAACCGCAGCGTGTCCCACCGGTCCAGGACCGCGTAGACAGCCAGCGGAGGCCCGCCGACGCCCGCCGCGACGCTCCCGAAGCCGCTCGCCAGCCCGGTGAGCAGCAGCGGCGGGCGCGCCTCCGTGCGGAACCGGCGCTCGCTCCCGGCCAGCCGCGAGGTGACGAGGGCGAGCGTCATCGCGAGCACCACGACCAGCCCCACGGTGGCCTCCAGCACGGGTCCGCTCGCCTGCCGCAGGAGCAGCGCCGCGGGCACGCTCGCTGTGACCGAGCCCGTCGCGAGCCACGCGTACCGGCGCCAGTCCACGCCCCGCGAGACCCGCGCGAGGATCAGCAGCGCGCTCCCCGCGCCCACGAGGTTCACCAGCAGCACGCCCTCGAGCGGCCCGACGAGGAGCACGATGAACGGCCCGGCGACCAGGCCGAAGCCCATCCCGGTCACGCGCTGGAGGGCCCCGCCCACCACACAAGCCAGGATGAGGAGGGCGAGCACGACCCCACCGTACGCGAGGGCTGCGCGGCACCCGTCGGGCCGGGGGAGAATCGGGCCGTGGCCAAGAAGAGCAAGCACGCCTCCGGCACTCACGGCGGCACCCCGGCGATCGTCGCCCTCGAGAAGGCAGGCGTCGCGCACACGCTCCACCCGTACGAGCACGACCCGGGCAGCGACCTCGGCTACGGCCTCGAGGCCGCCGCGGCGATCGGGGTGACTGCCACGCAGGTCTTCAAGACGCTGCTGGCCGACGTGGACGGGCGGCTCGTCGTGGGCATCGTCCCCGTGGACCGAAAGCTCGACCTCAAGGCGCTCGCGAAGGCGGCGGGCGGCAAGAAGGCGATCATGGCCGAGCCGGCGTCGGCCGAGCGTGCCACCGGGTACGTGGTGGGCGGCATCTCGCCGCTCGGCCAGAAGCAGCGGCACGCCACGGTCCTCGACGACTCGGCCGAGGCCTACGACGTCGTGTACGTCTCCGGCGGGCGGCGCGGCCTCGACGTCGGGCTCGCTCCCGGGGACCTGTTGCGCCTCACGGGCGGCACGACGGCGCCGATCGCTAGGGACTGACCTCACCCTCGCGGGAGGCCTGCCTCAGGGCCGTCCTGGCCTCCGCCGATCTTGGTTCGCCTGGACCCTCGCAGGAGGCCTGCCTCAGGACAGGTCCCACAGCAGCCGGTACCAGGCGATCCGCTCCGGGTCCGGCTCGACGCCGTACGCCTCGTACACGAGGTGGTCGTACCCGGGGCCGTAGTTCCACTCGGTGCTCCAGGTGGCGACGGCCAGGTCCGCCCACGGGTCCGCCACGCCGAGGCGCCCGAGGTCCACGTGCGCGGCCCAGGACCCGTCCTCGGCGAGGAGCGTGTTCGGCGCGCAGGCGTCGCCGTGACAGACGACCGGGCCTGTCAGGTCGGGCACGTCGGCCAGCCGGGCGCGCGCCTCGGCGGCGGTCAGGTGCTGGTGCTCGGCCGCCCACGCCTCGGGCCCCTCGCCCGCGGCGAACCGCGCCTCCGCCCGCGCCACGCGCTCCTCGGCGCTCCACGTGAACGGGCACTCCGCCACGGGCAGGGCGTCGTGCAGGGCGCGCAGCCCGGCCCCGATCGCCCGGGCGGCGGTCTCGGGCCGGGCCTGCCACCGCGGCACGACGGCGGAGCTCGCCTCGAGCGCGGCGGTCACCAGCCACTGGCCCGCCTCGTCCTCGCCGGAGTCGAGCACGCGCGGCACCGGCGTCCACGAGGCCGCCCACGCGAGCCGTCCGGCCTCGTGCCGCAGGTCCAGCCCGGCCGACGTCGGCGACCACTTGACGAACCGCGCGTGCGCACCCGAGGTGTCCGGCGGGTCCAGGCGGAACGTGAGGCCGCCGAGCTGGTTGCGCCAGACCGGGGTGATCAGGTCGTCGCCCGCGAGTGCGCCGACCTGCGGCGGGACCGCGACGGGGCCGACGGGGATCTCCGAGAGGACGGGTGCGGTCACATCACGATCCTGGCACGTCTCAACCTGCCGAGCGGACCCGCCCGAGGCGCCACGTCTCGACCGCGTCCCACAGGCGGCGGTAGTAGGCGGTGCGCAGCGGGTCCGGTCCGACGCCGTAGGCCTCCAGGACCACGTCCTCCAGGCCCGGTCCGTAACGGCGGGTGACGCTGCGGGTCGTCACGGCGATGTCGGCCCAGCGGTCCGCGACGCCGAGCTCGCCGACGTCGACGTGCGCGGCGAACGTCCCGTCGTCGCGCAGGAGGGTGTTCGGCACGGTGGCGTCGCCGTGGCAGACCACGAGCAGGTCCGGCTCGGGCGCCGGCGGTAGCCGACGGCGGACGCGCGCCGGCAGGGCGGCCGCGCGGGAGGCGGCCGACCAGTCGAAGGGGCAGCCGTCGACCGGCAGGGAGTCGTGCAGGAAGCGCAGGCCCGCGCCGATCACCCGCGCCGCGTGCTCGCGCCGGGCGACCCAGTGCTGCTCGATCGCCGACGTCGCGTCGATCGCCTCCGTGACGAGGTAGGCCCCCTCGGGCCGCAGGCCCTGGTACAGCACGCGCGGCACGGCGGCATGGGGGCCCGCCCAGTGCAGCCGGTCCCCCTCGGCGGCCGGGTCCGGGCAGGCGCTGCCGCGCGGCACCCACTTGAGGTAGCGGGCGCGTCGCAGGGCACGACCCGGCTCGTCCAGGCGGAAGGTCAGGCCGCCCAGCTCGTTGCGCCACACGGGGGTAACAACGGCCCAGCCGGTGAGGGCTCGCACGGCCGGCGGCACCTCGACGGGCGCTGGCCGGACACCGAGGAGTGCTCGCGACACGCCGACATCCTTGCATGGCGCGCCGGGGGCCTCGCACCGCGCCGGTGATAGCAGTTCACGGGCGTGGTGCGGGCCCCCGGACGGCCGCTCCGGCGGGCGTCAGCAGACGCCGAGGTCTGCCCAGACGCCCCACTCGCCGCTCTGCGACGGGATCTCGGCGATGGTCCACCACCTGGCCCGGTACTCACGACCCTGGTACGCCACCAGGTCGCCGCTCACGTAGGTGGTGGTGGCGCTCCACGCCGGGTAGTCGCACGAGCCTGTCGGCGGGGTCGTGGGGGTTGGCGTCGGTGTCGGTGTCGGGCTGGGGTTGCCCGACCCCCCGACGTTCACGTCGACGCACGCGTAGAAGGCGTTGTTGGTGTCGTACACGTTCCAGCGGGCGAGGATCGTGTGGTTGCCGGAGGGCAGACCGGTGAGCGTGTGGGTCACCGTCGCGCCGGGTGTGGCGCCGTTGTCGTTGACGGTCTTGAAGAGCTGCCCGTCCACGAAGTACTCCCACGTGGACGTGCGGTGCCGGGCGGTCAGCGTCCAGGTGAAGGTCTGACTGCTCGCGACGGTGGTCCGGGGCCAGGCGAGCGCGTTGTCGTCCAGGGTGACGAACCGGGTGCCGCCTGAGCAGAGCAAGGAGCCCTTGCTGGACTCGACGCTCTGCGGCTCGTACTCGACGCCGTCGCAGCTCCAGGTGACCGTGTGCTTGGCGCAGTGGTCCTGCCGGCTGGGCGGCGACGTGATCCAGCCGTGGGCCGACGCGGAAGGCGTGAGCTCGGGCGGCGCGGCGACGGCGCTGGTGAACAGCGCCGCGGCCGCGAGAGCGACCACGGCGAAGGCTGCGAGCAACAGCCGTGGCAGGGTGGCGTGCAGGAGGGCTCTCATGGGGCTCACCTCATTGTCTCGTGAAGGTTTCCTGGCCTCCTCCTTGCAGAGGTCGTGCTCCATGACCGTAGGAAAAGTTCGCGTCGGTGACAATTAGGGTGAACTCGTATACGCGGGGGTGCGTAGCCGCGCCGCAGGGCCTCCCGTGTGCGGCCGCCCGCTGCTCAGCCCTCGACCAGAACGCTGAGGGCGGGCAGGCGGCGGGCGACCTCGTCTGCGTCGTCGAAGTCGAACCAGTCGAGCAGGTCGGGAAGCCTGCCGGGCTCGTCCTCCTCGTCCTCGGGCAGGTTCTCGTCGCCGGTCGTGAGCTCCCAGGCGGTCCACGCGAGCGCCGTCATCGACTCACCCTCGAGGTACTCCTCGTCACTGATCGCGACCTGCACCGCGGGCACGTGAGCGAGCGAGTCGGGATCGGCGACCGCGCGCTCGAAGGCGGTGCGGCCCTGCGCGATCAGCCACCCGCGGAAGTAGTCGAAGCCGTCGTCGGAACAGCCGCCGTTGATCGTGTAGGCCGCCGCCCACAGGTCCGTGCGGTACGAGGCGTGCATCAGCTCGGTCAGTGCGCGTTCGGCACCGAGGATCTCCGGCTCGGGCCGGGAGGCCAGGATCCGGGCGGCCTCAGCCGCGACCTCGTCGGCGTCGGCCGGGTCAGGCACGGCCGAACGGGCCTGTTCGACCAGGGCCCAGAACTCGTCTGTCGTCATGGAGTCGGATCGTGCCAGGCACCACTGACACGCCCGGCGTCTCTGTAGCCCGAGTCAGGCGTGCTGGAGCAGCCTGTCGCAGGTGTCGATGATCCGATGGCGCAGGGCGTCCGCGCGCTCGGCGTAGTCCCGCTGGCGGCGGACGTACTCCGCCTTGCCGTCCGGTGTCTCGATCTCGACGGCCTCGACCCCGTAGGCGGAGACGTCGTAGGGGGAGGCCGCCATGTCGGTCCAGCGGATGTCGCGGGCCAGCTCGAAGGCATCGAGCAGCAGGTCGCCCGGCACGCCGGGGCCCAGCTTGAGGCACCACTTGTAGAGGTCCATGTTGGCGTGCAGGCAGCCGGGCTGCTCCATCGCGACCTGCGCGGCCCGCGTCGGCCGGAGCTGGTTGCGGTCCGTCGCCTCGGGCGTGAAGAACCGGTACGCGTCGAAGTGCGAGCACCGCACGGGGTGCGACTCCACCACGGCGTCCGTCCCGTCGTGCCCGAGCCGCAGGGGGAGCGGGTGCCGGTGGTCGCGACCGGCCGCGCGGTCGCCGTAGACCATCGCCCACTCGTGCAGGCCGAAGCAGCCGAAGGTCCCCGGCCGCGATGCCGTCGCCGTCAGCAGGGACCGCACGTACCGCACGGTGTCGCCCCGGTCGGCGAGGTACGCCGCGACGTCCAGCGTCACGGCTCCCGCGTCCTGGCGGTACCACCGCCAGGAGGTGCGGTCGTCGGCCTCGGGCGAGCCACCGGCGTCGGGCAGCGTGAGAACCACTCCGGGACCGGGGTGCCAGCGGCGCAGCTGCGCCGCGCGGGTGGGGTAGTACGTGAAGAGGAAGTCCTCGATCGCGTGCTTGCGGCCCGCGGCGCGGGCCTCGCGCCAGACGGCCGTGAGCACGTCGGCGCGTGCGGCGTGCGCTTCCGCGAGCGCCTCCCACGCCTCGACCGGGTGCACGACGACGTCCCGCGCACCGCGTGCGGACGCCTCGGGCAGGGTCGTGGTCACCCGTCCAGGGTAGGTGCTGCGCCGGACGGGGCCGGACCCGGGGGCCCTCAGGGCGCGGGGTGCTCCTCGAAGAAGGCCCAGACCGCGGACAGCGTGTCGAACCCGTCGGCCGTGGACGGCCAGACGTGGCCGACCCCGGTGAGGGTGACGACCTCGACCGTGCGGTCGTCGGCGCACGCGGCGGTGCTCGTGTGCACGGGGCCGACGGCCGTGGCGACGGCCTCGCCGCACTCGCCGGCCTCGAGCCAGGGGGTGTCGGAGCTCTGGAACGGGACCACGCTGTCCGCGAGGCCGTGCACGTGCAGCACCGATGCCGGCTGAGGGTCGGCGCACGGGACACGCAGGTCGCCGCCCACCGGTGCGAGGGCGGCGAAGCGGCTGGTCTCGCAGGCGAGGCGGTACGACATCATGGCGCCGTTCGAGAAGCCAGTGACGTAGACGCGGTCGGGGTCGATGTCGAGGCTCGCCTCGACCTGGACCAGGACCGCGGTGAGGAAGGCGACGTCGTCGACCTGCTGCTGGACGGCGGCACCGCAGCACCCGCCGGCGTTCCACGATCCGCCGATGCCGTCGGGGTAGACGACGACGAAGCCCTCGGCGTCGGCCAGGTCGTCCCAGCCGGACAAGGCCTGGAGCTGGGCGCCGGACCCGGAGAGCGGGTGCAGCGCGAGCACCAGCGGGGCGGGGCCGCCGAGCGTCTCGGGGACGTGCACGGTGTACGTCCGTGGGCCCCCGTCCAGCTCGACGGTGGTGTCACCGGCGGGCAGGTCGACGCCGGCGGCCCGGGTGAGCGCCGGGCCGGGGGAGGGCGCGGCGCCGTCCGGCTCGGCCGGTCCCGTGCACGCGGCGAGGAGCAGGGCCGCCGCCATGACCGACCACGCTCTTCGCATCGCGTCCGCCTCCGTCTCAGGCCGGGAAGATCTCGTCCAGCTCGGCCAGGTCCTCCGCCGAGGGCGCCCAGGACCAGGCGCGCGCGTTGCGGCGCACCTGCTCGGGCGTCGTGGCGCCGGCGATGACGGACGACACGGCGGGCCGCGAGAGCAGCCAGGAGAACGCCACGTCGACCTCCTCGATGCCGCGCACCTCGCAGAACGCGTGCAGCCGCGCGAGGGCCTCCCACGGGGCGGCGGCGAGTCGCTCGGGCCGCGCGGCGAGCCGCGACCCGGCCGGCGCGAACCCGGCGGCGTACTTGCCGGTCAGCAGCCCGCTGGCGAGCGGGAAGTACGGCAGCAGGCCGAGCCCGTACGCCTCGGCGGCGGGCAGCACCTCCTTCTCGATGCCGCGCGCGAGGAGCGAGTACTCGTTCTGGGCGGAGACGAACCGCGTCCCGATCGCCCGACCGAGGTGCTCGGTCTCGGCGACCTGCCAGCCGCGCAGGTTGGAGTTCCCCACGTAACGCACCTTGCCGGCCCGCACGAGGTCGTCGAGCGCGGACAGGGTCTCGTCGAACGGGGTGGCGCCGTCGGGCCAGTGGTACTGGTACAGGTCGATCCAGTCGGTCTGCAGGCGGCGCAGCGACGCCTCGACGGCGCGCACGACGTACCGGCGCGACCCGCGGGCCCCGAAGTCCGGGCCGTTCGCGCCGCGCAGGTCGCCGCCGAACTTGGTGGCGACCACGACGTCGTCGCGCCGGCCCTTGAGCGCAGCGCCGAGCAGCTCCTCGGACCGGCCGGGGCGGCCGCCGTACACGTCGGCGGTGTCGTAGAGCGTGATGCCGGCCTCGATCGCGGCGTCGATCAGGGCGGTGGTGCCCTCTTCTGTCTCGGTCGCGGTGCCCGGGCGGCCGAGGTTGTTGCAGCCGAGCCCGACGGCGGACACGGAGAGCCCGGTACGGCCCAGACGGCGGAGGGGCACGGTGGTGTCGGTCATGGTCCGACCCTATGACTACCGTGGGGCCATGCCTCTCGCCTTCCGCCAGGTCGACGTCTTCTCCGGAACCGCGACGGGCGGCAACCCCGTGGCCGTGGTGCACGGCGGTGACGGCCTCACCGACGAGCAGATGGCGGCGTTCGCCCGCTGGACGAACCTGTCGGAGACGACGTTCCTCCTCGCGCCCACGGACCCTGCTGCCGACTACCGCCTGCGCATCTGGACCCCGGGCGGCGAGCTCCCGTTCGCGGGCCACCCCACGCTGGGCAGCGCCCACGCGTGGCTGGAGGCGGGCGGCACGCCCGCCGGGCAGGACGTGGTCCAGGAGTGCGGCGTCGGCCTGGTCCGGCTGCGCCGGCTCACGGTGCCCGATCCTCGGGGTCCCCGCGAAGTACCTCAGCGCAGCGAGGACACCTCGTGGGGTGAGGGCGGCGGCACGCGCCTCGCGTTCGCCGGCCCGCCGCTCCTGCGGTCGGGCGAGGCGGGGCCGGAAGTGGTCGAGCAGGTGGCCCGCGCGCTGCGCCTGCCGGTGGACGAGATCCTCGCGGCCGAGTGGATCGACAACGGCCCGGGGTGGATCGGTGTGCGGCTGCGGGACGCGGCCGCGGTGCTGGAGCTGCGCCCCGACTTCGCCGCGTTCGGCGAGCTCAAGATCGGCGTGGTCGGTAGGCACACCGCGGCCGACCGTGAGCGTCTTGGCGCCGACGTGGAGGTGCGGGCGTTCGTGCCCGCGCTGGCCGTCCCGGAGGACCCGGTCACGGGGAGCCTCAACGCGGGCCTGGCCGAGTGGCTCGCGGGCGGCGAGCTCCCTGCCCGCTACGTCGCCGCGCAGGGCACGGTGCTCGGTCGCCGGGGTCGGGTCTACCTGGAGAAGACGGAGGACGGAACGGTGTGGGTCGCCGGGGACACGGTCACGACGGTTCAGGGGACCGTGTCGCTCTGACGGCGCCGGGGACCGTGGCTCTCGCGACCCAGGCGAACAGCCGCTCCAGAGGCCCGCGCCCGAGGAATGCGCGCCACGCGGTCGCGGCGGCGAGCGTCACGAGCGTGATGGTGCCGAGCGGGACGTTCGTGGCGGGGTCGAGCAGGTCCCAGTAGGTGCGGGTCCACCACCAGATCGCGACGATCTGCGCCGAGTACACGGTCAGCGCGAGCGCGCCCACCGCGGCGAGCGGCGCGAGGACCCGGGAGCCGATCCGCCCCACGGAGAGGCACAGCCCGAGGACCCCGAGGGCGAAGCCGCCCGACCCGAACGCCTCGAGGACGCTGTCGGAGTGCGCGGAGGCCAGCCACAGGGCGGCCGACGGCGGCCACGGGTCGTCCCAGGCGAGCTGGGTCCCCGCCTCCTGGCTCGAGGACAGGGTGAGGGAGTACTCGAGCGACGCGGTGTCGGGCACCAGAGCCGCCGAGAGCGCCGAGCAGACCACCGCCAGGCCGAGGCCGCCCGCGACGAGCGACAGACGCAGGACGGGCGACCGCAGGTCGCAGCGCCCGACCGCGAGCCCGGCGAAGACGTACGCCATCCACACGAGGGCGGGGTAGTGGCCCGTGAGGAGGAAGTCCGTGACGGCGCCCGAGCCGTCCCGCGGCAGGCGGAAGCCGCCCCGGGCGAGCAGCTCGGGCCCGTAGAGCACCAGCACGGGCCCGACGACGGCGACCGCCGCCGCGAGCCCCGCGAGCCGTGCGGGGGGCCACCGCAGGAACGGCAGCGCGAGCACGAAGTACGCGGCGTAGAAGCCGAGGATCAGGAAGACCCGCGTGCCGAGCAGGTCGAGGACCGCGGCGAGCGCGAGCAGCAGGACCACCCGGACCAGGAGCCGGGCGCGGGCGTCGGCCAGGGCTCGGCCGAGGAGCGGCTCGCTGCGCCCCGTGACGAGCGCGAGCGAGACGCCCGCGACGGTGGCGAACAGGATGGACGACCGGCCGTGCGCGAGGGAGAGCCAGCCGGCAAGGGTGGACGCGTCGTCGGACGTGACGCCGACGTGGGCCGTGAACATGCCGAGCACGGCGATGCCGCGCGCGACGTCGAGGCCGGGGATCCGGCCCGGCTCGCCCAGGAGGTTGTCCAGCGGCTTGTTCGGCACGGACGCATCCTGCCGCGCTTTGGGCGCCCTGTCCCGATGGGTGAGAACACGGGTGTGTGCCCCCGGCAAGGGCTCTAGGGTTCGGCCATGAACGGAAGCGCCGGACTCGAGCCCGTGACCCCTGCGGGCGCCGACCCTGTGGACGCCATCGACGCCCCGAGCGGGTCCCACGGCACCGACCTCACCAAGGAATCGGAGTCGTACACGCACGGCCATCACGAGTCCGTGCTGCGCTCGCACCGCCGGCGCACCGCGGCGAACTCGGCGGAGTTCCTCCTGCCCCACCTGCGGCCGGGCATGTCGCTGCTCGACGTCGGCTGCGGGCCGGGCACCGTCACCGTCGACCTCGCGGAGCGCCTTGCCGACGGCACCGTCGTCGGCGTCGACGCGTCGGACCAGGTGCTCCAGGCCGCGCGGGACCTCGCGGAGGCGCACGGCACCAAGAACATCCACTTCGAGCACGCGAACGCGTACGAGCTGCCGTTCGAGGACGACACGTTCGACGTCGTCTACGCCCACCAGCTGCTGCAGCACCTGTCGGAGCCCGTCGCCGCGCTCCGCGAGATGCGGCGCGTCGCCAAGCCCGGCGGGATCATCGCCGTGCGCGACGCCGACTACGCCGCGATGACGTGGTACCCGGAGTCGGCCGCGCTCACCGAGTGGAACATCCTGTACCACGAGGTGACGCACGCGTACGGGTTCCAGCCCGACGCCGGCCGCCGCCTGCTCTCCTGGGTGCGCGACGCCGGCTTCGACCCGGCGGGCATCGTCCCGTCGGCGAGCGTGTGGTGCTACGCCACGCCCGACGACCGCGCCTGGTGGGGCGGGCTGTGGGCCGAGCGGTGCACCCAGTCGAACTTCGCCGTGCAGGCCACGGAGTCGGCGCTCGCGGACGAGGTGGGGCTGGAGCAGCTCGCGCACGGGTGGCTCGACTGGGCGCAGCAGCCCGACGGGTGGTTCGCGGTCCTCAACGGCGAGGTGCTCGTCCGCGCCTGAGCGCGGAGCGAGGTGAAGGGTGGGGGCCGAGGAACGAGGCACCCGCCCGGAGGCGAGCGCAGCGTTCGGGCGCACATGGGCACTGCGCGCAGTCGCACGTACGCTGAGGCCGTGCGTATCGCGAGATTCACCACCGGAGACGACCCCCGCTACGCCCTCGTCCAGCAGGAGGGCGAGCGGACGTACCTCGCCGTGCTGGGCGGGGACCCGCTGTACATGCCGGCGATGCCGACCGGCGAGCGGATCGAGCTCGGGGACGGAGTGCGCCTGCTGGCGCCCGTCATCCCGCGCTCCAAGATCGTGGCGGTCGGCCGCAACTACGCGGACCACGCGCGGGAGATGGGCAACGAGGTGCCGCGCAGCCCGCTGCTGTTCTTCAAGCCGAACACGTCGGTGATCGGCCCCGACGACCCGATCGTGCTGCCCGGGTTCTCCGAGGAGGTCTCCTACGAGGCCGAGCTCGCCGTCGTCATCTCCCGTGTCTGCAAGGACGTGACGCCCGAGTCGGCGCCTGCCTACATCCTCGGCTACACGGTCGCCAACGACGTGACCGCGCGCGACGCGCAGCGCACCGACGGCCAGTGGGCGCGCGCCAAGGGCTTCGACACGTCGTGCCCGATCGGCCCGTGGATCGACACGGACCTGAACATCGAGGACCTGGCCGTGCGCTCCCGCGTCAACGGGGAGAAGCGGCAGGACGGGCGCACCAGCGACCTCGTCTTCGACGTGCCGTTCCTCGTCTCGTACATCTCCGAGGCGATGACGCTGCTGCCGGGCGACGTCATCCTCACCGGCACGCCCGCGGGTGTGGGGCTCCTCGCCCCGGGCGACCGCGTCGAGTGCGAGGTCGAGGGCCTCGGCGTGCTCTCCAACCCCGTGGTGCGGCGGGACTGACCCCCCGGGACCCCGCGTCATCCCTGGCTGACCGCTCCATGGGGACAAGTGCCCATTGCCGTATTTGGGCATAACTGCTTAAAGTCTTCCGGGCCAGGGGGGCGCATTCAGGACAACTTCCACAGGTACGTACTTCGTGGCCAGGCACACGCTCTCTATCCAGGAGTCGAAGCCGGGCCGACGGACGGGCCGGCGTGGGAGTTGCACATGACGCACGAGCACCTGGCCGACACGACCCTCGTCGGCCTCTTCCAGGACCAGACCGCCCGTACCCCGGGGCGGGTCGCCGTGATCGACGGCACTCGCGAGCTGACGTACGCGGAGCTCGACGCGCTCGCCGACGGGTTCGCCCGCCGGCTGGCGCGGGAGGGGGTGGGACGCGAGGACCTTGTCGCGGTCTGCCTGCCCCGCGGCGCGGAGATGATCGCCGCGGTTCTCGGCATCCAGCGCGCGGGCGCGGCCTACGTGCCGCTGGACCCGGCCTACCCGCACGAGCGTCTCGTCACGATCGTCGCCGACGCGCAGCCGCGCGCGATGGCCGTCAGCGGCGGCACGGCGGCGCTCGCGAGCGAGCTCGTCGCGGCGTCGGGCGCGGCAGTGCGGCTGGTGGACGTCGAGGCGACGGCGCCCGATGACGGGGCCTTCGGCGGCTCGCCGCTGCCCGGCCCCCGCCCGTCGGACGCGGCCTACGTGATTTACACGTCGGGCTCCACCGGCCGGCCCAAGGGCGTGGTGCTCGAGCACCGCAACACGGTCGCGATGCTGGACCACCTGCGGACCGTCTTCACCGCGGAGGAGCTCTCGGGCGTGCTGTTCAGCACGTCGCTCAGCTTCGACCTGTCGGTCTTCGAGATCTTCGGGACGCTCGCGCTCGGGGGCACGGTGATCGTCGCCGAGAACGGTCTCGCCCTCCCGGAGGTCCCGGCGCGGGACAGGGTGCGCCTGGTCGTCATGGTCCCCGCCGTCGCCGCGACCCTCGCCCGGGGCGGCGACCTGCCCGCCACGGTCCGCACCGCGGTGCTCACCGGCGACGCCGTGTCCCGGTCGGTCGCCGACGCGGTGTACGACGCCGGCGTCGGGCGCGTCCTCAACCTGTACGGGCCCACCGAGTGCGTGACGTGGCAGGTGGGGACCGAGGTCGAGCGCGGCGGGACGGGCGAGCCGCCCATCGGCCGGCCGTTCGCGTGGGTCGAGGCGCACGTCCTCGCCCCGGACGGCATCCCGGTGGCCGACGGCGCGACGGGCGAGCTGTACATCGCCGGCCCGCAGGTCACCCGCGGGTACCTGCACCGCCCGGAGCTCACCGCCGAGCGCTTCCTCCCCGCCCCGGGCGGCGGGCGCATGTACCGCACGGGCGACCTCGTCAGCCGCGACCCGGACGGGACGCTGCACTACCACGGGCGGGCCGACTTCCAGGTGAAGATCCGCGGCCACCGCATCGAGCTCGGCGAGATCGAGGCCGTGCTCGATCAGCACCCGCTCGTCGACGACTGCGTCGTCGTGGTCCAGGGCGAGCACGAGAGCAAGCGCCTCGTCGCCTTCGTCGAGGCGCCTGGTGCGACCGATCCCGACGCGCTCCGGGCCGACCTGCTGGCCGCCGTCGCCGCGACCCTGCCGGAGGCGTACGTCCCCGCCGGGCTCGTGGTCCTCGACGCCCTGCCGCGCACGCCCAACGGGAAGCGCGACCGCGCAGCCCTGCCCGTGATCCTGTTCGGCGGTGCCGGGCCGGTCGCTGACGGTGCGGCTCACGCCGGGGCCGCGCCGTCCGGGCCCGACGAGGAGCTCGTCGCCGCCGTCTGGGCCGAGGCGCTCGGCCTGCCCGGCGTCCCGGCCGATGTCGCGTTCACCGCGCTCGGCGGCGACTCGCTCCGCTCCGCCGCGGTCGCGAGCCGCCTGCGCCGGGCCGGCCGGCCGCTGACGCTCGCCGCGCTGCGCGAGCACGCGACGGTCCGCGACCAGGCCGCCGCTCTGCCCGGCGCGAGCGAGCGGCCCGCCGAGGCGGACGCACCCCTGGTGCACCTCGACGACGTCGCGCAGCCGACCCGTGCCCAGCACGAGTTCTGGGTCGGGGAGCAGCTCGCCGGCGAGCAGAGCGCGGTGTGGACGGTGCCGCTGGAGGTCCGGCTCACCGGGCCGGTCGACGCCGACGCACTGCGCGGCGCGCTCGACCTGATGCCCCTGCGGCACCCCGTCCTGCGCACCGCGGTGCTCGACGGCGAGACGGCGGTCCGCCGCCCGGCTGGCCCCGTGCCGTTCGAGGTCGTGGACCTGCGCGGCCTGCCCGCCGGGGAGGCCGCCACCCGGCGTGGGGGCGCCCTGGACGCCGAGTCCCGCACCCCCATGCCGGCCGCCGACGGGGGGCTGCTGCGCGCGCTGCTCGTCCGCGAGAGCGACGAGGCCACCCTTCTCGTCCACGTGCACCACATCGCCTTCGACGGCCTGTCCACCGAGCCGTTCCTCCGTGACCTGGCGGCCGTGCACCAGGCGCTCGCCGAGGGGGCGCCGGTCCCGCCCGCGCCGCGCCTCACGTTCGACGACGCCGCCCGCTGGGTCACCGCCGACGAGGCGCGGCGCGCGGACGCGGTCCGCGCCCACTGGGCGCAGCGCCTGGCCGGCCTGCCTCGTGACCAGGACGTACCGGGCGGCCACGTGCCCGGCCACGGCACCTGGGACGGCGGGCGCGTCGAGCGTTCGCTGGGCCCCGACGAGGTCTCGGCCGTCCGGGACCTCGTCTCCGCGACGGGCACGAGCGCCTACGCCGTGGTCACCGCGGCGGCCGCCACCCGGATCCACCGGGAGACCGGCCGCACCGACGTGGCTCTCGTGGGCTCCGTGGGCGCACGAGGTCACGTCGACATCGAGGACACGGTGGGCCTGCTGCTCGGCTCCGTCGTCGTCCGCTGCCGGTTCGACGACGACCCTGCGTTCGCGGACCTCGCCGCGCGCGTCGCCGCCGACACCGCGCGCGACCTCGAGGTGGGCCTGCCCGCGCTCACGGACGTGGTGAGCGGCGCCGGGTTGCGCCGCGAGGGCTCGAGCCGGGCCGCGCTGCTCACGGTCGCGATGCAGCGCGCCGTCCCGGCGATCACCGCTGCGGACGTCACCTGGTCCTTCGTGCGCGAGCGCGACAACGGCGGCGCGAAGGGCGACGTCACCTTGTTCTGGGAGGGCGACAACCCCACGCACCCGCACGTCGCCCTCGAGTTCGCGCGCGACCGCTTCCGCCCCGAGGAGGCCGAGCGCCTGCTCGACCAGCTCGTCACCCTCCTCCTCGCCGGCTCGGGTGCCCCGCAGACGCGCGTGTCACGGCTCGAATGGACCACGCCCGCCGAGCGGGAGCGCCTGGCGGCGCTGAGCGGGGCCGACGTCGTCCGGGCCGGGGCCGGGCGCACGGTCGCCGAGCAGGTGCTCGCCCAGGCCGCCGCCACGCCCGACGCTCTCGCCGTCGACGACCCCGTCCTGGGCGCCGTCTCCTACGGGCAGCTCGTCGCCGGGGCGCGCACCGTCGCCGCGGTGCTCGCGTCCGGGACCGGGCGCGGTCCCGACCCGGTAGCGGTGGGCGCGCGGCGCGGTGCCCGGGGCATCGCCGCGATGCTCGGCGCCTGGCTCGCCGGGCGGCCGTACCTGCCGGTCGACACCGACCACCCCGTCGCGCGGCTCGCGGACACGCTTGCCGACTCCGCCGTGCCGGTCCTCCTGGCCGACCGGTCGTGCCCGGAGGTCGAGGAGGGGCTGCGGGTCGAGCTCGAGGAGCTGCTCGCCGACGACCCGGCCGCGTGGGACGGGGCGCCGGCGCCGGCCTCCCCGGCGGGTCCGCCCAGCGGGGCCGCCTACCGGATCTACACCTCCGGGTCCACGGGCCGCCCGAAGGGCGTCACCGTCGGGCACGCCGCGCTCGCGAGCCTCCTGGACGCCTTCGACGACGTGCTGCCCCTCGGCCCGGGCGACGCGATGGCGTACGTGACGACGCCGTCGTTCGACATCTCGGGCCTGGAGATCTGGCTGCCGCTGGCACGCGGGGCTGCCGTGCGCGTCGTGGACGAGGCCACCGTCAAGGACGGCTTCGTGCTGGCCGCGCGGCTCGCGGGCTGCACCGTGGTGCAGATGACCCCCTCGGGGTGGCACGTCCTGCTCGAGGCGGGCTGGCGGGGCGACCCGGCGCTGCGCGCGCTCGTCGGCGGCGAGCCGGTCCCGCCCGTGCTGGCGGCCCGCCTCGCGGCGGCGTGCGGCGCGGCCTGGGACGTGTACGGGCCGACCGAGGCGACGATCTGGGCGACCGCGCACCGGATCACGCCGGCGGACGGAGAGTCGGGGAGCGTGCCGGTGGGCCGCCCGCTCGCCAACGCCGTCGTGCACGTGCTCGACACGAACGGGCGGCCCGTCCCGCCCGGCGTGACCGGCGAGGTCTGGATCGGCGGCCACGCCGTCGCGGACGGGTACCACGACCGGGACGAGCTCACCGCGGACCGGTTCCGCGACCTGCCGTGGCTCCGCGAGGCGGGGCTCGCCCCGGCAGGCCGGTTCTACCGCACAGGCGACCTGGGGCGCTGGCGCGACGACGGCGCGCTGGAGTGCCTGGGGCGCTCCGACGGGCAGGTCAAGGTGCGCGGCGTGCGCATCGAGACGGGAGAGATCGAGGCCGCGCTCGCGCGGCTCGGCGTCGCGCCGAGCGCCGTGGGCGTGGACGGCGCGGGCACGCCGGGCGCGCGGCTCGTCGGGTACGTCGTCGCGGGGCCGGGCGGCCTCGACACGGCGGCGCTCGAGGAGCGGCTGGCCCAGACCCTGCCCGCCACCTACGTCCCCCGCACATGGGTGGTGCTCGACGCGCTGCCCCTGACCGGGAACGGGAAGGTCGACCGGCGGGCCCTGCCCGCACCGGCCGAGGCCCGTCCGGCCGACGTCCCCTGGGAGGCGCCCGCGACGGACGTGGAGCAGGTGGTCGCCGACGTCTGGGCGGAGGTGCTCGGCGTCGAGCGCGTGGGGCGGCGGGACAGCTTCCTCGCGCTCGGCGGGCACTCGCTGCTCGCGACCCGGCTCGTCGCGCTGCTGCGCGACGACCTGGAGCTGACGGTGCCCGTCCGGGTGCTGTTCGACGCGCCCGTCCTGGCGGACTTCGCGAGCGCCGTCGAGGCGCTGCTCCTGGCCGACCTCGAGGAGGCGGGCCTGTGACGAGCTCGGCGCTCGAGGCCCGCCTCGCGGCCGCCCGGGAACGGCGGCAGCGCCGCGGCGACGGGGCCGACGTCCGGCCGCGGCCCATCCCGCGGCGGCCCGAGGGCACCGAGCCGCTCTCGTCCGCGCAGCGACGCTTCTGGTTCGCCCGGCAGCTCACGCCGGGGGCCGACCCGTTCATCGTGCCCGTCGCCGTGCGGCTCCGCGCGACCGGGGCAGACGGGCACGACGGCGTCGACCCGGGCCGTCTCCGCGAGGCGATCCTCGCCCTGGTCCGCCGCCACCGGGTGCTGCGCACCCGCATCGTCGAGCTCGAGGCCGAGCCCGTCGCCGAGGTGGACGACGAGCCGGCCGACGGCGTGCGCACCGGCCTCACGACCGAGGCCACGCTCGCCGAGGACGTGCGCCGCGTCGCGAACGCGCCGTTCGACCTCGCGGCCGACCAGCCGTGGCGCCTGACCCTGTTGCGTGTCGCGGAGGAGGGGTCAGACGGGGCCGCGGACGCCGGCGAAGGGCCCTGGCCCGACGCCGTCCTCGTGCTCTCGGTGCACCACGTCGCCTGCGACGGCTGGTCGCTCGGCATTCTCCTCGCCGAGCTGGGCGCGCTGTACCGGGGCGAGGAGCTCGCCCCGCTCGCGCTCGACCTCGCCGACGTGACGTACTACCGCAGCCTGCCCGAGGGCCGGGAGGGCGCCTCGCTCGCCTACTGGACGGAGCACCTGCACGCCGCGCCCGCCGAGCTGGGGCTGCCGACCGACCGGCCGCGCTCGGCGCAGGCCGGTCCGCGGGCGGGGGAGGTCGGGCGGCAGCTCGCCCGGCCTGCCGCTCGCGCCCTGCACGCCGTCGCGACGCAGACCCGCACGACGCCGTACATGGTGCTGCTCGCGGCCCTGCACGTGGTGCTCGGGCGCTGGGCGGGGACCACGGACGTCGTCGTCGGCACCGCGGTCGCGGGCCGGACACGACCCGAGCTGGAGCCGCTCGTCGGCTGCTTCGTCGGCACGCTGGCCCTGCGCACCCGCAGCGGCGACGGCACGACGGTGCGCGGCCTGGTCGAGCACGTGCGCGACGTCGTGCTGAGCGGCCTCGCGCACCAGAGCGTGGGCTACGAGGAGGTCGTGGAGGCGGTACGGGCCCGCGGTGCGGGGGCGTCCGCCACCACGACCGGCCTGTACCAGGTGAGCCTGACCGTGCACACCGAGGCCGAGCCGGTCCTGCGGCTGCCGGGCGTCGCTTCCCAGGTGCTGGGTGTGCCGGGCGAGCACGCCCAGTGCGACCTGGCGATCCATGCGGCGGGGACGCTCGCGACGGGAGACCCGGACGGCGACCTGGAGGTGAGCGTCGAGTACTTCGCCGACCTGTTCGAGCCGGCCACGGTCGAGCGGCTGCTCGGCCACGTGGAGCAGGTGCTTGCCGGGATGGCTGCCGGCCTGGACGCACCCGTCGCGGTGCTGCCGGTCCTGACCGGTGCGGAGCGGTCCGCGCTCGACGCGCTCACCGGAGCCGACGTCGCCGCCCCGCCCGTCGGCCCGACCGTCCTGGAGCGGGTCTGGTCGTGGGCGGACCGCACGCCGGACGCCGTCGCCGTCACCAGCGGCGGCGCCGACCTCACGTACGGCGGGCTGCGCGATCGGGCCGTGCGCCTGGCCGCAGCGCTGCACGACGCCGGAGTCCGCCCGGGTGACCGCGTCGGCCTGCTCGCCGAGCGGTCGGCCGACGCGGTCGTCACGATGCTCGGCGCCTGGGAGGCGGGCTGCGCGTACGTGCCGGCCGACCCCACCTACCCGGACTCCCGCGTCGCGGCCGTCCTCGCGGGCGGGGAGGTCGCGGCGGTGGTCGCCCCTGAGCACCTGCGCGGGCGCGTCCCCGACGGCCTGCGGGTCGTCGCGCTCCCGGACGAGGCGGGTGACGCCCGACCGGGCCGTGCCGCGGGACGCAGGCGACCGGCGTCGGACGACCTCGCCTACGTCTTGTTCACGTCCGGGACGACGGGGACGCCGAAGGGCGTCGCCGTCGAGCACCGGCACCTCGCGGCCTACCTCGACGGGCTGCGGCAGAAGGTGTCCTTCGCCGACGGGTGGTCGTGGGCCACGATGTCGACGCTCGCCGCCGACCTCGGCCTCACCAACGTGCTCGGCGCGCTCACGACGGGCGGCCGGCTGCATGTCCTCGCCTACGAGCAGGCCACCGACCCGGAGCAGGTCGCGGCCTACTTCGCCGCCTTCCGCGTCGACGCCGTGAAGATGGTGCCGAGCCACCTCGCCGCGCTGTGGGACGACTCCCTGCCAGGCGCAGTCCTGCCCCGTGAGCTCCTCGTCCTCGCGGGCGAGGCGCTGCCCTGGGACCTCGTCGACCGGGTGCGGGCCGCCGCCCCCGCCCTGCGCCTGCACAACCACTACGGGCCAACCGAGACGACCGTGTCCACCCTGGGCCGCGAGGTACCGCCCGCGCCGGGCCACCTGACGGACCCGGCGCGCACGGCGGGGCCGGTCGTGCCGCTCGGGCGGCCGTTCCCCGGCACACGCGCGCACGTCGTGGACGACGCCGGCCGGCCGCTGCCCGTCGGCGTCCCGGGCGAGCTGCGCCTCGCCGGGCCGAGCGTGTCCCGCGGCTACCTCGGCCGGGACGACCTCACCGCCGAGCGCTTCGTCCCCGAGGTCCGGGGCGGCGCGCCGACGGGCGAGGTCGCGTACCGGACCGGGGACCGCGTGCGGCTCCTGCCCACGGGGGACGTGCAGTTCCTCGGGCGGGTGGACGACCAGGTCAAGATCCGGGGCTACCGGGTGGAGCCGGGAGAGGTCGCGCGGTGCGCGGCCGGCGCGCCCGGCGTCGCGGACGCCGCCGTCGTGGTCCGCGAGGACGGTGGCCGACGCCGGCTGGTCGCCTACCTGGTGCCCTCCGTCCCGGTGGCGGCCGGGCTCGACGTGGCGGTGCGCGTGTACCTGCGCGAGCGGCTGCCCGACTACATGGTCCCGGCCGACGTCGTGCTGCTCGACCGGCTGCCCCTGACCGCCAACGGCAAGATCGACCGGGCCGCGCTGCCCGCGCCGGTCGCCGGGCCTGCTGCGGGGTCCGTCGCACCCGAGGGCCCGACCGAGCTGCGCGTGGCCGGGGCGTGGCGCGAGGTGCTCGGCCTGGCGGAGGTCGGCGCCGAGGACGACTTCTTCGACCTCGGCGGCGACTCGTTCAGCACCGTCCGGGTCGTGCGCGCTCTCGACGGCGACGTCAGCGTCGTGGACGTGTTCGCGCACCCCACCGTCCGCGGGCTCGCCCAGCTGCTCGACGAGCGGGCTGCCGGGCGCTCCTCGGCGCAGGGCGGGCTGCTGCGGACGCTGCGGCGGCCCGCCCCCGGCGGCGGGGGCCGCGCCCCCGGGGCGACCGTGCACGTCGTCGCCGTGCCCTTCGGTGGCGGGTCGCCGGTCGCGTTCGCCCCGCTCGCGGCCGAGCTGCCCGACGGCATGGTGCTCCACGGCGTCGACCTGCCGGGCCACGACACGTCGCGGTCCGGCGAGCCGAACCGGCCCGTCCCCGAGGTCGCCGCCGAGCTCGCCGAGGAGATCCAGTCCCTCGACGGCCCCGTCGTCCTCTACGGGCACTGCCTCGGCGGGGCGCTCGCCATGGAGACCGCGCTGCGCCTCGAGGCGGCCGGGACGCCCGTGCTCGGCGTCGTCGAGGCGGGCACGTTCCCCGCCGCGCGCATCCCGAGCCGGCTCGTAGAGCTGCTGCACCGGTGGTTCCCGGCGGACCGGCTCGTATCCGACCGCGCCTACCTGGAGTCGCTGCGTGCGCTCGGCGGCTTCACCGACGCGCTCGACGCCGCCGACCAGGCGCAGCTCATGCAGGCGTTGCGGCACGACAACCGGGAGGCGGAGTCGTACTACACGGCCCGGTACGCCGTGCCCGCGGAGGAGCGGCCACGCCTGCGAGCGCCCGTGCTGTGCGTGGTGGGGGAGCGGGACCGCTCCACCGAGCTGTACACCGAGCGCTTCGACGAGTGGCGTGACTTCGCCGACGACGTCGAGCTGGCCGTGGTCCCTCGTGCCGGGCACTTCTTCGCCCGGCACCAGGCGCCGGAGCTCGCCCGGCTGCTCGCCGACCGGGTGAGCGCATGGCGGCGGGGCGTGCGGCCCTCGACGCCGCCGCCGGCAGCCGCCGAGGCGCGGCTGAGCACCTTCCTGTGGGTGGCGCTCACGCAGCTGCTGTCCATGATCGGCACCGGCCTGACGTCGTTCGCGCTGGGCGTGTGGGTGCTGCAGCAGACGGGGTCCGTGAGCGCGTTCGCCACGATCTCCGTGATGGCCGTCCTGCCGTCGATCGTCGCGCTGCCGTTCGCCGGAGCCGTCGCCGACCGGTTCGACCGGCGGCGCGTCATGCTCGTCGCCGACGGCGTCGCGGGGGCCATGACGGCGGCGCTCGTCGTGCTCCTCGCGACCGGCGGGCTCGACGTCGGGTTCGTGTACCTCTACGCCGCCGTCGGAGCCCTCGCGAACGCCTTCCAGCGACCCGCGTACCTCGCCGCGGTGACCCAGCTCGTGCCGAAGCGCTACCTCGGGCAGGCGGCCGGCCTCGTCGGCCTCGGGCTCAACGCGGGTGATCTCGTCGCCGCCCTCGTCGGCGGCGTGCTCGTCGGGCTTTTCGGGCTGCCCGTCGTGGTCGGCGTCGACGTCGTGACCTTCGTGCTCGCCGTGGCCGTCGTCGCGGTCGTCCGCTTCCCCGACCGGCTGTGGGTCCGCCGCGAGGAGGGCTTCCTCGGCGAGGTGACCGGCGGGTGGCGCTACATCCTGCGGCGGCCCGAGATGGTCGCGATGGTCGTGTTCTTCGTGGTGTTCAACTACCTGTTCACGTTCCCCGTCACGCTCGCCACGCCGCTCGTGCTCGCGGAGCACTCGCCGCAGGTGCTCGGCGTCGTCACCGGCGTCGGCGGGCTGGGCGCCCTCGCGGGCGGCCTCGTCATGGCGCTGTGGGGAGGCACCCGGCGCAGGGCGCTCGGGATGGTGGGTGGCACCTCGGTGCTCGGGCTCGCCGTCGTCGTGCTCGGCGTGACGTCGTCGCCGGTGGTCCAGGCCGCCGGGCTGTTCGGCGTGTACGGGGCGCTCCTCGTGCTCAACGCCCACTGGCTCTCGCTGATCCAGGCGAAGGTGGGCCTCGAGCTGCAGGGCCGCGTGCTGGCCACCAACCAGATGCTCGCGACCGCGATGATGCCGCTGGGCTTCCTCACCGTGGGGCCGGCGAGCGCCTGGGTGGGAGCGCACTGGGGCACCGGCGGCCCGGGCGGCGTCGACGGCCTCGGGCTCACGCTCGTGATCGTCGGAGCGGTGCTCGCGGTGTGGGGCGTGCTGGGCCTGCTCTTCCCGCCCCTGCGCGACATGGACCTCCGGCTGCCCGACGCGGTGCCCGACGCCGAGATCGCCGGCGACCGGGAGGCCCTCCAGGCGGCCGCCGACCGCGAGCTCGCCCACGCCCGGGGCGCATGACGGCCGGTGCGGGGGCGCCAGGCCCCGGCGTGGCTGTCGACGTGGTCGCGGTGCGGACCGCGGGGCTCGGGTCGGTGCCCGAGCACCTGCTCGGGCCGGTCGAGCGGGCGAGGGCGGACGGCTACCGCCGGGCGGAGGACCGGCGGCTGTCGGTCGTCGCGTCGCTGCTGGTGCGGGCGGTGGCCGGCCGGACGCTCGGCATCGCGCCGGGCGTGGTCGCCGTCGAGCGGCGGTGCCCGCGCTGCGGCGGCCCGCACGGCGCGCCGTACGTCGACGGGGGTCCGCTGCTGTCGGTGAGCCACTGCGCAGGACTGGTCGTGGTCGCCGCGAGCGGGCTGCCCGTCGGGGTCGACGCCGAACCGGCGGACCGGCGCGACATGTCCGACGTCGCCGGGATCCTCCTCGGCGAGGGAGAGCCGGTCCCCGCCGACGATGCCGGCCTCCTGCGCACCTGGGTGCGCAAGGAGGCGGTGCTCAAGGCGACCGGGCTCGGCCTGACCGTGGACCTCACCGCGGTGCGTGTCAGCGCCCCGGACGACCCGGCCGCCGTCGTGCACCACGGGCCGGACCCGGGGCTGCCTATCGCGCTCGCGGACGTGGCCCTGCCCGGCGCCGTGGGCGCCGTGGCGGTGCTCAGCGACAGCCCGCTGGAAGTCCGCACCCTGGATGGGACGGCGTTGCTGGCGGGGCTCTGACCAGGGGTCGGGCCGCGGAGCCGGGCCCGGGGAAGCCTGCGGGGCGCCCGCGCGTTGAGGTGGCCGTGAAGGTCGGTCTGTTCGGTGCGGGGAAGGTCGGGGTGGCGCTCGCGGAGCGCGCCCTCGAGGCAGGGCACGAGGTGCGGGTCGTCGGGTCGCCCCGGCAGGACTCGCTCATGCTCGAGCTCATCGTCGAGACGGTCGCGCCCGGCGCGGAGGCGGTGGCCGCCGCGCGGGGGGCCGACGTCGTCGCGTGGGCCGACGTCGTGCTGCTCGCCGTGCCGTTGTCCCGCTCCGGCGACCTGCCCTACGCGGCGCTCGACGGCAAGGTCGTGGTCGACCTCATGAACCACTGGGAGCCCGTCGACGGGCCGATGCCCGAGCTTGCCGGGCTCGGGACCTCCGAGGTCGTGGCCCGGCGCAACCCGCGTGCCCGGTGGGTCAAGTCGCTCAACCACCTCGGCTACCACGACGTCGAGACGGACGCCCGGCCCGCCGGCGCGGCCGACCGGCGAGCCGTCGGCGTGGCCACGGACGACCCCGAGGCCGGCGCCGTCGTGGCGCAGCTCGTGGACTCCCTCGGCTTCGACCCCGTCGACCTGGGCGGGCTGACGGCCGGGCGGTTCCTGGAGGCCGGCGGGCCGGTCTTCGGGGCGTTCCTCACCGCGGCGGAGCTGGCGGCGCGGGCCGCGGAGGCCGGCGCTCCCGTGCGCGAGGCGGTGGACGAGGCGGCGGCCTGACATTGGCCGTGCCCGTCCCCGGATCGGTCCCCGTCCCCGGATCGGCGACCATGTAGCTGTTCACGTGCTGCGGCCCAGAACGTGAACAGCTACATGGTCGCGGGCGCGGAATCGAAGGAGTGCGGATGGGATCGCTGCGGGACGACGCATCGGAGGTGCTCCGGTCGTGGCCGGCGCCCGACGCGGACCAGGAGCGGCTGCGGGAGCGGTACGTGCGGCACCTGGAGGCACACCCCGACGGCGTGCACCGCGAGTGCGTCCCGGACCACCTGACAGCCTCCACGATCGTGCTGTCCGACGACGGCGCCCGCGTCCTGCTGACCCTGCACGCGAAGGCGCGGCGGTGGTTCCAGCTCGGTGGCCACCTGGAGGGGGGCGACGGCTCGCTGCTCGCGGCCGCGACACGCGAGGTCGCCGAGGAGTCCGGGCTCGACCTGGCGCTCGACCCGGTACCTGTCCACCTCGACGAGCATGCGGTGCCGTTCTGCGGGGGCCGCGGCGACGTGCACCACCTGGACGTCCGCTTCCTGGCGGTGGCCGGGCCGGACGCCGTGCACGCGGTGAGCGAGGAGTCGCTCGACGTCGCCTGGTGGCCGGCGGACGCCCTCCCCGATCCCGACGCGAGCCTGGTCGCGCTGGTGGAGGCTGCCCGGAAGCGGCTCGCGGCGCGCGGAGCGTGAAAGAGGCCCATCACAGATGAGGGTGTGGCGGTCGGCGGCGCGTTCGACAGCAACACGGCAACCGGCTTGTGCCGGCTGCGCAACGCGTCGCCGGCGTGCTAGCGTCTCGGCGATCGTGATCCATCGGCAGGAGGTGAGACCCATGAACGCAGTATCCGCACTGGGTGCTCCCTTGCAGTCCACGATCGCGCGACTGAGTTAGTCGCCACCGGGAGCGCCCGCCAGGCAATTCGAGAAAGGCGACTCCCATGAACACAACACCCATTTCAACTCCGCACGTCACCTCGACGACGGCCTCCGAGCGGCCGAGGTCTGACCAGGATCAGCCGCAGGTCGACGTCACAAAGCGGGTGCCCGCCGCGGGCGAGCGAGCGTTGGTCCTCGGTGGCGGCGGATCGACAGGCAACGCGTGGCTGATCGGTGTCATCGCCGGCCTGTTCGATGCTGGGCTGGACGTGACCACGGCCGACATGACCATCGGGACGTCGGCCGGCTCGACGGCCGCGGCCCAGATAGCTGGCGCGACCCCGACCGAGCTGCTTGCCGCAATCCTTGCCGCTGCCCCCCAGCAACGGACCGGTCCAGTCGGATCCGACCGAGGACGCGTTCCGATCATGCCGGTGGCGGACCACATGGAGAGGATGAGCAAGATCATCGCCTCCGCTGAGGATGCGGCTGACATGCGCCGCAGAATGGGCGCGGCGGCACTCGACATGGATGCGGCGTCGGACGGCTCCTGGCAAGCACAGTGGCGCGCCACCGTCGCCTCGCGGCTGCCGAGTCAGCGCTGGCCGCAGCGAACGGTGCTCATCACGGCGGTCGATGCCCATACCGGTGAACCGGTCGTGTTCGACCGCCACAGCGGAGTCGACCTGGCGGACGCCGTCGCCGCCAGCTGTGCCAGTGGCCTTCCCTACAGGATCGGGGACAACCGATATATCGACGGCGGTTACCGATCCAACGCCGAGAATGCCGATCTGGCAGCCGGATACGGGCGGGTGCTGGTGCTGTCACCCTTCGGCGGCAGAACACTGGCGCCGCTGGACTGGGGCATGCATCTTGCAGCGCAGGTCGACGAGCTACGCGCCCGCGGCAGCAGAGTCGAGACGATCTTCCCGGACAGCAGCTCCGAGCACATGTTCGGCGCCAATGCGATGGATCTGTCGCTGCGTCCGCCCGCCGCTCGAGCCGGCTACGAGCAAGGCAGAGCCCTTGCGGAGCAGCTCACCGAACTCTGGCGCTGACACCCTCGAAATTCCGGAACCTGACGAACTACATCGCACGCTCATTGCTGAAGCCGGCGGACTCAGACCCCGACTACAACCTCGATTGCGATGAGCCGTGAAAGGACCGGTGGCCTCGCCACAGATGCTCAGCGAGACGTGTCGCACGGGAGGTGGCTGCGATGTGGCGATGGGCGCGTCCAGCAGGAGCGCTGGCGCTCGTTCTCGGGGTGCTGGCCGGGTGCGGTGACGGGTCGCCCGGGGCGCCGCCGTCTGGCACGCCGACCTCCCAGAGCGTGCCGTACACGCTCCTGACGCACTGCGGGATCGACGAGGTCATGCACGACGGCCGCTGGTACGAGCGGGTAGGCGGAAGGCTCGACGACGGGAGCGGGAACCCGCCTCCCGGCTGGGACAACCCGGTTCACGAGGGCCTGCTCGTCGTCGAGGGCGACACCGCGATCTTCACGGACGACGCCGGCCACCGGGAGGTGTTCCGCCTGCGCGAGGGTGCGACCGACTTCAAGAGCCTGTGCATGTGAGGCGCTCGCGTCCGCTTCGAGAAGGCGATCAGGTGTCGCCAAGCCCACCGAGGCGATACCTGATCGCCTTCTCGAAGCGGACCGTCGGTGGTGACCAGCCGGACGGCGTCGGGCACCGGAAGGAGCCCGGGGCCGCATGCCGGTGCGACCGCCTAGGCTTGGGCCGTGACTTCCTCCTCCGCGATCCGCGTCCGCTTCGCCCCGTCGCCCACCGGCATGTTCCATGTCGGCAGCGCCCGTTCGACCCTGTTCAACTGGGCCGTGGCGAAGCAGCAGGGCGGCACGTTCGTGCTGCGGATCGAGGACACGGACGCCGCGCGGAACAAGCCCGAGTGGGTGGACGGGATCCTGTCCGCGATGAGGGCGCTGGGGATCAGCCCGGAGGACCCGACCTTCGAGGGCCCGTACTTCCAGTCGCAGAACGTGGGCCTGCACCAGGAGGCCGCCGCCCGCCTGTCCGACGCCGGCCGCGCCTACTTCTGCGACTGCACCCGCGAGACGCTGGTGGAGCGCACCGGCTCGCAGCACGCGGGGTACGACGGCTTCTGCCGGGACCGTGGCCTGGCGTACGAGCCGGGACGCGCGCTGCGCTTCCGCACGCCGGACGACGGCGAGACGGCCGTGGTGGACCTGATCCGCGGGAACCCCACATTCCCGAACGGCGTCATCGAGGACTTCGTGATCGCGCGCGGCGACGGGTCGCCGGTGTTCCTGCTGGCGAACGTCGTCGACGACATGGACGAGCGCATCACGCACGTCATCCGCGGCGAGGAGCACCTCTCGAACACGCCGAAGCAGCAGATGCTGTGGGAGGCCCTCGGCGCCACGCCGCCGGTGTGGGCCCACCTGCCTGTTCTCGTCAACGAGAAGCGCCAGAAGCTCTCCAAGCGCCGCGACAAGGTGGCCCTGGAGGACTTCTTCGCGGAGGGCATCCTGCCCGACGCGATGGTGAACTACCTGATGCTGCTCGGCTGGGCCCCGGGCAACGACGAGGAGATCCTGCCGTTCGAGGAGCTGGTCCGCCGGTTCCGCGTGGAGGACGTGAACTCCGCGCCGGCCTTCTTCGACATCAAGAAGCTGACCTCCTTCAACGGCGAGTACATCCGCGCGCTCGCGCCGGAGGCGTTCGCCGCGGCGTGCGAGCCGTGGTTGCGCGCGCCGCGCGCGCCGTGGGCGGACGAGGCGTACGACCCGGCGGTGTTCGCAGCGGTCGCGCCGCTCGCCCAGACCCGCATCGCGCTCCTGTCGGAGATCACCGCCAACGTCGACTTCCTGTTCCTCGACGAGCCGATCATCGACGACCAGTCGTGGGCCAAGACCATGAAGGCCGGTGCCGCCGACCTGCTGGCCGACGCGCGCGCCGCGCTCGCCGACGCGACGTGGGAGCCGGAGGCGCTCAAGGACACGATCACCGCCGTCGGCGAGAAGCACGGGCTCAAGCTCGGCAAGGCGCAGGCGCCGGTGCGCGTCGCCGTGACGGGCCGCACCGTCGGGCTCCCGCTCTTCGAGTCGCTCGAGCTGCTCGGTCGGGAGCGTGTCCTGGCCCGGGTGGACGCCGCGCTCGCGCGGCTGGCCGCCGGGGTGCCGGCGGGCCCCGAGTGACCGACGGTCTCGTCCACCCACAGGCCCTGCGCGGCCCGTGGTACCGGTGGTGGCGCCCGCTCGTCGGGCTGGGCGTGGTGGTCGGGATCGGCGTGATCCTGGTCGCGGCGATCGTGGTTGTCGCGGTGGCCGCCGTCGTGCTCGAGCTGGCCGGAGTGGTCGGCCCGATCTCGCTCGACACGATCGACGAGGCCTGGTTCGCGTCGCCCGTCGGCATGCTCGTGAACAACCTGTCGCTCGCCCTGGGTATCCCCGTGGCGCTGCTCGCGACGTGGGCGCAGCGGGCGCGGCCCGGCCTCGTCGCGTCCGTCACCGGGCGCCTGCGGTGGCGGCTCGTGCTGGGCTCGGCGGGACTCGGCGCGGCGGCGATCGTGCTGCTCGGCTTCGGCGTGCCCCTGGCGATCGACGCCGCCGCGCCGGGGCCGCTCGAGGGCTGGGGCCTCGACCCCGATCCCGCCTGGCTCGGGCTCGCCGCGGTCGTGCTGCTCACGACGCCGCTCCAGGCCGCGGGCGAGGAGTACTTCTTCCGCGGCTGGCTGAGCCAGACGGTCGGCTCCTGGTGCCGCTCGCGATGGCTCGCGGTGGCCGTGCCTCTCGTGGTGTCGGCCACGCTGTTCGCGCTGGCGCACGGCACCCAGAACGGGTGGCTGTTCGCGGACCGGCTGATCTTCGGCGTCGTCGCGAGCCTGCTGGTGTGGCGCACCGGCGGCCTGGAGTGCGCGATCGGCCTCCACGTCGTGAACAACCTCCTCGCCTTCGGCTGGGCGATCGCCTCCGGCACGGTCGACGACTCGCTCCTGATCACGGAGGTGTCGGCCCTCGACGGCGCCGTGAGCATCGGCTCCACGGTGGTCGCCGCGGTCGTGGTCCTGGCCTGGGCCCGACGACGGCGCCCGCAGACCGAGGTGGTCCCGCCGCGCGCGGTGGCTTCCGCCGGCGGGCCGGCGGAGGTCGTGGGATGAGCCAGGTCGACGGCGTGCTGTTCGACGTCGACGACACGCTCGTCGACACGAGGGCGGCGTTCGCCCGGGCGATAGCTGCCGTGCGCGCGGAGTACCTGCCCCACCTGCCGGCCGAACGCGAGCCCGAGCTCGTGTCGCACTGGCGCACCGATCCGGGCGGCTTCTACCGTCGCTACACGCGCGGCGAGATGGACCACCTGACGCAGCGCCGCCACCGCGCGGCCCTGCTGCACGAGACGTACGGCGGGCCGCCGATCACCGATGCCGTCTTCCCCGCGTGGGACCGGCTCTTCTGGACCACGTTCGAGAGCTCCTGGGCCGCGCACCCCGACGCGCGGGCGGCGGTCGACGCCGTCCTCGCGACCGGCGTCCGTGTCGGCGTGGTGACCAACGCCGCCGTGGAGCTGCAGGTGCGCAAGCTCGCGGCGACCGGGCTGGGTGACGTCCCGGTGCTGGTCGGGGTCGACACGCTCGGCTACGGCAAGCCCGCGCCAGAGGTCTTCCTCGAGGGCGCCCGCCGCCTCGGTACCGATCCTGTGCGCACGGCGTACGTGGGCGACGAGCCCGAGGTGGACGCCCGGGCGGCGCGAGCCGCGGGTCTGGTCGGCGTGTGGCTCGACCGGCCGGACCACCGCCGGGGCGCCGGGTACGGGGGTCCCGACGCGGCCGAGGAGGCGCAGGACCCGCACACCCTGCGCGATGACGGCGTGGCCGTCATCGCGAGCCTGGCGAACCTGACGGGCGTCCTCGGGCTCTGACGGTCACGCCCCCACGGCGAGCAGCGCGCCCAGCGCCGTCCCGGTCACGACGACGGAGCCGAGCGCCCCGAGGGCGAGCACCCGGCGTCCGGTGCGCGCCAGCCGCGGCAGGTCGACGCCGAGCCCCATGGCGAACATCGCGGCCACGAGGAGCAGGGTCGTCGCGTGCTGTGCGGCGTCGAGCACGCCCTGTGGCAGCAGGCCCGTGCTGCGGACCATGACCGCCACGAGAAAGCCCGCGACGAACCACGGGACCGGTGCCGGCCGGCGGCCGTCGCGGAGCGCCGGTGCGCGCCGCGCGAGCACGGCGCCTGCGACGGCCACGACCGGTGCCAGGAGCGCTACCCGGGCGAGCTTCGCGACGGTCGCGGTGGCGAGCGCGTCGGGGGAGACGGCACCGGCGGCCGCGACGACCTGCGCGACCTCCTGGACGCTCGCGCCGACCCACAGCCCGGCCTGTCCAGCGGTCAGTCCCAGGTGCGTGGCGAGCCACGGCAGCACGAGGACCGCCAGCGAGCCGTAGACGGTGACGAGGGCGAGGGCCGCGGCGACGTCGTCCTGGGGGTCGGGGGAGGCGTCTGCCCGCCGCCCGCCTGCCCGCTCGGCCACGCCCGCCATCGCGGAGACCGCGGCCGCGCCGCAGATCGCGAAGCCGGTCGCCACGAGCAGCGTGGCGTCCCGCGAGACGCCGAGCCGCCGCCCGAGCGCGAGCGTCGCCGCGAAGGTCGCCCCGACCGTCACGACGACCACCAGCAGCCCCGGCACCCCCAGCCCGAGCACCTGCGGCACGGAGAGCTGGAGACCGAGCAGCACGACGCCGGCCCGCAGCACCGTGCGGGCCGTGAACGCCGTCCCCGGCCCCGTGGCGGCCCATGCGCGCCCGGACGGTCCCGGGCGGAGCGCCCCGGCCGCCGACCCGGCGAGCGCGCCCAGGACGAGCGCGAGCACCAGCGGCGAGACGGCCTGCACGAGCCCTGCGGTCGCGACGAGGACCGCCGTCGCGGCGGCGCTCAGGCAGAGGCCGGGCAGCAGGGAGCGGAGCACCCTTCCAGGGTGCTCGGAGCGCCGAGCCCCGCGGTAGGCGCAGCCTCCGAGGGAGCCATAGCCTTCGTCTATGGCCGACGACGGACGCGCGCGCGGGGACCGCATCCCGCTGAGCCTGCTCGAGCTGCTCGTCGCGACGGACTCGCACGGCTCGATCAGCGGGGCCGCGCGGGCGCTCGGCGTCTCGCAGCCGACCGCGTCCGCGGGTCTGCGCCGCCTGGAGCGCCGCCTCGGGCTCGACCTCCTGCGCCGCACCACGCGCGGCGCGCGGCTCACCGAGACGGGCCGCGTCACGGCGGCCTGGGCGCGGGAGGTCGTGGAGGCGTCCGACCGGTTCGAGGAGTCGGTGGCCGTCGTCGGCGCCGCGCCACAGGGCCGGCTGCGTGTGGCGGCCAGCCTGACCGTCGCCGAGTACCTGGCGCCGCGCTGGCTCGCGACGCTCGCGAACTCGCCGGGAGCGCCCGGGCCGGCGGTCGAGCTGCTGGTCCGCAACTCGCGCGAGGTCATGGACCTCGTGCTCGCGGACGCCGCCGACCTCGGGTTCGTGGAGAGCGCGACCGTGCGGCGCGGCCTGCGCAGCCGCACGGTCGCCCCCGACGAGCTCGTCGTGGTCGTGGCGCCCGGTCACCGCTGGGCCCGACGCCGGTCCGTCGATGTGGCGGACCTGCTCGCGGGCGGGCTCGTCGTACGCGAGACCGGGTCAGGCACCCGCGAGATCCTCGAGCAGGCGCTCGCGGCGGCGGGCGCGCAGCTTCCCGCGGACCTACCGGCCCTGGGCTCCACAGCGGCCCTCAAGACGGCCGTGGAGCACGGTGGCGCCGTGGCCGTGCTCTCGGCGCTCACCGTGGCCGACGAGATCGCGCGCGGCACCCTTGTGCGTGTGCCGGTCGCCGGGCTCGACCTGACCCGGCGCCTGCGCCTCGTCTGGAAAGACGGTCCGGGGCTGTCGTCCGTCGCGGGCCGGCTCGCCGCCATCGCCGGTGCGCGCCCGCCGAGCCGGCCACCGGCTCAGGCCCGCACCGCGCGGTAGCACTCCGTCACGTACGGCAGCCCGACGACGTCCTGGTCAGCGAGGTCCGGGTGCGTCGCCACGAGCTCGTCGACCTCGGCGAGGAGGGCGTCGCGCGCCGCCTCGGGCAGCGAGATGAGGTAGCTCCGGGACGCGGCGAGCGGCCGCAGCGAGGCGGTCGTGATGCGGTCCACCCACCGGAAGGTGGCGGTCCCCAGAGGCCCGAACGCGTCGCCGAGGGGCCCGACGCGGGCCGCGGCCGAGGTGGGCTCGAGCGAGTCGCCGCGGTGCAGGATCTCGCCGAACCGGGCCACCCAGTCGACCGCGTCGTCGCGCGTGTTCCAGACGATGCCGAGGTGCCCGCCCGGGCGCAGCACGCGTGCGATCTCGGCCGACGCCGCGGGCTGACGGAACCAGTGCCAGGCCTGGGCGACGAGCACGGCGTCGACGGACCCGTCCGGCAGCGGGATCTCCTCCGCGGTGCCGACCATGGCCGTGACGCCCGGCAGCGTGGCCCGCAGGTGCCCGAGCATCGACTCGGACGGCTCCACCGCGACGACGTCGAGCCTGCGGTCCGCGAGCAGCGCCGTGAGCTTGCCGGTCCCGGCGGCGAGGTCGAGCACGCGCGGGGAACCCTGGGGGAGCAGCCACGACACCGCGTCCCCGGGATATGACGGGCGTACCGCGGCGTAGACGTCGGCCCCGTGCTCGAACGAGGCGGCGCGGTCTGCGAGGGAGTACGGGTCCAGGTCAGGCGCGGTGTCCGGCATGACCGTACCGTCTCACGGGACGTGACCGACGGCACCTGGTTTCCGTTTTGGCGGCTCGGCCCACGTCGGGTAGTGTTTCCCGTCGGTGAGGCCCCCGGAAAGTCGCGGAGGGCGTTACCCCCATGGGGTATGGTGTAATTGGCAGCACGAGTGATTCTGGTTCACTTAGTCTAGGTTCGAGTCCTGGTACCCCAGCGCAGCGCTCTATGGCACATCCGCCGCGGACGACGCGAAGGATGCAGTAGAGTTCTCACCGGCACGGACGGTCCGAGAGGATCGATCGAGTCATAGGCCCCCATCGTCTAGCGGCCTAGGACGCCGCCCTCTCACGGCGGTAGCGCGGGTTCAAATCCCGCTGGGGGTACGCAGTTCCACCGGCTTCGTCGGCGGGACAGCCATGGGCCCCCATCGTCTAGCGGCCTAGGACGTCGCCCTCTCACGGCGGTAACGCGGGTTCAAATCCCGCTGGGGGTACACAGCACGAAGGCCCGGTCCCGCGAGGGACCGGGCCTTCGTCGTGCGACGGGTCCGTCAGCGCTCCCCGCCCTCCAGGAACGGCCGGGGCGGGCGCGTCTCGCTGTACGACGTCGTCGGACCGCCCGGCAGGTGCCCGCGCCGGGCAGGTGGGTCGTCGTGCGGCGGAACCACCGGGATGGGCTGAGTGACGGTCGCCGGCGGCTCGTAGGACGGCGGCCCCGCGGGATAGCCGCGCTGCGGGCCGTCGTGCACGACGAAGATCGTCTTCGGCTCCTCCTTCTTCTCCGCCGGGAGGAAGTGCGCCGCGATGATCTGCCGGTACCGCTCGTCGGGCTCGGGGATGTAGTCCACGAGGTTGAGAACCTCGTCCTGGCCCGCTGACTCGAACCGGAACTCGCCGAAGCCGAGGAGCTGGCCGAGCGGCGGGCGTCGGTACTGCATGTCGGTGACCTTGTCGACCTGCACGAAGGTGCCGCTCTGGTCCATGAAGCCGTCGATGACGATGAGCCGCTTGTTCGTCACGACGAACCACTGCTGGCGCCAGTCGAGCCACTTGATGAGCAGGCGCACGGCGAGCACGCCCCACGCCACCCAGAGGATCGCGAGCTCCTCGACGGCGACCGTCATCCAGGCGACCGCGACGAACGCCGCGGCGGTACTGAGCGCGGGCTCCCACAGGCGCGCCCAGTGGCGTCGCGTGGCGAAGACGATCTTCTCCTTCGCCGACACGTACCGGCGCAGCGCGCTGTTACGGAGCAGGATGCTCGTGGTGTCGGTCACGGACGGTCGGTCCCGAGGTCGGGTCAGATCCGGATCAGGCTCGCGAAGAACTGACCGAACCCAGCGAACGCGCCGACGATGACCTCCCAGATGGCGCGCACGACATCAGCGGAGCCTGTCGGATTCGAGATGATCGCGTAGATCAAGAAGATCACGACCACCCAGATCAGGGCTGTCTTCACCTTCGGCGGCATCGGAGTCCTCACGGTCTCGTCGTGCGTGCTCCCGGTCGGGACCACGTTCAATGCGAAAGCGTACTTTCCGGACGGGTAACTGCGGAACACCGACGTCGGCGCGCCGTCACTCCCCCGCGCGGTGCAGGACTTCGGTGAGCTTGTTGGCGGCGGCGACCACGGCACCTGCGTGCAGGCGGCCTGGCTGGCGCGAGAGCCGCTCGACCGGGCCGGACACGCTGACGGCCGCCACGACGCGACCGGACGGGCCGCGCACGGGTGCGGACACCGACGCCACGCCGAGCTCACGCTCGGAGACGGACTGCGCCCAGCCCCGGCGTCGGACGCCGGACAGGATCGTCGCCGTGAAGACGGCTTCGCGCAGGCCGCGGTGCAGGCGGTCGGGTTCCTCCCACGCGAGCAGGATCTGCGCGGCGGACCCTGCGTGCATGGTGAGCGTCGCACCCACCGGGATCGAGTCGCGGAGCCCGACCGGCCGCTCGGCCGCCGCCACGCACACGCGGTGGTCGCCCTGGCGGCGGTAGAGCTGGGCGCTCTCGCCGGTGTGGTCCCGCAGCGCGATGAGCACGGGGTTGGCCGCGGCAAGCAGACGATCTTCGCCGGCGGCGGTCGCCAGCTCGTTGAGGCGCGGGCCGAGCACGAACCGGCCCTGCATGTCACGCGCCACCATGCG
The DNA here is from genome assembly GCF_021568775.1 of Antribacter soli. Lineage (GTDB taxonomy): Bacteria > Actinomycetota > Actinomycetes > Actinomycetales > Cellulomonadaceae > Antribacter > Antribacter soli. Next base: position 139,445 of record NZ_JAKGSG010000034.1, on the reverse strand, counting down.
ATGGTGCTCGAGTGCGACCGCGAGGCGATGCGCCGTCGGTCGAGCGAGCCCCGTCGAGGTCACGAGCTGCGCCAGAGTGGCGGGCCCCGCCTCAAGAGCACCCAATACGGACGCGGCCTTGTCCAGCACGCCGACTCCGCTAGTATCGTCCATACCTCGATATTGCCGTCTCGGAACGTGAGATTGCAAGTCGGGCCGTGAGAAGTCACTACTGAGGAGGCAACCCGCATGGCCGGCACGCTGGCTGAGAAGGTCTGGGAGGCGCATCTGGTGCGCCGTGGCGAGGACGGATCGCCCGACCTTCTCTACATCGACCTGCACCTCGTGCACGAGGTCACCAGCCCTCAGGCGTTCGAGGGCCTCCGGCTCGCGGGCCGGCAGGTCCGCCGCCCTGACCTCACGATCGCGACCGAGGACCACAACACCCCGACGCTCGACATCGACCTGCCGATCGCGGACACCACGAGCCGCACCCAGATCGAGACGCTGCGCAGCAACGCGAGGGAGTTCGGCGTCCGCCTGCACAGCCTGGGCGACGCCGACCAGGGCATCGTCCACCAGGTGGGCCCGCAGCTCGGCCTGACCATGCCGGGGCTGACGGTGGTGTGCGGCGACTCGCACACCTCCACGCACGGCGCGTTCGGCGCGCTCGCGTTCGGCATCGGCACGTCCGAGGTGGAGCACGTGCTCGCCACCCAGACGCTGCCGCTCGCCCCGTTCAAGACGATGGCGATCACCGTGAACGGCCAGCTGCCGCCCGGCGCCACGTCCAAGGACATCATCCTCGCGATCATCGCCAAGATCGGGACCGGCGGCGGTCAGGGCTACGTGCTCGAGTACCGCGGCGAGGCCATCCGGACGCTGTCGATGGAAGCGCGGATGACGGTCTGCAACATGTCCATCGAGGCCGGTGCCCGCGCCGGCATGATCGCGCCGGACGAGACCACGTTCGAGTACCTGAAGGGCCGCCCGCACGCCCCCGAGGGGGCGGACTGGGACGCAGCCGTCGCGTACTGGCGCACCCTGCGCAGCGACGACGACGCGGAGTTCGACGCCGAGGTGGTCCTCGAGGCCGCCGACCTGGAGCCGTTCGTCACCTGGGGCACCAACCCGGGGCAGGGCCTGCCGCTCTCCGCGTCCGTGCCGGTCCCGGCCGAGATCGCGGACGAGAACGAGCGCGTGGCCGCCGAGCGCGCCCTCGAGTACATGGGCCTGGAGCCCGGCACCCCGCTGCGCGACGTCAAGGTCGACACGGTGTTCATCGGCTCCTGCACCAACGGGCGCATCGAGGACCTCCGCTCGGTCGCCAAGGTGATCAAGGGCCGCCACAAGTCCGCCGACGTGCGCGTGCTCGTCGTCCCGGCGTCGGCCCGCGTGCGGCTGCAGGCCGAGGCCGAGGGCCTGGACGTGATCTTCAAGGAGTTCGGCGCCGAGTGGCGCAACGCCGGCTGCTCGATGTGCCTCGGCATGAACCCGGACCAGCTCGCGCCGGGTGAGCGGTCCGCCTCCACGTCGAACCGCAACTTCGAGGGCCGTCAGGGCAAGGGCGGGCGCACGCACCTGGTGTCGCCGCTGGTGGCCGCCGCGACCGCCGTGCGGGGCACGCTGTCCAGCCTCGCCGACCTCGACCTGCCCGCGGACGTGGACCTGACCACCTTCGACGGTTCGCCGCTGGACGGCGTGGGCGCTGCCGTGCCCGACACCGTCGTCGTCGAGCTGCCGCTGCCGCTGCCGGTCCTGCGCTGACCTGAGACTGGAGAGACCGATGGAGAAGTTCACCACCCACACCGGGGTCGGCGTCCCGCTGCGCCGCAGCAACGTCGACACCGACCAGATCATCCCCGCCGTCTACCTCAAGCGCGTCACCCGCACGGGCTTCGAGGACGCGCTCTTCGCAGCGTGGCGCGGCGACCCGTCCTTCGTCCTCAACCAGGACGCCTACCGCGCCGGCTCGGTGCTCGTCGCGGGCCCCGACTTCGGCACCGGCTCGTCCCGTGAGCACGCCGTGTGGGCGCTCAAGGACTACGGCTTCCGCGTGGTCCTGTCCTCCCGGTTCGCCGACATCTTCCGCGGCAACTCCGGCAAGCAGGGCCTCGTCACGGGCATCGTCTCGCCCGAGGACATCGAGATCCTGTGGAAGATCCTCGAGACCAAGCCGGGCACGGAGGTGACCGTCGACCTCGAGGCGAAGACCGCCACGGCCGACGACGTCACGGTCCCCTTCCAGATCGACGACTACACGCGCTGGCGCCTCCTGGAGGGCCTCGACGACATCGGCCTCACCCTGCAGCACGCGGACGACATCTCCGCGTTCGAGGCGGAGCGCGAGGCATGGCGGCCGAAGACCCTGCCGGCGAAGCACCTGCCGTCCGTGGAGGTCGTCCCGGCCCGCCCGGCGGGCAGCCAGGCCTGACGCCTAGAGCCGAGGCGGCCCCTGACGCACCTTCTCCAGGAGGAGCTCGGGGGTCGCCTTGGCCGGGTCCCACCAGGACTCGATCCACCAGGTCGCGCCCGCCATGGCCATCCCCCGAGCCGTCTCGGAGGCCTCGCGCGGATCGGCGGGCAGCTTTCCCTGCACGACGACGTCCCACTCGCCCTGCGTCGTCGTCTCACCGCGGTGCTCGGCCGCCCAGGCGACGATCGCCGCCACGTCGTCGGGAGTCAGCGGGTCCTCGGCCGTCGTGCCGCGCAGCTGTGGCACGACGCCGTCCCACCGCAGCGCCCGCCCCATCGACCGTGCGCTCGGCCACGAAGCGACCGGCCAGACCGGGATGCGTCCGCGGACGGGCGCCACCGGGAACCGGAAGTCCCCGGTGTGCACGTGCGTGCCGTCGAACGCGAACCGCTCGCCCGTCCACGACTCGGCGAGGAACGCCAGCACGTCGTCGAGCGTCTCGGCCCGCTCGCGCAGGCCGCGCTCCTGGCCGGGCACCGACGTGAACCCATGGTCGTCCAGGACGCCCACGCCGACGGGCAGCACGAGCCGGCCGCCCGACAGGTGGTCCACGGTGAGCGCACGCTGCGCGAGCTCCCACGGCCGGTGCCGAGGGAGTGCGAACACCATCGCGCCGAGCGTGATGCGCTCCGTGACTGTCGCGGCCGCGGCGAGGATCGCGAAGGGGTCCCAGGTCGGTATGCCGCCGCCCCAGTCGCCCAGGTCGATGCCGTCCCACGTGAGGAACCCGTCCCACCCGTGATCCTCGCAGGCGCGTGCGAGCGCGACATGCTGCGACACCGTCCCGAAGCTGCCCACGAACCCGAACTTCATGAACCCGACCCTACGTGTGACCTCTGACACTCGCGGTGGCCTCCAGGTGGGTCCGCAGTGCGGCCAGTGCATCTGCCACCGCTGCGAGGTCCCGCTCCCGAAGCCCGGCGCCGTCCAGCAGCTCACCGCCGGCCGCCGCATAGGTCGGCCTCATCCCGTCGAGCAGCCGTCGCCCCTCGGGCGTGAGCGCGAGGAACGACGACCGTCGGTCCGCCGGGTTGACCGTGCGCCGCACGAGGCCGTCACGTACCTGCCGGTCGACGCCCTTGCTCGCCGCGCCGACGGTGATGGCGAGCACGCGGACAAGGTCGGACACCCGGCAGTCCGGTACGTCGCCGACGACGCGGAGCTGCTCGAACCGGCCGAGGCCGGAGCCGTGCGCCGCCCGCAGTCGCGCGTCGATCGCGCTGTAGAGACGGACCTCGACGCGCACGAGATCGTCGACGACCTGGGCCGCGTCCGTGGCCGGAGTCCTGGTGCGGCCAGGAATAGATTCCGACGAATCTTTATTGGATTCCATGGAATCTACTTCTACCCCAGGAGGACGCCATGGACCACACCGCACTCGCCGACCTCAGGACGTTCTACGAGGGCTTCGGAGACCTGGCCCTGCCCGCGGGCACCCGCTCGGCGGCGACGACGCTCGGCGGCGTCCCCGCGCTCGCGGTCGACGTGCTGGGTGACCCCGGCGCGGCTACCGGCACGCTGCTCTACCTCCACGGCGGCGGGTACACGATCGGCTCGGCGCGGACCGGCGTCCCGCTCGCCGCTCGCCTCGCCGCGAGCGCCTCCCTCCGGGCGTGGGTGCTGGACTACCGCCTCGCGCCCGAGCACCCGTACCCGGCCGCCGTCGACGATGCCCTGGCTGCCTACGAGGCGCTCGTCGCCGAGCACGACCACGCCCGCGTGGTGCTGGCCGGGGACTCCGCCGGGGCCGGCCTTGCCCTCGCGACCCTCATCGCCGCCCGGGACGCCGGCCTGCCGCTCGCGGCCGCCTTGGTCTCGTTCTCCGGCTGGTTCGACCTCACCCTGAGCGGCGGCAGCCTGACGGGCAAGGAGACGGTGGACCCGATCTTCGACGCGGCCGGCATCCAGGTCTACGCAGACACGTACCTTGCCGGCGCAGACCCCGCCGCGCCGCTGGCGAGCCCGTTGCTCGCTGACCTCGCAGGCCTTCCGCCGCTCCTGCTCCAGGTGGGGACGCACGAGGTCCTCCTCGACGACTCGACCCGGCTCTCGGTCGCCGCCGCCGCGGCGGACGTGGACGTCGTTCTGGAGGTCTACGCGGGCCTCTCCCACGTCTTTCAGCACCACCACGCGTCCGAGCCGACGGCGGCCCGCGCCCTCGACAGCGCAGCGGCGTTCCTGGTCCGCGCGGTCTCGGGCTGAGGCGCCTGGCCGGCACCGGCCGGGCTACGGTGAGCACCGTGACGGAGAGCCGACCGGTGGTGGAGATGTGGACCGACGGGGCCTGCAAGGGCAACCCGGGGCCTGGTGGCTGGGGTGCGCTCCTGCGGTCGGGCACGCACGAGAAGGAGATCTTCGGGGGTGACCCGGCCACGACGAACAACCGCATGGAGCTCACCGCCGTCGTCGAGGCCCTGCGGGCGCTGAAGGCGCCGAGCGAGGTCACGATCCACGTCGACTCGTCGTACGTGATGAACGGCATGCGGACCTGGATCGCCGGCTGGAAGCGCAACGGGTGGCGCACCGCCGACAAGAAGCCCGTCAAGAACGTGGACCTGTGGCAGGCGCTCGACGCCGAGGTGGCCCGTCACCAGGTCCGCTGGGTGTGGGTCAAGGGCCACGCCGGCGACCCCGGGAACGAGCGAGCCGACGTGCTGGCGAACAAGGGCGTCGACACCGTGCGGTAGATGCGACGGAAGTCACGTCTCCTGTATTTGTCGCGGCCAATACTCTTGACCCATGGCTTCCCACTACGACGTCGTCCTCCTCGGCGCGGGCCCCGGCGGCTACGTCGCCGCGATCCGCGCGGCCCAGCTCGGCAAGTCCGTCGCGATCATCGAGGAGAAGTACTGGGGAGGTGTGTGCCTCAACGTCGGGTGCATCCCTTCCAAGGCGCTCCTGCGCAACGCCGAGCTCTCCCACATCTTCACGCACCAGGCGGACTTCTTCGGCATGTCCGGTGACGTGACCTTCGACTTCGGCAAGGCGTTCGACCGCTCGCGCGTGGTCGCGGACGGCCGCGTCAAGGGCGTCCACTTCCTCATGAAGAAGAACAAGATCACGGAGTACGAGGGCCGCGGCACGTTCCGCGACGCGAACACCATCGAGGTCGCGCTCACCAAGGGCGGCACCGAGACGGTGACCTTCGACAACGCGATCATCGCGACGGGGTCCCAGGTCCGCCTGCTGCCGGGCGTCGAGCTGTCCGACAACGTCGTGACGTACGAGACCCAGATCATGACGCGCGACCTGCCGCGCTCCATCGCCATCGTCGGCGCCGGGGCCATCGGCATGGAGTTCGGGTACATCCTGAAGAACTACGGCGTGGACGTCACGATCATCGAGTTCCTCGACCGTGCCCTGCCGAACGAGGACGTGGACGTCTCCAAGGAGATCACCAAGCAGTACAAGAAGATGGGCGTGCCCATCCTCACCTCCACCAAGGTGGAGACCGTCAAGGACAACGGCTCCTCGGTGTCCGTGACCTACACCGGCGTCAAGGACGGCAAGCCCGGCTCGCTCGAGGTCGACAAGGTCCTCATGGCCGTCGGCTTCGCGCCGAACGTCGAGGGCTTCGGCCTGGAGACCACCGGCGTCGCCCTCACCGACCGCGGCGCGATCGCGATCGACGACCACATGCGCACCAACGTGCCGCACATCTACGCCATCGGCGACGTCACCGCCAAGCTCATGCTCGCGCACGTCGCGGAGGCGCAGGGCGTCGTCGCCGCCGAGACCATCGGCGGGGCCGAGACCATGACGCTGGGCGACTACCGGATGATGCCGCGCGCCACGTTCTGCTCGCCGCAGATCGCGTCCTTCGGCCTCACCGAGCAGCAGGCCCGCGACGAGGGCTACGACGTGAAGGTCTCGTCCTTCCCGTTCATGGCGAACGGCAAGGCACACGGCCTCGGCGAGCCGACGGGCTTCGTCAAGCTCGTCGCCGACGCGAAGTACAACGAGATCCTCGGTGCGCACATGATCGGCCCGGACGTCTCCGAGCTGCTGCCGGAGCTCACGCTCGCGCAGAAGTGGGACCTCACGGCCGACGAGATGGCGCGCAACGTGCACACGCACCCGACGCTGTCGGAGGCCGTGCAGGAGGCGATCCACGGCATCGCGGGGCACATGATCAACTTCTGAGACCTGGGGTCTCGCTAGCACCGGAAACGGCGGCTGACCTGCGCAAACGCCTTGCAGCGTTGTGCAGCGTTTGCCGCCGTTTCTCGTGCTCCTGTGCACCACGTGTGCACCACGGCTGTCCGCGTCACCGCCTGGCCGACCTTGCGGGCTCGTCCTTCCCATGGGTGGGGTTCTCGGTCCCCGTCTCCCTCCGGCCCTCGGCGCGGTGCCGTCTCGCACACGGGTTCTGCCGGCATGTCTACCCGTGGCCTCGACCTCGACGGCTTGCAGCTCTTCGCCCGAGTCTGGCCACGGGTAGACATGCCGGCGGGTTCCGTGTGAGGCTCCGCGTCGGTCGAGGGCCGGAGGGTGGCGGGGGCCGACCCCCTGTCTCTTTTCGGTTCCGGTTGCCCCCCGGCGGGCGGTAGTTCGGTGAGAACGGAAGATCGTGCGACGGCCCCGGACCTGATGAACCAGGTTCCGGGGCCGTCTGTCGTGTGTGGGGTGCGGGCCGAGGTGCCCGGGTGGGGGGAGGCGCAAGGGCGCGCAGCGCCCGCCGCGCTCTTGGGGGCCCTTCGCCCGGGCGCCGAGGCGCGCACCGCGCGCCGAAGGCGCGCCTTGATCTGGTAGAGGTCAACTCGGCAGTGCGTGTCGGTGGGCGGTTCTAGACTCACCGTCATGTCGACACCCGACCCTGACACGCTCCCGACATCGGCGGATCCGACCGGACCGTGCCCGCGGTGCGGCCGTGTTTCCAGTTTCTCGCAGGCGGGGTCGCTGCCGACGCGCACCGCGTTTCACGCAGTGCTTGGTGACCATGTGCCCATCGAGCGCGCCGTGATGCTCGTCTGCCAGGGTTGCCGTGAGGGGTCGTTGGTAATCGAGGCCCGCGACGGAGTTGACGCGCAGTTCGTGCCGCTTCTGTGGTGGCCGACGCCTGGAACGCGAGCACTCGATCCGGCGATCCCGGCAGCGATCGGCGCGGCCGTGAGCGAAGGTGCTCGCTGCCTGTCCGTGCTCGCCCCGCACGCTGGCGTTGCGATGCTCCGGACGGCGCTGGCGCTGATCGTCAAGGACAAGGGCAGCGAGGCTGCGAGCAACAAGAACACGCTCCACGCCGCCATCAAGCAGATGGTGGACGACGGTGCGCTCTGGGAGTCCTTCGGCGACTGGGCGACTCACATTCGGCAGCTCGGAAACGCGGGTGCTCATCAGGAAGCGTTCGGCCCCGTCTCGATGGATGAGGCGAACGATCTCTTCGCGCTGGTTCAGCAACTCCTTGAGTTCCTGTACGTCCAGCCGGAAAGGGTGGCTCGTGCTCGCGCGCAGCGGACCGCCGTGGCTAGTCCCCCGGAGTGATGACGACGAGCGTCTTATCGTCGTGGGGCTTGGCGCGGGGCCAGCGCTGACCGTCGGGGTCGGAGACCTCGGCGTCGTGGATGCGTTGGAGCACCTGGGCGGGGCCGTCGTGGCGGGCCTCGTCGTATAGGTCGCGCCAGGTGGTCGCGGTGGGGTGCCGGTCGAGGGCTACGCCGTCGGTGGCGAGCATGACGGCGGCTACGTCGCGACGGGGCGTGGTGGTGGTGACTCCGTGCTGTGCCGCCTCGGGCTGGGCTCCTGCGATCCAGAATCCGCCGGGCTGGTTGCGGTGCCGTGCCTGCTCGGCCTGGAGCGCGAGGAGCAACGGCCGGAGTGCGTCGTCGTATCCGTGGCCGTCGGCCAGGTGCGCCCGGTAGGCCGCTCGCTCGGCGGGGGCAACGGCTGCGAGCCGGTCGTCATGGTGGACCGTCTCGGTGCCGTCGGGGTGGAGCACGACGGCGAGGCTGTCCCCGAGTACGTACGTCTCGACCGTTTCGGCGGACCAGCGGGCAAGGGCGATGGTGCTCGTGGGGGCCGTGTCCGGGGTGAGGCCGTGGGCGTCGCGGACGTTGGCGATGGCTGCGGTGGCGGCGTCGGCCAGTGTGCCGCCGTCGGGCACTGTGACCGTGAGTGCGTTTGCGAGCTGCTCGGCGTACCAGCCGGGATCGTGGGAGCGGTCGCCCGCGAACGAGGTTGCGCCGTCGAGGACGAGGGCGAATCCGTCGCCGGTGGCGTGGCGGTCCTGGTTGAGGGTGCCGCCGGGCAGGGTCGCCGCGAGGATCACGGGTGGACCTTCGGTCCCCACAGGGCCGTGGTCTCGGTCGGGGTCGTGCCGTCGAAGGTGCTCGCGACCACAAGGGAGAACGGGCGCTCTCCGACCTCGGCGTACAGGTCGGGGAGGTGGTGGCGTAGGTGCTCGACCGCGCCGACGGACCCCAGCGCGTGCACACCCGCGACGACCAGGAGCGTGCGGCCCTTGCGGCGAAGTCGCGCGACGTAGGCGATGTCGCGGGTCCGGTCGCTGGTGTCCCACGGCGAGATGAACGTCTCCCCGGTCTGCCGGTCGGTGATGACCCACCGGCCGGAGTCGTCCGGCTTGAATGAGAGGAACGGGTCCGACTCGATCGCTTCGGCGGTGACGCGCGAGGACTTCGGACCGCAGATCGCCACGGCATCGGCGGGCGGGTCCCATTCGCCGGTCGGGGGGATCTGGAACGGGTCGACGGCGAGGCTGAGCGATTCGAGGATGCCGCTCATCACCTCGGCGGCCTTCGCGTCCTCGGCCGCGACGACTCCAAGCGGGCGGTCCCCGATCGCGCGCAGCGGGATTGCGACGGTGACCGGTCCGACGCCGAAGAAGACGCGTTCGGCGGGCGGGGCCGACTTCCGCAGCTGCGTGATGCGGCCCTTGGAGAGACCGATCTGGGCGGCGATCTCGGTGTACGTCATGCCGGCGGCGTAGGCGCGATCGATCGCGACCTTGCGGAGCCGCGCGAGTTCGGCGGCTCGCTGGGTGTAGGTCGTCAGGAGGGCCGTTGCACGTCGGGCCTGGCTGACGGGGTTCCCGTCGGCCCGGATGCTCTCGAATTCCTCCTCGTCCATAACTCGCGAGTTTAGACCCCTTGACGGGAGCACTCTCCCGTCGTACCGTCGTGTTTAGACCCCTCAACATGACGGGTCGCGAGAACGGGCCAAGAGTTTAGACCCCTCAACACAGGAGATGCAGAGATGGCGACGTTCGCGGTGGACAGCAACCGGCAGAAGATGATGGCGACCGGCGTGGTGGAGCCGGTCATGGAGTGGATCGAGACGGCGGACGGCAAGCGCCGCCCGGGCGAGACCCAGGCGCGGCACGCCGAGTCCGGTGCCCCGCTGTGGGGCGTGGAGGTGGTGTACCAGTCCGAGTCCTGGGGCCGGGTCTCCACCGAGTCGGTCAAGGTGACGGTGCCCGCGCGGGAGATGCCCGCCCCGTCGATGTTCACGCCGATCCAGTTCGACGGCCTGGTGGCCTCGGTCCGCATCGACCGGCGCAACAACGGCCTGTCGACCTCGTGGGAGGCCTCTGGCATCGCCGGTGCGGCCGGAGCTGCGAAGGCGGCTGCCTGATGACCGGGGCGGTGGGTGCGCTGACCTCCGCCGTCGTGGAGGTCCTGGCCGGGCTGGGCTCGGTCGAGGTGTACGGGCTGCGGGTCGAGCACTCGCGGCTGAGCATCCCCGACGCGCGGTCGGTGCCCTACATCGGCGTCGACATCCACGCCGACGACTACGCCGGCGCGCTGGCGGTGGTAGAGCGGTTCGCCCTTGTCGAGAGCGAGACCCGCACGTCTGAGGCGTACGGCGGCGGGGTGCTGCTGTGGCGGACCTGGGCGGGCTGGGTCTCCGGCGACGGGTCGGGCCTGCCGGTCTCGGTCGAGGTGACCGCCTCCGAGGACGTCCCCGCCGAGGCCGACGCCGCCCTGTTCGACAAGGCGGACGCGGCATGAGCAGGGCTGAGGGCCTGGCGGTGGCGTGGGACTTCCTCGCTGCCGCCAGGTCCGGCCTCGGGCAGGTCGCGCGCCTGTTGACGGTGCACGACCTGCCCGCCCCGGCCGACCTCGCCGCCGAGCTGCGCGAGCGGGTCAGCGACCTCTACGACGTCGTCCGTAAGGAGGCCGACGCCGCACACCGGGCCGAGAACCCCGGCGCCTACGACGAGCACGGCCGATGGATCGGGAAGGGGAAGTCATGAACCAGAAGGTCAAGACCACGGCCCACGTGGGGTGGCGGGTGGTGCGCGGCTGCGCGCGGTTCGCCCGGCTGTGGCTGGTCTGGTGCTGGCGGGCACGCCCGTGGGTGGCGCTGTGGCTGGCGGTCGCTGGGTTCACCTGGTTCGGAGCCGTGATCCAGCCCGAGCCGGAACGGTCCGCGACGTTCACCGCGATGTGGGCCGTCCTCGGGCTCGGGCTCGGACCCGGCGCGCTCGTGGCGACCTGGCGGATGCTGACCGGCTGGCCGGTGCCCTGGTTCGCCCCGCGCTGGCTGATCGCCCACGCCGTGCGGCTGCGCTGGCCCTCGGTCGCCGCAGAGTGCGGCCTCGCCCGCACCGCCCAGGGCAAGAGGGGCCCGGTGCTAGTCGCCCCGCCGCTGGCCCGGGTCCGGGTCCGTGACGGGCTGCTGAGCCTGCGGGTGCGGGTCCTGGTCGGCCAGACCCTGGAGACCATCGAGACGGCGGTGCCGAAGATCGCCACCGCCCACGGCGCCGTCGGGCACGTCGTCAAGCCCGCCGGGCCGACGGCCGTCGACGTGACGCTGATGACGGCCGACCTGCTCGCCGATGGCGGGACCGCGCTCCCGCCCCAGACCGTGACGACCGAAGTGGTGCCGATGGGTGCCCGGCAGGACGGCACCGCCTGGTACCTGCAGATCGCCCAGCGGCACACCCTGGTCGTGGGGTGCTCCGGGTCCGGGAAGGGCTCGATGTTCTGGGGCATCGCCTGCGGGCTCGCCCCGGCCGTCGGTGCCGGGCTGGTCCGGCTCTGGGGTGTGGACCTCAAGCGCGGGGTCGAGCTGCGCGTCGGCGCCCCGTTGTTCACCGCCGCCGCCGCGACCCCGGCCGAATCGCTGGAGGTCCTGCGTCGTGTGATCGCGATCCTCGACGCACGGGGGCACGCCATGGCGGGCACCGCCCGCAACCACGTCCCCACGGTCGATGACCCCCTCGACGTGGTCCTGATCGATGAACTCGCGATCCTGACCGCCTACACCGACGCCGAGACCAAGGCCGAGGGTGCCCGCCTGCTGGCCGAGATCCTGACCCAGGGCCGCGCCCTGGGCGTGCTGATCGTGGCCTGCGTCCAGGACCCGCGCAAGGAGACGATCCCGGCACGCGGCCTGTTCACCCAGACCCTCGCCCTGCGCCTCCGCTCTCGGGATGAGGTCACGATGGTGCTCGGCGAAGGTATGGCCGCACTCGCCCCCGCCCACCGGATCAACCCCGCCCAGCCGGGCACCGCATGGGTCGTGAACGACGACGGATCCACGGACAAGGTCCGGGCCGCGTACTGGCCCGACGAGCTGATCCGCGCAACCGCCGAGCGATTCGCCGCCCCGACCCGCGTCGACCTTTCCCCTGCCCCGGTGGCCGAGGACGAGCCCGAGCGGTCCCGGCGCAAGCGCTCCCCGCGCAAGCCCCGCGCGGTCGAGGCCGTCCCTGACGCACCGGCCGAGGCGCCCGCTGAGGCTTCGGCCGAGGTCCCCGAGGTTCCCGTCGACGGTGGGGAGGTCGCGGCATGACCCGGCCCGTGGCCCGGATCGCGGCCGACTCCCGCCCCGTCCTGTTCTTCACCGTCGCCCTGACGGCGGCTGTCGCGCTGGCCTCGTTCGCCCTGTCGTTCGCCTCGCTGCGGGACGCCGCCCTGTGGGGCCGGGTGCCTGAGCCGATCGCGTTCCTCGTCCCCGTCGTGATCGACGCCTCCGTCCTGGTCTACGGCCTGGTGGCGCTCGTCCTGCGGGCTCGGGGCCGCTCGTCGGCGTGGGCGTGGACGTTGATGCTGCTGTTCACCGTGGTGTCCATCGGCGCGAACTCGGCCCATGCCTACGACGTCGGGCCGCAGCTGCGCGCCCTCGTCGGCGTCGTCCTGGTGGCCCTCGCCCCGCTGTCGGTGCTGACCTCCACGCACGCCCTCGCCTCGCTCGTCGTGACCGACGAACCCGCCGAGGTCGAGCCGGTTGACGTGCCCGAGGTCTCCCCGGTTCTGGCGACCGCCCGCGTGCTCGACGCCGTCGCTGCTCCGGCCGAGTCGCCCGCTGCGCCGGCTATCGCCCCGGCGGAGTCGTCCGGACCGCCGGCCCCCGCGCGGGTTCCCGCTCTCGGGCCGCTGGCTCCGGTCCGCTCGGGCCTGTCCCGCCGCGTCGCCCAGGACACCCTGCCCGGCTTCGACGGCCTCGACGGCCTGGACGTGGCAGGAGCGACGGCATGAACACCTCCTGGATGCTCGGCGCCGCGTGCGCCCGCGACGAGCTGCGAGACCTGCCCTGGGTCGCGGAGCCCGAGGACGTGACCGTGTGGGACCGGCACCTCATGGCGAAGGTCTGCGCCGCCTGCCCCGTGCTCGAAGCCTGCGCCGTCGCGGTGGCGACCACGCCGACCACGGCCGGGTTCTGGGCCGGCCACGATCGCACCGTGCCTGACCTTCCCGAGCAGCCGGCGCTGCCCGGGCTGGAGTCGGTGGGCAGGGCGGCATGAAGGCCGTCGAGAAGTACGGGCAGATTCCGGCCGCGGTGCGCTACGACCTTGCAACGGCCGCACTGGACGCCGCCCACACGCGATGGGAGTCCTGGCGGGTCAACCTTGCCGACCCCCGCGACGGCACCGTGCTGCGTGCACGCCTGGAAGCAGCCCGCGAGCAGTGGAACGCCGCCGTGGCTGCCCTGTCCCGGGCCGTCGCCCAGGGCGCCCGCGCCGACTACTTCCAGCCCACTCTCTTCGAGGCGTGGGCCGACACCGCGCAGGAGGCATGACGATGCGGCTCGACGGTGGCATCTCGGCGGTCGTGGATGACGACCTGGCCCGAGCGGCTGCGGAGTCGGCCCAGGTGTGCGTGCGCCCCCTGGTCCGGTCCGTCCACGACCGGGTGACCGGCGCGACGCACATCGTGCCGATACCCTGCGGGTCCACGCGCGAGGCGGTCTGCCCCTCGTGCGCGGACAAGGCCCGCCGCCTGCGGATGCACCAGTGCCGCGAGGGCTGGCACCGCACCGACGAGCCGCGCGTGCCGCCCACGCCGGAAACGCCCCTGCCGGACGGCTGGGAAGACCTGGACCGGTGGGCCGATGACGGCGGGTTCATCCCCGACGCCGACCGCGTGAAGCTGCCCACCGCCCGGCTGGAGCCTGCGGCCGACGGCGAGCGGCAGACCCGCTCCACCCGCCGCCTGGACGACTTCCCGGACCTGCCCAAGCAGCACATGACCGACGCGACCGTCGGGCAGACCTTCACCGACCCCAAGACCGGGCGGGTGTTCCGCCCCTCGATGTTCCTCACGCTGACGCTGCCGTCCTACGGGAAGGTCGCCGAGGGCGGCATCCCCAGGAACCCGGACCGGTACGACTACCGGCGTGCGGCGCTGGACGCGCTGACGTTCTCCCGCCTGGTGGACCGGTTCTGGCAGAACCTGCGCCGCTGCGCCGGGTACAAGGTCCAGTACTTCGCGACCATCGAGGCGCAGAAGCGCCTGGCGCCGCACCTGCACGCCGCCGTGCGCGGCTCGATCCCCCGAACGGTCATCAAGGCCGTGGGCGCCGCGACCTACTACGCCGCCTGGTGGCCTCCGATCGACACGGTGCGCTACGACGACGTGCTCCCCGTCTGGGACGCCGAGACCGCCGCGTACCTCGACCCGACCACGGGTGAGGGCCTGCCCGACTGGAAGCAGGCCACCGCGCACCTCGAGAACCCGGTGCACGTCGCCACCCTCGGCACGCAGCTTGACGTCAAGGGCCTGATCGGGGGCACGAAGGACTCCGAGCGGACCGTGCGCTACCTGTGCAAGTACCTCACCAAGTCCATCTCCGGCACCTACACCGCCACCGACGACGACGGGGAGCAGGAGCCGACCGCGCACGCCCGCGCGTACGAACGGCACATCGACCGGCTCCACGCCGAGGTGCGGTGGCTGCCGTGCGGCCCCACCTGCGCGAACTGGCTCCGCTACGGCGTCCAGCCCAAAGACCCCGGCCCCGGCCTCATCCCGGGCCGGTGCCCCTCCCCGGCGCACGACCGAGAGAACCTGGGCCTGGGCGGCCGGCGAGTGCTGGTCTCACGGCAGTGGACCGGCAAGACCCTCACCGAGCACAAGGCCGACCGGTCCGCCGTCGTGCGCCAAGCCCTCGCAGCTGCGGGGTTCGAGCCCGAGGACGCGAACCGGCTCGCCGCCGACCAGGCCACCGACGACGGCCACGCGCGGTTCGTCTGGCGCGCCCCCGAAGCGGGCACCTTCACCTACCCGGCCGTCATCGCCGCATCGCTGCGGCAGGCCATCGCGTGGCGCCGCCAGTACGACGCCGCCAAACACGCCCTCGGGCGACCACCCGGGCCTGTGGACAACCGTTCGGCAACCACCACGCCTACCGCGGCGTGACGACGACAGGGGGAACCATGCGACGCAAGACCACCACCCCGACGGCGGCAACCACGATCGAAGAGCTCTGGACCATCGAGGACGTGGCCGCGTTCCTGCGCGTCCCGGTCGCCACGCTCTACCGGTGGCGCACCATGCACACAGGCCCCGCCGCCTACCGCGTCGGCCGGCACCTACGCTACGACCCCGCCACCGTCCGCGCCTGGCTCACCGAGACGGCGGCCGCCTGATGGGCTCGGTACAGAAGCGGGTCCGCACGCTCAAGAATGGCAAGCAGTCCGTGACCTGGGTCGCCCGCTGGCGCGAACCAGGCACCGACAAGCAGCCGGGCAAGTCGTTCCCGAAGAAGGGGCTCGCGGAAGCCTTCCTGAGCGAGATCGAGGCCGACATCCTGCGCGGCGAGTACATCGCCAAGGACTCTGGCAGGGTCACCTTCGGCGAGTTCGCGCGGCGCTGGCTCGCCTCCCGGACCTTCGCGGAGTCCACGCGAGAGGCCGTCGAGATGCGGCTTCGCGTGCACATCCTGCCTGTGCTCGGCGGCCTGGCGCTGGCCGACATCAAGCCGACGACGGTGCAGAGATGGCTCCTCGGACTCGACGGCGAGGCCCGGAACTACCGGGAGGTGCTGTTCCAGCACGTCGCCTCAATCTTCGCGGCGGCCGTCGATGACGAGCTGATCCGCCGGAACCCGTGCAAGGCGAAGTCCGTGGCGCGCCCCGGCCGCGAACAGAACAAGGTCAAGCCGTGGTCGATGGACCAGGTCCTCGCGATGCGAGAGGCGCTCCGTCCGCGCTACCGGATCGTCGTGACGCTCGGGGCCGGCCTCGGGCTGCGCCAGGGCGAGATCTTCGGGCTCGCCGTCGAGGACATCGACTTCGAGCGTGCGCGGGTCACCGTGCGACGACAGGTGAAGCTCTCCAACACGAGTGCCCACGTGCGCTACTTCGGTCTGCCCAAGGGCGAGAAGATCCGGGAGGTGCCGCTGCCTGCCGTCGTTGCACACGCGCTCCGGGAGCACCTGGCGGAGTTTCCCGCCCGGGAGGTCTCGCTCCCGTGGGGGACGTCGACGGGCCCGACTGTCTCGGCGCGGCTCGTGGTGACGTCGCAGCAGGGGAGGGCGTGTCGCCGGGACGAGTTCAACCGTGTGGTCTGGGCGAAGGGCCGTCGTGCGGTCGGTATCCCGGGCGAGCGCGAAAACGGATGCCACATGCTGCGGCATGTGTACGCATCGACGCTCCTGCACGCGGGCGAGTCGATCAAGGCGCTCTCGCAGTACCTCGGGCACTCGGACCCCGGCTTCACGCTGCGCACCTACACCCACTTCCTGCCGGAGAGCGATGAGCGCACCCGACGGGCGGTCGATGAGGCCTTCGGTGCACCCCGTGTGCACCCCGAAGTGCGAGACGCGGCATAAGCCCAGGTCAGGCGCACTTTTCGCCCAGTAGATCAACTTCTGATCCGGCCCCCGGCGTCAGCCGGGCGTCGCACCTGGCGAGAGGCCCGGATCCGCGGAATTCCGCGGATCCGGGCCTCTTCGCGTCCTGGGGCGTCGTGGACACCTGGGGACGTGAGGGGTCCGAAATTGCCATCCGCTATGGCACGGGGATGGCACGACGACGGACACGAGCCAGGAGGTCGATCGATGGGTACGACGACGGAGAAGCGACAGCGCCGTGAAGCGTGGGGGAGTCTGCGGAAGCTGCCGTCGAAGCGGTGGCAGGCGCGCTACCCGGGACCGGACGGCACGGTCTACTCGGCGCGCACCGAGGACGACAAGCCGCTCACGTTCCTCACAAAGGGTGACGCGCGGGCGTGGTTGAACCGGATGCACGATCGCATCGCGCGCGGCGAGTGGCTGCCGCCAGAGGAGGCGGCGCGCCGCCGTCGGGCCGAGGCGGAGTCGGCAGCCATCCGTGACGTGACGTTCCGGGAGTACGCCGAGCAGTGGCTGGTGCGGATCGCGCACGAACCCGGCAAGGGCGGCAAGCCGCGCCGACCCGCTACGGTGCTGGCCTACCGCGGCAGGGTGAACAACTACCTGATGGAACCGCTCGGCGACGTCCGGGTCCGGGACATCGACACGACGCGGGTGGGGGCGCTGACGGCTCGGCTCGTCGCGCTGCCGTCGGTACTCAAGCCGGGGGCGAAGCACAACGGTGTTGCGGGCGACGCCGTCGACACGCTCAAGATGATCCTGCGGGCGGCGGTTCGCGACGGGATCCTCACTGCGATGCCCGGCGTGCCGACCCCGGCGCGCAAGTCCGTGCGCCACGACGACGGCCACACGCCGGAAGACGACGTCGCGACTCCCTCACAGGTGGACGCTCTCTACACGGCCGTGCAGGAGCCGTGGCGGATCGCCGTGCTTCTGGCGGCGTGGTGTCAGCTGCGGCGGGGAGAGGTGCTGGGCCTCCAGCGGCGGGACATCGTCTGGGACGCCGAGCGGAAGGCCGCGACCCTGTACGTGCGGCGGCAGAAGAACGGGACGACCGGGAAGCTGGCCGACCCGAAGTCTGACATGGGCGTGCGGTCCATGGCTGTCCCGCCGCACATGATCGACCGGCTCCGAGAGCACCTCGAGGGCCGCGTCGCGTCAGGCCCGACGGCGCCCGTGGTGCCCACCGAGGCAAGGGGCCGGCAGCACCTGTCGGCTACGAGGTGGAACGCCGTGTGGTCCGAGGCGCGCAAGGCGGTCGACGGGCTGCCGGATGGCTATCGGTTCCATGACCTGCGACACACGGGCCTGACCCGGTTCGCCCAGGAGGGCGCGACGCTCGCCGAGCTGATGAGGCGCGGTGGGCACGCCGACGTGAACGTGGTGCTTCGGTACCAGAAGGCGACGATGCAGCGTGACATCGATCTCGCGGCGCGGATGAGCGCGACGGTGGAGGAGGAACTGCGACGGGACGGGGTGAAGTCGGCATGAGCCAGGTGGCACGGAGCACCCAACAGGAGGCGGAAGTAGCGAGGCTCTCGTGTACGTGAGGGCGCCGGGCCTCACGAAGGCGCATGCATCGTCGTCGCCGCGCGGCGCTTCCTCGTGGGACGGTTGCCCACGTGACCCTTCTCCCTTGGAACGAGATCAACTGGAACGCACCCCGGCCCACGGAGACCGAGATGGTCGAGTCCTGGACCGCGATCCGCTGGGAGCACTCACCGATCGACGCTCCAGGTCTCGAGGCATATCTCGATGCCGCCCGCGCCGCGTTCCGCGGCCGCTGCTTGGCAGGCCGCTGGCGGGCCGTGGAGTACCCCGACGCCACAGCCTGGTTCACCACCCGCAACCGTCACGATGAGTACGGGCTCCACTCGCAGTTGCTCGACAGCGCTGTAGTACGGACCGACCTTGCCGAGCTTGAGATCCCGGCCGCGCTGGACCGTATCCCCGCAGGACTCAAGGAAGAGTGGGCCGGCGCCCTGACGCTCGACGGCACGCTCGCCGCACTCATCGTGCAGGGTGGCCCCTACGACCGATTCCGCGGCACCGCTGCGCAGGCCAAGGAGCTCGCGTCGGCTGCCGTCCACTCCCTTGTCGGCGACCGGTACGAAGACTTCCGGGTCGACTACAGCGGCACGGCATGGACTCCGTGGTTCTGGGACGAGACGTGGGACCACACGTACGTCATCACAGACAACGGACGGGCCGAGGTCACCGTGCTGTGTCTCACCGACACGGACTGACTTCGCACCCGCGGCATCTTGGCCACTCTCGCCGAGCTGATGCGCCGCGGCGAGCACGCGATGTCGCGGCACCCGCTATCGCCGGCCAGCTCCGCGATTCACCGGACAAACGACGGGCAACCTCACGGGGACACAGGCCGCATCGCGCAGGCCCACCAGCCGTCCTCAAGCGGCTCGGGGTCCTCGCAGGCCAGGCTGTACATGTCCCAGCCCACCGGCGGCCCGCCGGGCGAGTAGATGTAGCCACCAGCGTCGTCGACGAGCGCAGCCCACTGGGGGACGACCACGCCCATTGCGCTCGTGGCATCGCGCGCGCTGCTCACCTCCACCGCACCTGTCACCGAGACGAACTCCAGCGACGCTGGGAGATCCGCGTACCATCCGAACAGATCGCCTCGCTCCACGAGCGCCGCCACCTCGTCGAGCGCCGGCCGGAGCGTGTGGAAGTCACGCAGGGTGTCGTTGTGGGTCAAGCCAACGCCGTGCGGCGCCGTCAGTGCGAGCACGGGCGCGAGGCCGAGAAGCGCGGCGACGCCGAGTGCGGCGACGACCTTGCGGTCCCTCGCCGCACGCCGCCTCGCGACGCGGGCGACCGCCACGAGGGTGACGACCACACCGGCGAGCCACGCGAGGGCCCGCCCCGTCACCGAGCCGAGATTCTCGGGGAGCATCCCGTTTGAGCCGCCGTGCTCGAGCAGCCACCACAGCCAGGATGGGAGCACGCCGAGCAAAAAACTCACCCAGGCGAGGGTCTGTGACGCGGCGACGAGCAGGAGCACCAGGCCGGCCATGGCCCACCCGAGGCCCACGCGGATCGGTACGGCTGCCTGCGCGGGAGCACCGTCGTCGGTCACGTCGGGATCGTACCGACCGCGAGACCTCCACCGTCAGCCGGTCCCGGTACCGTTCGGCCGTGGAGACTTCGCCGACGTCGTCGGCCCCCTTCGCCCGGCCGCTGAGCGGGCACGAGCGCGCGATCCTCGACCTGCTGCTCAGCGGAGATTTCCCCGGCTCCGCGAAGCTTCGCACTCAGGCCGAGAGCGTTCAGGTCTCCGCAGCGTGCGGGTGCGGGTGCGGCTCGTACGACGTCGACGTCACGGATCCCCACGCTCCCCGAGCACCACTTCCCGACGGACCGATCCCCCAAGAGCTCTCGGTGACCGATCCCGACGGCACGCTCTACGGCTCGATCATCATGCTCGCCCAGGACGGGCTGCTCGCTTACCTCGACTTCCACACATGGGACGACCGCTCGATAAGCGGTCTGCCACCCCTGGAGCACCTGTCGGTGGTCCGCCGATGAGCGACCGTACGTTTGAGAGCTGCAATGGAACGGCCCGCGCGACCTCGGCTGGCCGGCGATGGACACCTGTGATCTGACAGCACGTCCCGACGGACAGGAGGTCGTCATGGCAACACACACATCGCGAGGAGAGCACGTCCGCCCTGCGGCACATGGCGGGCCGCCGGGTGTTCGGCTCGTGGCGTTGAGCGTCGCGGCCCAGATGTTCGGCGTGTCGGTCAAGACGTTGCGGCGGCGGATCGCAGACGGGACGGTGCGCGGGTACCGGGTCGGGCGGCTGGTGCGGGTGGATCTGGACGAGGTGCGTGAGGCGCTGGTGGCGGTGATCCCTTCAGCACGGTGAGCCCCGGACAGGGAGGGCCGGACCTCCGGGTCCGGCCCTCCCGCGTTGTCTGGGCTTACTTCGGGACGGCACGCCTGGGATGTAGTGAACCTATTGCGACTGGCTCGGTGGTGCGGGCGGCACGGGCGGCACGGCCCGTGTCGCGGAAGGTATTGATGGTGTCGACGAGGTGTTCGAAGTGGTTCCAGTCCTTGTCGCTGGCGCTCGTCGCGATGGCGGTGGGGTCGTCGACGTTCTGGCCGGAGACGTCGTGCCAGAGCTCGACCCAGGCGTGCAAGGCCCGGCCGAAGCTCTGCCCGGTCGGCGCTGTCGTGCCGGTGCCGGTGCCCTTCTTCGGGTTCTTCGTCGTGGCCTTGGTGGTGACGCGGTCGATGGCCTGGCGGGCGGTGTCGGCGAGGTCGTCGGCGGTGACCGGGCGGATGGCGGGGCGGGTGGGGTCCAGGGCGGCGATCTGGGTCATGGCCTGGTCGTAGGTCGGGAACACCGGTGCCCCGGCCTGGATGTCCTCGACGGCGAGGGCAGCCAGCTCGCGTGCCACGGGAGTGGCGGTGTCGTCGTCGGCGATGGCGCGCAGGGCGCTGGTGCGTTCGAGGCGCTTGTAGGCGGCCTTGCCGGTGACCAGGACGGCGGCCTTGTGCCGGGCGTCGCCCGGCCGCTCCGGTCCCGGCAGGTTGCCGGAGCCACTGTTTCCCGTTTCGCCCTCCCTCTCGCTGGCGTCGTGCTCGCCCGGACGGGCGGGGTTGTGGTGTCCGGGGTGGAAGCGGGTGGCTTCCTGGCGGCGGGCGGCTTCCTCGCGTTCGACGGTGAGGATCTCGTCGTAGAGTTCGGATTCCTCGACGGGGTTGAGGGGTTTGCGTTGGGTGTTCTCCTCGCGTTCGGCCAGGAGGGCTGCGAGGTGGGTGGAGATCCCGGAGCGCACGTGCACGGGGATGGTGGTCCAGCCGAGCTGGCGGGCGGCTTCCAGGCGGCGGTGGCCGCAGATCAGGACACCGTCCGGGGTGACGGTGATCGGCTGCAGCGGGCCCAGGCGCCGGATGGACTCGGCCAGGGGTTCCAGGTCGCCGAGGTCGCGCCGGTGCCGGGTGCCCACGGTGATGGACGCGATGGCGCGGTGCAGGGCGTTGTCGCTCATGCCGCCACCACCGCGGGACGGGCGGCGAGCAGGGCCGCAACGAGGGCGTCATCGTCCAGGAGGGCGCGGACGGGTTCGCCGGTCAGGAGCCGGCGCAGCACCCCACCCGGGTGCGACGTGCCGGGGCCGATCAGGACCCGGCACAGGGTGGTCCAGGTCCGAGGTCGGATGTCGAGCAGACGGGGCAGCGTCACGTCGCGGCGCAGGGCGTCGTACGCACGCTGCGGGTTGCAGGTGGTGGCGAGGCGGTCGCAGACGTGCGTGACGCCGAGCTCTGCCACCGCACGCGTCCAGCCCAGCGAGCACAGCAGCTCGACGGCGTTCGCCACGCAGATGCGCACCTGCAACGGAGTGAGCCCGCCCGGGCCGGCGGCCTCCTCGGTCGTGGCATCGGTGTAGTGGGGCCCGATGGCGGGGTGGTCGGTGCGATCGCCGAGCCGAACCACCCGGCTCAGCCCGGCATCGCTGAGGAGGCGTCGCGCCGTGGCCGCGGAGCAGAGCAGGGCGTCGGCGCGTTCGTCGGCCGCCAGGGTCAGCCGGACGGCGTGGGTGACCAGGGCCCACGGGTCACGCGCGCGGGCCGTGGCCGGGGCGCGCAGGACGCCGAACGCGGCCGTCGCCGCATCCAAAGGATGCTGGCCGTGCTTGCGGGCCAGGGCCGCGTACCGGGTCGCGCAGAACTCGAGCAACGCGCTCGCCTCGGGGTCCCGCGCCCAGGCGGCGGGGTCCAGGCTCAGCCGGTGCAGCAGGGCACGCAGGCCTTCGCTCGTCACGAACGACCATGCCTCGGTGTGGGCGTTGGTGGGGTTCTCGGTGGTCAAGGTTGGCTCGCCTCCCTCAGGTTCTGGGCGTCGGTGTCGAGCATGACTAGCGCGCGCACCCAATTGCGCACCCCCGCGAGCGAGTGCGCGGACCTGCCGGGGCGGGTGGGCGGGCATCGGTGCAGGTCAGCTACGCGCCCCATGCGCACCCACGAAGCCCCTTGCACCGGCCCCCGCGACGGTGCGGGGGCAGGTGCGCACGGCGCGTGACGACCCGCGCACCCCATCGGGTGCACGGCGCCCAGGCGCACGCCGGCGGCGGGGACCTTGTCCATGCGCACCACCGTGCCACGAGGAAAACGCGCCAATCGCGCACGCCGAATCGAGCACGCCCCCTCGACGGCCCCGTCCGCGCAGGTCAAAAACGCGGGCTCAAACCCTCCGCCGACGGCTGGCCAGACGGTCACTTAGCCCGGACAGCACCCGACAGCGACCCGCTGCGCGGGCGCGCGGCTCGCTTCAGGCGTCGGCTCGGTGTCGTCGTCGCCGCGGTCGGTGCGGTGGTCGCGACCCTCGTCGCTGGGCGGCACGAGGTGGGACCGGAAGAAGGCTCGTGGCAGCCGCGACAGGTCCGGCTTGACCGGTGCGGGGCTGCTGGACGCCTCGCACCAGCCACCTCCGCGCAGCTTGTGCCCGGTGACCCTGCCTGCCGGGGCGGCGACCCGCTCCCCGCAACCCAGGCAGTGCCGGGTGATCTCGACCTTCACGACGTGCCCCCTTCGCCGGGTCCGGGATGTCCGTTCCCGCCATCGTGACAGGCGCACCGCCGCGCCGGGCCCCGGGGATCGCACGGTTCCGGCGCGCCAGGGGCAGATCCGCCCCGGGCCGCGACTGGCCCGGGGCGACGCGGCGCGGCGCGGGCAGCGCACCTCCCAGGCAAAAGGAGGTGCCAGCCATGCGGACCGGCGAACCACAGCGGCAGACGACGACAGCCCGGACGACCGATCCACGAATCACTATGGCGATCACGAGATGCACAGCAAGCACGACAGACAGCAAGTACCAGATCAACACCCTCAAGACAGACCCAAGCACGATCATCAGCATCAGATCGACCATCCATCAGACGAGGCACACACTTCAGGCAGTCGAGGCACGGGCGGGCTTTATCGGATCAGATGTCACAGTCGACCGGGCTTCCCGGTCGCGACCTGCCGGAGTCGGGTGGGCCGGTTCGCACCGCACGGGTGGTGGTCCGCGGTGACGGTCACGATCCGGAAGA
The DNA here is from genome assembly GCF_021568775.1 of Antribacter soli. Lineage (GTDB taxonomy): Bacteria > Actinomycetota > Actinomycetes > Actinomycetales > Cellulomonadaceae > Antribacter > Antribacter soli. Next base: position 115,889 of record NZ_JAKGSG010000034.1, on the reverse strand, counting down.
TGAGCGCGGGCAACGGGTACGAGTACCTGCTCAAGGCCGTGCGCAACGCCGACCTCGATCGGCCCACCCCAGCCCCGGGTGGCGTGCCCGCCGCTGAGTGGGTGGATCCGGTGGTGGCGTACTACGCCGAGGCCGGAACGCCGCCCGGGTTCTGGCTCGGAGCCGCCGTCCGCGACCTCGGTGACGGTGAGCTGGCGCCGGGGGATCCGGTGACGGCGACGCACCTGCAACGCCTCCTCGGCGTCGGGGTCGACCCGGTCACCGCCGAGCCGCTGGGGCGGCGCTACCCGAAGTACCGGCCGGTCGGGGAACGAATCACCGAACGTTCCGCGCAGCTCGACCCCGGCCTCTCACCGGAGGAGCGGCAGGGTGCCGTGGATGCGATCACGGCCGAGGAGGTCGCGGCCGGGGACAAGACCGCCACGGCCGGCTTCGACCTGACGTTCTCGGTACCGAAGTCCGCCTCCGTGCTGTGGGGACTGTCCGACCGGACCGTGCAAGCCCTGATTCTGGCGGCGCACCACCAGGCCGTGGCCGAGACGATCGCGTTCATCGAAGCCCACATCGCGAGCACACGGGTCGGCACGGACGCCGGGGACGGGTCGGTCGCGCACGTGGACGTAACCGGGCTGGTGGCGATGGCGTACGACCACTGGGACTCCCGCTCCCACGACCCCCAGCTCCACACCCACCTCGTCGTCGCCAACAAGGTCAGAGCCGTCATCGACGGCAAGTGGCGGACCCTGGACTCCCGCGCCCTGTTCAACGCCAACGTCGCGTTCTCCGAGCACTACAACGCGATCCTCGCCGACCGCCTCACCGCCACCCTCGGCGTCACCTGGTCCCACCGTGGGCGCGGCCGGGACCGCAACCCGGCGTTCGAGATCGACGGCATCCCCGACGAGTTGCTGTCCGAGTTCTCGTCCAGGTCAGCGGAGATCGAGCACTGCGCCGACGCCCTGATCCGCCAGTACCGCGAACAACACGGCCGCGAACCCTCTAGGCGGACGGTCGTCCGGCTCCGCGCGCAGGCCACCCTCGCGACGCGCCCGCCCAAGACCCTCAAGTCCCTGGCGGACCTGACAGCGTGGTGGCACGAGCGCGCCACCCGGATCCTCGGCCGCGACTCGAGAACCTGGGCCCGCCATCTCCTCGCGACGGCTGCCCGCCGACCCGGCCGGCTGCACACGGCCGCCGACGTCCCCACCGAGAAGATCGAGGAGGCCGCCGTTGCGGTGCTGGCGGTGGTGGGTGACAAGCGGGCGACCTGGCGGCACTGGAACCTGTGGGCCGAGGCAGAACGCCAGACCATGACCTGGCGCTTCCACACCCGCCACGACCGCGTCGCCGCCGTCGCCGCGGTGGTCGCGACCGCGGAGGGTGGGTCAATCGCGCTCACCCCGCCGGACCTCGCGCCCACGCCGGCGTTCCTGCTGCGGGACGACGGAACGAGCAGCCTGCGGCCCAAGCACGCCAACGTCTACACCTCCGAAGCCGTCATCGCCGCCGAACGGCGCCTCCTCGCCCTCGCTGCGACTCCCACCGGCCCGGCGATCGAAGGTGGCCTGCTCACCCGGGTCGCCGACGACGCCGTCGCACAGGGGATACTGTCCCGCTCCCAGGCCGACGCCGTGCTCTCCATCACCGGCTCCGGCCGGGCCCTCGACGTCCTGGTAGGCCCCGCGGGGACCGGGAAGACCACCACCATGCGTCTTCTGCGCGCGGTCTGGGAGCACCAGCACGGCGCCGGGTCCGTGGTCGGGCTCGCCCCCTCCGCGGCCGCCGCGGAAGTCCTCTCCGAAGAGCTGGGCATCGGGTGTGAGAACACCGCCAAGTGGCTCCACGACCACACCGGACGCCGCACCGACTTCCGCCCTGGGCAGCTCGTCATCGTCGACGAAGCATCCCTCGCCGGCACCCACACCCTCGACCGCATCACCCACCACGCCGCCCAGGTCGGGGCCAAGGTGCTGCTCGTCGGCGACCCCGCACAACTCTCCGCCGTGGAGACCGGTGGCGCGTTCAACCTCCTCGTCACCGAGAGGAAGCGCACCACCGGGGACGTGCCGGAGCTGGTCGAGGTCCACCGCTTCGCAAACACCTGGGAGAAGCGAGCGTCGTTGCGGTTGCGGGACGGCGACACCGATGTCCTCGCGCTCTACGAACGTCACGGGCGCATCCGGGCGGGCAGCACCGAGGAGATGACCCAGGCCGCATACGAGTCGTGGAAGACCGACACCGACGGCGGCAAGGTGTCGGTCCTGATCGCGGCCGACGGGCAGACCGTCACCGACCTCAACCGTCGCACGCGTGCCGAACGTGTCCTGGCCGGGACCGTGGACGACGGGCGCGCCGTCCGCCTGACCGGCGACGTGGAGGCGTCGGCCGGAGATGTGATCGTCACCCGCCGCAACAACCGCACCCTCCGCCACGGACGCGACGGGTGGGTCCGCAATGGCAACCTTTGGCACGTCCTCGCCGTGCACCGCGACGGGTCAGTCACCGCCCGCCGGCTCGACCCCGACGACGAGGCTCGTAAAACGCGGACCAGCACCAACGCATCCGGGAAGAACCGAGCACGCGAAAACGCGCACGCCCGGCGAGAAAACGCGCACAGCGTTGCTGGGGGGACGGTGCGGTTGCCCGCCGGCTACGTCGCCAAGCATGTCGACCTCGGGTACGCGATCACGGCCCACCGCGCCCAGGGCGTCACCGTCGACACCGCCTACACCGTCGCGACGCCGACCATGACCCGCGAGGCTCTGTACGTCCCGCTCACCCGGGGACGGGACAGCAACGTCGTGTTCGTGGCCGTGGACCAGCCCGACCACAACCACGACCAGGCCCCCGCCGCCGCACACCCGGACCACGCCATCCCCGACCCGGCCCGCGCACGAGCGATCCTGGCAGGCATCCTCGCCCGGACGGGCGCAGAACCCACCGCCCACGAAACCCGGCGCGCCGAGGAGGAGCAGTACGCCTCGATCGCCCGCCTGGCCGCCGAGTACGACACCATCGCGAACCTCGCCCAGAAACCCCGCTGGGCCCGCCTCATCGCGGGCACGCTCCTGGCGGAAGGCTTCACCGAGCCGGAGATCGTCACCGTGTTGGAGTCAGAGGCCTTCGGACCGCTGTGCGCCGAACTGCGACGCGCCGAAGCCGACGGACACCCGGTCGACGAGTTGATCCCGCACCTCGCCCGAGCCCGGTCGCTGTATGACGCGGACGACGTCGCCGCTGTGCTGCACGACCGCCTGGCGCACACGACCGCCTGCCCCGCGGTCCACCGGCCAAGGCTCGTCGCCGGCCTCGTCCCTCAAGCCCTCGGCCCCCTGCCCGACGACGCCCGCGAAGCCCTTAACGCCCGCGCCGCCGTCATCGAACAACGCGCCCACAACCTGGCCACCCGAGCACTCCAGGACCGCGATGCCTGGACCCGACACCTGCCACCCCGCCCAGCCGGAGGCACCGCAGACCACGAGTGGAAGGGTGCTGTCCTCGCCGTCGCCGCCTACCGCGACAAGTACGCCATCACCCGCGACACCCCGCTCGGCGACGCGCCCACGAGCCTCGCTCAGCGCGACGACGCCCGACGCCTAAACGCCAGGCTCCACGCGGTGCAGAACGCGCGTCACGAGCCTGAGCACCGACCCCGCCGGGCACGGCGTACAGGCCTGACCATCTGAGTCACCGAATACTTCACACACCGACGCGGGCGTGCACTGCTTATGCCGGAGGCGCGCCGGGCTGGTTGATCAGCTCGGCGCACCCCCGACCCCGTCGCGGTCAGTACGTCATCCGCATCAGGTCGCGGACGTCGTCGAGCGTGCTGTCCGCGATCTCGTTGGCGCGCGCGTTGCCCCGAGCGAGCAGGTCGTGCAGGTACTCCGGTCCGTGGGCGGCCGCTTCGGCACGGCGGGCTCGCATCGGCCGTAGCCCCTCGACGAGCGCCTCGGTGACGACCTGCTTGAGCCGACCCGCCCCGGCGGTACCGACGGACTCGGCCAGCGCCTCCGGCGTCGTCCCGGCGAAGTGCGCCCCGATGGTGAGCAGGTTCGCGATCTCCGGACGGCGGTCCGGCTCGTAGGTGATGTGCCGCTCGGAGTCGGTCTTGGCCTTCTTCACGAACGCGACTGTCTCGTCCTCGCTCGCACGGATCTCCAGCGCATTGCCCGCGGACTTGGACATCTTTGCCCCGTCGTTCCCCAGGATCGTCGGGGCGGGCACGATCAGCGCGTCGGGCTCGGGGAAGTACGGCCGGTCGGCGGCGTACCGGTAGTTGAACCGGCGCGCGACGGTCCGGGTGATCTCCAGGTGCGGCAGCTGGTCCTGCCCGACGGGGACGAGGTTGGCGTGGCAGAACAGGATGTCGGCGGCCTGGTGGACGGGGTAGGTGAACATCAGCCCGGACATGCCCCGCCGCCCCCGCTTCTCCGCCGCAGCTGTCTCGGCCTTTACCGTCGGGTTGCGCTCCAGCTCGGCGACGGTGACCAGGGACAGGAACGGCAGGAGCAGCTGGTTCAGCGCCGGGACGGCCGAGTGCGTGAAGATCGTGGTCGCCTCGGGGTCGATCCCTGCGGCGAGGTAGTCGAGCAGTACCTCGCGCACGACGGCGGGCAGGTCACCTGCGACGTCGCGGTCGGTGATGACCTGGTAGTCCGCCACGATCAGGAAGATCTCGACACCCTGCGCCTGGAGGCGGACGCGGTTGTCGACGGTGCCGATCAGGTGGCCCAGGTGCAGCGCACCGGTGGGGCGCTCACCGGTCAGGACCCGGAACCGGGACGGGTCGGCGGCGATCTGCTGCTCCAGGACCGCGGAGCGCTCCCGGGCGGTACGGACGGACTCGGTCGAGTAGACGCCGTCGGTCGTCGCGACCGACGGCGACGGCGCGGCCGGCTCTGTCGGTGCCGGGGTGACGGTGGGCGGGTTCATGGATGGTCTCCTCGTTGCTCGAGCCTGCCACGGGCCCGGAGACCACCCCTGAAATGCAGAAGTCCCGGGCTGCGGCAGGCAGCTCGGGACGGCGGGCGGGCGCGTCAGGTCACGGCTGCGAGGGCAGCCGCCACCAGGAACGCCGGAGAGTCATGGCCGTGAGCATAGTCTGGGGATGCATCGTCGTCACGGGGGCGCTGTGCTGAGCTGGCGCGGCGAGGTCGGGTCGAGCTGGAAGGCGGCTCGTGCCAGGTCGAGCTGGTCAACCCCGCAGACGTCTGCGCAGCGGATCCATCTTCGGAACGTCCACCCAGAGCTGGGTGCTGTTCGGCGTCGTGCCCGTGCCCGTCACACGGAACGCACCTGCGTCCACCGCGTCCAGGATGGGCGACAGCGATGCAGCGCGTGAGGCAGAGAGATGGCCGACCTTGCGGCCCTTCGTACTGAATACCGCGACGGCTGAGGCGTCGGCTTCGTTGTCGGGCTCACGGATCAGCAGGTACTCGCGCCCTCCGAATTCCTTCCGCTCACCATCGCGCAACCAACGTGCCGGTCCCTTGATCCGCGTGCGCGTCGACTCCAAATCGGTCAGGTCGAGGATGCGTAGCGATGTGGTGTCGACGGTGACGACCTTGACCCGAGCTGCGTCTACCAATTCGTCGTACTCGCGGACAATCTCGTCGTAGTCGAGTCCACCATCGTCGACCTCGTGCCAGTTCACGCCGCCTTTCGGATGGCGTTCGAAGAGATCGCGTGCAAGTGCTCGCGCTGACGTCGGCCGAGGGGGCGATGCGGTCTTGGCCGGTGTTGGATTACCTGCTGGTGAGTCTTTCGCAGGCTTCCTGAACAGGTTGAATAGGCCCATGTAGAGCAAGGGTAGTCATGGCGTTGCCGCCCCGGCCGCGGCAGGCAGTGCTCCAGGTCCGTTGTAGGCTGCGGTCTCGCGCGAGGCGCCACTGGACCGCAAGGCTCAATCGCCGCAGCCGTCGCAATCGTGACCCTGTTGATCTTGTAATTGTCGACGGCTGGCTTTGCGAATGCCCGGATTGCGACCATGAAGACTTCATCGCCGTCTACGTGAGGGACGGCGTACTGCACGCCGTCGGGCCGGTCAGCGACGTCTCGGACCTTCCCCAGATCGCGTGGATCGTTCTTCCAGAACGCTCGAAGGAGCCGACATGACGCCCCCATGTAATGGGCTTCGATCCGGCCTGATTCGGCTGCCACACTCACCCCATGAGGGAGAGTGAGCGCCTGTCGACGGGGGATTCCAAACGACCCGGCCTGACGGAGCGCGGTGCTGAGTTGCTGCGGCAGCTCGCGGCCGAGGCCGGGGATCAGGATCTCGACCTCAGCGACGAGCACGCCAGGTGGGGTCTGTACTGGGAGGTCGTGCCGCGCGCCGACTTGCGGCCCCTGCTCAAGGAGATCGTGGCTGAGGGTGAGGCCCTCGGCTCTCACATCGTCACGGAGGTCCTCAAGTACGTCGACGAGACGGAGGGCCGGACGTGGGTCGACCTGCTGCGCACCGAGGAGGATCGGGAGTTCCCGGAACGCCGGCTGCGCGAGTGGGCGCTGATCCGTGAGGTGGCGACGTCACCTCGGCGGATCGCCGATGACCTTCCGGGCCTGACGATGTGGTGCCAGCGTCGCCTGGTCGAGCACGCGACGTCGGACGTCGTGCTGAGCGACCTTGCCGTGCACGCCTCGTTCAGGAAGGTCCGTCATGCGGCCCGCGAGAAGCTGCGGGGTCGGTGGAAGGGATGGGTATGACGCACGAGACCGGGTCCGTCGCGGCCCGGCTGTCTGGACGGCGGCTCGCGACCGTCATGTACTTCCCTCTCGGATACGAGGGGGACGACGGGACCTGCGACATCGAGGACTGGGACTACGAGATCGGGCACGTCCCGACCGTGGGTCTGGCTCTGCGGACGACTGACGGTGCGGAGTTCTTCATCGGTTGGGAGCAAGCGGAGTGGGAGTTCGGCGTTGCACTTTGGGAGGGACCGCCCCTCTTGATCCCGTCCGCCCTTGACGCGGCTGTCACGGTGGAGGACCACCCGCACTGGCGCCCGTTGATCGGTGTGCCGTTCGACGTCGAGGTCGGCCCACGCCTGCGGGGACACTCGGAGCCGCACGCTTTCATCAGGCTGCGCACCGCCGAGCAGGTTGTGACGATCACCGCCGCGGAACTGAGCTACGAGAACGCCACCCCTCGAGTCACGCTCGGCATGGACGCCGTGATGGTGTTCTTCGGGCCGGACGCGCCCTTCGACCGGGCGTAGAACCAGCCCGAGCCGGGTTGTCGTCGGACATGACCGATCGGCGGGAGTCCCGGACGGGTGCCCCCGCTAGAGTCGGTGCCGTTCCCGCCCGTCGATCCGAGGAGTTCGCCCCGTGATTGCTGAGTTTCGTCTGCTGGTGACCGGTGGCGGGACGGGCGGGCACACGTACCCGGCGTTGACGACGGTGCGGGCGCTGCAGTCCCGGCTCGCGAGGGAGGGCACGACGGTGCGGGTGCTGTGGGCGGGCACAGCCGGTGGCCTGGAGGCGCGGGTGGCCGAGGCTGAGGGGATCGAGTTCGCGCCGGTGGCGACGGGCAAGATCCGCCGGGCGTCGAACCCGCTGGGAATGCTCACGGTGGAGAACGCGAAGGACATGGCCCGGGTCCCGCTGGGGGTGGCGCAGGCGCGGTCGGTGGTGGCACGGTTCCGGCCCGATGTGGTGCTGTCGACCGGCGGGTATGTGGCGGTGCCGATCGGGCTGGCGGCGCAGATGCTGCGTCGCCCGCTGGTGGTGCACGAACAGACGGTCCGGCTCGGGCTGGCGAACCGGGTCCTGGTCCGTGGCGCGGCCCGGGTGGCGGTGTCGTCCCCGTCCACGCTGGACCTGCTGTCGCCTTCGGTGCGGGAGCGGGCGGTGGTGACGGGCAACCCGGTGCGGGCCGAGGTGCTGACCGGTGAGCCGATGAAGGCGGTCGACACGCTCGGGCTGGACTCGTTCGACCCTGGCCTGCCGGTGGTCTACGTGACCGGTGGGGCGCAGGGGTCGGTGCAGATCAACACCCTGATCGCCGAGTCGCTGCCGTGGCTGCTGCAGCGGGCGAATGTGATCCACCAGTGCGGCCCGAACAATGTCGAGGCGATGACCGAGACCGCCACGGCGCTGCCCGCCGATCTGGCGGGCCGGTACCGGGTGCTCGGGTTCGTCGGCGGGGAGCTGCCAGACGTGCTGGCTCTGGCCGACATCGTGGTCTCCCGCTCCGGGGCGGGCACGATTGCGGACCTGACCGCGCTGGGCAAGCCCTCAGTGCTGGTGCCGTTGGCGTCGTCCGCGGGGATCGAGCAGGCGCACAACGCGAGCCGGCTGCAGGACGTCGGCGCCGCCGTCGCCCTCGAAGGGGACGTCACGGCCCAGGGGTTGCAGGAGGCGGTCGAGCCGCTGCTGACCGACGCCGGGCGACGTGAGCGCATGGCTCACGCCGCCCGGGAGCACGGCCGACCGGACGCGGCTGAGCGGCTGGCGGACGTGCTGCTCGACGCCGCCCGCACCGGCAGGCGGTAACCGTCGCGGTCAGAGGATCAGACGCCGCGGTCGCCGGTCGGTGGCTGACAGCGAGCGGCCCGCCACCTGGAGGTGGCGGGCCGCTCGTCGTTTGCGTGTCAGTCGCGCGGGTCCCGGCCGGAGCTCTCGCTCTTGCCCGAGCCCGGGCATGTAGGGCGGGGTGATCGCCCGGAGAGGCCTGTTGCCTATGGTGGCCGGGCAAGTCGATGCGGCTATCGCCGTTGGTAGGGTCGGCGGCATGAGCCTGGGTGTGCTGTATGTCGTGGTCACGGCCGCTGGCGCTACCCGGCAGGTGCCTTCGCAGCTGCTCCCGATGGCCGCGGAGCGGGGGTGGGACGTGCATGTGCTCGCGACCGAGCGGGCTGCTTCGGTGTTCCCCGACACGATGGCTGAGATCGCAGAGGTGACGGGCCGCCCGGTCCGGACGGACTTTCACACGTCGGTCGGGTACTCGCTGCCTGACCCGGACGCGGTGATCGTGGCGCCGGCTACGTACAACACGATCACGAAGTGGGCGCTGGGCATTGCCGACAGCTACATCCTGACGCGGTTGGTCGAGCAGACCGGCCGTGGGGTGCCGATCGTTGTCGGGCCTTACGTGAACGTCAACTTTGCTCAGCTTCCGACGTTCAAGCGCAGCCTGGACACGCTCACGGGGTGGGGCGTTGAGGTGGTGATCGGCCCGAGCGAGCCCCACCAGTCCGGTGTCGAGGCGGCCGACGACTTTCCCTGGGCCGAGATCCTGGACGCGGTCGCGCCGCGCTGAACCCTCAGGCGGCTCGACGTCGTTCGCTGCTCACCCGTTCGAACCTGCGAGCGGGCGCCAATTGTCGGTCGGGACGATTGCGCCATCGTCCTAGCCTTCGTCGCTGGCCGTCGGCCGGACGGTCGTTGTCTCGGTCCGGGGGATCGTGACCTCATCGGTCGTCGGCGAAGGTGATCTCGAGTTCGTCGGCGAGGACCGTGGCGAGGTCGGTGAGCTGGTGCTGGTCGATGACGACGCGCTTGAGGTTGATCGCGCCTGTGATGGCGGATAGGTCGTTGTCGCGCAGGTCGGTGCCCTTGTAGGTGCCGGGCTGGAACGACGTGGCGCGTAGGACGCAGTCATCGAAGACCACGCCGGACAGGTCGCACCCGGTGAACTCGGACTCGACCAGAGAGCAGCCGAGGAACGCGACTGGTCCCTTGGCCGTGATGTCGGTGAACGTGGCGTAGTCGAACCGGCATCGCTCGAACACGACGTGCTCGAAGGTCAGGTCGCTCAGCCGCGCGCCGAGGAGTCGGCAGTCGGTGAACCGGACCCGGGAGAGTCGGCTGCTGGTAAGGGTCAGCGATGCGAGGTCGCACCGGGTGAGCTCGACGGATGACATCCGTAGGTGGTCCAGGTCCGCGCGCTGGACCGTCACGCCCAGCAGGCGGGCGTCGAAGATCTGCGTTCGGGACAGGACGAGGGTGCGCAGGCTCGCCTCGCCGTAGGTGAACAGCGACAGGCGATCCTCATCCGTGTCGAGAACCTGCACAGGCGTCAGCTCGTCGTCGTGCAGGACGGGCAGGTCGACGGCGAGGTTGCGGATCGTCAAGGTGTCCATGGTTCCTCACCCTAGGGACGGGATGGGCTGGAGGGGGTGCGTCCCGCGGGCCCCCGCGGGACGCACCGCGCGAGCGGTCTACGAGTTCTTCTTCCAGTTGTCCCAGCTCGGGCGGTTGTCCCACGGGCCCGGGTCCTTCTTCCAGTTGTCCCAGGAGGGCCGGTTGTCCCACTCCGCCGTGGGACGTCCCGTGCCGGTGAGGGCGGTGACGGCGTCGTGGTCGGAGTCGATGAGCACCGCGAGGGCGTTGTTCGCGGTGTCGAGGATCAGGGTCACTAGTTCGTCTCCTTCTGGGTGATGTCGATCAGGGCGTGCACGAGCTCCTGCTTGGACACCCGGCAGAAGTTGGTCTCGGTGGTGTCGAACCGGCCGTTCTCGAAGTACCGGTTCCCGGCCTGTGCGCCACGGCAGAAGTCGAAGAACCCGCACGTCGCACGGCACGCCGCCAGCCCGGCGAGGAACTCGGACACGTACCGCAGCCGGTGTGCGCCGTCGAGGATCTCGTTCAACGACTGTTCCAGGACGTTGCCCGCGAGGAAGTCGCCGTAGCGGTCGTCGCGGATCCCGGCGAGCTCGGGCGACAGCAGCACGACGTCCCCGTCGAACGCCACGGTGGGTAGCGGGTCAAACCGGTGGGACTCCCACCACTGGCGACCGCCCGCGCGGATCGTGCGCAAGTAGCGGCCGAGCCGGTCGAGCTCTCGCACCTCGACCCCTTGGTGCGCCGCGGACCAGGTGAACACGTCCGTCCAGAAGGTTCGGGCCTGCTGCGGGGTGGGCTGGGTGCGCTCGGCGTTGACGCCCTCGAACTCTTCGATGTTCAGCCCGATCGACGTCGGCCCGAGGCCCGACAGGAAGTCCAGCAGCTCGGTAGCCCGGCCGATGCCCGCGCCGACCACCGCGATGAGCGAGAACGCGATGCCCCGCCGGGCGAGCGTCCCGATCCCGGTGACGATCCGGTCGTACGCGGGTCGCCCGGACCAATCTGTCCGTTCGGCGTTCAGGTCGGCCGGCCCGTCGATGCTCACACCGACGCTGACCTCATGCTCGATGAACAGGTCGCACCAGGTGTCGTTGATCAGCGTGGCGTTCGTTTGCAGGCTGTGCCGCACGCGTCCGGCCCGGCGAAGGTCCTCGAACGGTGCCATCAGCGCCGCAAGCTTCTCGGGACCGGCGGCAAGGGGCTCCCCGCCGTGCCAGCACACCTCGGTCGTGTGGTTCGGCGGAACGTCAGCGAGCGACGCGGCGACCGCTTCTGCGACCTCGACCGGCATCTCCTGGCGCTTCTTGCGGAACGGCAGGTAGCAGTACGAGCAGTCCAGGTTGCACAGCGTCGTCGGCTGCAGAACCAACAGGCTGGCTCGTGGCGCGACCCACTGTTCGAACCGGTCCGCGGCCTCGCGCTCGCCCGCATTGGTCCTGGTCATGGCACCTCCTTGGCGTCGTTCTCGATCGGGCGGACTTGGCTTCTGTCGCGGTGGCCGGGGGCTCCCAAGGGGCGGGGAGCCCCGGACCGTGGTTCCTGCCGTCTGGGGGCGGCCTCACGGCCGGGCGGGGTCGGTCCGGCCGCAAGACTTGTGGTGGCAGGGCCGGTCACCAGGGGCGCGTGACGTCCAGGGTGTAGAGGCCGCCGTGGTTGGCGTCGTACCGGTACTTGGGGCGTCCGTCCGGGGTGAGGTCGTAGACGTACCCGGCGGTGACCAGGGCGCGTTCGAGGTCGAGCATCGTGGCCCCGACGGCGGCGGGCAGGTCGACCCGGTGGGCCAAGAGGGCGTCGCCGTCGCCGGTCCAGACCTCGCACGACGCCAAGGCCGGACCCGTTCCGGCCAGCCGCACACGCACCGAGACGGGGTGCAGTCTCGGGTGCAGGTCCTCGGCCAGCGTCCGGACCTCGCGCAGGAGCTCGGCCGGCGGCGGCGCAGGGGCGGTCATGATCCTGCTCCCGTCATCGCCTGCGCGACCCGAGTGGGCGCGTCCTCGGCCGGCAGGTTCCGCAGCACGGTCGCCGCGCCGTGCTCGGCGAGCGTGCCGGTCACATGGTTGGCGGTGTCCTGCACGAGCATGGGTGCGTGCCCCATCGCGAAGGAGCGGGCGGCCCAGACCATCGCCTCCAGGTCGTTGACCCCGTCGCCGACGAACACCGTGTGCTCCGGGGCGACGGCGAGGCGCTGGCGGACCGTGTCGAGCGAGGACGCCTTCGACAAGCCAGGTGGGGTCACGTCCAGCCAGGACGCCGATGCCGGGTTCACCGTCACCCCGAGCGACCGGACGGGTTCCAGCAGCAGCGCTGCAGCGTTCGGGGCGGACAGGATGACCCGGGGTGCTGGCTCGGCGGTGAGGTCGTCGTCCGATACGACGATCTGGCGGCCGTTGACCTCGCCCGGGTCGAACAGCTCGGATGCGTGGTAGCCCCAGCCGACCTCCTCGACCGCGACCCGCACCCCGGGGCACAGGCGCCGGGCCAGGTGCAGGACCGGGACGACGTCGAGGGTCTGGCAGGACTCGACCCGGTACCCGCAGGGCCACGTCCGGTCCAGCCGGACGGTCACCGCCCCGTTCGAGGCCACGGCCCAGGAGCCGTCCAGCCCGAGCGCCTTCGCCACGGGGAGCACGCCAACCAGGGAGCGACCTGTTGCCAGAACGACTACATGCCCGGCCGCGACGACATCGGCCACCGACTGCCTCGTGACGTCGGGTATGTCGGTGGTGCCGTCCGGACAGAGGGTCCCGTCGATGTCGAGGGCGACCAGCAAACGCTCGTTCTTCGCGGTGGTGTTCATCCGACCGTCTCCGTCGTTGCGACCTTCTCGGTCGCCGCGTGGGTTGGCGCGGCGCGGCGCGGCAGGGTGTCGGTCAACCGGGACCCGCCCGCCATCGCGTTCGGTGTGTGGCCGAGGACTACGCACGAGGCGCCGTCGGGTTCGAGTTCGTGGACCAGGCGGGGGCGCGCCGTGGAGAGCCGGGCTCCCGCCGGGAGGAGGAGCACGGTCGCGTCGTGGTAGCGCACGGCCTGGACGACCTGGCTGATCGTGAACGTGTCGAACCGGTCGGTGACCACCTGCGCCAGAGCCAGACCCTCCGCGCGGGCGTACTCGGTGACGGCGTCACGCTGCTCGTCCAGGCCCGCGCCCTCTGGGGCGCACACGTAGCCGACGGCCACCGGGCTCGGCGCGTTCACAACGCCACCCCGACCGGACGGCGCAGGACGGAGCGGACCTGGACCTCCAGCCCGTCACGCTCACCGGTCCACAACGTGTGGCCCGGGACGAACATCCGGTGGTCGAGCGGCACGACGCATCCGAGCGCCTTGGCGATCGACTCGCCGTCGTCCAACCGCGCGGGCTGCAGGCAGATCCGATCCCGAGTGATGGTGACCAGCTCGATGCGGTCGTGCCCGACGGCATCGACGATCCGGGATGCTGCTTGGAGTCCGTCGTAAATACCCATCGGGCACCACCTCTCGCGGCTGGTGGCGGAAGCCGAGGCGCCCCCGCCTGGTCACAGCCTGAGGTCCGGTAACCCTTCCCCGCGATGACGAAACCGGCGCCAGAGAGGCGACATTGGGGCGACATTAGGGCTAGGCTCGCGGCCATGGAGACGACGCCGAACACCGCTCTGCGCGCATGGCGGGTCAGCCGCAGACTGAGCCAGGACGCCATGGCCCGCGCGGTGCAGGAAGCTGGTGCCCGCATCGGGGAACCCAACGACGCGTCCAAGCGACTGATCCAGCGCTGGGAGACTGGCGCAACCCGACAGTGCCGCTACGCGTATGCGAAGGCTCTGGAGGCGATGACGGGCCTGCCGATCGAGATGCTGGGGTTCTCGGTGCGTGTCATGCCTGACGGTAGGGGTGGTCATGACGTCGTTCGTGAGGCGCAGCCGCGGCCCGTCGCCGATGCACACGCTGCTCCAAGCCCTTACGGCGGCATCTGGCTCTCGCGCTACCAGTACTTCTCCTCGGGCAGGGAAGGTACGTTCGAAGGTCGGCACTACGTCGTACTCCTCCAGCACGACTCCCGGTTGACAGTGCGTTCCCTGCCCGGTGCCAGCTCGAACCCGGACTCGAATCTGTCGATGGATCTCGCCATCGACGGAAACGTGGTCACCGGAACCTGGCGGGAGGAGACCTCGAAAGAGGGCTACTACCGGGGCGCGGTCTACCACGGTGCCGTCCAGATGCTGATCGAACCAACCGGACGCCGTATCACCGGCAAGTGGGTTGGATTCGGCCGCGACATGGACGTGAACACCGGCCCCTGGGAGCTCGTCTTCCAGGACGCCAGCACCTCGCAGACGTCCATCCAGGATTACAGCCGACCACCTGAGGAGTAGACCGACTCGGCGCTGTGTGGGCCTGGACGAGCGCGCGCCCACCGTGAGCTCGCTGGTCTGAGCATCGCCGGAAGTGGTCCCGGCATGCTGACGACCCTTGACCACCTCGATGCCCCGGACGCAATCCACAAGATCGACACGCTCGGAGGAGCACGGTGACAGTCCATCCCGACGAGCCCGGACTGCTCACCTACCGGCGCGTCCTGGAGGCAGCGTGCACAGTCGGCGAGTGAACAATCAGTTGCGTAATGCCTGAGGACGTCATCGAGCTATGTTGTGCGCGCTTCCCATCGGCCATCCGGCGTGATGCGGAGGTCGTAGCCATCGAGGTATTGGCGCAATTGCCAGAGCTGGTCAGAATTGCGGTACTTACTCAATAGATCGCTACCCTGGCCGGTCAGATCGAGAGCAAGGAGCCGGACCAGCCACGTGTTGATCTTACTGACAAGAATGGACTCTCTTGCCTCAGGGAAATCGCCACGGTCGGCGTGCTTGATTTCGTTGTAGTTGCGGGCGATAGCTCGTGCGAGACTCTCCTTGCCGCCAACATGTTCGGGCCAAACAATGTCGACTACGTCAAGACACCGGTAGACGTGGGTGGCTGTGGTCGGCTTGTTGCGATGATATGTGTTCTCCTCGTTGTCCCGATGCCCGATCAGCACACTCGCCGCCTCCAGGCTTGTGGACGTGGAAACGACAATGTCCTCCGCGAATGCTCCGACCCGACTCATCGCGCTGACGGCAGGGAGGATGAATCTCCGCCACCGGTCGTAGTTTTCGGCCCAGGTCGCCATACCGTCGGCGCCGATCTGGGCCAGGTCAGCGAGCGGAAGGCGGAGATCTTGAGGATCAGGCGGCGGAAGCACTCGCTCACGGACGGTTTGTTCGCTCACGATCTCGACGAATGGCTTGCCAATTACCTCGCCACTCATCACTCGCGTGACATACCGCGGATCACGGAACTGATGGCGCCGGAAGGCGATCTTCTGCCCGTAAAGCAGTACCAGTAGGTTGGCGACCTTGCGCTGCTCCGTGAGATGGTCGCTAAACGGACGCGCGTCGGGGAATGAACTCTCAATGACGACGTCGTCAGCGATGACGTGTCGTCGGCCCCGACCGTCGTTCTCCTGGACGGATCGCCACACTGACTGAAGGGAAATATTGGCGCCGCCTTGCGGCCACGCTGTTGCCACCGCGGTCTCGGTGGTCACGGTCAAGCCCTTGATTCGACTAACCGATCCATCGGACTCACTAATGATTTCTTTGCTCACGGAACTGAGGCGGGTCCACTCGTTCAATCCATCGACCCAGCTCCTCACTTGCTGCATCGTCAAAGGGTCGGAGAGTTCCCCGTCGCGGGCGCCTAGTGCTGCCTCCCCAACCTGTATGCTTCCGCGAGCGGCGGTCATTCCGCTCGGTTCCGAGTGGCCGCCCCAGCGCAGCCCGAACAATGTGATCGGTCCTTCTGTCGACATGAATAGGAGGTTCTGTGGCGGCGTCCTAGAGTCAAACCACTCACTTACATGTTTGAATTGGCCGGTGCCGTCGTAGCTCAAATAGGGCACTTCCACAAGTGTTCCCGACTTCTCATCCAGCCTCAGGGTTGCGCCCACGTATGGGGTTTCTGGGACTCCGTCAACCAAGAGGCCGGCAAGCGACTGACCGAAGTCGATCTGTTCGATTGGCATGGTGCCCAGCCCTCCCGCGTGGTCGAGGAACTCGTCGATGATGGCGCACGCAAGCGGCTGCGGCCAGGGCAGGTGATGGGTGATGTCGGACGGTCGACAGTCCCCTCTTCCGATCCGAGCGCACTACCGCGACCTGGATATCTGCAGCGAGCACTCGCGTTCGCACCCGGGACACCCGTTCCCGAGTGGCACGCAGGGGGCGAGGCCCGGTCACGGGACCGAGAACCGCAGGATTCCACCGACCCTGAGCCTCCACGACCGGATGGTCAACGTGTGGCTGGCCGCCAGCGCCCATGCGGCCGGGGAGGCCGGCCGTTGCCTCGGCGACTCGGGTTGGGCGGAGGCCCTGCTTGCCCGCCTCGTGCTACCTCGTGCGACCCTGTCCTTGTGCACACGCACCGTGGTGCCTGCCCCCTGCGGGCCCCCGCGGTTCACGCATCAGCCTTAAACATGCAGGTCAGGCCCACTTCCATGGTTTACACCGTGCAGGTGGTGGGGGTCAGTCCGTGCGTGGGCGGCTGGCTGACGTGCTCCAGCAGAGGCGCTGGGGCAGGACTCGGGCGGACGCGAGGTGCCGTTGACCGATCCGCTCAAAGGCTACGAGCCTGCGCACGCCGGCCTCCCGACCAATGGCTGTGTCGCACCCGGCAGCGACCCCGATGATCGTCGGATCGCGCCGAAGAAGCCTGCCCTGGTGGCGCCGAGCTACAGCGACGGGACTTGGTCCGCGGGCGACAAACCGCTTCACCTACCGTGTGTCGTCGTGGCGCTCACGTGCATACGCTGCGAGTTCGCGAAGGCGATCGTGTGATCGGGATCCGGGTGCGGCGGTCCAGATGATGATCTGCTGGTCGGGGTCGCTCGCCGAGGAGAGTGCCTCCCAGTCGAGTATCAGTTCCCCGACGATCGGGTGGAGAAGGCGCTTTGACCCGGTTCCGCGGCTGGCCACATCGTGGGAAGTCCAGAACGTCGTGAAGTCGGCATCGCGATCGGAGAGCTCCCGGACGATGGCGGCGAGCTGAGGGTCGTCCGGGTACCGGGCGCTGACCATCCGCAGCTGCGCGATCGCCAGCTGCACGACCTCCGACCAGTCGGCGTAGAGCCTTCGCATCCTGGGATCGGTGAACAGAAGTCGGATGAAGTACCGCTCCCGCTCCGGTATCGCTGCGAAGTCGGTGATGAGCGCGGCCCCGAGACGGTTCCACCCGAGGATCTCGGTTCGCCTGCCGATGACGAACGCGGGGGTGGTGGCGAGGTCGTCGAGCATCCGCTGCAGTGGCGCCTGGAGGGTCTGGCGGGGCGCGACCTTCGGGGCGTCGAGGACCTTGCCTGCCAGCTCGAACAGGTAGGCACGGTGGTCATCGTTCATGCGCATCACGCGGGCGAGGTCGGCGAGTACCGGCGCCGACGCCGGAAGCCTGCCCTGTTCGAGCCGGGTGTAGTACTCGGTGCTGATGGCGGCGATGCGAGCGACCTCGGAGCGACGCAGGCCCGGGACGCGCCGCTGTGAGTCGGCGACGTCCAGTCCGAGCTGCTCGGGCCGCAGCTCCGCACGGCGCGCCTTGAGGAAGTCGCCGAGTTCCTTCCACCGCGTTTCCACCACGGCACCATTCTCCCGCAACCTGTCGCGGCGCGGCCGGGTGTCCTCGGGGTCCACGGGCGTCGCAGGGAGGGGGGTAGGTTTTCCTCCCCTTTTGGCCGACGCGAGCACCATGACAGATTCGACGACGCGACCGCGCCGATGCCCGAGTCCGGGCTCGCGGACCCTTCGCCGGCCGTCGCACTCCCCGGCTCCCTCGGATGTGGCGAGCCACCCGAGAAAGGAAAAACCCGTGTCGTCGAACGACAACATCGCCCTGATTCAGCGCCTCTACGCCGCGAACGGAGACCCCGAGGTCATCAGCGCCGTCATGTCCCCCGACGTGACCTGGGACATCACGCCCACCATGCCAGGGGGTGCGGTCTACACCGGCCTCGCGAACGTCGTGTCCGACTTCCTGGTTCCGCTTAACCAGGGCTTCGAGTCGTTCGTGGCGCGCCCGGAGCACCTCTACGCGGACGGCGACCGGGTGCTGGCGGTCGGCCACTATGTCGGCACCGCCAAGACGGGCGAGGACTTCCAGGCCCGCTTCGTCCACATCTGGACGATCGCCGGCGACAAGATCGTGCACAACTACCAGGTGGGCGAGAGCGCCACCGTGACCCAGTACTTCCAGGGCTGATGGCACTCGGCGCCAGGGTCGCGTGGAGGAACGAGCGATGAAGGCCGTCGGCCTGACCCGGCACGGAGCGCCCGACGTGCTCCACCTCGTCGAGCTGCCGGAGCCGCACGCCGGCGCCGGCGAGGTGCGCATCCGCGTTCGCGCGGCCGCGGTCAACCCCGTGGACGCGATCATCCGTTCCGGGTCGTTCGCCGGCATGGAGGCGGACGAGGCGCACCCCATCATCCCCGGCATGGACGTGTCGGGCACGATCGACGAGATCGGACCCGACCAGCCGGACGGCTTCGACCTCGCCGTCGGCGATGCCGCGATCGGCTTCGTCGTGCCCTCCGGGGCCCACGGCGGATACAGCGAGTACATCGTGCTGCCCGCGCAGTCGGTCACCCGGATGCCGTCGACCGTGAGCTTCGCCGAGGGCGCCTCGTTCCTGTCCAACGCGCTGACCGCCGAGATCACGCTCGAGGCGCTCGCTCTGGGCAGCGGATCGACCCTCGCGGTGACCGGCGCGGCCGGCGCCGTGGGCGGCTACCTGGTCGAGCTCGGCGCCGGGCGGGGTCTGGTCGTGATCGCCGACGCCGCCGAGGAGGACGAACCGCTCGTGCGCGGATTCGGGGCGACATGGGTCGTCCGGCGCGGCACCGACTTCGTCAGCGACGTCCTGGACGCGACCGGAGGCCGCGGGGCAGACGCCCTCGCCGACGCCGCGATTCTCACCGACGCGGTCCTCCCGGCCGTCCGCGACAGCGGGCAGGTCGCGTTCTACCTGCCCACACCCGTGGTGCCGGACCGCGGCATCACACCGTTCCACTCCTATGTCATGCGGTCGGCGACGCGGCACGACGCCATCGAATCGCTGGCACGGAAGGTCGAGCAGGGCGTCGTGAGCACGAGAGTCACCCACGTGTACCCGGCTGTCGAAGCAGCAGCGGCCCATGAGCGACTCCAGCGCGGCAAGCTGCGCGGCCGCCTGATCCTGGAGTTCTAGCTGCGACGGCGCACGTCGCGCCGTACCTGACCTGATCGAGAGATGGAGAGAAAGCACCATGCGCGCCACCGTGATCCACGCCCCCGGTGACATCCGGGTGGAGGACGTCCCCGAGCCCACGATCATCGCGCCGACCGACGCGATCATCCGTACGGTCGTCACCTGCGTGTGCGGGTCCGACCTGTGGGCCTACCGCGGCCTGGAGCCCGTCGGCCAGCCGCACCCGATGGGTCACGAGTACGTCGGGATCGTCGAGGAGGTCGGCAGCGACGTCACGTCCGTCCGGCCTGGTCAGTTCGTCATCGGCTCCTTCGCCACGTCGGACAACACGTGTCCGAACTGCCTGGCCGGGTACCAGTCCAACTGCGTGCACCGCGAGTTCATGAGCACCTGCCAGGCCGAGTACATCCGCATCCCCAACGCCCAGGGCACTCTCGTCGCCACCGACGAGCACCCCGCCGACGAGCTCCTGCCCAGCCTGCTGACCCTCTCCGACGTCATGGGCACCGGCTGGTACGCCGCCAAGGCCGCGGAGGTCCGGCCCGGCTCCACCGCCGTCGT
Organism: Antribacter soli; assembly: GCF_021568775.1. Taxonomy (GTDB): domain Bacteria; phylum Actinomycetota; class Actinomycetes; order Actinomycetales; family Cellulomonadaceae; genus Antribacter; species Antribacter soli. Next base: position 96,013 of record NZ_JAKGSG010000034.1, on the reverse strand, counting down.
CGTCGGCGACGGCGCCGTCGGCCTGAGCGGTGTCATCGCCGCAAAGGAGCTCGGCGCCGAGCGCATCATCGCCATGAGCCGTCACGCGGATCGCCAGAAGCTCGCCCTGGAGTTCGGTGCCACCGACCTCGTCACCGAGCGCGGTGAAGAGGGCGTCGCCCACGTCAGGGAGCTGACGGGCGGCGTCGGCGCCGACAGCGTGCTGGAGTGCGTCGGCACCCAGGAGTCCATGCGGCAGGCACTGCACTCCACCCGCCCCGGCGGCAACGTCGGCTTCGTCGGCGTACCCCACGACGTCGCGATCGACGGTCAGGAGCTGTTCTTCTCCCACGTCGGCCTGCGCGGCGGCCCGGCTCCCGTGCGCGCCTACCTGCCCGACCTCATCCAGCGGGTCTTCGACGGCCGGATCAACCCCGGCAAGGTCTTCGACCTCACCCTGCCCCTGGAGCAGGTCGCCGAGGGCTACAAGGCCATGGACGAGCGGCGCGCCATCAAGACGCTGCTGACGCCCTGACCCATTCCACTTCTCTCCGGGAGAGTCCACCGTGCTCGGTCTGGAACTCGTCGTGCTCCTGGGCGCGGCGGTGCTGGTGGGCAACGCCGTAGGGCAGCGCCTCGGCATCGCCCCTCCCATCGTGCTGCTCGTCACCGGCGCCATCCTCGGGCTCGTCCCGGCGGTGCGCGAGACGGAGCTGCCGCCGGAAGTCGTGCTGCTCCTCTTCCTGCCCGTGCTCCTGTACTGGGAGAGCCTGACGACCTCCCTGCGGGAGATCCGCACCAACCTGCGCGGCATCGTGCTGCTGAGCACCGTGCTCGTCATCCTCACGGCCTGGGCCGTCGCGGCGGCCGGGCACGCCCTCGGGCTGCCGTGGGGGCCGGCCTGGGTGCTCGGCGCGGCGGTGGCACCCACGGACGCGACGGCAGTCGCCGTCCTGGCCCGCGCCCTGCCCCGCCGCCAGGTCACCGTCCTGCGCGCGGAGAGCCTGATCAACGACGGCACCGCGCTGGTCATCTTCGGTCTCGCCGTCGGCATCACTGTCGGCGAGGAACACCTGAGCGTCCCGCACGTCGGGGGGCTGTTCCTGCTCGCCTACGGCGGCGGAGCGCTGGTCGGGGTGGCGGTCGCGTGGGTCAACATGAACCTCCGCCGGCGCCTGACCGACCCGCTGCTGGGCAACCTCGTCATGATCCTGGCGCCCTTCACCGCATTCCTGCTCGCCGAGCTGGTCGAAGCCTCCGGCGTCCTCGCGGTGGTCGTCAGCGGCCTGATCATGAGCCAGGTCGCCCCTCGCATCATCCCCGCCGGACACCGCACGCAGGCGATGGCGTTCTGGCCACTCGCCACCTTCCTCATCAACGGGACCCTGTTCGTGCTGGTGGGGGTGGAGCTGCAGCACGCCGTCCGCACCCTCAGCCGCCCCGAGCTCCAGGAAGCCCTGATCGCCGTGGGCATCGTCTGCGGGGTGCTCGTCGCCGTGCGCTTCGCCTTCCTGTTCCTCTCCACCTACGTCGTCCGCCTGCTCGACCGCCGTCCCGAGCAGCGCCTGCTCCGGATCAGTCACCGGGCACGTGTGGTCAGTGGGCTGGCTGGGTTCCGGGGCGCCGTCTCCCTCGCGGTCGCCCTCTCGGTGCCGCAGGCGCTCGACTCCGGCGAACCGTTCCCCGACCGCGACCTCATCGTCTTCGTCACCTCCGGCGTCATCCTCGTGACGCTGGTGACGCAGGGGCTCCTGCTGCCGGCAGCGGTGCGCTGGGCGAGGCTGCCCCCGGACACTGCGGTCGACGACGAGCACAACCTCGCCGAGACCACCGCCGTCGAAGCAGCGCTCCAGGCCATGCCCCAGCTCGCCACCGACCTGGGCGCCGAACCGAAGGTCGTCGAATGGCTGCGCCAGGAGTACGAAGCTCACCTGGCGACCGCCCGGGCACGGACCGCGGGCACCGCCGACGACCCGGTACTGCTCCAGTACCAGGACTACGTCGCCCTGCGCCTGGCCCTCATCGGCCACAAGCGCGCCACCGTCGTCCGCCTGCGCGACGAGCGCCTGATCGACGACACCGTGCTGCGCCGCCTCCAGGCAGACCTCGACAACGAGGAGCTCCGCCTGTCCCCGGGCGTGGTGGGGGAGTGACCGTCGCATCGGCCCGTGGGTCACGGGCGGCGGCGCGTCATGGCACGACCTCGACAGTGACGGGACCTTCGAGCAGGTCGAGCTGGTCGAGGGCGGCGTCGTACGTGCCGAGATGGAGGGTCGCGTCGGAGTATCCGATGCCGGCGGTGTTGTAGTAGAAGCCCAGGTTGCCCCAGGGCGTGTAGTAGATGAGGTCTCCGTCTTCCGGATCCGAGCCCGGTGTGCCCTGGTGGTCGAGCTCCCGCGGGAGGTAGGCGATCTTCTCCCGCCCGTTGAACTCCTCGACGGCCAGAGCGAGCGGCAGCATCGACAGGAAGTCCCGCACGGCCGGGGTGTCCTGATCGATCGTGACGTCCACCTGATTGTCGTCGGAGGTGAACCGCACCACGGTGCCGATCACCTCCTGGGTGGGGTCGGAAGGCTCGGCCGGCGACTCCGCCGCGGACGACGTCGGCGACGGGGTGGGTGCAGCCGACGACGGCGGGGCGGGCGAACCCGAAGCTGTGCCAGACGTCGGTGCCGGCTCGGTGGCCGCGCATCCGGCCAGCACGGCGAGGAGCGTGACGGACGCTGCGAGCGAGACTCTCGAGGGCTTCATGCTTGACCTTTCGAGGCGAGGGACTGCTCCAACTCCTTCTCGGGCGTTCCCGGAGGCGGCTTGCCGAGGTCGGCGACGGCGGCCGGTGCGGCCTCGACCGGCCGCGGCCGGGTGGCGAGTGCGAGGTATGCGGCGCCGGCGAGCACGACCGCGACGACGCTGACGACTCCCAGAGGGAGGATCGTCGCGGCGCCCGCGACGCCGACCAGCGGTGCGGTGACGCCGCCGAACCCGAACCGGACCATGCCCAGCAGCGACGAGGCGGTCCCGGCGAGCTGCGGGTAGTCGGCCAGTGCGAGCGTCGTCGCCGGCGGGGAGGTGATGGCCACGCCGCTGGCCAGCGCCAGCAGCGACACGATCACGACCCACAACGGCAGGGCGATCACGCCGGCGGCGAGCAGCCCGAGGGCGCCGAGGCCGGCCACGACGATGCCGACGGCGAGGGTGCCGGGCACGCTCCAGCGTTCGGACGCACGCCCGGCGAGGTATCCGAAGACCATGAACCCGGCGGAGTTCAGGCCGAACGCGAGGGCGTAGCCCTGCGGGGTCAGCCCGTAGATGCCCTGGAGCACGAACGTGGCCCCGGACAGGTAGGCGAACAGGGCTGCGTACAGGAACCCCTGGCTGAGCACCGCACCCAGGAAGTCGCGGTCCGAGATCAGGACCCGGAAGTCTCGTCCGGTCTGCGCGAAGCCGCCGGTGGTCCGGTGCCCGGCGGGCAGCGTCTCGGGGAAGGCGATCAGGGCGGCGACGAGCAGGGCGGCGCCGACGACGGCGAGGAAGGCGAACAGGCCGCGCCAGTCGGTGACGGTGCTCAGCTGGCCGCCCAGCAGCGGGCCGACGATCGCGGCGAGCCCGCCGATCACCGTCAGACGCCCGTAGAAGCGGATCAGGGCCCCGCCGGAGTACACATCTCGTCCGGCGGCCTGGGCGATCACGATCCCCACGCCGCCGGCCAGGCCCTGCACGAGCCGGGCGAGGATCAGCAGCTCGACGGAGGGGCTGACCGCGCACAGGCCCGAGGTCACGACGTACGCGACGACGCCGATCAGCAGGATCCCGCGCCGCCCGAACCGGTCCGACAACGGCCCGGCGACGAGCTGCCCGGCGGCGAGGCCGATCAGGCACGTGGTCACGGTCAGCTGCGCCACCGACGTGGCCGCGCCGAGCTCGGCGGTCAGTGCGGGGAGCGCCGGGAGGTACAGGTCCATCGAGATCGGCCCGAACACCGTCAGGAGCAGCAGCAGCGTGGGCAGGAACCGGCTGAACCGGGGTCGCGCGGAGGCCAGCGTGTCGGGCATGCTCATCAGCGTCGCCACTCGCGCGGGCTCGGGGGAGTCCCTGTCGATAGGTGTACTGACAGGGACTCGTTCGCCGTGAGGGCGCGGCCTAGCCTGGCGGTGTGGACAACCGGGCCGAGGTGCGTGAGTTCTTGATGTCGCGCCGCGCGAAGCTCACCCCCGAGGCCGCGGGCCTACCGCCGGGGCCGAACCGCCGTGTGCCGGGGCTCCGTCGGGGTGAGGTTGCTGTGCTTGCCGGTGTGAGCGTGGAGTACTACGCGAAGCTGGAGCGCGGCGCGATCGCCGGGGCGTCCGGGTCGGTGCTCGAGGCGGTCGCGAAGGCGCTGCAGCTGGACGAGACCGAGCGTGCTCACCTGTTCGATCTCGCACGGGCGGCCGACGGCATCCCGACGTCGGGCCGTTCCCGCCGTCGTGCCGGCAAGCCGTTCGTTCCCAGGCCGAGCCTGGAATGGGCGCTGGCGGCCATCACCGAAGGAGTCGCGTTCGTCCGGGACGCGCAGCAGAATCTCGTGGCGGTCAACGCGCTCGGCCGCGCGTTCTACTCGCCGGTGATCGGCGACGGCGGCCGCACCCCCAACCTTGCGCGGTTCCAGTTCCTGGACCCCGCCGCGCGCGACTTCTATCCCGACTGGGATCTTCTCGCCCAGATGTGCGTGGCGGTCATGCGCGCCGAAGCCGGCCGCGATCCGCACAACAAGGAACTCCAGGACCTGGTCGGCGAGCTGTCCACTCGCAGCGAGACCTTCCGCACGCTGTGGGGCGCGCACAACGTGCGCACCCACGGCACCGGCACCAAGCGGTTCCACCACCCGATCGTCGGTGAGGTGGTGCTGACCTACGAGGAGCTCGCCCTCACCGCCGAGCCCGGTCACGTGCTCTTGATCTACACCGCCGAACCGGGTTCCCCCTCGGCCGAGCGGCTCAAGCTCCTGGCCTCCTGGGCCGCCGAGACGAACGTCCCCGACATGTCATCGTGACCTCGGAGCGAGGTCCGCAGGAAGGAAGACCCATGCCCTTGCAGGAAGACGGCTACACCTTTGTCCTCTCGGACGAGGTGACGCGGACTCCGGTCCGCTACAAGAACCGCTACGGCATCGAGATCGCCGCGGACCTGTACGCCAAGAAGGGGCTCGACGAGTCGGTCGAGCACCAGGCGGTCGTCATCGGACCGCCCCACGGCGGGGTGAAGGAACAGGGCCCGGGCGTATACGCCCAGGAGATGGCCCGGCGAGGGTTCGTCGCCCTCGGGTTCGACCCGTCGTACAACGGCGAGAGCAGCGGAGAACCGCGGCACATCACCTCCCCGGAGCTCTTCGCCGAGGACTTCAGCGCCGGTGTCGACTTCCTCGGCACCCTCCCCTACGTCGACCGCGAGAAGATCGGTGCCATCGGCATCTGCGGCAGCGGTGGGTTCGCCCTGAGCGCCGCTCAGGTCGACACGCGCATCAAGGCCGTCGCGACGGCGGCCATGTACGACATCAGCCGGGTCAACAGGTACGGCTGGCTGGACAGCGCGACCGACGACGAGCGGCACAAGACGCTCCTCGATATCGCGGCGCAGCGCTGGGCGGACGTCGACGCGGGCGAGCCCGCGCTGTCCCCGACCTTCCCGGCGGAGATCCACGCCGGCCTCGACCCGATCACCAGCGAGTTCTTCGAGTACTACGTCGCCGACCGGGGCCGCCACCCCCGTTCCATCGGCGGCTTCACCGTGACCAGCGGCATGGCGCACATCAACTTCGGGGAGCTGCGCCACCTCGCGGACATCGCCCCGAGGCCGATCCTGATCGTCACCGGTGAGCACGCGCACTCGCGCTACTTCAGCGACACCGTCTACGAGCAGGCGACGGGACCGAAGGACCTGGTGGTCGTCCCCGGGGCACGCCACATCGACCTCTACGACCGCACCGACCTGATCCCGTTCGACCAGCTCGAGACCTTCTTCTCCTCGAGCCTCAACTGGGTCCCACAGAAGTAGCGGCAACGCGGCACGCGCGACAGCGAGGGGCTCCCCAAGCAGGACTTCCTGGCAGCGTGGAGCCGAACGACGTGGTGCCAGTCACGCGCCTTGAGTATCCGCGGGTGCAAGGGCGGTATCGCTGGTGGTGGCGGGGAACAGGCGCTCGACGGCGGCGACGATGGCCGCCCGGCGGGCTGCCAGGAACGCGTCGCGCTCTTCGCCGGTGGGGGTGAGTTGGGTCTGGCTGGCCCACGAGGTGGCCAGCTGACTGACGAACACGAGGATGTCCTCGGGCTCCCAGGCGGGATCGAGGTGGCCGGCGTCCTGCGCTGTGCGTAGCTGGTCGATCTTGCGGCGCAGGGACTCCTGGAACGGGTCGTCGGGGGGAGTCTCCCCGGCCGGGAGCTCCAGCTGACCCCACGTCATCAGCCGGTGGCGTTCGGGGTGCTGGGTGGCGTGGTCGTGCACGCGGCCGGCGTAGCCCGGAAGGTCGGTCGGATCCAGGTGGACGGCGTCGGCCATCGCCGCGAGCTCCCGGGCGGCGACGAACCGGTAGAGCGCCTCCTTGCTGGAGAAGTACGCGTAGACGCGTTCCTTGCTGGTTCGCGCCGCCTTGGCGATCCGCTCGACCCGTGCTCCGGCGATGCCGTGGCGGGCGAACTCGGCGGTGGCCGCGGTGATGATGCGATCGCTGGTGGCGTCGGGGTTGCGAGGAGGCATGCCTCTGAGGGTACCCGACCGAACCGTTTGGTTTGACACGGGCGGACGACGGGGCGTACTTTCGAACCGAACCGTTTGGTACGAGAACCTGGAGCTCCTCATGCAACAGCGCACCCTGGGCCGGCAAGGCCTGACCGTGTCCGAGATCGGCTACGGCGCGATGGGCACCGCCGTCGGCTACGGCCCCTCGGACGACACCGCGTCGATCACCGCGATCCGCCGTGCCCACGAGCTCGGCGTGACCCACTTCGACACCGCGGAGATGTACGGCTGGGGAGAGGGCGAGAAGCTGCTCGGCCACGCCCTGGCACCGATCCGCGACGAGGTGACCATCGCGACCAAGTTCGGCCTCACCAAGACCTTCGGCCGGGACTCTCGGCCCGAGCACGTCCGCGAGGTGGTCGACAACAGCCTGCGCAACCTCGGCATCGACACGATCGACGTGCTCTACCAGCACGGGGACGACCCCAACGTGCCGATCGAGGACGTCGTGGGCGTGATGAAGGAGTTCGTCGACGCCGGAAAGGTCAGGTACCTCGGCCTGTCCAACACCGACGCCGACTCCATCCGCCGCGCCCACGCGGTGCACCCGATCTCGGTCCTGCAGGACGAGTACTCGATCTTCACCCACAACGCCGAGCCGCTCCTTCCCGTGCTGGAGGAGCTCGGCATCGGGTTCGTCGCCTACTCCCCGCTCGCCCGCGGCTTCCTCAGCGGCGCCGTCGCGCCCCGCGAGAATTACGACGCCAACGACTTCCGCCAGCGCATCCCCTGGTGGAACCCGGAGAACTTCGACCAGAACCTCTCCATCGTCAGCCAGCTCACCGACCTCGCCGAGAGCAAGGGCGCGACCCTGTCGCAGCTCGCCCTGGCGTGGCTGCTCGCGAAGAAGGACTACATCGTCCCGATCCCGGGATCACGCAACCCCGAGCGCGTCGCGCAGAACATCGCCGCCGCCGACCTCGAGCTCACTCCCGCCGACCTCGCCCGCATCGACGAGATCGCACCCGACGGCGGCATCGGCGGACGAGGGCTCTGACCCTCGTGCGCATGTGGCCGAGGCGCCCGCCCAGCACCCGGGCCTAGGCTGGGCCGCGCGGCGCCAGCCAGTACCGATGGTGCCGGCGCGCGCCGTCGTCCGGTGTGGCACGCAGGGGGCACGAGCCCCCGCCCACCGGACGAAGAACCGCAGGATTCCAACGATCCCGAGCCCCCAGAATCAGATGATCAACTTCCGAGACCTGGGGTCTCGCCAGCACCGGAAACGGCGGCTGACCTGCGCTTTCGCTTTGCGGCGTTGTGCAGCGTCTGCCGCCGTTTCTGATTGGTGGCGCCTCGTATTCGGAGGTAGCGAATGCCCTGGATGGCAGCCTCGTCAGTGCTGCATTGCGGCGTCCGGTGCGAGGTTGCGCAGGCCGGGTCCGCTGAGCGCGACGATGGTGAGGAAGCCGGCCCCTGCGATGAGCCAGACCGCGTCGAGGCTGAGCCAGGTGCCGAGGAAGCCGCCGGCGGTGAGGCCGGCTGGCATGGTCAGGGCGTTGATCAGGCGGCGCAGCACGGCCGTGCGCCCCAGGAGGTGGGCGGGAACGAGGCTCTGTTGGGCGGATTGGACCGCGGCGCTGCTGGCGATGAGCGGCAGCCCTTGGGCGAAGAACATGGCCATGACCAGCCAGATCGAGTCTGTGAGGGCGACGGGAAGGAGCAGTGCGCCGTAGATCAGGTAGGTCGTGACGATGAGCTTGGCCAGGCTCGTCCGGGGGGCGATGAGGGGGGCGAGGAGCCCGCCGAGGACCGATCCTGCGGCGGTGACGGCCATGAGGAGACCGAACTGGACGTCCGAGGCGCCGAGCTCGTCCCTGGCGAAGAGGACGAGGATGCCTTCGGGCATCCAGCCGAACAGTCCTGCCCCGGCGGAGAGCAGGAGAGTGGTGCGGATCGCGCGGTGCCGGGCCGCGAAACGTGCCCCGGCCGTGAGGTCGGCCGTGTAGGCGGCAAATCGTGCTTTGCCGGTCGCAGGCCGTTCCGTGTGCGGGACGGGTGCGTTCGGGCGGGTGTCGCGCCTGAGGGCGAAGGACCCGATTGCGGCAGCCGATGCGGCAAACGACGCGGCGTTGATCGCGAACGGCAGGGCCGGTGCCGCAGTGAAGAGGAGCCCAGCGAGGGCCGGGCCGATTCCACCGGCGCCGACCTCCCGCCCGACGGCGAGGTGGCTGTTGGCCCGCAGGAGGTGCTCGCGGGGCACGATCGTGGGGATCAGGGCGTAGAGGCCTGTGCTGAAGATGAGCTCGGCGACGCCCAGCAGGGCTGCGACGGTGAACAGCAGCCAGAGCTCGGCGACGTCGGCCAGGACCGCCAAGGTAAGGGCGCCCACGATCAGGACGCAGGCCAGGTCGCTGTAGGCCATGAGACGGCCGCGGTGGGTGCGGTCGACGAGGTTCCCGACAGGCAGGGCAAGCACGAGGGCGGGAATGCCAGCGACGGTGGCCAGCGCGGCAATGACCCGTGGGTCGTGCGTGTAGGTCGTGGCCAGCAGCGGCAACGCGACCAGGTGCAGCCCGGTGCCCACGCTCGACAGGGACTGCGCCGCCAGGACCCTCCAGAACCGGGAGCCAAGGCCCTGTCGGGTGGCGTCCCGGGCGGTGCGGTCTCCGGTCGCTGTCACGGACGGTGACCCTACGGCGTCAGGACCGACGTGGGCACATCATTTCGGTGCGGTGCTGGATGTAGGCGCCCCAGTCGCGGGCGGCGAGGCGTGCCCAGTCGGCGGCGTTCTTGTCGGTGGTGCCGAGGAGCTCGGCCAGGACGGGGGCTGGCATGTTCGCGGCGAGCTGGAACATCGCGGCCTTGCGGTTCTCGTGGGGCTTGACCCCGATCTGGACGAGGTCTCTGCGGATGTTCTCGGTGGCGAGGTGGCGGCCGGGTTGCCCGCCGGGGAAGAACCAGCCGGTATCCCTGGCGACGTGCAGACTCTGCCCGCGCCGGTTGGCGTGCTCGCGGATGAGGTCGTCCAGGATCGGGGGCATCTGCAGCGGGATGCCTGCGAAGGAGACGAAGACCGGCTTACGCTGCCGACGTCGACCGCGTGCTGGACGTCGTCCTGCGCGCCGCCCTGCCCGAAGACGAGGTGCCGGACCGGGACCGGCCGTTCATCCGGAAGGGTCCATGAGCCGACGGCGCTACGTCGCTCGGGGCGTGCCCGGCGGGTATCAGATCTGGGACACCAGACTCGACCGCCGCTGGGGCGACCGCTCTACGAGCTGTGCCCAGATGACCTGCTCACCGAGCTCAACGGAGCGAAGGACTACGCCCGCGTCACAGCGCTTATCACCATGTACCGGGCGGCCAAGCGGTGAGCGCCCCGGGACCATGCTTCGGGCGGCCGTCAGCTCGACGATGCCGTATCGCATGTGATGCGGCCGCCGCGCGCTGTGGCTGCACGTGGCGCGGAAAGCGTCGAGGTGACGTGACGACGGCGTCGCGCGCCCGAGCCGGCCTCGGACATTCCCCGAGCCCGCTTGGATCGGTCCCGGCTGCCAGACTCGCCTCGTGAGCGAGAGCAAACGCCTTGTCGAGCAGCGACAGCGCAACCAGGTGATGGATGTGCTCATGCTGCTCGTCCGCGGCGACGACGGCGTACGGCGAGTTGGGAGGAGGGCGTTCTACGACCTGTTCTTCGGCTCGCTCGGCGACAGCAGTCCAGGGGAGTGGCGCACTTGGACCGTGTTCTCTCCTGCGGAGGTAGCACTGCTCGACGATGTGTACACGATGATGGTCGCCTCTCGAGGGGAGACGGCGGTCGGGGACACCGGCGGGCTGGTCGAATCCGGGTGGCCATGGGAGATCAGCCAGGCGGCGTCGCCGGCGTTGCACGTGATGAGCGCACGCGGCCGGTTCTCCGAGGATGTCGACGAATCTGAACCGAGCGGTGCCGTTGTCGATCTGCACGACGCTCGTCACGCACCTGTCGCTGACGTCGAGGTTGAAGCGGGTCTCGCGGTCGATGCGACCGTCCTGTGCCACCACACCTTCGGGATGGGTGTGTGGGTCGCTGGACTCGACCACTTCGGGCATGTGGACGTGCCCGCGATTCGTGACGGCGCGATCGGCGGGTCCGAGGACATTCCGGTGATCGGGTCAAGGGTCAGGGCTGTCGTTCTCGGCTCCAGTGCGACGAAGCAGCTGCGGCTGTCGACGCGGCGATCCGACCTGCCCGGGCTCACTGAACGCGGTGTCGAGCTGCTGCGCCAGATCGCCGCCGAGGTGGGGGTTCAGGACCTCGACGTCGACGACGAGCACGCGCGGTGGTGGCTGTACTGGGACGTCGTGCCGCGCGCTGATGTGCGGCCTGTGCTCAGGGAGATCGTGGCTGAGGGTGAGGCCCTCGGCTCTCACATCGTCACGGAGGTCCTCAAGTATGTCGACGAGGTGGAGGGGCGGACGTGGGTCGACCTGCTGCGCACGGAGGAGGGTCGGGCGTTCCCCGCACGCCGTCTGCGGGAGTGGGCGCTGATCCGTGAGGTGACCACGTCACCTCGGCAGATCGCCGACGACCTTCCGGGCCTGACGATGTGGTGCCAGCGCCGCCTGGTCGAGCACGCGACGTCGGACGTCGTGCTGAGCGACCTTGCCGCGCACGCCTCGTTCAAGAAGGTCCGCCATGCGGCTCGCGAGAAGCTGCGAGGTCGGTGGACGGGATGGGGATGACCCACGAGACCGGGTCCGTCGCGGCCCAGCTGTCTCGACCGCAACTCGCGACCGTCACGTACTTCCCTCTCGGATACGAGGGGGACGACGGGACCTACGACATCGAGGACTGGGACTACGAGATCGGGCACGTCCCCACCATGGGTCTGGCCCTGCGTACGACGGACGGTGCGGAGTTCTTCATCTGCTGGGAGCAAGCCGAGTGGGATTTCGGCGTTGCCTTCTGGGAGGGACCGCCACGCTTGATCCCGTCCGCCCGTGACGCGGCTGTCACGGTGGAGGACCACCCGCACTGGCGGTCACGCCGCGCTGAACCTTCCGGTGCGACCAGCCGGGTCCTCCAGAATGCGAACATTGGGGCGTGCTCGTCTTCGTTCATGGTGCTGGACGGTCCGGCGCGGCGGCTTGGCCGACAATCGAACGCGCCGATGCGGTGATGCTCGACCTCGCCTCGATCGGGTCGGTCCGTCGCAAGGCAGAGGCGGTCGCGGCCGCGGTCGAGGAAGCGGCGGTCATCGTCGCGCACTCGCACGGGGCCATCCCCGCTCTGCTCGCGCTTCCCCTGGTCGGGCAGCGGCTGCGTGCTCTGGTGCTCTGCGAGCCCGCTCTGTATGACGTCGCTCGAGGTGAGCCCGCGATCGAGAGCCACATCGCGACGATGGAGGCAGCTCGGCGCGCCCACGAGAATGGGCTTCGTGCCTACTGGCAGATCGTGCGGCCTCTCATGTTCGGGGGCAAGTTCGACGAGGAGCGCTGGCCGGACGAGGAGCGGGTCGCGGCCCGGTTCTCCACCGTTCCGCCGCCGTGGGGACTCGGGATCGCTGCTTCCGACATCGCTGGCACGTCAACCATCGTCGTGACCGGCGGATGGAACGACGAGTACGAGGCGATCGCAGCAGCACTGGTGGCCGAAGGTGCGGAGCACCAGGTGCTCACCGGCGCTCGGCACCGACCTCAGGACGCGCCCGGCTTCGACGCAGTGCTGGCGGAGGCGCTGAGCCGCTGAGGTCGCGCAAGCCCGTACCGGCCTGTTCGGCGGGTCAGCCGATAGAGGGCCAGCGGATGGTGACGACGACGGAGTCGTCCTCGGCCTGCCAGGAGTGGTCGGTCCCAGGACCCCAGACAACGTAGTCGCCCTGTCGCTGCAGGACGGTGCTGCCGGTCGTCAGGTCGAGGCGGAACCGGCCGCTGACGAGCAGGAGCATGGTGGTGCGCTGGTCGTCGGCAGTCCACTCGGGCCGCTGCTGGCCCTTGGGGTGGATGCCCCACTTGACCTCCAGATCCCCCGTCGCGCGGACCGCGCTGCCGGGAGTCTCCGGCGCGATGAAATGACCCAGGAGCCACCCACGGTGCTGGTCCGCGTCATCGTCAGCGTTGCCGGAGTACCAGTTGTCAGACATTCACAGCCCCAGTTCGACGTCGGGCAGGTCGACCCGCGCGCCGCCGATGTTGGCGAGCCGGCGAAAACCTTGGAGCAGCGCAAAAAGACCCTCGTTGCTCCAGCCAGGGCTGTGCGCGAGTGTATCGAGGACGTCCCGGTCAAGGCTGGAATACCTGCGCAGAGCGCCGGACTCCCCGTTGGCCTCGATCCGGCCGAAGCGCACCCACCACTCTTCGTCCTCAACGACGACAAACTCCGAACGCGATCGCCAACTAGACTCTTTGAATACTGTTGGCAAGTCTCGAATGCAATTCTCGCTGCCGACTAATGGCCTTCCATCTGGTGGAGTCCCAATGCCGCTGGAGATCGGGCGGTGGCGGTAGGGTCTGCCGCGAACTGGTGGAGCGGCCGGGCATGAGCGAGGAGAAGGCGTGAGCCTGTTCAGCAAGCGCAAGCGAGAAACGAGCGACGCGGACGTCAGCGCGGGGATCGATGAGTTCTGGCGGTGGTGGGACGGTGCTGCTGGGGAGCTTGCCGAGGCGGTGCCGGCTGGCCGGCTCGCGGAACATGTCGATGCGGTGAGCGAGCGGGTCGCCGCGATCCACCCAGAGCTGGCATGGGAGTTCGGCCAGGGCATCCACAGCGAGCACCAGCTGACCGTGACCGCGGGCGGGGACCCGCCGCTACGGCGGATCGCGCGGCGGTGGCTGCGCTCGGCGCCGCCGTCGGACCGGACGTGGTCGTTCTACGACCTGAGGCTACCGGGTCCGCTGGACGCGGTGCTGAGCATCGGGGGCGCGGAGGTGGCGTTCGCCGACGTGCTCGTGGTTGCGGAGCAGCGGGCGACGGGCCTGGACGTGACGGTGCATCACCCGGTGTTCGCTTCGGTTCCCGTCGACGCTCGCGGCCAGATCGCATTCCTGTGCTTGGACACTGCCCTGGGCGAGGAGGCGACCGAGCTGTGGATCGGGGAGATCGACTGGTCCGTCGGGGACCCGGACGGGAGTCGTTCGCTCGCCGAGCTTCCGGCGATGCTGGCCGTGGTGACTCAGGAGTTCGCCCGTGACGGGAAGATGGGCTGGTTCCTGGCCGAGGCTTGGACGCCGCACGGCCCGATGCTGGTGCGGTGCCTGAACCGGCTGTCGCCCGTGCAGGCTCCGGATCTCGACCAGCATGTCGCGATCACCGCGGAGTTCCGCGCCGCGACGTCGGCGGGCATGCCAGGACCAGACGACGAGAACGACCTGGCCAACCTGGAGAGCAGTCTGCACGCGGTCATGGAAGAAGGGGCAGGGCAGATAGTCGCGGTTCAGACTGGTGGCGGCAGACGGACTTTCCACTGCTACGTCGACTCCACCACGAGTGGTGCCGACGAGCTCAAGAAGGCGGCGAGGGGCTCCGCGGGGGCTCGAGTGCGGGTGCGTGCACGGCTCGATCCGTCGTGGGAGGCCGTACGGCCGTTCCGCGTGTGACGGTCCGATCCGAGCTGTGCGACGATCTGCCCCTTCCGGAGTGGCACGCAGGAGGCATGAGCCTCCACCGTTGTGAATACCGCAGGATTCCAACGATCCGTACCCCCCGGAACCCCATGGTCAACTTCTGATCCGGCTCCCGCCCCCGCGCGGCCCCCGCCCCCCCCCCCCGCCCCCCCTCGGCCACCGGCCGCGCCCCCGCGCCTCTCTTGGGGTGGACGACCGGCCGCTGACGTTCCTCGCCAAGCGAGACGCTCGCGCGTGGCTGAACCGGGTGCACGAGACGATCACCATCGACAAGTGAGTGCCGCCCGCCGGGGTCGCTCAGCGTCGTCGGGCCGAGGCCTGGGCTGCAGCCGCTCGGGACGTCACGTTCTGGGAGTGCGCCGAGCGGTGGCTGGAGCGGATCGCGAGCGAGCCCGGCAAGGGCGGCAAGCTCCATCGACGGGGCACAGTGATCGCCTACCGGGGGCGAGTGCACAACTACCTCATGAAGTCGCTGGGCGACGTGGGGGTCCGGGAGATCGACACCGAACGGGTGCGAGCCCCGGCGACCGCGCTCGTCGCCATGCCCTCGGTTCTCAAGTCCGACGCCTGTCGGCAGATCCGATTGGCGGGTCCCGACCGATGCCCTCACGCGGCGGAGAGACGTGGCTCGCGGCCATCCCGAGAACGAGCGGGTGGCGGCGCCCCGACCCTGCAGCCTGAGACGGGTCTTGACGCGTGTGGTGCCGCTCCCATACCTTCCAGCACGATTGAAACGCTTAAATCCTGAACCTGACCCTGCAGCGTCGCATGGAAGGCAATCTGATGACGATTCCCGCCGAGGGGCGTCCCACAGCGATTGCGTGGCGGCTGGCCGCGCTCGTCACCTGTCTGGCGATGTCGGTGGGAGGCATCCTGCTTCCCAGCCCGGCGGAAGAGGCCCAGGCAGAGGTGGCGGCTCTGATCGCCGTCGCGGGGCTGACGACGAACGGGCGCGTCAACCCGCTGGGCATCGGAGGTCAGGACCCCGTTCTGGGATGGGCCTCGTCCTCGTCTCGACGGGGGGTCACGCAGTTGGCCTACGAGGTCCAGGTCGGTTCCTCGGCCGGTGCGTCCGACGTCTGGAGCACGAGGAAGGTCCTCTCCTCGCGTCAGGTCGACGTCGAGTACGACGGTCCTCAGCTGACGGCCGGTACGCGGTACCACTGGCGGGTGCGGGTCTGGGACGACCAGGGCACAGTCAGCGACTGGAGCGCACCGGCGTGGTTCGAGACCGGTCTGCTGTCTGCCGGCGACTGGGGGAACGCCGAATGGGTCGGAATGCCGGCCCCGTCGTACGAGCACTGGACCGACTACACGGCGACCACGCGGTTCAGGCTCAACAGCGTGGCATTCGGCGTGTTCGTCCGGGCGCAGAACATCAGCAACACGTACATGTGGCAGGTCAACGTCAGCTCCGGTGTACCCATGCTGCGGCCGCACCTTCGAGTGAACGGCGCCTACAGCCTCCTCGGTGAGGTCGACCTGCGGCCGTTCGGGTTCACCGCCGCCGGACTGGTGGCGGGGGAGCACACCTTGTCCTTCCGGCTGGCCGGCGACACGATCGAGACGACGCTGGACGGCCAGATCGTCGACACGCGTGCGGCGACCAACTTCAGCTGGGGCCGGGTCGGCATCCGCACCTTCGGGACCGAGTCGGTGACCATCAGCTCCCTGACGGTGACCAGCGCCGACGGCACCGTGCTGGCCAACCCTGACTTCGGAAGCAACCCGCTCAGTGCCGGCTCGTTCGCCGACCGTCAGGTCACCGTGAACCAGACCACCGACGCCATCCTCAAGGGACCTGAGGAGGCCTTGCCGCTGCTGCGCAAGGAGTTCACGACCTCGGCCGGTAAGACGCTCACGAGTGCGCGTCTCTACGCCTCGGCCCACGGCATCTACGAGCTCTCGATCAACGGCGACAAGGTTGGCGACCAGTTCCTGGCACCGGGCTACACCGAGTACGCGAAGCGGATCCAGTCCCAGACCTACGACGTGACCAACCTCGTCAAGGAAGGCACCAACGGACTCGGTGGCGCACTGGGCGAGGGCTGGTGGGCCGGCAAGATCGGCCTGGACGGCAAGGGCCAGTACGGCACCGACCTGGACCTCGTCGCTCGCCTGAGGCTCACCTACGCCGATGGCAGCGTGCAGTGGGTCGACACGGACTCGAGCTGGAGGTGGGCTCCGAGCCCGTTCGTGGCCACCGACAACCAGCTGGGTGAGACCTACTCCGCTGCACTGGAACAGTCGGGCTGGGACGGGGCCGGGTTTGACGACTCGGTCTGGAAGCCGGTGACGGCGCAGACCTCCGACACTGCGAAGCTGTCGCCGCAGCCTGACGAGCCGGTCCGTCAGACCGGCCTGCTGGACACGGTCGAGATCACCGAGCCGATCCCGGGAGTGAAGATCTACGACCTCGGCCAGAACATGGTCGGCGTCCCGCGGGTCACGATCACGGGGAGTGCCGGGGAGACCGTCCGGCTTCGTCACGCCGAGGTGCTCAACCCCGACGGCACGATGTACACCGCGAACCTCCGCGAGGCTCTGTCCACGGACCACTACACGTTCGCTGAGACGGGCACGGTCACGTATCAGCCGACGTTCACCCAGCACGGCTTCCGCTACATCGAGATCACGGGCCTCGCCCTGGCGCCGGCGGGCACCGACGTCAAGGGCGTGGTGCTGGGATCCGACCTGCCACGGGTGGGCTACCTCGAGACCTCGAGCTCGATGCTCAACCAGCTGCACAGCAACGTCACCTGGGGTGCTCGGGGCAACTTCCTGTCCATCCCGACCGACACCCCCGCTCGCGACGAGCGGCTCGGCTGGACCGGTGACATCAGCATCTTCGCGCCGACGGCGAACTACCTGAGCGACTCCCGGGGCTTCCTGAGCAAGTGGATGACCGACGTACGGGACGAGCAGTTCGCAGGCGGCGGGGTGCCGTCGGTCGTCCCGTCGACCAACGGCGCCTTCGGCCGGAGCGCCGTGGGCTGGGAGGACGCGATCATCACCGTGCCGCACGCGGTCTGGAACGCCACCGGCGACGCTCAGATCGTCCGGGACAACTACGCGGCGATGAAGAGGTTCTTCGACTATGCCCGGGCCAGCGCCGGCACGGACAACCTGGAGACGGGTCGGTTGTGGTTCTTCACCAACGACTGGCTGCACCTGGACGACCCGACCAACCAGGGTGTGCTCGGCACGGCGATCTGGGCACAGGACGTCAAGATGATGTCCGAGATGGCCGCCGCGATCGGCCGCGACGCGGAGGCAGCTGAGTACGCCAACCTCTACCAGGCCGTGCGTCAGTCCTTCACGAACGCGTATGTCGCGTCCGACGGCACCGTGCTGGGGAACTCCCAGACCGGCTACGCGCTCGCCCTGGGTCAGCAGCTGATCACCGACCCGGGCCGTGAGCGCAAGGCGGGGGAGAAGTTCGTGGCCAAGCTGGCACAGACCAACTACCACCTGCGCACCGGCTTCATCGGCACCCCGTGGTTGCTGCCCGCGCTGACCAACATCGGCCGCGACGACCTCGCCTACACGATGCTCCAGCACAAGGACTACCCGTCCTGGGGATACGAGATCGACAAGGGCGCGACCACGATCTGGGAGCGCTGGAACTCGATCATGCCTGACGGCTCGTTCGGCCCGGTGGACATGAACTCCTTCAACCACTACGCCTACGGTGCCGTGGCGGACTGGATGCATCAGAACATCGGCGGCATCCAGATCGGCGAGGCGGGCTACCGCACGAGCATCATCGAGCCCCACGTCGAAGGTGGCCTGACCTCGGCGAAGGGCACGCTGCAGACGGTCTACGGCGAGCTGTCCAACACGTGGCGGCAGACACCCGACGGTCTGACCATGGACGTGACCGTGCCGGTGAACACGACCGCGCAGGTGCGCATCCCCTCGGATCACCCCTTCCAGGTCACCGAGTCGGGCAAGCCGCTCGTGGTCAGGAACGGCATTCAGGCCCTCAGCTACGACGACCAGGAGTCGAGGACGGTCGTCACCGTGGGGTCCGGGACCTACTCGTTCAAGGCAGCCGCCATCTCAGCGCCCCCGACGGAACCGACCGTCGACCACGTCGACTTCGGGGAGTCGGTCTCGGAGAGCGCCCACGCTGTCGCAGGCTCGTCGAGCAGCGGCACCAGCTTCGAAGCCGGACTCACCCGCCGCTACGCGCACAACCAGTTCCCGGGCTCCTTCTACACCGCCCGGGTCAAGGTCCCGGCCGGCGAGCCGTTCCTGCTCAGGATGCGCGAGAC
This sequence comes from Antribacter soli, assembly GCF_021568775.1. GTDB lineage: Bacteria > Actinomycetota > Actinomycetes > Actinomycetales > Cellulomonadaceae > Antribacter > Antribacter soli. The sequence continues at coordinate 77,441 of NZ_JAKGSG010000034.1, read as the reverse complement.
CTGGAACACCCCGGGGGTGAAGGACTATCAGGTTCTCGTCAACGACACGCTGGTCAAGCACGTGCACATGACCCGCAGTGCCGCCGGTCAGACGGTCACGAGCTACGAGATCCTCGTCGACCAGCCCGCCGCTCTCGACATCGAGGGGACGGTGACGGTCACGTTCCTCTACCCGACCACCAACGCTGCGTTCGCGTACTACGACCCGTCGATCGCCGACCTGTGGGTCCTCGACGGACCGGCTCCCGACACCACTGCCCCGGCCGTGGTCGCGGAGACCGACCCGGCCACGCCCACCGGCACCAACGGTTGGTTTAGGGGCGCGGTCGCCCTGGAGCTTGCCGCAACCGATGTCGCCGGCAACGCCGCCATGGAGACCAGGTCCTACACCGTCCTGCCGTGGACCCTCGAGGGCTTCTACGCCCCGGTCGACATGGGCGGGGTGGTCAATACGGTCGAGGGCGGATCCACCGTGCCGGTCAAGTTCGAGGTCTTCGCGGGCGCCACCGAGAAGACCAGCGTCGACGACGTCGCCTCCATCGCCGCGTACAGGACCGCGTGCGACAGCCGGGCCCAGACCGACGCGATCGAGACCGTGGTGAGCACGGGCACCGGGCTGCGGTTCGACGCAACCGCGGGCACGTTCGTCTACAACTGGAGGACCCCGAGGAAGGCGGGATCCTGCTACCTCCTGACCGTCGAGACGGACGACGGGTCGACCATCAACGCGCTCTTCCGGCTGCAGTAGTAGCCCGTCGGGAGGGGCGTGCTGCAAGGCGCGCCCCTCCCGCCTCAGCCGAGTCGTGACCTGACGAACGCGCTCACCGCAGCGCGGGCCCGTCGCCTGGGCTCTGACCGTGCAGCTCGCCAAGCGCTGACGACGTCGGCGGCGCGTCCGCCAAGGTGGCGAGATGGACCACGCGATTCGGACCACGTGGTCAGGTCGGTGCGAATGATCTCCGCCATGCTGTGCTCTGCCAGCGCCGCGATCGTCATCGACGGGTTGCACGCACCGGTGGAGCCAGGGATGCGGGCGCCGTCGAGCACGTAGAGCCCTGGGTTTCCGTGGACCCGCCCGAAGAGATCGACCGCGTCTCCCATGGGAACGCCGCCGAGCGCGTGCCAGGTGCCCGGTGCCTTCGCGTCGGTGTCGATCATCAGGCCTCCGCCCGCCTCGGCGATGCGGTTCATGTAGCCGGCGATCACCGCCTGCAGCTCCGCGTCACCGCTCGCGGGCCAGGTCAGGTGGGCGTCGTCGGCGGCCTCGTCGTAGGTCCAGGTGCCGGCGGGGTCCACGATCCCGAATCCGACGACGGTCATCATCTTCATCCCCGGTGGCTGCTCGGGGGATCCCGCGTGGATGACCGTGAACGGGATCGGGCTGTTGGCGTCGCGGCCGCCGACGCAGGCCGGCCCGCCCTGCACGGTCCCGATGTCGGCGTCCATCCCGATCCAGGCGTAGATGCGGTCGCCGTTGTTGCCCCACTGGGTGCCGACGGCGTCAGGCAGGTCGGGGACGAGGCCCTTGGCCTTCGCCTTGACGAGGAGCCGCGTGGTTCCGGTCGACCCGGCGTTCAGGAAGACCGCGTCCGCGACGATGGTCTTGCGTTCCAGGACGGTGCCGTCGGTGTCGATCCGGTCGACGTAGAGCTCCCAGAGGCCCTCGTCGCTACGGGCGAGGTCACGAACGACGTGGAGGGTCTCGATGCGGAGGTTGCCCGTCTCCTCCGCCGCGCGCAGGTAGGTGACATCGATCGACTTCTTGCCGCCGTTGTTGACGCCGAACGCGAGGTCGCTGGTGGTGTAGGTCGGCTCGTAGCGGCCGTCGAGCTCGCCGCGCACGTACTCCCAGTCGACGGGCAGTGGCACATGGAACGGCTCGAGGCCTGCGTAAGGCGCAACATCGAGGAAGGCCCGCGACGAGGCGTAGGGGTCGGAGGCGAGGACGTCGTCGGGCACCGTGGAGACGCCCAGCATGCGTGCCACGGTGGGGTAGGCCCACTCGTCGAGCTCGTCGTAGAGGTGGGCCGCGAGCGGCATCGACGCGGCGAAGTCCTCCCTCGACGGCTGCAGCGTCATCCCGTGGTACATGACCGAGCCTCCGCCGAGCGCAGCGCCGCAGGTGGCGGTCATACCGTCGCCGATGACTTCCTCGAGTACCCCGGTGTAGGGCGCCCAGGTCTTGTCGATGTTGCGGATGACGCTGTGGTCGGTCAACCAGGCGGACCGGTCGTCCATGGTGGAGAACCTGGCGAAGGTGGTTGCGTCGGGGCCGGTCTCCCAGCGCATGCCGCGCTCGATGAGGAGAGTCGGGACCCCGGCCTCGCAGAGACGGAGCGCGGTCACCCCGCCTCCGAAGCCTGAGCCGACGACGACGGCACGCTCGCGGTGGGTGGTGTGGGGAACGGATTCGGTGATCTCGGACATGACGTCTCCTCGAGCCGGTCGGCGGGTTGGGCGGACAAGGTCAGCTCGTCCTTCCACCACGATCGCAAGATCTGCCGCCCCGCAGATCGTCCAGGCGGACTCGTCGTCGTACTGCGGGTGCAGTACATGCAAGCCGGCTGCCCCACAGTTCCACCCTCCGCGCCAGTCGGCGTCGAACGCCGCCGAGAGGCCCGGATCCGCGGAAATCCGCGGGTCCGGGCCTCGTCGCTCTTGGGGTGTTGTGGACAGGATCAGGAGGCCGAGCACCCTCCCTCAGTGATTGCACACATGGTCCGGCCCCCAACCGGTGATTCCCTTGTGCATTCCCGGGTTGTGCGTCCCATCGAAGCCGACAAGCTGGGCGCACGCGGCCACGTGGGCGCCGTAGCTTCCCGCGTCGGTCGCCGCTTCGGCGGAGGCCGTGCCGACCGAGAGGAACGCAACGCCGAGCAGAACCGCTGCGATGCGGGTGAGCGGGGTCGTCATGGTGGTCACTCCTTCTGGGACGTGCGCCTGTCGGCGCCACGTCGTTGGGCGTTGTGACTCCACCGTGCACCCCGGGCCGCTCCAGCCGCACGGGCCGTTGGTCCTGCACGGCCGGGACGGTCGTCAGTCGAGTCGGACCTGTTTTCCCAGCCGGGGGACGACGGCGCAGATGCCGAGCTCGTCCGCGATGCGGCGGGCGCGACGTCGGGGTGCAGGCGTCCCCCGTGAATTGGTGAGGACACTCCCGATCACCGCGGTGGTGACCTCCCCGCGGGACCTACGCTGGAGCGTTGGACTCGATGTCGGTCAGGGTGGCCTCCAGCAGGTCGTGGGCGAGGCCGGAGAGCGCCCGGCAGGTGGCGAGCTCGTCACCGATCTCGGGCACGTCGCGGTCGCGCGGGCTCTTGCGCGCGATGCCCTCGTGGCGCAGCTCCGTCCCTGCTGCGGTGCGAAGGACGGCCTCGGCGCGAGTCCTGCCGTCCTGCTCGAAGAGAAACACGTCCACGTGCCAGGTCGTGGTGTGCATGAGCGCCTCCTTGCGGTGGTCGGAGCTCGGGCGATCGAGCTCCTTCGATCATTGTCGCGCGCGACGGCTCGACGGTGCGGTCGTCAGGGAGGATCCCCCGGTAGCGCGCCGTACCCAGCTCGCTCGGCTTGCCCTTGCGGCAGAGGGCCCCGGTCGATCGACCGGGGCCCTCGTCGTGCGGACTCGTGGCCCGCTCGCGTCAGTCGGCCCGACGGCGGACGGCGGCCAGCCCGATGCCGACCCCCGCCGCGCCCACGACCAGCCCACCGGCGCCGAGCAGGCGTCCGGTCAGGTCTGCGCTGGAAGCCGCGGCGCCGGACGCCGTCGCGTCGGAGTCCGCGTCACCGGCTCCGGCTGACGTGTCGTGGCCAGAGTCGGCAGTCGCAGCGGTCGCGGCGGTCCCGGCGGCGCCGGCGTCGTCCGACGACGTGGTCGTGAACACCGGGGCGGGGTGCTCCGGCTCCGTGTCGCCGTCGGCGACCTGGTCCCAGTCGACGACGCGGCCGTCGCTGTACTCCTGGTGCGCGGGCAGCACGACGTCGGTGCCGGCCTCCGGCAGGGCGTTCACCCGGATCGTGAACTCCTGGTACTGGTGCGGCGGGATCTCGCTGCCCGGCTGCGCCGTCCACACGACGCGGACCGGCGCGGTCGTCACCGTCTCGCCGTCGACCTCGACCGGTGCGGGCAGCTCGCCCTCCTCGATGGTGATGTCCCAGCCGGGCAGCACCTTGGCCGACACGGACCGGAACGGCGTCCCCGTGGGCAGGTCGACAGTGAGCCGGGACGTCGACGCGGTGTCCGACTCGGTCGGCACCCGGAACGTCAGGCCGGCGCGCCCGCCCTCGGCGGTGGCATCGGGCTTGACGCTCACGTGCGCGGAGGCGGGGGCGACGGGCAGGAGGGCGAGGACGGCGGTCGCGAGGACGACCGCGACGAGCCGGCCCTTCGGGAGCGACCCGACCGAGGGCAGGCTGAAGCGTGCAGACATGATGAGTGGTCCTTCGTTCGTCGAGAGCCAGCGGGCTTGGTGTCCCGGCCGGCCGAGGGCATGCAGACGACGGGGACCAGCCCGGCTGCTCTCAGCCGGCCGTCCCCGTCAGCAGCACCGACGGCGGGCCACGGGTCGGGTGGGCCGTGGACCCGGGGAGTGACCGGGGCACGAAGAGAACGCCCGGCACGACCTGGCGCACCAGGACGGGGACCCGCGACGGCACGACCAGGACGGGCCGGAACAACCAGCCGGCGAACCACCAGATCCCACGCTCGACGCCGACGAGCAGCCCGACGGTCGCAACCGTCGCGACGGCGTGCCCCGCGATCATCGACATGCCCCAGCCAACGCCCACGCCGTGCGCGGAGCACGACGCCGCCACGTCGGCGGCCACGAGCGCGGGGGCGCCTGGCGCCCCGTGACCGAGGTGCGCGGAGGCCGTCGTCGCGCCGGCGACCGCAGGACCGGTGGTGCACCCGGCGTCCCCGAGGACCTGGAAGGCGTGGTGGAGCAGGAACTGGCCGACCCCGGCCAGCGCCAGCCCGGCTGGCCAGCGGACCTGCGTCCGGGTGACGGCCGACGCCACCGGCAGGAGCAGCACCGTCAGCCCTGCGACGAGCACCAGAGGCGGCGAGTGGCCGGAGGCCAGCACATGGGCACCCGTCGCCAGGGCGACCACCAGGACGGCCCACAGCAGCGCGCGCGCGAGCCGCGCACCTCCCGCTGACGGCGACACCACGCCCCGACACTACCGCCGCCGAACCCGCCACGACCGACCGCGGGCAGCGTGAGCGCATGGCTTACGCCGCCCGGAGCGCGGTCGCCCGGACTGGCGGCAAGGTCGCGGACTCGACGGCCGGCCGACGGGTGTCCAACACCCGGCGTTCACTCGCGTGCCACCTGGCGGCGAGAGCCTGTGGCGGCACCGTACGCCCCCGCAGGAGGACCCATGCCCGCCCCGTTCCGCGCCACCGATCTGCCTCGCTGGGCCGACCCGTCGGTCCCGACCTCGTCCCTCGACCCGCAAGGCGCCTCGCGTCGCACGTTCCTGCGTCTCGGCATGGTCGGTGGGCTGGCGCTCGCCACGGGCGCGTACGCCGGCACCGCCGCCGCCTCGGGCCGCCCCGGAGACCCGCAGCTTGCGTGGCTCGTCGGCGACCACCACGTGCACACCCGCTACAGCCACGACGCCAAGTACGACTTCGACCAGCTCGCCAAGAAGGGCGCACAGCTCGGTCTCGACTGGATGGTCTTCACGGAGCACAGCAACCACGGGCACGCTGCGAAGGGAGCCGCTGCCGAGCACGAGGAGATCATCGCGGCGCGGGCACGCAACCCGCGCCAGCTCATCTTCCAGGGCCTGGAGTGGTACATCCCCGCCGCTGAGCATGGCACCGTGTTCGCCGCGCCCGGTCCGCACGAGGTCGAGCTGCTGCGCGAGTTCGAGCGCCTGTGGGACGGCAAGCTCAACGGCTGGGCGGCCAACCTGCCCGAGAACGAGGAGCGCGCAGTGGAGGCACTGCGGTGGCTCGCCGCGCGCAAGGCAGAAGGACACGTCGACGACGTCCTCATGCTGGCCAACCACCCGTCCCGGCTCGGCATCGACTCTCCGCACGAGATGCGGGCGTGGCGCGACGCCGCAGCCGGCATCTGCATCGGTATGGAGGGCGCGCCGGGTGCCCAGGGTGACGCGGATCCGGCCTGGGTCGCCTACCGCGGCAGCACGCGGGCCCAGCGGGGCGAGTACAGCAACGCGCCGCGTCCGGACTCCTTCCCCGGCTACCCGGTCGAGTCCTACCGCACCTTCGGAGGCTTCGACTGGATGACCGCCACCGTCGGCGGCCTGTGGGACGCGATGCTGGCAGAGGGCACCCTCTTCTCGATCACCTCCAACTCCGACAACCACCGCACCATCTGGGACACCTGGCGCGACGGCGACATGCCACCCGGTGAGAACTTCGACTCCCTCGGGTGGAAGCCGTCCCCCGTCGACACCGGGACACCGCAGCCGGGAAGCGACTTCTGGCCGGGCGAGTTCAGCCGCACCCACGTCGGCGTGACCCGGCACGGCTACCTCGACGTCATGGACGGCCTCCGCCGTGGCCGGGTCTGGGTGGACCACGGACACCTCGTGGACGGACTCGACGTGCGCCTCGTCGACGCCGGCGGCGCCCGCGGGACCGGCACCACTCTCGGCGGCCGGCTCTCCGTGGAGCGCGGGACGTCGGTGGAGCTGATGGTCAAGGTGCGCAGCGCGCACCGGCCCAACCCGCACGGGTTGCTCCCTCGGCTCGCCCACCTCGACGTGATCCGGGGCACCGTCAACGGACCGTCGGCAGACCGGGACACCTGGCGCGCACCCGAGACGCGCGTGGTCGAGCAGGTCGACACCAGCGGCCGTTCCGGCACCTACGACCTGCGGATCCCGCTCGGCCGCATCACCGAGTCCTGCTACGTGCGCCTGCGCGGCAGCGACGGCAACCGCCACGGCGCCGGCTATCTCGGAGCGTCGGTCGACCCCACGGGTCCGCTGCCCCATGACAACAACGACGGCGACCCGTGGGCGGACACCTGGCTCTACACGAACCCGATCTTCATCGACGTGCGCTGAGCCGACGCGCCCCAGCAGCGCTTCAGTAGCCGCGCAGGGACGGCGCGCCTGCCGCCGCCGTGACGACCTCGCGCAACCGCTGGACGTACAGCCGGACGTTCTTGGTCGCGACGTCGGTGTCCGGATACCGTGCGGCGATCTGCAGGCCCTCGTGGAGCCGGGAGACCCACACGCAGACCTGGTCGCCGTACGAGACCCGGACCAGGCCGTAGGCCTTGAGATCGACCCATTCTCGGGATCTGGGGACGGCCCGGGCGTCGACGTAGGACACGATCGAGTACAGGTCGGGCGACGTCGGCCGGAAGGTCGACCCCAGGAGGCCGAGCACCCGGGCGATCGGTGTCCGCGACATCGGACGGGTGTGCCGCAGTTCCGACCGGACCGAGCTCATGACGTCGGTGAGCGTCATCGTGCCGTCCACCGGCACCTCGATCGGGGCGCCGCCCACGTACCAGCCGACGGACTCCGACCACTGAGACCGCACCCGCGTGTGGAACGGGACCACGGCGCGGTAGGTGCCGTGCCCGCTCATCTCGTGCGTGACGAGCGCGGTCGCGGCGAGCACCCCGACGAGCGGTCCGCCGTAGGGCCGGCACAGGGCCTCGAAGGCCGACGCCTCGGCGTCGTCGGCGAGAAACTCGCGGAGGAGGCTCTGTGTCGGCAGGGGGCCGGCCGGGTCGAGTCCCAGGTCCACGGGTAGGTTCGGCAGCTTCCCGTCGCAGCGTTCGATGAACCCGCGCCAGAGGTTCACCACCTCGTGCTCCTCGTCCACCTGGTCGGCCTCCGTGCGCTCCGCCGCGCTGAAGTCGACGTAGGACGCCACGGGAGCGGTGTCGGGTTCCCGGCCCGCGACTGCCGCGGCGTAGAGCTCGTGGATCTCGGCCGGTATGCGATGGATGGAGGCCGCGTCCACGTTGGAGTGGTCGAAGGCCAGGTAGACGCTCGTGCTGTCGTCCCGGACGACGGCGGCGTACATGAAGTTCGGCCACGTCAGTGCATCGGCAGCGACGTCGAACCGCGCCTCCAGGTGTGCCACCAGAGCGCCCGCGTCAGGGAAGTCGCCCGCCTGCCGACGCTGCAGGACGACGGCGTCCGGGTCCAGTGTGAACCGCCGCATCTCGTCCCCGGCCCAGCGGAAGCCGCTGCGTAGCGTCTCGTGCCGGAGCGTCCAGGCGTGGAGCGCGCTCTGCAGGGCGTCGAGGTCCACGGCGCCCGGGACGTCAAAGGCCGTGCCGAGCCAGGTCGGCACGAAGAGGCCGTCCTCGCGCACCGTCCGCGAGGTGCGTATGTGCGCCTCCTGCACGTACGCCGGCGGCCGGGCATCGTCCGGGAGGGCCGTCGCCGCGCTCGCCGAGTCCGGGTGCAGCGTCCACTCCACGAGCCGGCCCGGGCGGACCTCGCAGCGCTGGATGTCTGTCATGCGCACGGCCGTCTCCGTTCGCCGGGCCAAGGGCCGGGGAGGGTGAAGTTTGCTGGAGAGACTGCCCTGCGCAGGCCGGGGCGTCATATCACAGCGCCCGATCGCCAGGAGGGCCCGCGACCCTTACGAACACCCCCGGCAGGCCTCCACCGACCTCGACCCGGCGCCGCGCGCGGGTCCGGGTCTCCATCCCGGGCCTGTCGTTCAGTAGCGCGCCACGTCCTGCGGTCCCCGGCGGGCGAGCAGGACGCACAGCACCAGCAGCACGAGGCTGAACGGCGCCCACCCGTAGCGCTCCCACGGGCTCGACGACGCGAGGTTCATGACCGCCCCCAGCGCGAGGAGCGCGACGAGGAGGCGGACTCCCACCCGGGCTGCGGTCGCCGGGAGGCGTACGCCCATGCCCCCGCGGGCGAGGACGACGAGCGTGGCCAGCAGCCACACGACCGCCGAGACGCTGCTCGCGACCCGCAGCTCCTCGGGGAGCCGGCCAGGGTGAGCCCCGCTCCAGGCAGCGGCGCCGAGTGGTGCCCCGGCTGCGAGGGCGACCTGGAAGGCGACGATGATTCCGAAGCCTGCGGCGGCCGCGGTCGCGAGGCGCCGGGTCCTGCGGGCCGACGGGGTCTGGTGCTCGCCACGGTCGCCGGCTGCCGGGGTGCCAGCCGGCATCGGGGCACCGTCCGGGCTGGGCGTGTCAGGGGTCGCGCCGTGGGGCGTCGAGTCGCGTGAGGTCGAGCGCGCGTCGTTGCCGGTGGTTGTCATGGCGTCTCCTTCGAAGAGGTCGGGGGTTCTCCACCGTGGCCTTCGGCGGCGAGCGTGGCGAGGGTCGCTAGGGTCTCGTCGGCCCAGGCGATCGTGGCGCGCGCCGCGTGCTCGCCCGCGGAGATCGTCAGCAGCCAGTACGGGCTGTCGTCCGCATGCGCGGTGTGGTCGGTGTCCGTGCGCTCGGCGGCGAGACCGGCGAGCTGCCGCTCGGCCCGGTCCCGCGCGTCCCGCACGAGGTCGGCGCACGCCTCGGGCCCGAGGACCCGGCCGAAGAACAGGCGCAGGAGGACGCCGTTGCGCGGCGGGTCGGGCTGCGGCGGATCGGCGAGCAGGGTGCGCAGGTGCGCGCGGCCGGCCGGCGTGAGGGCGAACGTGGAGGAGCCGGTGCGGGTGCCCTCGCCGCGCTCGACGAGCCCCTCCTGCTCGAGCTCCGCGAGCGTGGGGTAGATCTGCCCGAAGCTCTCGCTCCAGAAGTGCCCGAGGGTTGTGCGGATCGCCTCGCGCATGGCGTAGCCGGTCATCGGCTGGATGCTCAGGGCCCCCAGGACGGCGGTGCGGGTCTGTCTGCTGCGCATGGCTCACCTATCTCGGAGATATGTCTACCAGATATAAGAGTACCAGGGTTGCCGGCGCGGTCGATGAGTCGGTATGGGTAGTCTCGGTTGCGCAAACGTCGGCCGCCGAGTCCACTCGACGAGGAGAAGTCATGGCAACGTTCACCAGGTCCGACGAGCTGCAGGGAGCGGAGTTCGTCAACGCGAACCTGCGGGGCGCCCGGTTCCGGGAGTCCGATCTGTCCGGCGTCGTCATGCGCGGGGTCGATGTGGAAGGGGCGGACATCGACGCACCGTGGCTTGTCGACGGCGGGGGCATCTTGCGCGTCAACGGTGTCGACGTGATCCCCTTCGTCGACGCCGAGCTCAACCGCCGCTTTCCCGGGCGCGCCAACAGGCACGCCGAGGATCCTGACGGCCTGCGTGCTGCCTGGGCCGCACTCGAGCGCACCTGGGCGGCCACGCTCGAGCGCGTCGCGGCGATGCCGGCCGGCACGGTCGACGTGTCGGTGGATGGCGAGTGGTCGTTCGCGCAGACGTTGCGGCACCTGGTCCTTGCCACGGACATGTGGCTGGGCCGGGCGATCCTGGACCTCGGACAGCCGTTTCACCCCATCGGTCAGATCGACGACGGCAGCGCCGGTGAGGACGGACTGGACATGTCGATCTTCACCGCGGCCGCGCCGTCGTACGCCGAGGTGCTCGACGTCCGGGCCGGGCGCGTCGCGATGGTGCGCGACTTCCTCGCCACGGTCACGCCCGACACGCTGGCCGCGACGCGGCCGAACCCGCACGACCCCCGGTACGAGGAGACCGTCCTCTCCTGCGTGCACACGATCCTCGAGGAGGGGTGGGAGCACCACAGGTTCGCCGTACGCGACCTCGACGCCATCGAGGCGGCGTCCGACGGATGAACCGGGGGCGGCGTCGGCCGCCGTCCGCCGACCTACGTTCGGGGTAATCAAGGCCCACGCTGCCATCACGTCCGCGCACGGAGCTCGGTGTGCGCGAGCGTCATGGCCCGGTACACGCCGGCGACGACCTCCGAGGCAGGTCGGTGCCCGGCAATCGTGACGCCGTAGATCTCCCGGTCGGGGTGGATGGCGCTCCTGACATGGGGCTGTTCCTCGAGGAACGTCGTGACGAGGTCGTGGTCGTCTTCCTCGTCCTCCCAGAGCTCATGGTCCTCGTCGTACAGCGCGCCGAAGTGACCATCGTTCAGGCCGACGTCCCAGGACGTACCGTCCTTGGTCGCGAACGTGATGCTCCCCAGGAAGTCTTCCCGCGCGATGGGGTCGGCGGACCGGTCTTCCAGGTCGACGAAGTACTCCGGGGCATCGCTCATCGCATCCTTCACGGGCGCAACCTGAGCGAACGCCGCGCCCCTGTAGTGGTACCAGCCGTCCTGGTCCCGCTCGCCCGAGATCCGGGGGACTTCCCAGTCACGTCTGCGCAAGAAGACCATGGCCCACCTCCGTCAGAACCTGTGTGATCGGAACCACCTGTGGTTCCCGCGCATGCGTCCTCCTTGAGTAAAGGGGACATTGGACGCGTGAAGGTATATAGCGGATGCGGGTGAAGGAAGGGGTCAGGAAGACTTCACCCGCCCGATCGCGGTTGCCCGGTTGTCAGACCGGTCGTGCGCTGCAGAGAGCCCAGTGAGGTCACGACTCGGTGAACCCCGCTTGATCGTGTGGTGCAGGTCACACCGAGAGGAGTAATGTCACGGTCGGCACTTCATCAATGATGATCGGAGACCGTCATGAGACGCGAACAGCGGACGACCCCGCAGCGCAGCGTTGCCCTCGTGTTCCTCGCCGCGTCGCTCGCGGCGCTGACGGCCTGCGTCCCGGGCACCGACGGGGGAGACAGCGACCAGGCGTCGGGCTTCCCCGAGGACGACATCGAGGTCATCGTGCCGTTCGCGGCCGGCGGCCCCACGGACACCGTCACCCGCATGATCGGCGAACCGATGGGCGAGAGCCTCGGCGTCCAGATCGTGGTCCAGAACGTCGAGGGCGCAGGCGGCACGGTCGCCGCCGGGCAGGCGGCCACCGCCGCACCTGACGGCTACACCATGCTCATGCACCACATCGGCATGTCGACCGCGCCCGCGCTGTACGACGACCTGCCCTACGACCCGCTCACGGACTTCGAGACCGTCGGCCTCGTCACCGAGGTGCCGATGACGATCATCGCCCGCAAGGACTTCGAGCCCAACACGCTCGAGGAGCTCGTCGCGTACGTCGAGGCGAACCAGGACACCGTGACCCTGGCGCACGCCGGCGTGGGCTCGGCGTCGAACCTCTGCGGCCTGCTGCTGCAGGACGCGATCGGCGTCACCCTCCAGGAGGTCCCCTACGACGGCACCGGCCCGGCCTTGGCCGACCTCGTGGGCGGGCAGGTCGACTTCATGTGCGACCAGACCACCAACACCACCGGGCAGATCACGGGCGGGGAGGTCAAGGCCTACGCGGTCACCACCCCTGAGCGGGTCGAGAGCCTGCCCGACCTGCCGACCACCACCGAGGCCGGCCTGCCCGACCTCCAGGTGTCCGTCTGGCACGGACTCTACGTCCCGGCCGGGACGCCCGAGGACGTCATCGCGGTCCTCACAGAGGCGCTGCAGACGGCGCTCGCGGACCAGGGTGTCATCGACCAGATGGCGGACCTCGGAACAGCTCCGGTCGACGCCGACCAGGCGACGCCCGAGGCGCACCGCGCGCTCCTGGAGGAGCAGATCGGGGTCTGGGGCGACATCATCGGCGCAAGCCAGGGAGGCTGAGATCGCCGCGCGCCTGCCCCGGTCGACGGCCGACCTCGTCGCGGGGACGATCTTCATCGCGCTCGGGGCGGCCTTCGCGATCGGGGCCCTGCGGTACGACGTCGGCTCGCTGCTCGGCATGGGGCCCGGATACGTGCCGCTCGCGCTGGGCGCGGTCCTGGCCGTGCTCGGCGTCGCGACCGTCGTGAAGGCGTACGTGGCGCCCGACCTCGCGCCCGAGGAAGTGTCCACCGCGGTGGAGGACGGTCGGGCGTCGGACGGCGGCGGGGCGGCCGAGCCGGAAGATGCCGTACGGCCGCTCGCCGGGATCAAGTGGCGGCCCCTCCTGTTCGTCATGGCGGGGATCGTGTTCTTCGCGTACACCGTCGACGGGCTGGGGCTGCTGCCAGCGTCCTTCGGCGCCGGGCTGCTCGCCGCTCTCGCCGGGTCCCGGCTGCCGCGGGCCCTGCTGGTGTCCGCGGGGCTCACCGTCGCTAGCTACATCATCTTCGTCGTCCTGCTGCAGCTGCGGCTGTCGCTGGTGGGCGACTGGCTCGGCGGATAGGGGAGCCATGGACCTGGTGGACAACCTCGCCCTCGGGTTCTCGACGGCGCTGCAATGGCAGAACGTGCTGTTCTGCCTCCTGGGCGTGGCGCTCGGTACCGCGGTGGGCGTGCTGCCCGGCATCGGGCCCACCGCGGCGATCGCGATGCTCCTCCCCATCACGTTCGGGTTCGACGACCCGACGTCGGCGCTCATCATGCTCGCCGGGATCTACTACGGCGCGCAGTACGGCGGGTCCACCACGGCGATCCTGCTCAACCTGCCGGGGGAGTCCTCGGCGGCCGTCACTGCGATCGACGGGCACCGCATGGCGCTCGCCGGCCATGCGGGAACGGCGCTCGCGGTCGCCGCCATCGGCTCGTTCGTGGCGGGCACGGTGGCGACGGTGGTGCTCGCCGTGGCGGCACCCCCGCTCTCCCGGGCGGCGCTCAGCTTCGGTGCCGCCGAGTACTTCTCGCTCGTGGTGCTGGGTCTCATCGCGTCGATCGCGCTGGCGAGCGGGTCCACGCTCAAGGCGCTCGGCATGATCGTGCTCGGCATCCTGCTGGGGACGGTCGGCCAGGACCTGTACACCGGTGCTCCGCGGTTCACGTTCGGGCTGCGCGAGCTGTACGGCGGACTCAACTTCGTCTCCCTCGCGGTCGGCCTGTTCGGCGTGGCCGAGATCCTGCGCAACCTGCACGACCCACGCACCCGCCAGCGCATCGTGAGGCGGGTGACCAACCTGTGGCCCTCGCGCGCCGACCTGCGCCGGATCGTCGGGCCGGTGCTGCGGGCCACCGGCATCGGGTCGGCGCTCGGCGTGCTGCCCGGTGGCGGGCACGTCCTCGCGTCCTACGCCTCGTACGCAGTGGAGAAGCGGATCTCGCGGCACCCCGAGCGGTTCGGCCGCGGGGCGATCGAGGGCGTGGCGGGGCCGGAGTCGGCCAACAACGCGGCGGCGCAGACGTCGTTCATCCCGCTGCTGACCCTCGGCCTCCCGGCGCACCCGGTCATGGCGCTCATGGTGGGCGCGTTCATCATCCAGGGCATCACGCCCGGGCCCGACGTCATGAACGACCAGCCCGCGCTCGTCTGGGGCCTCATCGCGTCCATGTGGATCGGCAACGTGCTGCTGGTGCTGCTCAACCTGCCGCTCATCGGGCTGTGGGTGCGGATGCTGACCGTGCCGTACTCGATCCTGTTCCCCACCATCGTGGTGTTCGCCTGCATCGGCACCTACTCGCTGGGGCAGAACCCGTACCACGTGCTCGCCGTCGCGTTCTTCGGCGTGCTGGGCTTCGTGCTGGTCCGGTCCGGCTGCGAGCCTGCCCCGCTCCTCCTCGGGTTCGTCCTGGGGCCGCTGCTCGAGGAGAACCTGCGCCGGGCGCTGCTCATCTCGCGCGGCGACCCGTCGGTGTTCCTCACCCGGCCCATCTCGGCGGTCCTCCTGGTACTCGCGCTCGTGGCGCTCGTCGTGACCGCGCTGCCGGCGATCCGGCGCAAGCGCGAGGTGGTCTTCGCGGAGGACGAGTAACCCGCGCCGGGCGGCGCCGGGGGCACGCTCAGAACGTCATCACGCCGCGGACCAGGGCCGTTGTCGCTCCGGCCACTGCCACCGTGACGGCGAGCGCCGCCGCGACGCGGGTGGGCACCACCCGGGCGAGCACCGACCCGAGCGCGACGCCGCCGACGACCGCGACCGCCAGGACCGGCCACGTCCACCACGCCGGGATGTCGGCGGGCGGGACGGCGCCCAGGAGGAGCTTCGTGGCGAGCGACGTCACGTTGGCGACGAGGAGGAGCGGCTGCAGCGTGGCAGCGAACGAGCGGTGCTCCCAGCGCGTCGCCAGGGCGTACGCGGTCCAGGCCGGCGCGGCGACGCCGCAGGTCGTGTTCATGAACCCGGCGGCCAGACCCGTGACGAGAGAAGCAGGCCGGCCCTCCACGCGGACCCGGCGGCGCAGCGCGAGGGTCGCGGCGAGGGCCAGCAGCACGGATCCGCCCACGAGGACGTCGAGCCACGCGGCGCTCGCCGCGCGGACGGTCAGGGCGCCCAGCACCGAGCCCAGCAGCACGAGCGGCGTCAGCGCGGCGACGCGCCCCCAGTCGACCCGGGCATGCAGTGCGCCGAGCACCAGCAGCGCGGTGACGATCGCTGCGCCGTTGCTGGTCAGCACCCCGGCGGCCGGGCCGAGCAGCACCGTGAGGACAGGCGCCGCAACCATCCCCAGACCCATCCCGGCGACCCGCTGCAGGGCTGCCCCGAGCACGACGGCGGCGCACGCCGCGACCAGAGTCGTCGCGTCCACGCCTCACCTCCGGCCGATGACCGTCCGGGTGCCCGACGCCGGGACCGGGTGCCGGGTGCACCGGCACCCGGCACAGGCACCACGCTAGGGTGCCGCGACGACGGGGGCGAAGCCGGGCATCGGCGCGCGACTCAGGCGACGCGGCCGGGTCCCGGCAGGCGTCAGCTGCCCACGTGGTCCACGTAGTCCACGTCGCGCGTCTCGCGCTCCAGCAGCAGGGCGACGAGCGTGATCACGGCCATCGCGGACAGGTACACCCCGACGAGGACGGGTGAGTCCGCCGTCGTCCACAGCCAGACGGCGATGAACGGCGCGACGGCGGCGCCGAGCACCGACGACAGGTTGTACGCGACGGCGGAGCCGGTGTACCGGACGTTGGCGGGGAAGAGCTCGGGCAGGACGGCCGCCATGGGACCGAACGTGAGGCCCATGAGCGTGAACCCGAGGATGAGCAGGCCCTGCACGCCGACGTGCCCGGCGGCGAACAGCGGCACGAACAGCCCGCCGAAGAGG
Source organism: Antribacter soli (assembly GCF_021568775.1). GTDB lineage: Bacteria > Actinomycetota > Actinomycetes > Actinomycetales > Cellulomonadaceae > Antribacter > Antribacter soli. Next base: position 61,528 of record NZ_JAKGSG010000034.1, on the reverse strand, counting down.
ATGATCGCGATGGTGACGGCGATGAGGTGCTTGCGGCGGCCGAACCGCTCGGCGAGCGGCCCCGACACGAGCGTGAAGATGCCGAAGAACACGACGCCGATGATCAGCATCCAGAGGAAGTCGATCTTCGTGTAGCCGAGTCCGGCGGGCGCGCCGCCCTCGGGCTCGACGGGCGCGATGCCGTAGTTCAGCGTGAACGTGGTCATGATGTAGAACAGCGCGTACGTGGCCAGCATGATGAACGTGCCCGACACGACCTGCTTCCACGAGGTGCGGAACACGTGCGCCACAGGCACCTTCGCGACGACCTCGGCCTCCACCACCTTGCGGAACGCGGGCGTCTCCAGGAGCCGCAGGCGCACCCACAGGCCGACGATCACCAGGACCGCGGACGCGAGGAACGGGACGCGCCAGCCCCACGAGGCGAACTGCTCGGGGGTGAGCGAGCTCGAGATCGCGATGAACACCGTGTTCGCCAGGATGAAGCCGATCGGTGCACCGAGCTGCGGGAACGTCCCGTAGATCGCGCGCTTCCCGGCCGGCGCGTTCTCGGTGGCGAGCAGCGCGGCGCCGCTCCACTCGCCGCCGAGGCCCAGGCCCTGGGCGAACCGGCACACCACCAGGACGGCGGGGGCGGCCACGATCCAGCCGGGCGTCGAGGCGGCGGGGATGAGGCCGATCGCGACGGTCGCGATCCCCATGGTGAGCAGCGACGCCACGAGCGTCGCCTTGCGCCCGATCCGGTCGCCGAAGTGTCCGAACAGCACCGAGCCGACGGGCCGCGCGACGAACGCCACGCCGAAGATCGCGAACGAGCTGAGGAGCGCCGTCGTCGGGTCCTCGAGGTTCGGGAAGAACAGCGCCGGGAACACGAGCGAGGCCGCGGTCGCGTAGATGTAGAAGTCGTAGAACTCGATCGAGGTGCCGATGAGCGAGGCGAGGATGACCCGCCCGCGCGGATTCTCGCCGGATCCCTCGACCGCCTTGGCGACCTTCGGTGCGGATGAAGTCATGCCCGCGAGGCTAGGCAGCGGGTCCGGATTGCGAAAGTGCTGTCTCACATCCTGATTGCACCCTTGACGCGCTGTGCGGCGTGTCGCTTCCCCTGGAACCCGGCCGACGGAGTGAAGGTGTGGTGAACGAGGGGCCCCGTGTTGGCACCCGCGGACCACGGAGGGCAGGATCGTCCGGTCGCGGCCCCCGCCGTGCGCCCCACCCGTGCTCCACCGACGAGACGACGACGAGGACATGAACGACTTGCTCTACGTGAACGGCGGCAACCCGCTGCGCGGGACGATCACCGTGCGAGGCGCGAAGAACTTCGTGTCGAAGGCGATGGTTGCCTCGCTGCTCGGCGAGACCCCGAGCGTGCTGCGGAACGTACCCAGGATTCGCGACGTCGCCGTCGTCTCCGGCCTCCTCGACCTGCACGGCGTGAACGTCAAGTACGACACCGACGCCGGGATCCTGGACCTCGACCCGTCGAACGTCGAGTCGGCGCACGTCGCGGACATCGACGCCCACGCCGGCTCCAGCCGCATCCCGATCCTGTTCTGCGGCCCCCTGCTGCACCGCCTCGGCGAGGCGTTCATCCCCGACCTGGGCGGCTGCCGGATCGGCGACCGGCCGATCAACTACCACCTCGACATCCTGCGCCAGTTCGGCGCCGTCGTGGACAAGCTGCCGAACGGCATCCAGCTCCGTGCGCCGCGGCGCCTGCAGGGCACGAAGATCGCGCTGCCGTACCCGAGCGTCGGCGCCACCGAGCAGCTCCTCCTCACGGCCGTGCGCGCCGAGGGCATCACCGAGCTCGACGGTGCGGCGATCGAGCCCGAGATCATGGACCTCATCGCGGTCCTGCAGAAGATGGGCGCCATCATCTCGGTCGACACCGACCGCGTGATCCGCATCGAGGGCGTGGACCGCCTCGAGGGCTACAGCCACACCGCGCTGAGCGACCGCATCGAGACCGCCTCCTGGGCGTCGGCGGCGCTCGCGACGGGCGGCGACATCACCGTCAAGGGCGCGACCCAGCCCGAGATGATGACGTTCCTCAACACGTTCCGGAAGGTCGGCGGCCGGTTCGACGTCCAGGACGACGGCATCCGGTTCTGGCACGCGGGCGGCGACCTGCACTCGATCGTGCTCGAGACCGACGTGCACCCCGGCTTCATGACGGACTGGCAGCAGCCGCTCGTCGTGGCGCTCACGCAGGCCAAGGGCCTGTCCATCGTGCACGAGACCGTGTACGAGAACCGCTTCGGCTTCGCCGACGCGCTGCGCAAGATGGGCGCCACGATCCAGGTCTACAAGGAGTGCCTCGGCGGGCGCGACTGCCGCTTCGGGCAGCGCAACTTCCACCACTCCGCCGTGATCTCGGGGCCCACCCCGCTGCATGCCGCGGACATCGAGGTGCCCGACCTGCGCGGGGGCTTCTCCCACCTCATCGCCGCGCTCGCGGCCCAGGGCCGGTCGACGGTCCGCGGCATCGGCCTCATCGACCGCGGCTACGAGAACTTCCAGGACAAGCTGGTCGCGCTCGGCGCGGACGTCGCGCGCGGCTGAGGGTCGGGCAGCCTCACCGCGGGTAGGCTGTGGGCCCGTGCCCATCGCTAGACCCGACTCCCGCGCCTACCGGGCTGTTGCCTGGATCGTGCGCCACCTGATGTTCGCCATGTGCCGCTACGACTGGCGCGGCGGTGAGCACCTCCAGCAGCCCGACGGCTTCATCGCCGCGGGCAACCACGTCACGGAGCTCGACGCCCTGTCGTTCGCGCACTACATCTTCGACCAGGGCGTCGAGCCGCGGATCCTCGCCAAGCGGGCTCTGTTCGACTCGCCTGTGGGCTTCGCGCTGCGCGCGACCCGGATGATCCCGGTCGATCGCGGCTCGGTCGCGGCCGGGCAGTCCCTCATGGCGGCCCGCGACCAGCTCGGCCAGGGCGCCTGTGTGGCGATCCTCCCCGAGGGCACCCTGACGCGGGACCCCGACCTGTGGCCGATGGAGGGCAAGACCGGTCTCGCGCGCATCGCGCTGGCGACCCGCATGCCCGTGGTCCCGATCGCGCAGTGGGGCGTCACCGAGATCATGCCGCGCTACGGCCGCACGCTGCGCCCGTTCCCCCGCAAGAAGGTGTGGGTGTGGGCCGGCCCGCCGGTCGACCTCTCGGACCTGTACGACCGGCCCACCGACTCCGCCGTCCTGCGCGAGGCGACCACCCGCGTGATGGACGCGATCACCGCTCTCCTCGAGGAGATCCGCGGCGAGAAGGCGCCCGAGAAGCGGTTCGACCTGCGCCTGCACCCCGAGTACGAGACCAAGCGCACCGTCTACCCGCCGGTGGAGCGCCCGTGAGCGCGGACCGGAGCACCCCCGAGCAGGCCGCGGAGGTGCCGGCCGGCGTGCGCGCCGCCGTGCTCGGCTCGGGCGCCTGGGGCACGACCTTCGCGACGGTCCTTGCCGACGCCGGCTGCCACGTCGCCCTCTGGGGCCGTGACGAGGCCGTGGCCCGGTCCGTGACGACAGAGCGCCGCAACGAGAAGTACCTGCCCGGCGTCGAGCTGCCCGTCATGACCGGCACCACGGATGCCGCCGAGGCGCTGGCGGGCGCGCAGCTCGTCGTCGTGGCGATCCCCTCGCAGGTCGCCCGTGCCACGCTGACGGGCCTGGCTCACCTGGTGGAGCCCGGCGCCGTCGTCGTGTCGCTCATGAAGGGCGTCGAGCTCACCACCGACAAGCGGATGAGCCAGGTCGTGTCGGAGGCGCTGGGAGTCCCCGCCGAACGGGTCGCCGTGGTGTCGGGGCCGAACCTCGCCCTCGAGATCGCGACGAGGCAGCCGACGGCCACCGTCGTGGCGTCCGTGAGCGAGGAGACGGCGCGCTTCGTCGCGACCGCCTGCTCCAACGCGTACTTCCGGCCCTACACGAACGACGACGTCGTGGGCGTCGAGCTGTGCGGTGCGGTGAAGAACATCATCGCCCTGGCCGTCGGCATGGCCCAGGGCCGTGGCTTCGGGTGGAACACCACGGCCACGCTCATCACGCGCGGCCTGGTGGAGATCACGCGGCTGGGGCTGGCCCTGGGTGCGGAGGCCGAGACGTTCTCCGGCCTGGCCGGCATGGGCGACCTCGTCGCGACGTGCGCGTCGCCGCTCTCCCGCAACCACACGCTCGGCAAGCACATCGGTCAGGGGCTCACGCTCGACGAGGCGATCGCCGCGACGGGTGGCACCGCCGAGGGCGTGAAGTCCTCGCAGTCGGTGCTCGAGCTCGCGGGCAAGCACGGCGTCGAGATGCCGATCACGGCGGGCGTCGTCGGGGTGCTCAGCGGCGCGCTGCCCCTGTCGGACCTCGCGTCGACGCTCCTGTCCCGCCCGCAGAAGTCCGAGGGCGTGTACTGAGCCGGCGGGCTCAGTCCCGGACGTCCACCACCACGCGGACCGGGTCCTCCAGGAGGAACGCCCGGAACGGCCGGGGGTCGCCGTCGACCCCGATGAACGCGGTGGAGTAACCCTCGAAGACGAAGCGGTACACGACCTCCTTGACCGCCTCGGTGTCCGTGGGCGCGAGCCGGTCGCCCGGCCACTCCGTGACCCCGCTGTCGAGGGGCATCGCGGTGCCCGAGATCACGACCTGCAGGATCGAGTCTCCGTCCACCTCGACCGCGTTGCCGCTGCCGTCGTCGAGCGCCTCGGGGACGTACTCGACCCGCCAGCCGGGGACGCCCTCGCCCGTGCCGCCCAGCTCGAAGACGACGCGGTCGTAGCCCTCGTGGCGGCCCGTGCGGACGTCCGTCACGGTGAGCAGGGCGGTGCCCGACGGTTCGCTCGTGTCGGTGCTCGTGTCCGCCGGGAAGGGCGGCGCGGCGGCGTCGTCGTCGGCGTCGGTGCCGTCGTCGGTCGCGATGGGGCTCGGACTCGCGGTCGTGGTGGTGTCCGACGGCGTCGGGGTCGCAGCCGTCGTCGTGCCGCCCGTCGTGGGGGTGGCGTCGTCGTCGCCGTCGGTGCACCCGGTCAGGGCCAGCACTGCGGCGGTCAGGATGCCGAGCGTCGTCGCCCGGGTGCGTGAGATGCTCATGGCCCGATCGTAGGGAGGGTGCTCCCCACTCGCCCCAGTTAGCACCTTTCGTGGCCGAAATGAGGCCGAACCGTCGCTGAACCGCCACCCGTGCCGAGGCTCAGTGCTGGATGTCGACGACGACCCGCACGGGGTCCTCGACGAGGAACGCCCGGAACGGCTTGCGCTCCCCGTCGATGCCGATGAACGAGCTCGTGTCGCCCTCGAAGATGTACCGGTAGACGACCTCCTTCACGGCCTCGGTGTCCTCGGGCTGGACCCGCTCGCCGGCGAACTCCTCGACGCCGCTGTCCTCGGGGTATGCCGTCCCGTGGATGAGGACCGAGAGGATGGCGTCCCCTTCGACCTCGACGGGGTTGCCGCTGCCGTCGTCGGTCGCCTGGTCGACGTACAGGACGGCCCAGCCCGGGGTCGCCTCGCCCGTGCCGTCGAGCTCGAAGACCACCCGGTCGTAGCCCTCGTGGCGCCCGGTGCGGACGTCCACGACGGTGAGGAGCCCGGTCCCGCTCGGGTCCGACGTGTCCGGCTCGGTGTTCGCGGGGAACGGCGACACGGTCGTGACGTCAATGGCTGCGTCGGCCGTGTCGTCGCTGGTCGCCGAGTCCGAGGTGCTCGGCGAGCCCTCCGGCGTGGCCGACGCCGTCTCGGTCGCCTCCGCGGAAGTCGCACCCGGTGTCGGGGTGTCGTTGCCGCCGGTGGTGCAGGCGGTCAGGGTCAGCAGGGCTGCCGCGAGGAGTCCGAGCGCCGTCGACCGGGCACGTGAGGTTGTCATCCCGCGAGCGTAGGAAGGGACTGCCGAACACGCCCGGACGGCTCGCCCGAGGTGTCCGGACCGCTACGGAACCGTGACCTGGCCGGCGCTCAGAGCAGCGTGCGCAGCGCCCCGTCCAGGTCCGCCCAGAGGTCCTCGACGTCCTCGACGCCGACGGAGAGGCGCAGCAGGTCCTCCGGCACGGTGAGGGACTCCGTGGGGAAGCGGCGGCGGCGCTCGAGGCTCGACTCGACCCCGCCGAGCGAGGTGGCGGGCACCCACAGGCGCAGGGCGGCGACGACGCCGTCGGCCCCCTGGACGCCCCCGCGGGGGCGCAGGCCGATGATCGCGCCGAAGCCGTTCATCTGCCGCGCGGCCCGGTCGTGGCCGGGGTCCGACGGCAGCGACGGGTGACGCACCTCGACGACGGCGGGGTGGTCGGCGAGGCGACGGGCGAGCTCGGTCGCGTTCGCCTGCGCGCGCTCCACGCGCAGCGCGAGCGTGCGCAGGCCGCGCAACGCCAGCCACACCTCGAACGGGCCCGCGATGGACCCGTGGAGGGTCCGGTACGCCCGCAGCTCGGCCGCGATCGCGGCATCGTTCGTCACGGCGGCGCCCAGCACGACGTCGGAGTGCCCGGCGAGGTACTTGGTCACCGAGTGGAACACGACGTCGGCGCCGTGGGCGAGGGGGTTCTGCCCGAGGGGCGTCGCGAAGGTGTTGTCCACGACCGACCGCACGCCGCGCTCGTGGGCGGCGGCGAGCAGCGTGGGCAGGTCAGCCACCTCGAGCATGGGGTTGGTCGGGGACTCGACGAGCACCACGTCCGCGCCGTCGAGCGCGGCGACCACCTGGTCGGTGTCCGCGATGTCCACGCGGCGCACCTCGACGCCGTGACGCACGGCCAGGTCGTCCGCGTACCCGAGGCTCACCTGGTAGGCGTGCCGCGGGACCACGAGGACCCCGCGGTCGGGCACCGCGGAGAGCACGGCGGCGACCGTCGCCATGCCCGACCCGAAGACCACGCCCGGCTGGGCAGCGCCCTCCAGGGCGGCGAGCGCCTGCTCGAACGGCTCCCACGTCTCCGTGCCCGACCGGGTGTAGAGCAGCTCGCCCGGGCCGACGACGCCCTGCGACACGTACGTCGAGCTCAGCACCACCGGCGGGTTCACCGGCCCGCCCTGCACCCGGGGCGGCCGGCCCGACGTGACGACGAGGGTGGAGGGCGACAGGGGGCCGTGCTCGGTGCTCATGCGGCGAGGATACGGCGCGGCCCGGGAAGCGTCCGCTACCGCGTGACGAGGAACGTCCTGCGGTAGGCCGTCGGGGTCGTGCCGAGCACCTCCTGCATCCGCAGCCGCAGCGACTGCGCGGTGCCGAAGCCGGCCTGCGCAGCGACCTGCTCGACGGGCAGGTCGGTGCTCTCCAGCAGGGTCCGAGCACGCTCGAGGCGCCGGCGCACGAGCCACGCGCCCGGGCTGTCGCCCGTCTCCTCGCGGAAGCGGCGCGTGAACGTGCGCACGCTCATGGAGCAGCGGGCGGCCAGGTCGCCCAGCGTGACCGGGGTGTCGAGCCGCTCCAGCACCCACGCCCGCGCGGCGGCCGTGCTGGCGTCGCCCGGCGAAGGCACGGGGCGGCGCACGTACTGGGCCTGGCCTCCGTCGCGATGCGGCGGGACGACGGTGCGGCGCGCCACCTCGTCGGCCACGGCCGCCCCGTGGTCTCGCCGCACCAGGTGCAGGCACAGGTCCAGCCCGGAGGCGACGCCGGCCGAGGTGAGGATGTCGCCGTCGTCCACGTAGAGCACGTCCGCGTCGAGCCGGACCTTGGGGAAGAAGCGCCGGAAGTCGTCGGCGTCCGCCCAGTGCGTCGCGGCCGGGCGGCCGTCGAGCAGGCCCGCTGCCGCGAGCACGAAGCTGCCCACGCAGATGGACACGAGCCGGGTGCCGGGCCGCACGTGGCCCAGGGCGACGGCGGCCTCGTCCGAGAGCCTGCCCTCCCGCAGCTCCGGGCCGCCGTCGAGCGCAGCCGGGAAGATGACGGTGTCCGCCTCCGCGAGGGCCTCGGGGCCGCGCTCCACGAGCACCGTGACGTCCGTGTCCGAGCGCACCGCGCCGGGCGTGGGGGTGCACGTGACCACCTCGTACAGCGGCCGGCCCGCCGCGTCACGAGCCCGCCCGAAGATGCGGTGCGGGATGCCCAGCTCCAGCGGGATGAACCCGTGCCGCACCAGGACGGCGACGCGGTGCGGCACGGGCGCCGGCCCGGCTCCGTCGACGACAGTCATGGCCCGATCGTAGCGAAGAGTGACGTTCGGGCCACTCGTCGGCGCGCCGCGTCTGCCGGAGGCTTCTCCTCATGACCGACGTCACCACCCACGCCTCGCCGAGCACCCCGCCGACGGGAGCGTCGGCGACCGGACCCGCGGAGCCGGGCGGCCGGCGTCGGCCACTGCGGCGCGTCCACCCCGCGTGGTGGGTCGCCGCCGTGAGCTTCCTGACCATCGTGGGCGCGGCCGCGTTCGCGTCCGCGCCCGGGCTGCTCGTCGAGCCGCTGAACGCCGACCTGGGCTGGTCGCGGGCGACCGTGGGTCTCGGCGTCTCCGTGCAGCTCGCGCTCTACGGCCTCACCGCCCCGTTCGCCGCGGCCCTCATGGACCGGTTCGGGATGCGGCCCGTCGTCGCGACGGCGCTCGGCGTCATCGCGACGGGCGCCCTGCTGACGATGTGGATGACCGAGCCGTGGCAGTTCGTCCTGTGCTGGGGCGTGCTCGTCGGCCTGGGCAGCGGGTGCATGGCGCTGGCGTTCACGGCAACCGTGACCAGCCGCTGGTTCGTCGCCCGGCGCGGCCTGGTGAGCGGCATCCTCACGGCCGCCGGCGCGTCCGGGCAGCTCGTGTTCCTGCCGCTCATGTCGTGGCTGGTGGAGCAACGGGGCTGGCAGTCCGTGTCGGTGACGGTCGCGATCACGGCCGCGCTCGTCGTGCCGCTCGTGCTGCTCTGGCTGCGCGACCACCCCGCCGACCTGGGCCTCGCACCGTACGGCGGCACCTACGTGCCCAAGCCCGCGCCGGTGCACGGCGCCGCGGTGCGGACCCTGCGCGTGCTCGGGCGGGCCGCGCGCACCGGCCCGTTCTGGCTCCTGGCCGGCGCGTTCGCGATCTGCGGGGCGTCGACGAACGGCCTCGTCAAGACGCACTTCGTACCCGCGGCGCACGACCACGGGATGCCGATCACCGCGGCCGCGTCGCTCCTGGCCGTCATCGGGCTGTTCGACGTCGTCGGCACCATCGCGTCCGGGTGGTTCACCGACCGCTGGTCGCCCCGCGTGCTCCTCGGCGTCTACTACACGCTGCGCGGCATCTCGCTGCTGTTCCTGCCCGGGCTCATGGCGCCGCAGGTCGAGCCGCCGATGATCTTCTTCATCGTGTTCTACGGTCTCGACTGGGTCGCGACCGTGCCGCCCACGCTGGCGCTGTGCCGGGAGATCTACGGCGAGGACGCGGCCATCGTCTTCGGGTGGGTGCTCGCCTCGCACCAGGTGGGCGCGGGCGTGGTCGCCTACGCCGGTGGCCTCGTGCGGGACGCGACCGGGTCGTACGACCTCGTCTGGTACGGCGCGGGGCTGCTCTGCGCGGCCGCGGCGGCGATGTCGCTGGTGGTGCGGTCCCGTGCGCGAACCGCCCCCCTACCTCGGTAAGTGCTGGGTATCTGTTGGGTCCGGGGTTCCGGACCCAACAGGTACCCAGCACTCACCGTCATTCGAGGGGGCCCAGCAGCGACTGGGCGATCGTCGCGTGCGCCGACTCGTCGTCGGACGGGTGGAAGATCCCGGCCAGCACGTCGCGGTAGAGGCGCCCCAGCTCGCTGCTGGAGAAGTAGGACGACCCGCCGGAGGCGCGGATCGCCTGGTCGACGACGTACCGGGCGGTCTCCGTGGCACGGACCTTGAGGCCGGCTGTGGCGCGGAACCAGGCCGCGCCGCGGTCGTCCAGGTCGTCGATCCCGCGGGCGACGTGGTCCACCTGGGGCCAGATCGCGTCGAGCCGCAGCGCGGCGTCGGCCACGCGCCACCGGATGTCGGGGTCCTGCGAGAGCGCCTTGCCGGTCTTCATCGAGGTGCGTCGCTCGGTCGCCTCGACCGCCAGCTCGAGGGCGCGGTCCGCGATCCCCGTGTACACGGCGGCGAGCAGGATCTCGAAGGTGGTGAAGATGCCGAGCACGTACGGGTCGAGCGACGGGCCTGGCGCCAGGCGGCGCAGGACGCGGTCGGCCGGGGCGGGAGCGCCGTCGAGCACGGTGGAGCGCGACTGCGACGCGCGCATGCCGACCGTGTCCCAGTCGTCGAGGATCTCGAAGCCGCCGCCGTCGCGCGTCACGAACGCGTGGACGAGGACCGGGCCGTCGGGGGAGGTGTCGTCCCGGCCGAGCACGCCGAGCCGCGTCCACGCGGGGGAGCCCGACGTGAAGATCTTGCTGCCGTGGAACGTGTACCCGCCCGCGCCGTCGGGCCGGGCCTGCGTGCGCGACCCGAGCAGCACCAGGTCGTTGCCGGCCTCCGAGTAGCCGAAGCCGAACACCTCGCCCGCCGCGGCCTCCTCCAGGAGCCAGTCGAGGCTGTGGTCGCGGCGCCGGTGCAGGAAGAGCGCGACGCCCGTCCACACGTGGTGCATGTTGACGGCGAGGGCGGTCGCGGGCGCCGCGGCGGCCAGGCGGCCCTGCTCGCGCGCGGTCTCGCGCAGTGTCAGCCCGGCACCGCCGAGCTCCTTCGGCACCAGGGCGGTGAGGTACCCGGCGGACTTCAGGTCGTCCAGGTCCTCGGTGAAGAACGCGTTGTCGCGGTCGTAGCCGGCGGCTCGCCCGCGGACCGCCTCGAGGAGATCGTCGGTGAGGATCTGCATCATGGATCGACGGTACGCCGAGACACCCTGCGAAGTGCGGTGACGTCTCTTGCGACACCTCGCTCGCGGCCGCCGGCGCGCAGCCGGCGCGCGCGGAGCGCGGTGTAGAGCTCTGCCGCGTCGCGCGGGTCGCTGACGTCTCGGCCGGTGAGCGCGGCGACGCGCGTCAGCCGGTTGAGCACGGTGTTGCGGTGGCAGTGCAGCGCTCCGGCCGCCCGCGAGCACGACCCCGCGGCGTCGAACCAGGCCTCGAGCGTCGAGACGAGCAGGTCGACGTCGCGCGGATCCCGCCCGGCGAGGCCGGACAGCACCGAACGGGCCAGCGCGGCAGCTCCGGATGGGTCGGCAAGGAGCAGAGCGTCGAGCGGCGGCACTGCCGGCCCGACGTCGGTTGTGTCCGACATGTACCGGATAGTACCGGGGCGCCCTCCGCCATGCATTCGCACACGATGTTTGGGCAGAGACCCTGGCGCTGAGACGGGGTCTCGCAGCACACTGGCCCTGGTGGCCCCGGTGCAGGGTGGGGCCCTCCGGACGATCGAAGGAGATCCGCGAATGAGCCTGACCGGCACGCCCCCCGAGGTGAACGACGACCTCGCCCGGGCGATCGACGAGCTCGCAGCCGGGGCCGAACGCTGGGCCCGGCTGCCGCTCGACGGCCGGGCGCGGCTCCTGCGCGAGGTCCACGCGGCGATCGCGCCCGTCGCCGAGGAGTGGGTGCGGGTCGCCGCCGCGGTGAAGGGGTTGCCGGCCGGGTCGTCGCTGGTGGGCGAGGAATGGTTGAGCGGCCCGTACTCGGCGCTGTCAGCCGCCGACGCCGCCGCGCGCAGCGTCGAGGCGCTCGCTCGCGGCGGCTCCACGCTCGAAGGCGCGCGGCTCGGTGCCGCACCCGGTGGCCGGGTCGCTGTCACGGTGCTGCCGGAGAGCCTGCGGGAGAGCCTCCTGTTTCACGGCTTCTCGGTACAGGTCTGGTTGGAACCCGGTGTCACTGCGGAGCAGGCGCGCCGCGAGGCAGGGCTGGACGCCGTCCGGGTCGGTGCCAACGGGGGCGTGTGCCTGGTCCTCGGTGCCGGGAACATCTCCTCGATCGCCCCGCTCGACGCCCTCTACGAGCTCGTGGCGCACAACCGGGCCTCGATCGTGAAGCTCAACCCGACGTTCGCGTCGCTCCGGCCGGTGTACGAGGCGGCGTTCGCCCCGCTCGTCCGCGAAGGGCTGGTGCGCATCGTCAACGGCGGGCCGGAGGCCGGCGCCTACCTCACGACCCACCCGGGTATCGCGAAGGTGCACATCACCGGGTCCGCCCGCACGCACGACGCCATCGTCTGGGGCACGGGCGCGGAGGCGGTCCGCCGTCGGGCAGCGGGGGAGCCCCGCTTGACCGTGCCGATCACGAGCGAGCTCGGGGGCGTGTCCCCCGTGATCGTGGTCCCTGGCCGGTGGGGCGCCGCCGACCTGCGCTATCAGGCCGAGCACGTCGCGATGATGCGCCTGCACAACGCCGGCCACAACTGCGTCGCCGGGCAGGTGCTCGTGCTGAGCGCCGACTGGCCGCAGCGCGACGCCTTCCTCGCCGAGCTGCACGCCGCCTTCGATCGGCTGCCCGCACGCGGGACCTGGTACCCCGGGACGGAGGGGAAGGTGGGACAGGCCGTCGCCGACCACCCAGGAGCCGAGCTGGTGAACGGCCGCTACATCGTCGAGATCGGGCCCGGGGACCCGGCCTGCACGGACGAGTACTTCGCGCCCGTACTCGCCTGGACCCAGGTACCCGGCACGGGCGCGGAGTTCCTCGACGCCGCCGTCGCCTTCGCGAACGACGAGCTCGCCGGCACGCTCGGCGCGAACGTGCTCGTGGTCCCCCGCGACCGGCGTGCCCTGGGAGCGCGGTTCGACGAGGCGATCGTCGCCCTGCGCTATGGGACGGTCGCGATCAACGCTTGGACGGGTATGGGCTACAGCGTCGTGAACGCGCCGTGGGGTGCCTTCCCTGGCGACACCCTCGACGACATCGGCAGCGGCATCGGCGTGGTGCACAACGGCCACCTGCTGGCACGTACCGAGCGCACGGTCGTCACCGGCCCGTTCCGTCCCTTCCCGCGATCCGTGCTGAACGGCGAGCTGTCGCTCTTCCCGAAGCCGCCGTGGTACCCCGAGGCCCGGTCGGCGACGGCGACCGGGCGCGCGATGACCGAGTACGCCGCTGCGCCGTCGTGGCGCCGGCTCGTCCCGATCCTGTTCCACGCCTTCCGCGCCTGAGGGCGTCCCGGCCGCGACGCGGCGCAAACCTCCGGGCGACGGCGTGACGGGTCGCCGGGTCGGGTAGGGTCGGGGCCGATGTCGCACCACAGCACCACCCCAGAGCCCACGCCGCACACCGGCGCCCAGCCCGACCCCGGCAGCGGGTCCGAGGCGTCGCGGACGCGCGTCGTGGTCCTCTTCGGGGGCCGGTCCGGCGAGCACGGCGTGTCCGTCGCCACCGCCGGCGGGGTCATGGGCGCCATCGACCGCACCCGCTACGAGGTGATCCCCGTCGGGATCACGAGCGAGGGCAAGTGGGTCACCGCCGTCGACGACCCCGCGCGCTGGGCGATCACCGAGGCGGGCATGCCGCACGTCCCGTCGGACGGGACCGAGGTCGTGCCCGCGCTCGCCGTGGGCGAACGGTCGCTCCGCGTCCTGGAGCCCGGACAGGTGCCGGAGGTCCTCTCCGGCGTCGACGTGGTGTTCCCCGTGCTGCACGGCCCCTACGGCGAGGACGGCACCATCCAGGGCCTGCTGGAGCTGGCGGACGTGCGGTACGTCGGGGCGGGCGTGCTCGCGTCCGCGGTCGGCATGGACAAGCACTTCATGAAGCTGGTGCTCGCCGGGCAGGGGCTGCCCGTCGGCCCGTACACCGTGATCCGGCCGGGGGACTGGGACCACCGCCGGGACGTGTGCGTCCAGACCGTCGAGACGCTCGGCCTGCCGCTCTTCGTCAAGCCCGCCCGCGCGGGCTCCTCGCTCGGCATCACGCGGGTCGACGACCTGGCCGACCTGCCCGCCGCCGTCGACGAGGCGCGCAAGCACGACCCGAAGGTCATCGTCGAGGCCGGTATCACCGGCCGCGAGATCGAGTGCGCGGTGCTCGGCGGCCGCGGCGGCGCCCGTGCGCGGGCGTCGCTGCCCGGCGAGATCGTCGTCACCGGCGGTCAGCACGCGTTCTACGACTACGAGGCCAAGTACCTCGACGAGGCGAACGTGCAGCTCTCCTGCCCGGCCGACCTGCCCGAGCACCTCATCAAGGAGGTGCAGGACATCGCGATCCGCACCTTCGAGGCGGTGGGCGCCGAGGGGCTGTCCCGCGTCGACGTCTTCGTCACCGCCGACGAGCAGGTCGTCGTCAACGAGATCAACACCATGCCCGGGTTCACGCCGTTCTCGATGTACCCGCGCATGTGGGCCGCCTCCGGGCTGTCCTATCCCGAGCTCGTCGACGAGCTGATCCAGCTCGCGATGGAGCGCCCGACCGGCCTGCGGTAGGCCGGGCACCGCGTCAGGTGGGAAGGGCTGCCGACCGGCGCAGAGGCGACGTCAGCGCTCCAGCACGACGTCCGGGCTGACCTCGAGGCCCATCATGCGCAGGACGCCGCGGAACGTGTCGTCGAACAGGACCTGGTGGTCGGCGAACGCGAACCCGATGTGGTCGTAGACGGCCATGCACAGCAGGCCGTAGACCTGCCGCCAGCCGGTGACCATCCAGTACGCGACGCCGAGGGGCAGGGGCACGTCGGACATGCCGGCCCCGGCCAGCATCGACCGGAGGTAGGGCCGCAGCTGGGCGAGGAGCTCCGGCGGGAGGTCCTCGTTGGCCGGGTAGTCGAAACCCTGCTCCCACAGCTCGATGAACATCGGCAGGAACACCGGGCCGATGGTCTGCGTCACGTGCTCCAGGAGCTGCCCGTCCGCGGACACGGCCTGCTCGTAGGCCGATCCCATGAGCAGGTCGAACTCGCACGGGTGCGCGCGACACCACCGGAACAGCGCGTCCGCGGGGGCGTGCAGGCGCGCCGCGACGTCCCCCGGGGGCTGGCGGTCGACCGCCGCGGTGATCGTGTCGATCAGCTCGTCCATGGAGTCGCGGTAGACCGCACCCAGCAGCTCGGCGCGGCCGTGCTCGAAGTAGCGGTACAGCGCGGGGGGCGTCACGCCGACGGCCTTGCCCACGGCGACGACGGTGAGCCCGCTTGCGCCGTGCTCGGCCACGAGCCGCCGGGCGACCCGTCGCACCTCCCGCATCATGTCGTCACGTAGGCGCTCGCGGCGGGACAGGTCGGTCGGCATGGCACGTCCTCTCGGGTGTGTCGCACGGGCGCGGACAGTGTGTCACGAGGTCAGAGGGCAGTCGTACCCGACCACGGGGCCCACGGACGACTGCCGGCCGTCCCCGCTATCGGCACTCCTTCGTGGCGGGCACCGTGCTGACGGCGCGGGCGAGGTCCGCCACGAACGCCGTCGAGTGCTGCTCCGTCACGGCGGGCGGGACGAGGACCTCTACTGCCGGGTCGCGTCCGTACGTCACGAACGACCAGGTGCCCTCGCCGTCGGTGGCGACGATCCAGTCGACGACGGTGCCGTCGGCCGACTCGACGCGCTGGCAGTCCGCGGACGCGCCGGGCGGCGTCACGCCGCAGCGCAGCGTCACCGCGGCCCCGGGCTCGCCCCAGGCGGCGGTGGCCTGGGAGTTCGTACGGACCTTCGGCAGGTCGGCGCCCAGGCTCTCCGGGACGGCGAGCACCACGTCCGCGCACGCCGGGTTCGCGGCGTCCTCGGCGACCTCGACGCCGATGGTCGGCGTGCAGGCGGCCAGGCCCGCGACCGCCGCGGGCAGCGCCACGATCGCGGCGAGGCGCGACACCCGTGACAGGGAACGAGGCACGGCGGTGGCTGGAGCGGGTCTCGCGAACGGCACCCGCCCAAGGTACTCGGTCTCGACCTGTGCACTACAGGCAGGTCCGGGCGTCCGGGACACGGGCGCCTGACGGGTGAAAGCCGCCGGAGCGCATAAGGTCTGACCCGTGACAGACCTCGTCCGCGATCTCACCGAGGAACAGCTCCTGGCCAGGATCTTTCCCCTGCTGCCGAAGGGCAAGGCGACCGTCGTGGGCCCCGGGGACGACGCCGCCGTGGTCGCCGCCCCGGACGGCCAGTACGTCGTGTCGACGGACGTCCTCGTGGAGGACCGTCACTTCCGCGCTCGGTGGTCGAGCGGGTACGACGTCGGACGCCGCGCCGCCGCCCAGAATCTCGCGGACGTCGCGGCGATGGGGGCGCGGCCGACGTCGCTCGTCGTCTCGCTCGTGGTGCCCGGCGACACCGCCGTCGAGTGGGTGACCAGCCTGGCGCGCGGCCTCGCCGACGCGTGTGCTCCCGTGCGAGCGGGCGTCGTGGGCGGGGACCTCTCGGGCGGGGACATGATCGTGGTCGCCGTGACGGTGCACGGCACGCTCGACTGGCGCTCCCCGGTGCTGCGCTCCGGCGCGCGGCCGGGCGACGTCCTTGCCCACGCGGGCGTCCGCGGCCGGTCCGCTGCGGGCCTCGCGCTGCTCGACGCCGGCCTGGCCACCCCCGGCGGCGACCGGCACGCCGAGCTCGTGGGCGCCTACCTGCGCCCGGAGCCCCCGCTGTCGGCCGGCCCGGCGGCGGCCCGGGGCGGCGCGACCGCGATGCTCGACCTGTCCGACGGCCTGCTGCGCGACGCCGGCCGGCTCGCCCGTGCGAGCCGGGTGAGCCTCGACCTCGACCCGGCGGCGTTCTCCGCCGACCGGAAGGTGCTGCTCCCCGCCGCCGACGACGTCTCGGCCGCGACCGGTGTGCCGGCGGCCGAGCTCGTCGAGCGTTGGGTCTACGGCGGCGGGGAGGACCACGGCCTGCTGGCGACGTTCCCCGGGACGGACGTCCCCGCCGGGTGGGACGCCGTCGGCCGGGTGCTCGAGGCGGGTGCCGGGGGGCCGAGGGTCACGGTCGGCGGGCAGGAGTCCCGCGTCGGCCCCGGATGGGACCACTTCGCGCGGTAGGTCACCGCGGTCACCGCGTCAGGTCACCGGGTCTGCGGGCCGCGCCGGTAGCGGAGCTGGGTGACGGGCTTGTCGCCGATGAGGTCGATCCGCTCGACGCCGTCCGGGTGGAAGCCGTGGCGCCGGTAGAAGTGCTTGGCGCGCTCGTTGGCCTCGAGGATCCAGAGCGTGACCGTCGTCCTGTTGGGGACGTCGGCGAGCACGGTGCGCATCAGGTCGCGCGCCACGCCGCTGCCCCAGGCCTTGGGGTGCAGGTAGATCGCGTAGATCTCGAGGTCGCCCGGCTCGGCGTCCTCGTCGCGCGACGGCCCGACGCTGGTGAAGCCGATCGCGTCCGACCCGTCCTCCGCGACGAGCACGCGGGCGCCCGGTGCGGTGAGGGCGGCGGTCCACTCGTCGGCCCGGTCCGACACGTCCAGCGACCTCAGGTAGGAGGTCGGCAGGATCTCCGAGTAGGCGCTGCGCCAGGACGCGACGTCGACGCGGGCGATCGCCTTCGCGTCCGAGACCGTCGCCGGCCGGATCTTCACATCCTCGACCTGGGGCGCCATGGGTTCACTGTGCCATCGGCCCGGGCCGACGGCAACGCCCCTGAGGCGCCCGGAGGGGGTGACGAAGACGCCCGCCGGGTGAACCCGGCGGGCGCCTTCGAAAGCTCGTGTCAGGCCTCGAAGCTCGTGTCAGGCCTCGAGGTTCGTGTCAGGCAGAGACGCGGCGCGTGACCTTGCCGGCCTTGAGGCACGAGGTGCACACGTTGACGCGCTTCGGGGTGCCGCCCACGATGGCACGCACGCGCTGGATGTTCGGGTTCCAGCGGCGCTTCGTGCGGATGTGGGAGTGCGAGATGCTGTGCCCGAAGCCCGGGCCCTTGCCGCAGACGTCGCAGTTGGCAGCCACGGTGGTCTCCTGAGGTGTTCGTGCACGTCCGTGCACAACAGCAGGACGTGAGGTGGTCTTGTGGGGGCGCCCGGCAACAGACCAGGCAACCACGACAGAGTACCTGATCGGCGGACGCCCCCTCAAACTGTCGGGCGCGGGTGGTGCGTCACACACCTGTGTCGGACAGGCGAAGTACCGTGGTGGCCGACCGGACCGACCGGACCGACCGGACCGACCGCAGGAGGAGCAGAGCGTGACCGACGTCAGGGGGGCAGGCGTGTCCGAGCGGAGCGAGTCCGCGGCGGGCGAGGCGCTGGACGCCGCCCGCGTCCGGGCGTGGGCGCGACTCGCCGCGCGGTCGGTGGGGCGCGAGCGCGCGGCGCTCGACCGGGTCAACGTCTTCCCGGTGGCCGACGCGGACACCGGCACCAACCTCCACCTCACCCTTCGCGAGGGGGAGCGGGCCGTGGCCGCGGCATCGGCCGGCGCCACGGGCACCCAGCTCCTCGGCACCCTCGCCCGCGGCGCGCTGCTGGGCGCGCGCGGCAACTCGGGCGTGATCCTCAGCGAGTGGCTCCGCGGGCTCGCGGTCGCGGCGCGGCGCGGCGGCACGGCCGCGGACCTGCTGGCCCAGGCCGCCCGGTCGGCGCGCGCCGCCGTCGCCCGTCCGGCCGAGGGCACGATCCTCACGGCGGCGGACGCGGCGGCCGGTGCCGCGCGGGCCGCGCAGGATGCGGGCCAGGAGGTGCTGTCCGCGGCCGCCAGGGCCGCGCGGGCCGCTGCGGTGGCGAGCCGGGGCGAGCTCGCCGCCCTCAGCCGGGCCGGCGTCCTCGACGCCGGGGCGTGCGGCCTGGTCCTCGTGCTCGACGCCCTGGTGGCGGTCTCGGCGCCGGCGGTCCGGTCCGGGGCCACCACGGCGGCTCTCGTGACTCTTGATCTCGTGCTGGATCCCGACCGCGACGCCGCCGTGCCGGTCGCGGGCGGGCCTGCCGTCGAGGCCGGCACCGGCCACCACGGCGGCGCGGGCTCGCTCGAGCTCATGTTCGTCCTGTCCCGCCCGGCAGGGTCCGTCGACGGCGTCGCCGACGCCGTCGCCCAGGCCCTGCGCGACCGGCTCGCCGTCGTCGGCGACTCCGTCGTGGTGGTGGGCGGTGACGCCGGCACGGGCGACGCGGTCTGGCAGGGCCACGTACACACGGACGACCTGGCCGCTGCCCTCGCGGCCGCCACCGGCTTCCTCACCGAGGGGGCGTCGCTCGCCCAGGTGCACGTGCGCCACCTCGAGGCCGCGCTCCAGCACGAGTGGGGCGTGGTCGTCGCGACGGACGCCCCGGCGCTCGCCGTCGAGCTGGCGCTCGCGGGCGCGGTCGTGCTGCTGACGGGCGGGATCGGCGGGCAGGTCGAGCCGCTCACGGCGCAGGACGTGCACCGCGCGGCCGCGAGCACCGGCGCGCGGCGGGCTCTGGTCCTGCCGGGCACGGCCCGCGGCGCGGTCGGCGAGGCCGCCGCGGCCGAGGGCCTCGACCTCGACGAGCTGCTGGTCCTCGAGGCCGCCACGGACGTCCACGTGGTCGCCGCGCTCGCCGCCCTGGGCACGCTGCTGCCGCAGGTCGCGGACGACCCGGACGGCGTCCCGGCCGCCGTCCGCGCCACGCTCGCCGACCTCGTGGTCGCGCAGGCGCCGGCGGCGGCCGCGTGCGAGGCGCTCGAGCGCCTGATCGAGGGCGCCGAGCCTCTCGTCGTCACGGCCCTCCTGGACGACGACGTCCCGCCCGCCATCGCGGACGACCTCGCCGCGGCGCTCGCGCGGCTCGCACCCGAGGCCGAGCTGGTCGCCCTGCCGACCGGGCGCCCGGGCGCCATGGTGCACCTGGGCGTGGAGGACGGCGTCGAGCAGCCGGAGGCAGGCGCATGACCCGGCGCGAGGAGGAGAAGCTGGTGAAGGCGGTCGGCACGCGCAGCGCGAACGCGCTGGCGAAGCTCGGCCTCGAGACGGTGGGCGACCTGCTGTCGCACTACCCGCGCCGGTACGCGGAACCCGGGCAGCTCACCGACATCGCGCGCCTGGAGGTGGGGGAGCACGCCACCGTCATGGCGCGCGTCGAGCACGCGACCGTGCGCACCATGCGCGCCCGCCAGGGCGCCCTGCTGGAGGCGACCATCACCGACGGGCAGCAGCGGTTGTCGCTCACGTTCTTCGCCAAGGGCAAGGGCGCGCTCTTCATGTTCGAGAAGCGGTTGCAGCCCGGCGTCACCGGCCTGTTCTCGGGCACGGTGGGCGAGTACCGGGGCACCCGGCAGCTCGCGCACCCCGACTTCGTGCTGATGGGCGAGCAGGACCTGGACAGCGACGAGGCGCTCCTGGAGCACGCGAGCAAGCCGATCCCTATCTACCCGGCCTCGTCGACGATCTCGAGCTGGAAGATCCAGCAGGCGGTGCGCGTCGTGCTCGACCCGCTGACCGACGACGACGTAGCAGACCCGCTGCCGGTCGAGGTGCGCGCCCGCGTCGGGCTGCCCGGCCGTCTCGCCGCCCTGCGCATGGTGCACCGGCCCGACCACCTCGGCGCGGTCCGCACCGGGCAGCACCGGCTGCGGTTCGAGGAGGCGTTCGTGCTGCAGGCCGCCCTGGCCCAGCGCCGGGCCCGTGCGGCGCAGCAGGACGCCACCGCCCGGCCGCTGCGGGCACCCGGGCAGGCCGGCCTCCTGACCGACTTCGACACGTCCCTGCCGTTCGAGCTCACCGAGGGGCAGCGCGCCGTGGGGGCGGAGATCTCCGCTGAGCTCGCGAGCCCCCGGCCGATGCAGCGGCTGCTGCAGGGCGAGGTCGGCTCGGGCAAGACGGTCGTGGCGCTGCGGGCCATGCTCCAGGTTGTCGACGCGGGCGGTCAGGCCGCCCTGCTCGCGCCCACTGAGGTGCTCGCCGCCCAGCACGTCCGCACCCTGCGCACCCTCCTCGGCCCGCTGGCGGAGGGCGGGCTGCTCGGCGGGGCCGAGCACGGGACGCGGGTCGCCCTGCTCACCGGGTCGCTCGGGGCGGCCGCCCGCAAGTCCGCGCTGCTGGAGGCGGCGAGCGGGCAGGCGGGGATCGTCGTGGGTACGCACGCCCTCCTGTCCGAGCACGTGCAGTTCGCCGACCTGGGGCTCGTCGTCGTGGACGAGCAGCACCGCTTCGGCGTGGAGCAGCGCGACGCCCTGCGGGCCAAGGGCCGCGTCGCGCCGCACCTGCTCGTCATGACCGCGACACCCATCCCGCGCACCGTGGCCATGACCGTGTTCGGCGACCTCGAGACGTCCGCCCTGACGCAGGTGCCCGCCGGGCGGGCCGGCGTCACGACGGTGCGCGTGCCCGCCGCGAACGTGCGGTGGATGGACCGCACGTGGGAGCGGGTCCGGGAGGAGGTCGGCAAGGGGCAGCGCGCGTACGTCGTCTGTCCGCGGATCCACCCGGACGACGCCGCGCCCGCTGACGACGCGGGCGACTTCGAGGCCGGCTACGACGACACGGTCCCCGCGGGGCCGGGTGGCGGGCCCGGCGCCGGAGAGCCGGACCGCGCGCCCCTGCGCGCGGTGCTCGAGGTCGCCGACGAGCTGCGGGAGCGGCCCCAGCTCACCGGCCTGGAGGTCGGCGTGCTCCACGGGCAGATGGCACCGGCCGACAAGGACGCCGCCATGGCGCGGTTCGCGTCGGGCGAGGCCCCCGTGCTCGTCTCCACCACGGTCGTCGAGGTCGGCGTCGACGTGCCCGAAGCGACCGTGATGGTGATCTTCGACGCCGACCGATTCGGCATCTCCCAGCTCCACCAGCTCCGCGGTCGCGTCGGCCGCGGAGCCGCGGCGGGCCTGTGCCTGCTCGTGTCCGACGCCGAGGACGGGTCGCCCGCCGCCGCGCGCCTCGACGCGATGACCCGCACGACCGACGGATTCGAGCTCGCGAACCTCGACCTCGAGCTGCGGCGCGAGGGCGACGTGCTGGGCGCCGCGCAGTCGGGCCGGTCGAGCTCCCTGCGGCTGCTGCGCGTCGTCCAGGACGCCGACCTCATCGAGCAGGCCCGCAAGGAGGCCGGTGGCATCGTGGCCACCGACCCGGACCTCGCCGGGGTGCCCGAGCTCGCCGCCGCGATCCGGGCGCAGCTCGACGAGGAGCAGGAAGAGTTCCTGGAGCGCGCGTGACACTCCCGTTCCTTGGATGCCGCGCGCCCGCTAGAGTCCGCCCGTGAGCATCGACGCCAAGCATGCCGTCGAACTGCCCGTGCCGCGCAAGTCGGCCTGGCAGCGCGGTCGCCTGCTGGCCGCCCTGGCCGTGCTCGTCGCGCTCCTGCTCCTCGGCCACCGGTTCGTCCCGAACCGCTGGGGCAGCCTCGGCAGCCTCCTGGAGACGTTCCTCCCGTGGCTCGGCCTCGCGGTGCCGCTGCTCTTCCTGCTGGCGATCGTGCGCCGCTCCGCCACGGCCGTGCTCTTCGCGCTCGTGCCGCTCTGTGCCTGGGTCGGGGTGTTCGGCGCGCAGGTCCTGCCCGAGAGCACCGTCACGTACGACCTCACGGTCGTGCAGCACAACGTGAGCGACGAGAACGACGACGTGCCGGGGACGGTCGAGGTGCTGCTCGCCTCCGACGCGGACGTGATCGCGCTCCAAGAGCTCACGGACGGGATCGGCTTCCGGTTCGAGGAGGCGCTCGCGGAGGCGTACCCGCACCACGCGATGCAGGGCACGGTCGGCCTGTGGTCGCGCTACCCGCTCGCCGACGTCGCGCCCGTGGACCTGCGCCCGACGGGCATCGACGCGTCGTGGGACCGCGGCCTGACCGCGACGGCCCAGACCCCGGGCGGCGACGTCGCGGTCTACGTGGCGCACCTGCCGTCGGCCCGCGTCGGGTGGCGCGGGCTCGACTCCGCGCAGCGCGACCAGAGCATCGCGATGCTCGGCGACGTCCTCGCCGCCGAGGACGCCGGCGCGGTGCTCGTCCTCGGCGACCTGAACACCGAGCTGCGGGACCGCGCCCTCGTGCCGGTCCTGGAGCACGTCGGCGCGCCCGAGCACGGGTTCGGCTTCACGTTCCCCGCCCGGTTCCCCGTGGTGCGGGTGGACCAGGTGCTCGCCGGCGGAGCAGAGGTCGTGCGGACCTGGACCCTGCCGCGCACGGGCAGTGACCACCTGCCCCTGGCGGCGTACGTGTCCCTGCCCGACGCGGGATAAGCCGGGACACGCCCAGCTCGGCGCACGGCTTAGGCTCGGGCCGTGACAAGGATCGTGGCCGGGACCGTCGGCGGGCGCACCCTCGCGGTGCCCGCCAAGGGCACGCGCCCCACGAGCGACCGCGTGCGGGAGGCGATCTTCTCCCGCCTCGAGCACCTCGACGTCTTGTCCGGCACCCGCGTGCTCGACCTCTACGCCGGCTCCGGCGCCCTCGGCCTCGAGGCCGCCAGCCGCGGTGCGGCGCAGGTCACGCTGGTCGACAGCGCCCGCGGGGCGGCCGACGTCGCCCGCCGCAACGTCACCACGCTCGGCCTCGGCGCCGTCGTGCGGGTCGTCGCCGACACGGCGGAGCGCTTCGCCGCCTCGCTGGCCGCCACCGGCCCTGGGGGCCCCGGCCTGGACCTGGTCTTCCTCGACCCCCCGTACGACCTCGCCGAGGAGGAGCTGGCGCGCGTGCTGAGCCACCTCGCCGCGCCCGGAGTGCTGGCCGGGGGCGCCGTCGTGGTCGTGGAGCGTTCCACCCGCAGCCCCGAGCCCGCGTGGCCTTCCGGTCTCGAGCCCTTTGCGCGCAAGGACTACGGCGAGACCGCCGTCTTCTACGCGGAGCCCGCCGCCGGGCCGCTAGCGTGACCGCATGACCATCGCCGTCTGCCCCGGGTCCTACGACCCCATCACGCTCGGCCACCTCGACATCGTGCGCCGCGCCCGCACGCTGTTCGACGGCGTCGTGGTCGCCGTCGCGAAGAACCCTGGCAAGTCCGGACTGCTCTCGCCGGAGGTCCGCGTCGACCTCGCCCGTGCGGCGCTCGCGGCCGACCCGGCGACGGCGGACATCGGCGTCGCGCTCGTCCCGGGCCTGCTCGTGGACTTCTGCCGGGAGATCGGCGCGGTCGCAGTGGTCAAGGGTCTGCGAGGCGGGGCCGACGTCGACGCGGAGACGCCCATGGCGCTGATGAACCGGCACCTGTCCGGGCTCGAGACGGTGTTCGTGCCCGCGGACCCGACCTACGCGCACATCGCGTCGTCGCTGGTGAAGGACATCGCCCGGTACGGCGGCCCGATCGACGACCTGGTGCCGGTGGGCGTGGCCGAGGCCGTCAGGACCGCGCTCGCCGCGCAAGCGCGGCCAGGGACTGAGCGCTGAAGGCACAGCGCAGCGCAGGGTGGGGGCCGAGGTACGAGGCACGCGGCCGGAGCGGAGCGCCGCCGAAGCGCGGCCAGGGACTGAGCGCTGAAGGCACAGCGCAGCGCAGGGTGGGGTGAGTCCGCTCACGTTGGGTGTTCCCGCACGATCACGTAGAATGGTGCGCTGGCCCGCCCTCCCGGAGCGTGCGGACCGATCCCGCGATCCTCACCACCTTCTCGGAGCCTGCCATCCACCTTGACCCGCGTTCGCCGCTCGTGCTCGACACGCACGAGCTCTCTCGGCGACCCGGCAGCATGCGCGAGGTCTCCAGGACCGTGCAGGCGCCGTCGGACCTGGGCACCGTCGTCATCGGCATCCCCGAGGGCAGCGAGATCATGCTCGATCTGCGGATCGAGTCGGTGATGGAGGGCGTGCTGGTGTCGGGTACGGTGAGCGGCGTGGCCGTGGGCGAGTGCGTCCGCTGCCTCGACGAGGTCACAGTCCCGGTGTCGGTCGACCTCACGGAGCTCTTCGCCTACCCGGAGCGTGCACGTGCCGGCGCTGCGGCGGGCGACGACGAGGCAGAGGACGTGGAGTCGCTCCTCGACGAGGACCTGGCGGACCTGGAGCCTCCGCTGAGGGATTCCGTCGTGACTGCGCTACCATTTCAACCGCTGTGCTCGCCGGACTGCCCGGGCTTGTGCTCCGAGTGCGGAGCGCGCCTGGCCGACGACCCCGGCCACCACCATGACGTTGTCGACCCTCGTTGGTCGGCGCTGCAGAGCATGCTCGGATCCACGAGCGTGTCGGACGAGACGAAAGAGAGCTAGCCGTGGCTGTTCCGAAGCGCAAGATGTCGCGCAGCAACACCCGTGCGCGTCGCTCGCAGTGGAAGACCACCGCCGCGACCCTCACCACCTGCCCCGCGTGCAAGGCTGACAAGCTGTCGCACACGGCGTGCCCCACCTGCGGCACCTACAAGACCCGCACGTACGCCGAGGCCCAGAAGTCTGCCTTCGCGGGCTGACGTGGTCAGGGACGGCGCACCGGCGCGACCGGAGCCGACCGCACTTCTCGTGCTCGCGCTGACGCACCGGTCGTTCGCGCACGAGGCCGGCGGGATCCCCACGAACGAGCGCCTGGAGTTCCTGGGCGACACGGTCCTGGGGCTGGTCGTCACGGAGGCGCTGTACCGGCGCCACCCGGACCTCTCGGAGGGCGATCTGGCGCGGATGCGTGCGGCAACGGTGTCGCAGCGGTCGCTGGCAGTGATCGCACGCAACCTCCAGCTGGGCCGTTACGTGCTGCTCGGCAAGGGCGAGGTCCGCACGCGCGGGTTCGACAAGGACTCGATCCTGTCGGACACGGTCGAGGCCCTCATCGGCGCGACCTACCTGAGCCACGGCCTCGAGGTGTCGCGCGAGCTGGTGCACCGGCTCGTCGACGCGCAGCTCGACGTCGCGGCCGCCCTCGGCGCGGGCCTCGACTGGAAGACGTCGCTGCAGGAGGCGGCAGCCGAACGTGGCCTGCCCGCGCCCGAGTACGTGGCGACGGCCGAGGGGCCTGAGCACGCCCGCATCTTCCACTCGTCCGTCGTGATCGACGGCGTGACGTACGGAACGGGTTCCGGCACGGCGAAGAAGCACGCGGAGCAGGGTGCGGCCGAGGGGGCCTACCGGGAGCTCCTGGCAAGCTTCCCGCGTCCCGACGCGGCCGCCGACCCCGCGGCGTCCAAGGGTGCGAGTGCCTGAGCTGCCCGAGGTCGAGACCGTCCGGGACGGTCTCGAGCGCCTGGTCGTCGGCGCGGTGGTGCGGGACGTCGAGGTCTTCCGCGACTACAGCGTCCGGCGGCACGACGGAGGACCGGTCGCCTTCCGCGCCGAGCTCACCGGCCAGCGCCTCGCCGCGGCGGTGCGCCGCGGCAAGTTCCTCTGGTTCCCGCTCGAACCCGCGGACGCACCCCCGCCTCCCGGCGCCCGGAGCGCGGCGGCGCTCCTCGCGCACCTCGGCATGTCGGGCCAGCTCCTCGTCCGGTCGGGCACCGACCCGGACGACTTCCGACACCCGCACCTGCGCGTCCGGCTCCACCTCGACGGTGCCCCGTCGGACGCCCGGTACGTCGACTTCGTGGACCAGCGGACCTTCGGCTACCTGAGCGTCAGCGACCTCGTCCCGGTGCCCGACGGCGCCCCGGGCGGCCTGGGCAGCGACCTCGCCGCGGTCCCGGGCCCGGTCGCGCACATCGCCCGTGACCTGCTCGACCCTTACCTCAAGGGTGGGGCAGAGGGCAGGGACGACCTCGCGAGGCGGGTGCGCCGTCGTCGGACCCAGATCAAGCGAGCACTGCTGGACCAGGGCGTGGTGTCCGGCGTCGGCAACATCTATGCCGACGAGGCGCTGTGGCGGGCCCGCCTGCACTGGGCCCGGCCCACCGACCGCCTGCGCGTCGCCGACGTGCACCGGGTGCTGGACGCGGCCGAGGAGGTGATGCGCGAGGCGCTGGCCCAGGGCGGGACGAGCTTCGACGCGCTGTACGTGAACGTGAACGGTCAGTCGGGCTACTTCGACCGGTCGCTGAACGTGTACGGGCGTGAGGGCGAGCCGTGCCGCCGCTGCGGCACCCCGATCCGCCGGGACCCCTTCATGAACCGGTCCGCCTTCACGTGCCCGGTGTGCCAGCGGGCCCCCCGCGCGACGTGAGCCTCCCGGCCCGCCTACCGCACGACGACGTTGCGCAGCGCCTCCCGGCCGCCGGTGCGCCAGGCCGTGAGCTGCTCCGCGAGGAACCGCGCCGCTCCCCGCGGCCGGCCGCCCGCGACGTGGGGCGTGAGGATCATGCCGGGAGCGTCCCAGAGCGGTGAGTCCGCAGGCAGCGGCTCGGTCTGCATGACGTCGAGCGCGGCGCCGGCCAGCCGCCCGCCGCGTAGGGCGTCGACGAGCGCCGCCTCGTCGACGGTCGCCCCGCGCCCGACGTTGACGAACCGGGCGTGCGGGGGCAGGAAGGCGAGCGTCGCCGCGTCGAGCGCGTGCCGGGTCTGCGGGGTCGCCGGCAGCAGCGAGATCAGCACGTCGGTGCGCGGCAGCAAGGTCGGCAGGTCGTCGGCGGTGACGACGGAGAAGCCGTGGCGCTCGCCCGCGGTGCCCGCGACGCCGGTCACCTGGGCTCCGAGCGCGGACAGCAGCGGCGCGAGGACGGCGGCGATCGACCCGAAGCCCCAGATCGTGACCCGCGCTCCGTCGAGGGTGTACGAGGCGGCCGTCGCGGGGTCCTCCTGCGCGAACGTGATCTCCTTCGCCCACCGGTGCTCCCGCTGGGCGGCGAACGACACGTCGAGGCGGCGCACGAGCGCGAGGACGAGGCCGAGGGTGTGCTCGGCGACCGTGTCGTCGTGCAGCGAACGGCCCGACGCGATCACGACGTCCGGTGCGAAGTTCGCCGCCACGGCGACGTCCGGCCCGGCCGCGAGCGTCTGCACCCAGCGCAGCCGGGTCAGGCGCCGGGCGGCGTCCGCGACCACCCGCGGCGGGCTCGACCACGTCACCAGGACGTCGGCGTCGACGTGCTCCTCCGGCACCGGCTCCTTCATCGCGTAGGCGACCACGATGTCGGTGCCGCCTGGGCCGAAGGAGGCTCCGCCGTCGGGCAGCAGGGCCGTGAAGGCGAGGTCGAAGGGGACGTCCGGGACGAGGATCTTCACGCGGGGGACGCTACCCGACGGGACCGGCGGGGCGAGGCGGCCCAGTCCGCCGCGCCCCGCCGGCAGACTCAGCCGGTGACGCGGATGAACACCGGGTTGTCCTGCCACATGGCGGTGTACTGCACGGGCACGCCGACCTGCTGCGCCTCGACGACCATGCCGTTGCCCGCATAGAGCGCGATGTGGCCGGACGTCCAGACGAGGTCGCCAGGCCGCGCGTCGGCCGCGGACACGACCGTGCCCGCGTAGCGCTGCTCGGAGGACGAGCGCGGCAGGTCGATCCCGAGCTGCTGGTACACGTACCAGATCAGCCCGGAGCAGTCGAAGCCCGAGAGCGACTCGCCGCCGTAGACGTACGGGGTGCCGACGAGCTCCATGGCGATCGCGACCGCCCGGGCGCCGAGGTCGGCCGACGAGGCTGCGGCGGCTGCCGCCGCGGCCTCTGCCTCGGCCGCGGCCGCCGCTGCTGCGGCCTGTGCCGCTGCGGCCGCCTCGGCCTCCGCCCGTGCCTGGGCTTCCGCCTCGGCACGGGCCTGCGCCTCCGCGAGAGCGCGGGCTTCCGCCTCGGCCTGGGCGATGCCCTCGGCCGTCTTCTCGAAGGGAGTGACACTGACCGGTGCGGCCTCGATCGTCACATGGGCGTCTGCGGACACCTCCACGATGGGCACGAGCTGGAGGGTCGTGCTCGGGGTCGTCGCCACGTCGAGCGTGTGGCGGTTGGACGTCTCGACGGGCGCTGCGGCGGCGGGCGACGAGAACACCGACGCCAGGATGCCCGAGGACACCATCGCGATGGCGCCTGTGCGGGCGGCGTTCTCGGTCGCAATCTGGGTGAAGGTGGTCAGGGGGGTGACGGGCGGGCCGTCGGCACGGTGCCGGGCCCGCTGGGTGGTCGTGATCTGCTCGCCGCGCGCGGCGAGCTCGTCGGTGAGTGTGGTCACCAGTGGTCTCCTCGACGCCTACGAGGTGAGCTGTCGGGTTCGGATAGGGAGAGCGTTCACCCGGCCCGGCTCTCGCCGGGCTTCACCCCGAGGACGCTTGCGCGTCCGGCTTACCTGGTTCCCCCGCCCCTGTCATGTCGTCGCTGCTCAGGACCGTTGACAGGGCTCGGCGTCCAGTCCTGGACCCCACCGGACCGGCGAGGTGAGTCGACCGTACCGGGACTCTCCAGAATTGTCACGATCCGGTTACGGGCACCGTGCCAGGATGGCGCCATGCACGCGACACCCGCCTCGGCCGGCCCCCCGGACGGCACCGCCGCCCGCTACGACGCCGTCGTCGTCGGAGGCGGCCACAACGGCCTGACCGCCGCGGCCTACCTCGCCCGCGCGGGCCGTTCGGTGCTCGTCCTCGAGCGCCTCGACCACGTGGGCGGGGCCGCCGTGTCGGCCCGCCCGTTCACCGGCGTGGATGCGCGGCTGTCGCGCTACTCGTACCTCGTCTCGCTCCTGCCGCGACAGATCGTCACGGAGCTCGCCCTGCCGCTCGAGCTGCGGCGGCGCCGCTTCTCGTCGTACACGCCCGTCGGAGACGGCGGTCTGTTGGTCGACACAGGGTCCGACGACGTCTCGCGCGCCTCGTTCCGCAGCCTCACCGGCAGCGATGCGGACTTCGAGGCCTGGCAGCGGTTCTACGCCGGCACCGCCGCCGTCGCACGGCGGCTGTTTCCCACGATGACCGAGCCGCTGGTCTCCCGGGACGAGGCCCGTGCCCTCGTCGGCGACGACGCGACGTGGCGGACGCTGTTCGAGGAACCGATCGGCGCCGTGCTGCGGCGCACCTTCGCGGACGACGTCGTGCGCGGCGTCGCCGCGACGGACGCGCTCATCGGCACGTTCGCCGACGTCGACGAGGAGTCGCTGCGGCAGAACCGCTGCTTCCTGTACCACGTGGTCGGCAACGGCACCGGCGACTGGGACGTGCCCGTCGGCGGCATGGGCGCCGTCACCGGGGCGCTGCGCGACGCCGCCCTCGCGGCGGGCGCCACGATCCGCACCGGGGCCGAGGTCACGGCGGTCGACCCGGGAGCGCCGGGCGCGGACGCGGAGGTTGCGTGGGCCGACGCAGACGGGCGCGCCCACGGCGTGCGCGCCGGGCACGTCCTCGCGGGCTGCGCGCCCGCCACGCTCGACCGCCTCCTCGCCGCGTCGGGGGCGGCTCCGGTGGGAGACGACACCGCGCCCGAGGGGGCGCAGCTCAAGGTGAACATGCTGCTCACGCGCTTGCCGCGGCTGCGCGACGGTGTCGATCCCGTCGCCGCGTTCGCCGGGACGTTCCACGTCAACGAGTCGCTCACCCAGCTCCAGGCGGCGTACGCGCAGGCCGCCGACGGCAAGATCCCCGACCTGCCGCCGTCCGAGATCTACTGCCACACGCTGACGGACCCGTCGATCCTCGGGCCCTCGCTCCGGGAGGCCGGGGCGCAGACCATCACGCTGTTCGGGCTGCACATGCCCACGCGGCTGTTCCGCGACGACCCCGACGGCGCGCGCGACGCGGCGCTCGCGGCGACGCTCCGGTCGCTCGACTCCGTGCTCGCCGAGCCGATCGAGGACTGCCTCGCGCTCGACGCCGACGGCAAGCCCTGCCTCGAGGTGCGGACTCCCGTCGACCTCGAGGGCGACGTCGGCCTGCCCGGCGGGCACATCTTCCACCGCGACCTCGCGTGGCCGTTTGCCGAGTCCGACGACGAGGTGGGGCGCTGGGGCGTCGAGACGGCGCACGACGCTGTGCTGCTGGCCGGTGCCGGCGCGCGGCGTGGCGGGGGAGTGAGCGGCATCCCGGGCCGCGCGGCGGCGATGGCGGCGCTGGGGGCGTAGCCGGGACATGTCGAGGTGATCACCTCGTCGGACGGGTCGACTACTTCGGCGGCCTTCTGGTGGCGAGGTAGTCACCCCGTCCGACGGCCTGACTATCTCGGCACTATCTCGGCGCGATGGTCTCCGCCGCGGCGGCCCAGGCATAGGCCTCGTCGGTCGCCAGGAGGTGCGCGTGCGTGCCGCGCGCCCAGACCCGGGCGGGCTCGCCTGCGGCGGGCTCGCCTGCGGCGGGCTCGCCTGCGGCGGGCTCGCCCGCCGCGGCCGGGTCGTCGCCGCTGTCCGCGCGGCGCAGCACCAGCACCTCGTCCACGGCGTCCAACGGACTCAGCCGGTGCGTGGCCAGGAGCACCGCGCGCCCCGTCGCACGCGCGTGCTCCACCAGGGTGCGCACGAGGGCGTCCGCCGTGGTCGCGTCGAGGTGCTCGGCGGGCTCGTCGACCAGCAGGACCCGCGCGGGGGCGAGCAGCGCGCGGGCGACGAGCAGCCGGCGACGCTCGCCCCCTGACACGGCCGCCGCGTCCGAGCCCACCATCGTCCCGAGGCCCTCCGGCAGCCCGTCGAGCCAGTCGCCCAGGCCGACGGTGCGGAGGGCGTCGCGCGCCTCGTCCGGGGTGACGTCCCCCCGTGCCACCCGGAGGTTCTCCAGCACCGTGGTGTCGAACACATGCCCGTCCTCGGCCACGAGCAGGGCCGCGGGCCCCCGCCCCCGCCCCCGCCCCCGCGCCCGCTCCCTCTCGCGTGATCGGCAGTTCGTCGGATGATCGGTAGGCCGGGCTGCCGATCACGCGACGAACTGCCGATCGAGCGGTATGCACCGAGCCTGCGAGCGGCGGGACCAGGCCGGCTGCCGTAGCGAGCAGCGTCGTCTTGCCCACGCCCGACGGCCCGGCGAGCGCCACGACCGAGCCCGGTACCAGGGCGAGTGACACGCCCGCGACGACCGCCCGGTCGCCCCAGCCCGCGGTGACGCCGTCGAGCTCGAGGAGCGACCCCGCCGCGGCGGCGCTCAAGCCCGTGCCCACCTCGCCGATCACGCCCTCCGACGGACTGCCGATCACGCGGGGGACACCCGGCCCGCCCTCCGGCAGCAGCGCCAGCAGGCGCCGCGCCGCCTCGCGTGAGCGGTGCAGCTGCACCGCCGCGGCGGGCATCCCGGCGGTCGCCTCGAACACGGCGAGCGGCGTCAGGACCACGACGGTGAGCTCCTCGGGCGCGAGCCGGCCGTCGAGCACCGCGGGGATCCCGAGGGCGATCGCGGCGACGACCGCGAGCCCCTGCGCGAGCGCGCCGAGTGCGGAGGACAGGCCGGTGGTGCGGGCTCCGGCGTCGGCGACGGCGGTGAGCCGGTCGTCGGCGCGGCCCAGCTGGGCGAGCCGGTCGTCGAAGCGCCCGGAGACGCGCAGCGCGGAGGCGTCCTCCAGCAGCTCGAGTGTCAGGGCGGTCACCTCGCCCCGCACAGTCGCGCCCTGCGCCTCGACGGACGCGGCGGCGCGCGCGGCCAGCCACGGCGCGACCACCCCCGCGAGCACGAGGCACGCGGCGAGGGCCGCGCCCGCCGCGGGCAGGAACGCGCCGACGAGCACCGCGGACCCCGCCCCGACCACGAGCGCGACGCCCGCGGGGACGACGGCACGCACCACGACGTCGCCCACGTCGTCGACGTCGGCCCCGAGGCGCGCCAGCAGGTCGCCGCGGCGCACGGTCAGCGGCGCGGCGCTCCGCGCGAGGGCGTCGTACACGTTGGCCCGCAGCGCCGCCATGCCGCGCAGCGCGACGTCGTGCGACGCGAGGCGCTCGCAGTACCGCAGCACCCCCCGCCCGATCCCGAACGCCCGCACCGACACCACGGCGACCGACAGGGTCAGCACCGGCGGCATCTGCGAGGCGCGCGCGATGAGCCACGCGGCTACGGCCGCGAGACCGATCGCGCACCCGAGGGCCAGGGTCCCGAGCGCGACGGCGGCGGCGACCCGGCCGGGCCGTACCTCGAGCAGGGGCAGCACCGCCCGCAGCGGGTCGTGCCGCCCGCTGCCCGACGCCTCTCGCCTATCGCTCATGCCTCGCCTCCGGTGGTGCGGAAGTGGTGTCCGGTGCTGTGGGTATGGCTGCGGCGGGAGTCGTGGCGTGAATTGTCGCCGCAGCCACACCCACAGCGGGAGCAGGCGCCGACGACACGTCGACCACCTGGTCGGCTAGCGCCAGCAGCGACGCCCGGTGGGCGACGACGACGACCGTGCGGCCGGCGTCGCGCCACGCCCGGACCGTGTCGAGGACCGCCTGCTCGCCGCGGGCGTCGAGGTGGGCGGTCGGCTCGTCGAGGACGACGAGCGGCCGGGCCGCGGCGTCGTCGAGGAGCGCGGCGGTGAGGGCGACACGCTGGCGCTGGCCGACGCTCAGCCCGACGCCGCCCAGGCCCACGACGGTGTCCCAGCCCCGGGGCAGGTCGCGCACGACGGCGTCGAGTCCCGTGCGCCGGGCGGCCTCGTCCCGCTCCGGCGAACCGACCGCCCGGGTGGCCGTCACGACGTCGTGCACGGTGCCGGGTGGGAGGGACGGGCGCTGCGGCACCCAGGTGAGCCGCGCCCACCAGCTCTCGAGGTCGACGTCGGTGAGGTCGACCGGCCCGGCCGCGCCGTCACCACCGCCGGCGGCGGGCTCCACGAGCACCCGGCCGGCGTCGGGCCGCAGCAGCCCGAGGAGCGCGAGCACCGCCGTCGACTTCCCGCCGCCGCTCGGGCCGCGCAGCGCGACGACCCGCCCGCTGCCGGGCGTGCCCGCCCCGAGCGGGATCCTGGCCGAGAGACCCGCGGGCGCGTAGACGGCCCGGTCGCCTGCGCGGACGGTCACGTCGTCGAGCACGAGCGTCGCCCCGGCGAGCGGGGGAGCGGGCCGGCGGGTGGCGTCGGCCCGGTCCTCGCGCTCCGCGTCCTCGAGCACGGCGAACGCCCGGTCCGCCGCGGCGAGGCCGTCGGTGGACGCGTGGAACTCGGCGCCGACGCGGCGCAGGGGGAGGTAGACCTCGGGTGCGAGCATGAGCACGGCGATGGCCGGCTCCAGGGGCATGGCGCCCTCGACGAGCCGCAGCCCCACGCCCACGGCGACGATC
Organism: Antribacter soli; assembly: GCF_021568775.1. GTDB lineage: Bacteria > Actinomycetota > Actinomycetes > Actinomycetales > Cellulomonadaceae > Antribacter > Antribacter soli. Next base: position 27,919 of record NZ_JAKGSG010000034.1, on the reverse strand, counting down.
GCCACCGAGAGCGTGGTGAGGAGCTCGAGCACCATCGAGGAGAGGAACGCAACCCGCAGCGTTCCCATCGTGGCGCGGCGCGAGGCGTCGCCGAGCTCGCGCACGCGGGCGCCGGGCCCGATGGCGCGGCCGAAGGCGCGCAGGGTCGGCAGGCCGGCGACGAGGTCGAGCACCTGGGCGCCGAGCCGCTGCACCGTGGCGAGGCGTCGCTCCGACGTGCCCGCGGTGAGCCGCCCCACCAGCACCATGAACAGCGGAACGAGCGGCAGCGTCACGATCACGACGAGCACGGACACCCAGTCGAGCGTCCACACGACGACCACGAGAGCGGGCGTGAGCAGGGCCGTGAGCACGAGCTGCGGCAGGTACCGGACGAGATAGGGCTCGAGGGCGTCCAGGCCGCGCGTGGCCAGGGTCGCCACGTCGGCCTCGCGGCTCACGTCCGACCGCGGCGGGCGCGCCGCCCACGCCGCCACCACGGCGGAGCGCAGCTCGGCGACGGTCCGGGCGGCGGCCCGCAGGGCGTACCGGTCCTGGGCCCACGCGACCGCGCCGCGCAGGCCCACGACCGCCACCAGCGCCGCGAAGGGCCACACCTGGTCGGGAGCCGTCACGCCGCCGTCGGCCACCGAGGCGCTCCCCGACACGACGGGGGTCAGCAGCCGGGCGACCAGCAGCGCCTGGGCCACCACGAGGCCCGCCGAGAGGGCGCCGAGCCCCACGGTCAGCACCAGGTAGGCGCGCGCCGCGGCGCCCTGCGCGAGGCGCGGGTCGAAAGGCTTCACCGGCCCATCCTTGCGTGCCGGCTCAGAACGCGGCGTCCTTGATCCGCTGCCACGTGAGCCCCACGGGCGCCGGGATGTGCTTCACGCTCAGGCGCCGCCGGAACACCCAGTACGTCCAGGCCTGGTACGCGAGCACGAGCGGCGTCAGCACGAGCGCGACGACGGTCATGACGCCGAGCGTGTACGGCGTCGAGGACGCCTCGGCGATCGACAGCGAGTTCCCGCCGCCGAGGCCGGGCATCACGTCGGGGAACATCGAGCCGAAGATCAGCACGACGGCGGAGACCAGCACGACCGCCGACAGCGCGAAGGCCCAGCCCTCGCGCCCGGCCCGGTTCGCCACGAGGACGCCGATCAGGCCACCGGCGGCGATCGCGACGGCCACCCACGTCCACCCGGTCGAGTACGCGAGCTGCGCCCAGACGGCCCAGCCGCCGGCGACCACGACCGCGGCCACGCCGAGCACTCCGGCCAGGCGGCGAGCCCGGGCCCGGATCTCGCCGTCGGTCTTGAGCGCCACGAACACGGCGCCGTGCAGCAGGAACAGGACGAGCGTCACGAGCCCACCCACCAGGGCGAACGGGTTGAGCAAGGCCCAGAACCCGCCGACGTACTGGTGCGCCTCGTCGAGCTGCACGCCCCGCACGAGGTTGGCGAACGCGACTCCCCAGAGGATGGCGGGAACCCAGGAGCCGACCTGGATCGCGAGGTCGCAGCGCCGCGCCCAGGCGGCGTCGGCGATCTTGCCGCGGTACTCGAAGGCGACGCCGCGCACGATGAGCGCCACGAGGATGAGCAGCAACGGCAGGTAGAAGCCGGAGAACAGGGTGGCGTACCACTCGGGGAACGCGGCGAAGGTCGCGCCGCCGGCGGTGAGGAGCCACACCTCGTTGCCGTCCCAGACGGGCCCGATGGTGTTGACCAGCAGGCGCCGCTCCTTCTCGCGGTGCGCGGCGTCGCCGCGGGGCAGGATCGAGAGCAGCATCCCGACCCCGAAGTCGAAGCCCTCCAGGACGAGGTACCCGGTCCACAGGACCGCGATGAGGACGAACCAGAAGATGGAGAGATCCATGGCGGTGGCTCCGGGTTCAGTAGGCGAAGGAGAGCGGGCGGTCGGCGGCGTCGTCGGTTCGCGCCTCGGGTGAGTCGTCGTGGACGACGGCGGGCACGCCCTCGACCGTGTACCGGTGCATGAGGCGGTACCAGATGACCGCGAGCACGCCGTAGACGACGGTGAACACGATCATCGAGGTGAGCACCATCCCCGGGCTCACCACCGTCGAGACGCCGCGCAGCGTGAGCAGCCGGATCTCGTCGATGCCCGTGGGGTTCGGTGCGACGACCCACGGCTGACGGCCGGTCTCGGTGAAGATCCAGCCGAAGGACGACGCCAGGAACGGCATGGGGATCGCGGCGAGGCCGATGCGGGCCAGCCAGGGGTTGTCGCTGACGCGCCCGCCGCGGGTGAACCACAGCGCGGCCAGCGAGAGCGCGACGGAGCCGATCGCGAGGCCGATCATCAGCCGGAAGCTCCAGTAGGTGAGGGCGAGGTTCGGCGTGTACGAGACGGGGTTGCCGGCGTCGTCGGTGTCGCCGTACCGCTCCGTGTACGACTCCTGGACGTCCACGACGCCGGGGAGATAGCTGTCCGGGCCGGAGAAGCTGCCGGTGCCGAGGTAGCTGGCCAGGCCCGGGATCTCGATGAGGTGGCGCACGCCCTCGCACGAGTTGCTCAGGTCGCCGATCGTGAGGATCGAGAAGGCGGCAGCCTCGGTGCCCTCGCAGAGCGCCTCGGCGGAGGCCATCTTCCCGGGCTGCTGCTCGAACATCAGCTTGCCCTGGAAGTCGCCGGACACTGCGACGCCGACGCCCGCGATGAGCATCGTGACCGTGCCGAGCACCAGCGCCGGCCGGTAGACCGTGCGGGCGAGCTCGACGTTCTCGGGCTTGCGCGTCCGCGCCAGGCGCACCATCCACCAGGCGGCGATGCCGGCGACGAACGTGCCGGCCGTGAGGAACGCCGCCGTGACGGTGTGCGGGAACGCCGCCCAGAGCGTGCTGTTGGTGAGGACCGCCCAGATGGACTCCATCTCGGCCCGGCCGGTCTCCGGGTTGAAGCGCGTACCCACCGGGTGCTGCATCCAGGAGTTTGCCGCGAGGATGAAGAACGCCGAGAGGTTCACCGCGACGGCGACGGCCCAGATGCAGGCGAGGTGCACGCGCTTGCTCAGGCGGTCCCAGCCGAAGATCCACAGGCCGAGGAACGTGGACTCGACGAAGAACGCGGCCAGCGCCTCCATCGCGAGCGGCGCCCCGAACACGTCACCGACGAAGCGCGAGTACTCGCTCCAGTTCATGCCGAACTGGAACTCCTGCACGATGCCGGTCACGACGCCGAGCGCGAAGTTGATCAGGAAGAGCTTCCCGAAGAACTTGGTGAGCCGCAGCCACCGTTCGTCACCGGTGCGCACCCACGCGGTCTGCATGATGGCGACCAGCGGCGCCAAGCCGATCGTGAGCGGCACGAAGATGAAGTGGTACACGGTGGTGATGGCGAACTGCCACCGGGCCAGGTCAAGGGCGTCCACTGGGGGCTCCTGAGGGGTCATGGATGCTTGTGACTGTCTTCACAAGCGAATGTACGGGGTTCCGATGGCCGGTTGACCCGTTGTGGCCGTGATGTGTGACACAAGCCTGACGGCCGGACAGGGCCGGCGCGAGTGACGCGCCCGGAGAGCCCGCCCACCACGGCCGACGAGGCCGTCCTGTGCGATACTGGCCGCAGTCGTGCAGGGACCCACATCCCCCGCGCGACCTGACGAGCCCGCTGCTTCCGCGATCCGCACGCGGTGCCGCGACCACGGACATGAAGGGGTTCGTGAGCGCTGGCGTCCGCGAAGACGAGGGAGCAGGGCCGCAGCCGAGACTTCCGTCCGGGTACGCGCTTCGCCGCGATGTACCACCGGACGACCGACCGCCCGGCGGTCCGCCGGTGTGGGGCGGACCGGGGGCCACAGGAGCACAACACGTGACGCCTCGCAGCACCACGAATACGACCATCGGGTCACAGAACGATCACGACGAGGCTCTGGGAGCCTCGGCCGAGGCCGAGGAGACGACGAAGCGCACCCCGCGCCGTCGTGCCACCCGCGCCACGGCGGCCCCGCCGAAGACGGAGCCCGTCTTCCTGACGGCTGAGACCGCCACCACCCCCATCACGTCGGCGTCCACCGCCGAGCCGGTCGTCGTCGCCGGCACCGGGACGGGCGACGCCCCGCGCAAGAGCCGCCGTGCCGTGCGCGTCACTGCAGCGCCCGAGGCCGTCCCGGCCCCGGCCCCGGCTCCCGTCGCCGAGACCCCGGCCGAGCCGGAGACCCCGGCCGACCTCCCGGCCGACCTGGTGGTCGAGCTCGCGGTCGAGGACGACGTCGCGGCCCCGGCCGCGGTCGTCTCTGCCGAGCCCGAGCCCGAGCCCGAGGTGGAGGAGCCCGCCATCGCGCTCCACGACATCGTGCTGCCCGAGCGCCGCACGCCCGACGTCGAGGGCGACGCCCGCGAGGTCCGGAGCCTCGACGACATCGTTCTCCCTGCAGGCCCCCGCGGTGCCGAGGTGCACGACGCCGAGGCCGAGGCGGCACCCGCCGAGCCCGCCGAGAAGCCCGCCCGGTCGCGCCGCCGCACCAAGAAGACCGAGGCGGAGCCTGCCGAGACCCCGGCGGCCGAGCCCGCCGAGGCTCCCGCCCGCCGGTCGCGCCGCCGTGCGGCCGCGCCGGTCGCCGAGGCCCCGGTGACGGAGGCCGCCTCGGAGGCCGAGGTGATCGCCGCCCCGGAGGCCGAGCCCGCCGAGGACACGGCCGCGGAGGCGGCTCCCGCGCCGCGCACCCGCCGCGCCACCCGCGGACGCGCCGCGCGTGCCGAGGCCCCGGCCGAGCCCGCGCCGAGCCCGGAGCCGGCCGCCGAGCCGGCGGAGGCACCGATCTCGCCCGCCGCCACGACAGGCGGCTCGCGCAAGCCGCGTCTCGCGACGACCGCGCTGCTGTTCCAGGCGCCCGACCCCACGACCGCGCGCCGGCCGCGCCGTGCCGTGGCACCGGCCGGCCCGCCCCGCCCGCACGAGGAGCCGGCCGAGGCCGTCGCGCCTGCGCAGGCCGAGCCGACGCGGGCGTTGACGACGCAGGCGGCGGAGCCCCCGGCCGAGACGCTCGAGGCTGCGCCGACCGCACACGCCCCGCTGGAGCTCGACCTCCCGGCATCGAGGCTCCCGGCGGCCGAGGCCCCGGCACCCCGCACCCGGTCCCGCCGTGCCTCGCGCGGCGCCGCGGCACCGACGCCCACGGAGGCGCCCGCCGTCGACACCGCCTCGGCGCTCGAGGCGATCGCCGACACCGCGGAGCGCGCTCGCGCCGCCGCCCCGCAGTTCCTCGCGGCTGAGACCAGTGCGATCGAGCTGAGCGAGGACGAGGCCGCCGCCGTCGAGGAGGTCGGGCTCATCGAGTCCGAGCTGCTCGCCGAGGGCGTGGAGCTCGAGGAGCTCGCCCCGGAGGACTTCGAGGAGGACGAGGAGGACGAGGACGGCCTGCGCCCGGCGCGCCGTCGCCGCCGCAGGGGCGGCCGTGGCCGTCGCGGTGGCCGGGACCGTCGCGACTCGTTCGACGAGGGTGAGTCCGACGAGGACGAGGACGCCGAGGACACCGAGGCGGGCGACGCGGAGGCGACGGACGAGACCGGGGCGACCGGTCCGGCGTCGGACAGCGAGGCCGAAGGTGACGAGGGCGACGACGAGGAGGGCGAGGGTGGCAGCCGCCGCCGTCGGCGCCGCCGTCGCGGTACCCGTGGCGAGCGCGCCGAGGCTGCCGCGAGCCGTACGCGCGAGCGGGCGGTCGTCTCCGACGAGGTGACTGCGCTGAAGGGCTCCACGCGCCTCGAGGCGAAGCGTCAGCGCCGCCGCGAGGGCCGCGACGCCGGCCGTCGCCGCCAGATCATCACCGAGGCCGAGTTCCTCGCACGCCGCGAGTCGGTGACCCGCTCGATGATCGTGCGCGAGAAGGACGGCCGCACGCAGATCGCGGTGCTCGAGGACGGCGTCCTCGTGGAGCACTACGTCTCGCAGCAGTCGCAGACGTCGATGGCGGGCAACGTGTACCTGGGCCGCGTGCAGAACGTGCTGCCCAGCATGGAGGCCGCGTTCGTCGACGTGGGCAAGGGCCGCAACGCCGTGCTCTACGCGGGCGAGGTCAACTGGGACGCCGCGGGGCTCGAGGGCCAGCCGCGCCGCATCGAGCAGGCGCTGAAGTCGGGTGACTCGGTGCTGGTGCAGGTCACGAAGGACCCGATCGGCCACAAGGGCGCGCGGCTCACGAGCCAGGTCACGCTCGCCGGCCGCTACCTCGTGTTCGTGCCCGGTGGTGGCATGACCGGCATCAGCCGGAAGCTGCCCGACATCGAGCGCAACCGTCTGAAGAAGATCCTGCGCGAGGTCGTGCCCGAGGGGGCGGGCGTCATCGTGCGCACCGCCGCCGAGGGCGCGAGCGAGGAGGAGCTGCGGGCCGACGTCGAGCGCCTGCAGAACCAGTGGGCGCAGATCGAGAAGAAGGCGAAGACCGCCAACGCGCCCGCCCTGCTGCAGGGCGAGCCCGACCTCGCGATCCGCGTGGTCCGCGACATCTTCAACGACGACTTCTCGTCGCTCGTGGTGGAGGGCGACGGGGCGTGGGACGAGATCTCGTCCTACGTCGACGAGCTCGCCCCGGACCTGCGCGAGCGCGTGTCCCGCTGGGCTGAGAACACGGACGTGTTCGCTGTGCACCGCGTGGACGAGCAGCTCTCCAAGGGGATGGACCGCAAGGTGTGGCTGCCGTCGGGTGGCTCGCTGGTCATCGACCGCACCGAGGCCATGACCGTCGTGGACGTCAACACGGGCAAGTTCACCGGTGCGGGCGGCACGCTCGAGGAGACCGTCACGCGGAACAACCTCGAGGCGGCCGAGGAGATCGTGCGTCAGCTCCGGCTGCGCGACATCGGCGGCATCATCGTCATCGACTTCATCGACATGGTGCTCGAGTCCAACCGTGACCTGGTGCTCCGCCGCCTGGTCGAGTGCCTGGGCCGGGACCGGACCAAGCACCAGGTCGCCGAGGTCACGTCGCTCGGCCTGGTCCAGATGACGCGCAAGCGTGTCGGCCAGGGCCTCGTCGAGGCGTTCTCCGAGACGTGCGAGCACTGCCACGGCCGCGGGTTCATCGTGCACGAGCACCCGATCGAGCGCGGCGGCGCACCCGCCGCGCCGTCGAACGGTGGCGGGGCGGTGGCGGCCGAGGCCGAGGGCCGCGCGGCCCGGTCGCGCCGCAAGCGCGGCGGGGCGAAGGAGACGACGGCGGCTGCCACGCCTCCCGTGCCCGTCCTGCCGGACGAGCGCTCCGAGGCGCGCGAGGCCGTCAAGGCCACGCTCGCCACGATCGCTGCCGCGGCCGCGCACGCCCACGAGGCGCGCGACGTCGACGGGGTGGTCGAGCAGCCGGCCGACCTGATCGTCGAGGCTGCGACGGTGGACGCCGACGCCGCCGAGGCGTTCGTGGAGGACGCGGTGTCCGGCGCGGCTGAAGCCGTCGAGCCGGTCGCCGAGGGGGCCGTCGAGCCGGTCGCGGCGGAGGCCGAGGAGGCCGCCGTCGTTGGACAGGGTGATGTTCTGCCCAAAGGAGCAGGCGACGACGTCGCCTAAGAAGAAGGGCCTCTGGTCGCGGCTTCTCGGCCGCTGACCGGGGCACGCCGGGCCGTCCCCAAAAAGGTGGCGGCCCCGCGGCGTCCTTCTGGAAGGTCCGGTTCGATCACGCGGTTGTGTACCGGGAGGCAGCTCCCGCGGTGCACAACCGCGTGTTCCAGGCGGACTTTTCCCGTCGCTCCCTGCAGGACAGCCTCCGACCGACCCCGACCACAGGCGCCGGTTCGCCGCCGTGGTGCACAGCGGGCGCCGACGGCGGCCGGTTCCACCCGGTCGACCTGCTGCGATGGGCGCATGTCAAGGCGCTTCGAGATCCCGGAACCAGCTGCGCGCACGGCGCACCGGCAGGCAGGTCTCCTGTCGGCCCGGCAGTGCGACGACCTCGGCGTCTCTCGACAGGTGCGTCGGCGCCTCGTCGAGCAGCTGCGCTGGCAGCACCCAGGTCGCGGTGTCTACGACATCGACCCGGTCCCCATCGAGCACCGGCGGCGGGAGGACTTCCACGACCATGTCCGCCGGCGCCGGACCTGGCTGGCGCTCCTCCTGTACGGTCCGCAGGCCGTCGCGACCGGCACGTGCGCCCTCGTGCTGCACGACGTCGACGGGCTGCCTGTCGACTTCGTCGCGGAGGTGGCGCTGCCAGGCGGGACGGACCGGGCGAACCGGTGCGGCGTGGCGGTCCGGCAGTACGAGCCGTTCCCGATGGTCCTGATCGGCGACCGGCCGGTCGCCCGGCTCGACCACGCCGTCGCGCAGGCCCTGCCCCGCCTCCCACGGGAGAACATGCTGGCGGTGCTCGACGGCGTCGCGCGGCGCAGCGCGGACCGTGAGGGCGTGCTGCCGGCCATTCACGAGCTCGTGCGCGGGCGTCCGGGTGCGGCTGCCGTGCACGAGGTGTTCGGGCTGGTCGACCGGCGGGCCGAGTCGCCGGCAGAGTCGTTCGCCAGGCTCTCGTGCATCGACAACGGCGTGCTGCCGGACGACATCCAGGTCCGGTTCTCCGTGGACGGGAAGATCGTGGCCCGGGTCGACCTGGTGTGGTGGTTGCCCGACGGCCGCTGGCTGGTCGTCGAGATCGACGGCGTCGGCCCGCACAGCAGCCCTTCGGCGCTCGTGCACGACTCCCCGCGCCAGAACCAGCTGCTCGCCTCTGGCCGGGTCGTCCTCCTCCGGTTCAAGCCCAGCGACAGCCGGCGCCCTGGTGGGATCGGCGCTGCGGTCGCGGCGGTGCTGCGGAAGCATCGGTGGCGCCCGGGGCAGGACGTGGCACGGGACCAGGTCGTGGAGCTGGGGCTCCGGGGGGCTGAGTCCGCTTCGATCACGCGGTTACGCACCTCGGCGGCGGCAGATCGGTGCACAACCGCGTGATCGAAGCGGACTCCCGGCAACGAGGCGATGCTCGCGGTGGGGCAGGCCCCCGGGAGCCCTCGGTGCTTGACTGACGTCATGGACGACGGGTTCGGTCGCGGGCGCATCGAGGTGATCGCCGGCCCCATGTTCGCCGGCAAGTCGGAGGAGCTGGTGCGGCGCGTCCGGCGGGCGGAGATCGCCCGGCGGGGGGTCGCCGTCATCAGCCACGAGCTCGACACCCGGCGGGGGACCGGCAAGGTCACGTCCCACTCGGGTCTCGAGCTGCCGTCGCGCACGGCGGCGACCGCGGCGGCCATCCCCGGCCTGCTGGACGCGGGCACCGAGCTCGTCGCCATCGACGAGGCGCAGTTCTTCGGGGACGACCTCGTGCCCGTCGCCTCGGCCCTGGCCGACCGCGGCCTCGTCGTCGTGGTCGCCGGCCTGTCCGTCACGTTCGACGGCCGCCCCTTCGCGCCCATGCCGGAACTCATGGCGCTCGCCGAGTCCGTCGACAAGCTCACGGCGGTGTGCGCGGTCTGCGGCGCGGAGGCCGCGTTCCACGTCCGCGTGCACGACGCCGGACCGGTCGTCGACCTGGGCGATGCCCTCACCCCGGTCGAGGCTCACGTGGGCGGAGCCGAGTCGTACGAGGCCCGCTGCCGGCGGCACCGGGGCTGAACGCGGCGGGCTCGCTGCTCTGCGGCTGACGCGTCAGACCCCGCGCAGGCGGTGGTACATCGGGCAGTCGAAGGGGTCGCGCGCGGCGAGGCCGACGCGGTTGAGGTAGCCGACCACGATCGCGTAGGACTCCAGGAGGCTGGTCTCCGTGTAGGGGACGCCGATGGTCGCACAGTGCTCCCGGACGATCTCGCGGGCCCGGATGAGGTGCGGGCGCGGCATGCTCGGGAACAGGTGGTGCTCGATCTGGAAGTTGAGCCCGCCCATGAGGATGCTCATGAACCACCCGCCGCGGATGTTGCGCGACGTCAGCACCTGCTTGGACAGGAAGTCCAGGCGGCTGTCGGCGGGGAGGATCGCCATGCCCTTGTGGTTCGGGGCGAACGACGCGCCCATGTAGACGCCGAACACGGCCATCTGCACGCCGACGAACGCGAGTCCGAGTCCGAGCGGCAGCGCCCAGAACACCACCGCCAGGTAGGCGGCGAGCCGGGCGACGATCGTGACGAGCTCCAGCGTGCGTGCACCGCGGTCCTCGCGGGTGCCGTGGAACAGCGACCGGATCGACGTGAGGTGCAGGTTGAGGCCCTCGAGCGTGAGGAGCGGGAAGAACAGCCAGCCCTGGTACCGGGTGATCAGGGCCAGCAGGCCGCGGTGCTCGCGGGCGCCTTCCTCGGTGAAGGCGATGGTGTCGTTCGCGATGTCGGGGTCCTTGCCGACCCGGTTGGGGTTGGCGTGGTGGCGGGTGTGCTTCGTCATCCACCACGAGTAGCTGATGCCGACGACGCCGTTGGCGAGGAACTTCCCGAGGCGGTCGTTCGCCGGGCCGGACTCGAGCACCTGCCGGTGCGAGGCTTCGTGCGCGACGAACGCAAACTGGGTGAGGACGAGCCCGAGGGCGCCGGCCATGAGGAGCTGGAACCACGAGTCGCCCAGCAGGACGAACCCGGTGACGATGCCGCCGAGGGCGAGCGTCAGGACGGCGAGGGTCCACAGGTAGTAGCCGTGGGTGCGGTGGAGGAGGCCGGCGTCGCGCACGGTCCGCGACAGTGCGGTGTACGTGCTGGTGATGGGCTGCTCGTCGGCGGTACGGGGCCGCGTGGGTCGGAACCCGTCCCGAACGGTGGGGGCGGTGGGCAGCATGCATGGCCTCGCAAGGCTAGGTGTCGACTTCCCAGCCGTGGAGATGGGCGTGTGCCCGACGTTCGGATGACCACGAGCCTACGGGACCGTAGGTTCGCCTGGCGAGAGCCGGCCTGTGAACGGCTCGCGGAGACATCAGTCCTCGATCAGGGGCACGAAGCGGTAGGAGCCGTGGTCAGTTACCCGCGTGGTTCCGTCGGGCAGCCGCTCGACCAGCATCATCGTGGAGCGAACCGGGATCACGAGCCGTCCGCCGAACCCGAGCTGGTCCACGAGCGCCCCTGGCAGGTCCTTCGCGCTGGCAGACACGAGGATCCGGTCCCAGCCCCCCGGACGCGGCATCCCGAGGGTGCCCGGCTGGGCGAGCACCACCTGTGCCCAGCCCATTCCGGTCGCCTCGACGTTGGCGGCGCCCCAGGCGGCCAGAGCGGGCTCCCGCTCGACGCCGAGCACCTCGCCCCCGGGGCCGGTGATCGCGGCGAGCAGCGCCGTGGTCCAGCCCGACCCGGCACCGACGTCGAGCACTCGTGCTCCGACGGGCACGCGCAGGAGCCGCAGCATGGTGGCCACGGTGGTCGGCTGCGACGACGTCTGCCCCCGCCCGATCGGCAGCGGCCGGTCCTGTGCGGCGAGCGGCCGCTGGGAACGCGGCAGGAAGTCACGGCGTGCGACCGTGCGCATCGCGTGCGCGACGGCGTCCTCCCCGTCGTGGGAAGGATGCGGCGCGGTTCCAGGATCCGGGAGCATCAGTGATCACCTGCCAACACACTAAGCCCGCTCCAGAGGTCACAGCCGGATTTCGCACGAGGGGTTGCGCTGGCGAGGCCGGGCGCTCCGGGTCAGCCTGGGAGCACCGGTCGGCGCGGACCGCGTCGACCCCGACGAGGGGAGCACCACATGGCTGGGACGGTGGCACGCATCGTTGAGATCAGCGCCCGCTCGAACTCGAGCTTCGAGGACGCCATCCGGGTCGGCATCGACCGGGCGCACGAGACCTTGCGGAACGTGAGCGGGGCGTGGGTCAAGGAGCAGAAGGTGGAGCTCGAGGACGGCGTCATCGTGGCGTGGCAGGTCTCCCTCGAGGTGACCTTCGTCCTCGACTGAGCCGGAGGTGCAGCGAAGGGTGGGCCTGCAGCGAAGCAAGGGACCCGCCTGGAGCGGAACCGCAGGCTCAGGCGAACAAGTACCCGGGCTGAGCCGGAGGTGCAGCGAAGGGTGGGTGCGCAGCGAGACGTCGAGAGGCCCGCGTGGCGGGCGGCGTGGCGGAAGGCACAAGCACCCGGTTTGAACCTGGGGAGTACGTCACGTAATCTTGTTCGTCGGTGCGCTGTCTGCGCACCCGTCCTGCGTGCCCATGGCGCATCGCACTCGACCGCCGCGGCGGAGACGAGTCACAGCCAAGCCGGTGAACCCCGTCATGCGCACGCCAAGACCAGAGGAATGAGTTCAACGTGGTGTACGCGATCGTCAAGGCCGGTGGCCGTCAGGAGAAGGTGTCCGTCGGGGACATCGTCGTCATGGACCGGGTCTCGGCCCAGCCGGGCGAGACGGTGGAGCTGGCCGCTCTGCTGCTCGTGGATGGGGAGAAGGTGACCACCGACGCCGCGAAGCTGGCGAAGGTGAAGGTCACCGCCGAGGTCGTGCGGGACGAGAAGGGTCCGAAGATCGTGATCCTCAAGTACAAGAACAAGACCGGCTACCGCAAGCGCCAGGGTCACCGCCAGAAGCTGACCCGCGTGAAGGTCACCGGCATCAAGTGACGTCGGAGGGCCTTGCGGCCCCCTGAATCCCCCCGTTCTCCCGTACGAAAGCAGGTCCAGAGATGGCACACAAGAAGGGCGCGAGCTCCTCGCGCAACGGTCGTGACTCGAACGCCCAGCGTCTCGGCGTCAAGCGGTTCGGTGGCCAGGTCGTGAAGGCCGGCGAGATCATCGTCCGCCAGCGCGGCACCCACTTCCACCCCGGCGCCAACGTGGGCCGTGGCGGCGACGACACGCTGTTCGCCCTCGCCGCCGGCGCGGTGCAGTTCGGCATGCGTCGTGGTCGCAAGGTCATCGACATCGTCGCGGTCGAGGCCTGAGCTGTAGGTGCAGCAAAGGGAGAGGGCCGAGGAACGAGGCACTCGCCTGTAGCGGAACCGCAGGCTCAGGGCTCCGTGAGGACAGCCTGAGCCTCACCAGCACGCTGACGGAGGGGCGCACCGGTTGCGGTGCGCCCCTCCTGCTTTACCCGCCGGTCCCACCGGGACGGGCGGAATGTCCTGATGATCGCCACCCGCGAGGGTCCAGGCGGACCAGGGCCGGGCGGGAGCCCAAAGAATGCTGAGAGGATCAACGCATGGCCAGCTTCGTCGATCGCGTCGTGCTCCACGCCGCCGGCGGTGACGGCGGGAACGGTGTCGCGTCGATCCGCCGGGAGAAGTTCAAGCCCCTCGCCGGGCCCGACGGCGGCAACGGTGGTGACGGCGGATCCGTGCGGCTCGTCGTGGACCCGCAGACCACGACCCTGCTCGAGTACCACCACTCGCCGCACCGGCACGCCACGAACGGGACCCAGGGCATGGGTGACGACCGCGACGGTGCGAAGGGCGCCGACCTGGTGCTCCGCGTACCGGACGGCACCGTGGTGAAGGACCTCGACGGGAACGTGCTCGCGGACCTCGTGGGCGCGGGCGCCGAGTACATCGTCGCCGCGGGCGGTAAGGGCGGTCTGGGCAACCGCGCGCTGGCCTCGACGAAGCGCAAGGCTCCGGGCTTCGCGCTGCTCGGCGAGCCGGGCGAGGCCGCGGACATCGTGATGGAGCTCAAGTCGATCGCGGACGTCGCGCTCGTGGGCTACCCCAGCGCCGGCAAGTCGTCCCTGGTCGCGGCGATCTCCGCCGCACGGCCGAAGATCGCGGACTACCCGTTCACGACGCTCGTGCCGAACCTGGGCGTGGTCCAGGCGGGCGACCACCGCTACACCGTCGCCGACGTGCCGGGCCTCATCCCGGGCGCGTCCGAGGGCAAGGGCCTGGGCCTGGAGTTCCTGCGGCACATCGAGCGGACGGCCGTGATCGTGCACGTCCTCGACTGCGCGACGCTGGAGCCGGGCCGTGACCCGGTCAGCGACCTCGAGGTCATCGAGGCGGAGCTCGCGGCGTACGCGGGCGACCTCGGCATCGAGGGTGGCCGCGTGCCGCTCACGGAGCGCCCGCACCTCGTGGTGATGAACAAGATCGACGTGCCGGAGGCGCGCGAGCTCGCCGAGCTGGTGCGGCCCGACCTGGAGGCGCGCGGCCTGCCCGTGTTCGAGGTGTCGACCGCGTCGCACGAGGGCTTGCGGCCGCTCACGTTCGCCCTCGGGGAGATCGTGGCGAAGGCTCGCGCTGCGGCGCCCGCCCCCGAGCCGGCGCGCATCGTGCTGCGCCCGAAGGCCCTGGACGACGCCGGGTTCACCGTGCGCCGCCTGGGTGGCGAGACCGACTACTGGTTCGAGGTCCGCGGCACCAAGCCGGAGCGCTGGGTGCGCCAGACCGACTTCAACAACGACGAGGCCGTCGGCTTCCTCGCGGACCGGCTCGCGAAGCTGGGCGTCGAGGAGGGGCTCCTCAAGGCCGGTGCCGTCGCGGGCGACGAGGTTCGCATCGGCGACCCGCGCAACGCCGTCGTCTTCGACTGGGAGCCCACGCTCATGGCAGGCGTCGAGCTGCTCGGCGCCCGCGGCACCGACCTGCGCCTCGACCCCTCCGACCGGCCCACACGCTCCTCGCGGCGCAAGGAGTTCACGGAGCGCATGGACGCCAAGGCGGAGGCCCGTCGCGAGCTGTGGACCGAGCGCGAGGCGGGCGTCTGGACGGACCCCGACGCCGACTGAGCCGAAGGTGCAGCGCAGGGTGGGGGCCGAGGAACGAGGCACCCGCCCGGAGCGGAACCGCAGGCTCAGGCGGTTGACGAGACCGACTGAGCCGAAGGTGCAGCGCAGGGTGGGGGCCGAGGAACGAGGCACCCGCCCGGAGCGGAACCGCAGGCTCAGGCGGTATGCGCCGACTGAAGCGTGAAACAGGGCGCGGGCTGCGGCCCCGACCGGCGATGATGGCCGGGTGACCGTACTGTCCGACCGTTCCGCCCTGTCCGGCGCCCGTCGCGTCGTCGTGAAGATCGGCTCCTCGTCGCTCACCGGCCCGGACGGGCACCTCGACCTCGACGCCCTGCGAGCGCTCGTCGGCGTGCTCGCGGCGCGCCGGGCCGCGGGCGGCCAGGTCGTGCTCGTGACGTCGGGCGCGGTGGCCGCGGGCATCGGGCCGCTCGGTCTGCCGGGGCGGCCGAGGGACGTCGCGACGATGCAGGCCGCCGCGTCCGTGGGGCAGGGGCTCCTGGTCGCGCGGTACGCGGAGGCGTTCGGGGCGCATGGCCTCGGCGTCGGGCAGATCCTCCTGACTGCCGAGGACACCGTGCGCCGTCTGCGCTACCGCAACGCGCAACGCTCGCTCGAGCGCCTGCTCGCGCTCGGCGTGGTGCCCGTCGTCAACGAGAACGATGCCGTCACCACCGACGAGCTACGGTTCGGCGACAACGACCGCCTCGCCGCGCTCGTGTCGCACCTCGTGCGCGCCGACGCCATGGTGCTGCTGACCGACGTGGACGGCCTGCACGACGGCCCGCCGTCGCGGCCGGGCTCCCGGCGGATCCCGTACGTCGGTTCGCTCGACGAGGTCGCGGGCGTCCAGGTGACGACGCGGGGGAGCGCGGTCGGCACGGGCGGCATGGTGACCAAGCTCGAGTCGGTCCGGATCGCGACGGGCTCGGGCATCCCGGTGGTCCTCACACGCGCGGCGAACGCCGCGGCCGCGCTCGCCGGCGAGGACGTGGGCACGTTCTTCGCGTCGACCGGCCGGCGGGCCAGCACGCGACGGCTCTGGATCGCCCACGCCGCGCGTGCGCACGGGCAGCTCCACCTCGACGAGGGCGCGGTGCGCGCCGTCCTCGGCGGGCGGGCGTCGCTCCTGCCCGCGGGCGTGACGTCCGTGGAGGGCGACTTCGAGGCCGGCGACCCCGTCGAGCTCGTCGGGCCGGACGGCCACGTCGTGGCGCGCGGGCTGGTGTCCTACGGCGCGTCCGAGATCCCCGCCCTGCTCGGCCGGTCGACCTACCAGCTGCGCGAGGAGCTCGGCGAGGGATACGACCGGGAGGTCGTGCACCGCGACGACCTCGTCCTCGACTCGCGGCACCCCGGGTTGCGGTAGCGCGGCGGGGCGCGGCCCGGCCTGTGGATGGGCTCTCGGCCCGTGGGGCCCCGCGTCGTAGGCTCGTCCCATGACCAGTCTTCTGTCCGACGCCGCAGCCTCCTCCGCGCACACCGTCGCCTCCGGGGCCGTGCCGGACGACGTGACCGCCGCCGTCGAGGACGTGGCGCGCCGGTCGAAGATCGCGTCGCGGGTGCTCGCGACCGCGACCCGCGCCACCAAGGACGCGGCGCTGGCGGCGCTCGCGGACGCCTTGGTGGCCGCGACGGACGAGATCGTGACCGCCAACGCCGAGGACCTGGCGCGGGGGCGTGAGAACGGGATGGAAGCCGGCCTGCTGGACCGGCTGGCTCTGGACCCGGCTCGTATCGAGGGCATCGCCGCCGCGCTGCGCGAGGTCGCCGGCCTGCCGGACCCGGTGGGGGAGGTCGTGCGCGGCCAGACGCTGCCCAACGGGCTGCGGCTGCGCCAGCTGCGCGTGCCGATGGGCGTCGTCGGCATGATCTACGAGGCACGGCCGAACGTCACGGTCGACGCCGTCGGGCTCACGCTCAAGAGCGGCAACGCGGTGATCCTGCGCGGCGGGTCTGCGGCGTCGTCCTCCAACGAGGTCATCGTGCGGGTTCTCCGGGAGGCGCTCGAGGCCCTGGGGCTGCCCGCCGACCTGGTGCAGTCGATCGACCCGTACGGTCGCGCCGGCGCGGTGGCGCTCATGCAGGCGCGCGGGCTCGTCGACGTGCTCGTGCCGCGAGGCGGCGCGGACCTCATCCAGACCGTCGTGCGCGAGTCCCGCGTGCCCGTCATCGAGACCGGCGTCGGCAACGTGCACGTCTATGTCGACGCCACGGCCGACCCGGCGATGGCGCTCGCGATCCTGATGAACGCCAAGACGCAGCGGGTCGGCGTGTGCAACGCCGCCGAGACGCTCCTCGTCCACGCGGACGCCGCGCCCGGTTTCCTGCCGAGCGCGCTCGCGGCGCTCGCCGAGGCGCGCGTGGTCCTGCACGGCGACGCCGCCACCCAGGGCTTCGCGCCCGAGGGCGTGAGCGTCGCCGAGGCGACCGACGAGGACTGGGCCACCGAGTACCTCGCGCTCGAGCTCGCGGTGCGCGTGGTGCCGGACCTGGACGGGGCGATCGAGCACATCCGCACGTGGACCTCGGGTCACACCGAGGCGATCGTGACGCGCGACCTCGCGTCGTCCGAGCGGTTCGTCGCCGAGCTGGACTCGGCGGCGATCATGGTCAACGCCTCCACCCGGTTCACCGACGGCGGCCAGCTCGGCCTGGGCGCCGAGATCGGGATCTCCACGCAGAAGCTGCACGCCCGCGGGCCCATGGGCCTGGCCGAGCTCACCACCACGAAGTGGGTCGTCCAGGGCGACGGCCACGTGCGTCCGTGACGTGAGAGACTAAGGGCCACCTGAGCACGTACGACTTGGAGGAACATCCGTGCTGCACACCGCCGTACTGGTCGCCGAGGCTGCCTCGGAGCACGTCAACGAGCCGATCTCGCCGATCGCCATGGGCCTCCTCGCCTTCGGCGGGCTCGTCGCGGCGCTCTGCGTCACGTACGCGTTCCGTAACCTCGGCAACCGGCACTGATCCTGTCTGGAGCGACCGGAGCCGACACGACCCGTGACGACGAGCAAGCGGCCACGCCTGGGAGTGATGGGCGGAACGTTCGACCCCATCCACCACGGTCACCTGGTGGCCGCCTCGGAGGCGGCGGCGAACCTCGGTCTCGACGAGGTCGTGTTCGTCCCCACCGGTCGTCCCGGCTTCAAGCAGCACGCGAACGTCACCCCTGCGGAGCACCGCTACCTGATGACGGTCATCGCGACGGCGTCGAACCCCCGGTTCACGGTGAGTCGTGTCGACGTGGACCGTCCGGGCCTCACCTACACGGTGGACACGCTGCGAGATCTGCACGCGCAGCGGCCCGAGGCGGACCTGTTCTTCATCACGGGCGCCGACGCGATCCAGCAGATCCTCACGTGGAAGGATTCCGACCGACTGTGGGACATGGCACACTTCGTGGCGGTTACCCGGCCTGGGCACCGTCTCACCGTGGACGGTCTGCCCCAGGGCGGCGTGACGACGCTCGAGGTCCCGGCGCTCGCCATCTCCTCGACCGACTGCCGTCGTCGGGCGGGGGCGGGGTTGCCGGTCTGGTACCTGGTGCCCGACGGCGTGGTCCAGTACATCGCCAAGCACGGACTGTATCGAGGTCTTCACGATGAGTGACAACAATGGTCGTCCACTGACGCGGCGTGAGCTCCGCGAGCGCGAGGCCGCGCAGGCAGCGGCCGCCGGCGGGTATCCGCCGGGCCAGGCCCCGGAGGGCCGGCAGGGTGCTCCGCAGGCGCCCGGCCAGCCGGGTCAGCCCGGGTACCCGCCTGCGCCGGTCGTGCGTCCGCCGCAGGCCTCGGGCGGTATGCGCGGCGTCGACGCCACCGGGCGCCTGACCCCGGTGCGCCAGGTGGGCGAGCCCATGCCGGCCGCCCCGCCGGCCCCGGGTGCGCCGAGCCGCCAGCCCGCATACGGCGGCGGACCGGCGTCGCCGTACCCGCCCGCCGGCCCCGGTGCGCCCGGCGCCCCGGGTGCTCCCGGTCAGCCTCCGCCCGGCGGCGCCCCCAACCCGTTCGGTCGTGGCCCGGCGCCTTCCCAGCCTGCCCCCGTGCAGCCGGCTCCCCAGCAGGGCCGCCCGGGTGGCTTCGGCGCCCCGTCGTCGCCGTTCCCCGGCGGTCCCGCCGGTCCGGGCGCGCCCGGTGCCCCCGGCGAGGCGCCGTCCTGGGCGTCCGCCGTGCAGGCGCCCGGAGCGGGCCGGCCCGCAGCACCCGAGCGGCCCGCGGCGTTCGGCGCCGCGCCCGCGGCGGTGCCGCCGTCGCCGTTCGCCCCCGGCGGTGCACCGGGTGCGCCCGGTGCCCCTGGTGCGCCCAGCCCGTTCGGCCGCGCCACGGCCGCGCCCCAGTCCATGCCTCCGGGCGGCATGCCGCCCGGCAGCGTCCCGCCGGCCGGCGGCCCGCCCTCGCCGTTCGGCCCCCCGCCGGGTGCCCCCGCCGGTCCGGCCGCGAACCAGGGCTTCGGCGACATCCTCGGCGCAGGCCGCCCCCAGCCCGTCCGGGCTGCGGGCCGCCAGGCCGAGGAGGAGTGGGACGAGTACGAGGAGGACCCCGGTCCCTCGTACACGTGGCTGCACTACATCATCCTGGTCGTCGTCGCCTTCGTCCTGGGCCTGCTGATCTGGAAGCTCCTGCTGGGCTCGGACGCGGGCGCCTCGGACGGGGCGAGCGCCGCCGCGACGACACTCCTCGGTGCGCTGCCCGGCTGGGGTGCGTCATGACGGCCACGAAGCGTGCGGTCGAGCTCGCGGTCGTCGCCGCCCGTGCCGCCTCGGGCCGCAAGGCGCAGGAGATCATCGCGCTCGACGTGAGCGAGCAGCTCGTACTGACGGACGTGTTCCTCATCGCCTCCGGCACCAACGAGCGGCAGGTGTCCGCCATCGTCGACGCCGTCGAGGAGGAGATGCTCAAGGCGGGCGCGAAGACGATCCGCCGCGAGGGCAAGACGGAGGCCCGCTGGGTCCTGCTCGACTTCGGCGACGTCGTGGTGCACGTCCAGCACTCGGAGGACCGCGTGTACTACGCGCTGGAGCGTCTCTGGAAGGACTGCCCGCTCGTACCGCTGCCCGAGGACGCCCGCGGCGGAGGTGACGCCCGCGCCGACTACGGCGAGCCGGAGGACGACGGCGCGATCCACCTGACCGGGGGCCCTCGCGCGTGACGGCCGGCACGCTCGTCCTGCTGCGGCACGGCCGCACGGCGTACAACGCAGGCCTGCGCCTCCAGGGACAGATCGACATCCCGCTCGACGAGGTGGGGCGGTGGCAGGCCGAGCAGGGCGGCGCCGCTCTGGCGGCGTCGCACCACGCGGCACTCGTGGTGTCGAGCGACCTGTCGCGCGCGGCGGACACGGCGGCCGCGTATGCCAAGGCCGTGGGCGTGGACGTCGTCACCGACCCTCGGCTGCGCGAGCGCAGCTTCGGCGAGTGGGAGGGTCTGACCGACGCCGAGATCGCGGACAGCTGGCCCGAGGAGCACGCGGCGTGGCGCAGCGGTGCGGAGCCGGTCCGGGCGGGAGCGGAGAGCAAGGCCCTGGTCGCGGAGCGCATGGCGATGGCTGTCGAGGAGCACGCCGAGACCCTGGACAAGACCGAGACGCTCGTCGTCGTCTCGCACGGGGCGGCGATCACGCTCGCGGTGACGTGCCTGCTCGGGCTCGACCCGGCGGACTGGCGCGGGCTCCACGGCCTGCACAACGTGCACTGGTCGCACCTGCACCGGTCGGGACCGCGCGCGAAGCCGGCGTGGCGCCTCGTCGCGCACAACGTCGGTGCGGACTATCCGCTGGACGTGTGGCAGGCCGGACCGGACTGGAACCTCGAGCCGGGGCCTGAGAACGGCGCCGGGACGCAGCCCGCCCAGGGGTGAGCCGGACCACAGCGTCGCGGCCGGAATCCGATTTGGCCGGCGGCGACGGTCCGCATAGACTGGCGGGGCTCGCTCAGCAGTGGCTGAGCGGGTTTGCACGGGGCTGTGGCGCAGCTGGTAGCGCACCTGCATGGCATGCAGGGGGTCAGGGGTTCGAGTCCCCTCAGCTCCACCGTGGGATGACGCGGGACATCGTTGAAAGATGTCTCGCGTCATTTCTCATTCTGGGGACCCGGAGAACGTCTCGCCTTCGTGATCGACCCCGGGGCGGGCGAGATCGACCACCCGGTCGTTCACGCCACCCCCGCACCCGAGGTCGTCGCGGCTCTGTCGGGCGCGACCGACGTGCTGCGCCTGTGCGACTCCGGACTGCCCGACTCGATCGCCTGACGGCCCGTCGCCACCCTCGGCGTGTGCTGCCGGGCGTGCTGCACGAACGCGGTGGTCGCGGGGTGGGACGGGCTGCGGGACCAGACGAGGTGGACGTCGATCTCGGGCGCGTCCGCGAGCGGCAGGTAGCGCACGCCCGGGTGAGGGTGGGTGTGCTCGGTGGCCTCGGCGGTGACTCCGACGGCCTCGCCGGTGGCGATCGTCGTCAGCCACTCGTCGACGCCCGGGACCTGGAAGGTGTGCGGCCGGCGCCCCTCGGGCCAGAGCTCAGCGTTGGTGGTCGTGGCCGTGGCGCACAGCGCGACGGGGCGGTCGGCGAGGTCCGCCAGGTGCAGGAGCTCGCGCGCGGCCAGGGCGTCGCCGTCGGCGACCGCCGCGACGCGCGGCTCGCGATACAGGGCGTGGGAGACCAGGCCGTGGGCGCGCAGCGGCGCGGCCCGGACGAAGGCGGCATCGACCTCGCCGCGGCGTACGGCGCCCTCCGGGTCGTCGCACCGGCGGACCCGCACGGGGAGGTCCGGGTGCTCGCCGCGCCAGGCCCGCAGCAGCGGCACGGTGTGCCGGCCCAGGGCTGCCCACGGAAAGCCGATCCGCACTGGTCGCGGTCCGTGGGAGGCGACGTCCGCCAGGGCGTCGTCGAGCTGGTTCAGGATGCGGTGCGCGTGCTCCCAGAGCCGCTGGCCGGCGTCGGTCAGCGCGAGGCTGCGCGTCGTGCGTTCGACCAGGCGGGCGCCCAGCCGCTGCTCCAGCTGGTCGAGGGTGCGCGAGAGCGCGGGCTGGCTGAGGTGCAGCACGGCGGCCGCGTCGGTGATCGTGCCCTCGTCGCCGATGGCGGCCAGCGCTCGCAGGTGCCGGAGCTCCACGTTCATGTGGTGAGGATAGGCGGCGGGGAGGCCGTCCATGCGCGCGGCGCATGGATCTGCCGCAGGAGGCATTTCCCTCGCCGCCCTGATGACGCCTAGCGTCGCGGCCATGAGAATCCTGCTGATCGGCGCCTCCGGGACGCTGGGCGCCGCCGTCGGCGCGACCCTTGCCGGACGCGGCCACGAGCTCGTCACCGTCGGACGGACGGCCGGTGACCTGCGGTACGACATCACCGAACCCGGCGCGATCGCCCGTCTGTACGCGGCCGCGGGTCCCGTGGACGCGGTGGTGAGCACCGCCGGCGACGTGCCCTTCAAGCCGTTCGGCGAGCTGACCACCGACCACTACCGCGCGGCCTTCGAGGGCAAGGTGCTCTCCCAGGTCGAGCTGGTCAGCCAGGGTCTGGCCCACGTCGCGGAGCGCAGCTCCTTCACGCTGATCGGCGGCGTGCTCTCCCGCGAGCCGATCGTCACCGGCAGCGCCGCCTCGATGGCCAACGGGGCCGTGGAGGCCTTCGTCCGGGCCGCCGCGATCGAGATCGCTCCCCGTCGCGTCAACGCGGTCAGCCCCACCGTCTTCACCGAGAGCCTCGCGGAGTACGGCGACTACTTCCCCGGGTTCCCGCCGGTCGACCTGGCCGACGTCGCGCAGGCGTACGTCCGATCCGTCGAGGGCGCGGGGACGGGGCAGGTGTACGTCTTGTAGGGGCTCCGCATGGCGCCGCCAGATTTGCCCCTTTAGTTATGCTGGCGTCATGTCGAGTGGCGACGGAATCGACCCGCGGCGAGCCGTTGACGAGGCATTACGCGGGCTCGCGCCCGTGCGGCAGATCGTCGTCGTGAACGAGTACCTCGCCGACCGGGTCCGCGACCCTGCTGACTGGGTCGCCGAGCTGGCGGCGATCGCCGACCGGAACGGCCTCGCACCGCACGTGTTGCGCCGGTGTGTCAGCAACCTGGCGTGGCAGGCGCGAGATCTGGGCGCGCCGCTGCCTGCCGAGGACCTCCCCGCCCCGGAGGCGACGGCGTCCTGGCGGAAGACGATGGTGTATGCGCGGGCGTCCCGGCTCCGGTATGACTTCAAGTTCGACCAGCTTCTGGCGTGGGCCCGCGCCATGCTCGCGGAGTTTCCCGAGGACGGCATGATCCGGGCGTTCGCCGCCTTCGCGGCGCTCGGCGGCGGCAAACCCCAGGCGGCGTCGCTCCTCGCGTCGGCGACTGCCGCCGAGGACTACGACCAGACATGCCGGTTCCTCTGCCTCCACGGCCTGTGGATGTCGACCGGCTTCCCTGGTGCCGCTCGGCTGGCCGTGGAGCTCGCGGACGAGATGATCGGCCGCGGAGAGGACGACCCGAACGTCCACTACTGGCGGGCGGGAGCTCTCCGCAGGGAGGGCCGGCTCGACGAGGCGCTGGTCAGCATCAACACGGCGATCGATCTCCTGGCGCCGGGCAACAACGCCGTCCATCAGGACTTCGCCCGCGAGCGCGAGCTCATCAGCGCGACCAAGGTGCTCGACGACCGTGTCAACGCCACGACCGAGCGCCTCCTTCTGACCCTCAAGCAGGCCGTTGCCGACCAGGTGGTCGATGCTCAGCGGGAGATCCAGGAGCAGCACGCCCGAGCACGCCAGATCGTGTCGGAGAGCCTGATCGGCATCATCGAGGTCCTCGCCATCTTCGTCACCCTCGCGGGATTCCTCGTGGGCTCCGGCACCGTCCTGGTGCAGGCTCACGGGTTCTGGCAGAACCTCGCCGGGGTCGTGACGATCCTGCTCGGTTGCGTGACGCTGTTCGTGCTCCTGCGGAAGATCGTGAACCAGGGCGACGCCGTGGCACTCGGGATCGCCCGGGGCGCGGCGACGCTGAGGCGGCTCAGGGGACGCTCGAGGCGGTAGACGTCAGCCGACCGCGTGCAGCGCTCCCGGCCGACGGCCCGCGAGCCGGTCGAGCGCGGCGGACGTCGCCTCGTCGGCCGGCAGCTGGACGACGAGGCGCTGGCCGTCGGCGTCGGGCAGGGCGAGGGACTCGACGTCCAGCCGCAGGTCGCCGACGGCGGCGTGGCGCATCCGCTCCGTGCCCGACCTGTACTCGGCCGGGAGGGGCGCCGCGAAGCGGTCGGAGAACTCGGCGCCCGCCATGACGGTCATGGCTTCCGCGAGCTCGGCGACGTGCGGGTCGCCGGGGACTGACTCCATGCGCAGTGCCGCCACCTGGCGGTCGGCGACGCGCCCCCAGTCCGGGTACGCCTCCCGGGCGCGCGGATCGGTGAGGACGAAGCGCACGAGGTTGGGGCGGTCGTCGTCGAACAGGCCGTAGGGCTCGAGGAGGCGCCGGTACGTGGTGGTGGCGGCGAGGACGTCGCCCACCCGGTTGAGCAGCGCGGCCGCGCCGGGCTCCAGCCGGTCGAGGAGCGCCCGGACGGGCGGGCGGATCGTGTCGGAAGGCGGGGTGACGGCGCACGGCGAGCCGATGCCGTCGGCCCCCTTGGTGGCGCGCAGGAGAAGGAGGCGGGCGTCGGGGGAGAGGCGCAGCGCATCGGCCAGCGCGCCGAGGACCTGCGGCGACGGGTGCCGGTCACGGCCCTGCTCCAGGCGTGTGAGGTACTCGACGCTGACCCCGGCGAGGGTGGCGAGCTCGGAGCGGCGCAGGCCAGGCGTCCGACGTCGGGCGCCGCGGGGCAGACCCACGTCCTGGGGCGCAAGGGCTTCCCGGTGGGCGCGCAGGAGCGTGCCGAGGTCGCTGCTCATGCGGTCAGCGTAGGCGGGACCCCGTGCCGAAGGGTGGCCCTGAGAGGGCCAGCCCCACGGCGGTCTGGATGCCCGGCGCCGGTGCGCGCACGGTGGAGCCATGGACCTTGGACTTCAGGAACGGACAGTCATCGTGACCGGGGCGTCGGGCGGGCTGGGGCGGGCGATCGCCGCCGCGTTCGGCGCGGAGGGGGCGAGCGTGGCGGTCACGTACCGCAGCGCCCGCGAGACGGCCGAGAAGGTGGCCGCCGAGATCGGGGAGGCCGCGTTCGCCGTGCCTTACGACCAGGACGACCCGGACGCCGCAGCCGCGCTCGTCGCGGACGTGCTGGAGCGGACCGGACGCGTGGACGTGCTGGTCAACAACGCGGTGGCGTGGGGCTCCCTGACGGGCCCGGCGGGTGAGTCCTTCGAGGCTGTCGACGGCTGGGACACGCTGCTGCGGGGCAATGTCGAGGGGGCGCTGCGGCTCAGCCGGGCCGTGACGCCCGGGATGCGGGCGCAGGGCTGGGGTCGGATGGTGCACATCTCGTCGTCGCTCGCCGTCGACGGTGCCGCCGGGACGGAGTACTACGCCGCCGCGAAGGCGGCCCTGCACGGGTTCAGCCGGTCGGCGGCGTTCTCGCTCGGGCACGACGGCGACCTGCTGACCAACGTGGTGATGCCGGGGCTGACGCGGACGGCCACGAACACGCACGTCGTGAACTCGTTCGGCGCCGAGTATGCGGCGCGTGCACCGATCGGGCGTCTGCTCGAGGCCTCGGAGGTGGCATCCGCGGTGGTCTACCTCGGTTCGGCCGCGAACACGGGGATCACGGGCCAGGTGATCGGGGTGACCGGCGGGTCATAGGCGCCGCTTTGGTGCACCGGCCCCCGACCGTCTATGCTTGCCGAGCCCGCCCGGCGGACGGGCGACGGGGCTGTGGCGCAGCTGGTAGCGCACCTGCATGGCATGCAGGGGGTCAGGGGTTCGAATCCCCTCAGCTCCACCGATGCGATGACGCGGGACACCGTTCATGGGTGTCCCGCGTCATTTGTTCATAGTGGGGGTCCGGCGTTCGCCGGGCCCCTTTTCTTTTTACGCAATTCGCCCTCCGGAATGTCGTTCTGATGGTAATTCGCCTGGTGCTCGACCCGAACTCTTGCCTTACGTGTTGCAGCAATTGGTCTCGGCGCATATTACTTGTGCAGGCCGGTGGCGCCGCAGGGGTGCGGTGCGCCTGTTCCCTTGCACATTTCCTTGTGCTCGCAGATCTCAGGGGGAGACTTCCATGTTCCAGACCAGGGCGACCGGGCGTGCCCGGAAACCGATCAGACGTCGAATGCGCCGGGGGGCGGGCAGTGTCGCGGCCGTAGGGCTCGCCACGGTCGGGCTGTTGGCGCCGGCCGTCTTGATCGCTCACGCGGCAGAGCTCGCGTTCCCGTACGGGAACAACTTCGACGACGCCGGCGACGGGACGCTCACCGGTGACGCGACCGTGGTGGACGGGTGGCTACAGCTGACCCAGGCGGACAACGGCGAGGCCGGTGCGTGGCAGATGACCGACACGTTCCCGTCGGACCTGGGGATCGACGTGCGGTTCAACTACGTGATCCACGGGGGTACGGGCGCGGACGGCCTCGTGTTCTTCCTGACCGACGGTGCGGCGGCGATGGGTGCCGGTGCGACGGGTGCAGGTCTCGGATACTCGCAGAACACCGCGCCTCCCGGGGGTGACGGCGTGCCCGGCGGGTATGTCGGGGTGGCGTTCGACACGTTCGGCAACTTCAGCGGTGACCTGGCCGGCCCCGGGGGGCCCGGCCAGACCCCGAACTCCATCGCGGTTCGCGGGTCCGGCGACGGGCAGGTTGGTTACAACTACATCACGGGTGCGCCCGCGCCTGCACCCCTGCAGATGCCCGGGGGGCGCGCCGAGGCCCGCCCGGCACGGATCACGATCATCCCCGACGCGGACGGCGACCTGCTGCTGACCGTGTGGACGAACGCAGGGCCCGGCACCGGGATGCAGCGGGTGCTGACCAACGTCAACCTGTCCGACGCGGCCGGCCAGGCTGACCTGCCCGCCCAGCTGCGGATCGGGTTCTCCGCCGGAACCGGCGCGTTCACCAACGTGCACGAGGTCGACGGCCTGCTGGTGTCCGTGCCCACCGACGTGGCGATCACGAAGGACGGCCCCGCGGATGCGCTGGCCGGCGAGCAGATCACCTACACGCTGGTCGCGTCGAACCCGTCCACGGTAGGAGCGCCGGGCAGCCGGGTCCAGGACGAGATCTCGGCGACGCTCGTCGACGTGGCCTGGACCTGTGCCGCAGCAGGTGGCGCAGTGTGCGCGGACGCGTCCGGCACCGGGTCGATCGACACGCTCGCGGACCTGCCGCCCCTGGGCCAGACCACCTACACGATCACCGGCACCCTGCCCACGGACTTCGAGGGCGAGCTCGAGAACGAGGCGACGATCACCGTCGCAGCGGACCGCAACGACGTCGACCCGGACAACAACACCGCGTCGGTCAGCACGACGGTCACCATGGAGTCGACCCTGACCGCCGAGAAGTCTGTCGCGCTGCTCGACGGAGACACCGCGCTCAACCCTGGTGAAGAGGTCGACTACACGATCGTGGTGACCAACACCGGCCCGTCACAGGCGCCGTCGGGGGGTGCCACCGACGCCCTGCCGGCCGGGTTCAGCTTCGTCTCCGCCGTCGACGAGGCCTGCACCGCTGACGGTCAGGACGTGACCTGCGACGGCGACGGACCGCTCGAGCCCGGCGAGACGGCCTCGTTCACCTTCCGTGCCCTGCTCGACCCGTCCTACACGGGCGACGGCGAGGACCTGGCCAACGTCGCGGTTCCCACCGGCGGCACCACGAACGTGCCCTCGGACCCGGTCTCGCCGCCCTACGGCGGGCCCCTGGCCGCCCTCGTCGCGGAGAAGACCGCCGCTCTCATCGCGGGCGACACAGCGCTCTCGCCGGGCGAGGCGTTCACCTACACCATCACCGTCGTCAACGAGGGCCCGTCGGTCGCCACTCAGGTCGGCGCCACCGACCCCCTGCCCGCCGGCATCCAGTTCGTGGCGTCCCCGAACGGCGCCTGCACCGCCGTCGGGCAGGACGTCACCTGCTCGTCCGGCGCAGACCTGGCCGTCGGGGAGTCCGTCACCTTCACCGTGACTGCGCGCCTGGCTGCCGGCTTCACCGGCAACCCGGGCACGCTCCTCAACACCGCCACGCCCTGGTCTCCCACGCCGGGCAGCCGAACCCCGAGCGACGCCGTGCCGCCGCCCGGTCCCTACGCCATGCCGGCACCGCCGGCACCGCCGCAGCTGCCCGTGACCGGCGCGACCGTGACCGGCGCCGCGGGGATCGCCGCGCTCCTGGTCGCCGGGGGCGTGATCCTCATCACCCAGGTCCGACGCCGCACACGAGCCAAGGACTGACGAACCCGGGCAGCGTCCGCCCTTACCCGGGCGGACGCTGCCCGGCCCACATTGGGTCAGCACGACCCCGCGCTCCCACGCCGGCG
>NZ_JAKGSG010000033.1 GCF_021568775.1 Antribacter soli | reverse complement strand
GGGGTGAGCCCCAACCCCCGGGCCCCCCCCCCCACCCGCCCCACGCAGGCCCCCCCCGGGCCCGCCCCCCCCCCCCCCGGGCCCCCCCCCCCCCGGCCCACATTGGGTCAGCACGACCCGTCGCTCCCTCGCCGTCGAGCCGGTCGGCCAGGCAGGCGAGGTACAGCGCCATGGTGGTCCGGTGGTCGCGGAGCGGGCGCCCGGTGACCTGCTCGATCTTGCTCATCCGGTAGACGAGGGTGTTGCGGTGGATGTGCAGCGCCGCGGACGCCCGCACGAGGTTGAACCCGCTCTCGCACCAGGCGGCGATCGTGTCGCGAAGCACCGGCCAGTCCGGGTGGGTGCGCAGGGCCGCCGCGGTGAGGTCGATCAGGCGGGTGCGGGCGGGCTGGCCCAGCGCCGCGAGGACCTGGTGGACCCGCAGGTCGGCGATGAGGTGGACGGCGGGACTCCCCGCCAGGCGAGCCCCCAGCCGGAGCGCGTCGCACGAGTCCTGGTAGGACTCGTGCAGGCCGGCCACCGAGTCGGCCGGCTCACCGATCCCCACGCGGGTGGAGAGACCGTCCTGAGCGGCGATGACATCGGAGACCCGCCGGCAGTCGCTCACCACGGAGGTCACCGGCCGGCCGGCCGGGAGCCGGTGGAGCACGCCGATCCGTCCGGGAGCCGAGCTCGCGACGATGTCCTGGGCGCCCGCGAAGACTTCGCGGACGGTGCGGAGCAGCTCCGAGCGGGCCAGCACCATGTCCCGGCCGGGACCGCCGTGGCGGCGGTTGGCGCCCTCGGGCACGGTCACCTCGAAGGCCACCGCAACCCGTCGCAGACGTATGTCGAAGCCCAGCTCGGCTGCCCGGAACGCCACGAACTCGCCTTCCACGACGTGGGGGTCGTAGGAGGCGATGTCGGAGAGCAGCTTCTCGGCGGCTCGCTCGGCGAGCAGGCGGGAGCGCAGCATGACCGACTCGCGGAGCAGGATCTCCGTCTGGCGCTTGACCAGAAGCCCGAAGCGACGTACCTGGGCGGGCGGGCCGGTGATCCCGACGGTCCCCACTGCCTGGCCCTCCATGACCACCGGCAGGGTGATCCCGGGGCGCACCCCGCGCAGCTGCTGAGCCTGTGACGCGCTGTGGGCGGCGGGCTCCCTCGTGCGGATGACCTCGACGGACGCCTCGTGGAAGCTCCCGACCCGGCTGCCGTCGCCGCTGCCGATGACCACGCCGTCCGCATCGGTGATCAGCACGTTGAAGCCGATCACCGCGGAGGTGTCCCCGGCGATCTCCTGGGCGAGTGACGGGCTCAGCACTGGCGTTCCTCCCGTCGAGGAAGGGCCGGAAAGATGGGGCGAACCGTACAGCAGCGACCGCCGTCTCGGCGAGAAGTCCGTACGAAGCGTCCAGTGACGCACGGCACACGCCTTCCCTAGCGTATGGATCCGTCACACAGATCCCCGCCCCGGCACACAGAGGTGAAACGGCGGGTTCCTTCAGCCCCGAACGGAAGGACCGGACCGATGTCTCGTGTGCGTTCAATCTCCGCAGCACTGTCAGTCGCGCTCGTGCTCACAGCGGCTGCCTGCAGCAGCTCGGACGGCGTCGGCCAGGACGTGTCGGCCGAGACCGCCGCGCTGGGCACGATCGAGCCCGGCGTGCTCAAGGTGGCCGTCCAGCCGTACGCGCCGTACACCAGCGTCGAGGACGGCAAGATCGTCGGCCTCGACGGCGACATCCTCAACTACGCCGCCGAGAAGCTGGGCCTCGAGGTCGTACCCGAGGTGACCGACTTCGCAGGCATGCTCGCCGGCGTGCAGTCCGGCCGGGTCGACATCACCATCGGGGGCGTCGCCTGGAGCGAGGACCGCCAGAAGGAGGGGCTGTTCACCGATCCGCCCTACTACTCGCCGCCGGTGATGGCCGTCCATGGCGACAAGACCTACGAGACGGTCGAGGACCTGGAGGGCCTGGAGCTGGGCACGGTCGAGGGCTATGTCTGGGTCGAGTCGATCCAGGCCGTTCCCGGTGCCACGCTGCATGCCTATCCCGACGCCAACGGGGTGTTCGACGACCTCGCGGCGGGCCGGCTCGACGTCGGCTTCCTCGACCCGCTCCTCGTCACCGCGGCGCAGGAGGAGCGGCCGGACCTGGAGATCAGCACCCTCTACATGACGCCCCCGACCGCCGAGCAGGTCGCGGCCGAGCCCGCCTTCGAGTACTTCCAGCCCTACCAGACGGGCTTCTACCTGCCCCCCGAGGCCACCGAGCTGGAGACGGCCATCTCCGAGCAGATCGACGCCATGTACGAGAACGGCGAGATGCAGAAGCTCGTCGAGAAGTGGGGTGGTGACGCCGAGCAGTTCCTGACGCCCACCGACGCTTTCGCCACCGCGCGCAGAGGCGTGGACCGGCCTGACGACTGGAACGCGCCGTCCATCGCACAGTGAGGGGCTGACATGTCCGACCTGTTCATGGTGCCGTGGTCCGACTATCAGTCGGAGCTGATCGACGCGCTGGGGCGCACCCTCCTCTACACGGTGGTGAGCTTCGCCGGCGCCGTGGTGCTCGGCCTGGGCGTGGCGCTGCTGCGGCTGAACCGGGCCTGGCCGGCCCGCGCGATCGCCACCGTCTACACCGAGGTTTTCAAGAACGTCCCGCTCCTGGCCATCATCTTCCTGACCTACTTCGGCCTGGCCTCGGCCGGGATCCGGCTGGACGTGTTCACGGCGGGAGCCCTCAGCCTGATCGTCTTCTACGCCGCCTACCTGTCCGAGACCTTCCGCTCCGCGATCAGCGGGGTCCACGCCGGGCAGACCGAGGCGGGCGAGGCGCTGGGGCTGGGCAGGGCGGGCATCTTCGGCCACATCGTCGTGCCCCAGGCGCTGCGGCTGGCGCTGCCTGGCACCAACACCTTCCTCGTGGACCTGTTGAAGTCCACGTCGCTGCTGGTCACCATCTCCGCCGCCGAGCTCATGTCCGAGGGGCGGCTCATCACCTCGGCCACGTTCCGTGCGCTGGAGGTCTACATCGTCATCTCGGCCATCTACTTCGCGCTCTGCTACCCGCTGTCGCAGCTCCTGCTGTGGCTGGAGCGGAAGGTGCGGGCGGGCGATCCCCTGTCCCCGTGGAGGCGGCGTCGCATGCAGGCGGCCCGCGCCCTGCTCGCCCAGGACACCAGCCCCGGGGACACCAGCCCCGCGGACGTCGGTCTGAGGGAGGCGGCGGCATGACGCAGCCAGTCACAGAAGCCAAGGAGACGAAGGCCTCCCCAGAGCCCGTCATCCGGATCTCGGGGCTGCGCAAGTCCTTCGACGGCCGGCTGGTTCTCGACGACGTGCACCTGGAGGTCGGCCGAGGCCGCATCGTCAGCGTCATCGGGCAGAGCGGCGGCGGCAAGTCGACCCTGATGCGCTGCGTCAACCTGCTGGAGCGGCCGGACCGGGGCATGGTCGAGGTCGCCGGAGAGGTGGTGCACGACGACGGTCACATGGTCTGCCGCGACCTCCCACGGCTGCGCCGCACCGTCGGCATGGTGTTCCAGCGCTTCCATCTCTTCCCGCACCTCACGGCCGTGGAGAACGTCGTCCTGGCCCAGCGCAGGGCGGGCGTGCCGGAACAGGAGGCGCTGGAGCGAGCTGTCGCGCTGCTGCGCCGGGTCGGCGTGGCCCACCGCGGGCTCGCACAGCCCGAACAGCTCTCCGGGGGCGAGCAGCAGCGCGTCGCCATCGCGCGGGCCCTCGCGCTCAAGCCCGAGGTGCTGCTCTTCGACGAGCCGACGTCGTCGCTGGACCCCGAGGCCACCCGCGAGGTGCTGAGCGTCATGCGGGAGCTGGCCGCGGACGGGATGACCATGATGCTGGTCACCCACGAGCTGCCCTTCGCCCGCGAGGTGTCCGACCACGTGGTCTTCGTCGACGGCGGCCGGATCGTGGAGGAGGGTCACCCGGACGACGTGCTCGGCAGCCCCGCGCAGCCGCGCACCCGGGAGTTCCTGGCCTCGTACGGGTCCACGTCATGACGGGTGCGGCCGGTACGCCGGGCGCGCTCGGCGACGGCCCCGTCGTGGTCGTCGGGGGTGGCGTCGTGGGGCTGTGCACGGCGTACTACCTGGCCTCGGCAGGTCTGGCTGTGGAGGTCGTCGAGCGGCGCGCCATGGGTTCCGGGGCGTCGCGGGGCAACGCCGGCTGGGTCTGCCTCAGCCACTCGACCCCCGTGCCGGCCCCGGGCGTGGTGCAGTACGCGCTGAGGTCGCTGGGCCGCCCGGACTCGCCTCTCTACCTGCGGCCGCTGCCGGACCCGGCGTTCGCGGCGTGGCTGTGGCGGTTCTGGCGCAGCAGCACGCCGGCCACCTTCCGGCGCGGCTACGCGGCGGTCGCAGAGCTGAACCGCGAAACCTTCGACCTGTTCGACGGCCTGCACGACGCCGGGGTCGGGACGACGCTGAGCCGCCCCGGGATGGTGCACGCCTTCCTGTCGCCCGGGGAGGCCCGGCATCACCTCGCAATCCAGCGGGAGATGGCGGACGGCCGCTATCCGCTGCCGGACGACGTCACCACGGGTGACGAGGCCCACCTGCTCGACGACGCGCTGTCGCCCGGCGTGCGGGCGGCCTACCTCGTCCAGGGGGAGGGGGTGGTGGACCCGGAGGCCTTCGCCCGCGCGCTCGGGGAGGCGCTCACAGCCTCCGGGGTGAAGATCCACGAGAACGCGGAGGTCACCGGGTTCCGGACCACGGGTGACCGGGTCACTGCGTTGCGCACCGCGCAGGGTGAGATCGCCTGCGCCGGCGTCGTCATCGCGGCCGGCATGCGTTCTCCCGCGTTGGTGCGCTCCCTCGGGCAGTCGCTGCCCCTCCAGGCCGGCAAGGGCTACAGCTTCTCGGTGGACCTCGACCCGGCACCCCGGCACACGCTGTACTTCGGGGAGCGCCGGGCCGTCGCCTCGCCGATCGGCGGTACCACGCGGATAGGCGGCACGATGGAGCTGAGCGGCAACAACAACCGGCTCGACTGGCGCCGGGTCGTCGCCGTCGCCCTCGCGAGCCGGCACTACCTCGGCCGCTGGTTCGACGACCCCGACGACCTGGTCAGCCTGATCCGCGATCCCTGGGTCGGGGGACGGCCGTTCCTGCCCGACGGGCTGCCCGTGATCGACCGTGTCCCGGGGCATCGCAACGCCTTCGCGGCGACCGGCCACGGCATGCTGGGCGTCACGCTGGGTCCGGTCACCGGGCACAGGCTCGCCGAGTACGTCCTGACCGGCCGCCGTCCTGAGGTCCTGGCGCCCTTCCGGTTCGACCGCCTCCGCCGCTGAGGCACCGGTGTCAGGATGACGTGCTCCCGGCGTGGACCTGGGCTGACGGAGACGGCTCCGGCGATGCTCGGGGGGTATCGCCTCATCCACAAAGAGTGTTGGACGCGAATCGCCGAGCGTTCCTAGGGTCGATGACGCCTGCCCCGTCGTCCGAGGAGCCACCGTTGTCGCAGATGTCACCGTCCGAGGTCGCCGACCGGCTCGGGAGCGGCCTGCTGGCGTTCCCGGTCACTCACCTGGCCGCCGACCGTACTCTCGACCTCGCGGGCTACCGGGAGCACGTGTCGTGGCTGTCCCGGTCGGGGTCGGCGGGCCTGTTCGCAGCGGGCGGTACCGGAGAGTTCTTCTCCCTGACACCAGCCGAGGTGGAGGAGACCGTGCGCGCCGCCGTGGACGAGGCGCCGCCCCACCTGCCCGTCATCGCGCCGGCGGGCTATGGGACGGCGACGGCGGTGGAGCTGGCCCAGGCGGCCGAACGTGCGGGGGCGTCCGGCATCCTCCTGCTTCCGCCCTACCTCACGGAGGCCGGACAGGAGGGGCTCGCCGCTCATGTCCGCGCCGTCTGCGCCGCGACCGACCTCGGCGTGATCCTCTACAACCGGGCCAACGCCGTGTACGACGAGCACACCGTCGCGGCGCTCGCCGACGAGTGCCCGACGCTCGTGGGCTTCAAGGACGGCGTGGGCAGTGTCGAGCAGATGGCCCGGATCTACGCGCGCCTCGGTGACCGTCTGCTCTATATCGGTGGCCTGCCCACTGCCGAGCTCTTCGCCCTGCCGTACCTCAGCCTCGGGCTCACGACGTACTCCTCGGCGATCTTCAACTTCCTGCCCCACTTCGCGCTGGCCTTCTACGACGCAGTCCGTCGCCGGGACGCCGGACATGTGATGGCGGCCCTGAACGAGTTCGTCATCCCTTATTGCGACCTGCGCAACCGGGCCCCGGGCTATGCCGTGAGCATCGTCAAGGCGGGCATGAAGGTCATCGGCCGCCCGGCGGGGCCCGTGCGCCCTCCCCTGACCGACCTGACCCACCTCGAGATCGAAGAGCTCGAGACCCTCGTGAAGAAGGTGAGCTGATCCATGGCCGGCACCGGTATCACCACCGACCTGGTCGGGCGCTCGCTGATCGGCGAGAACGACGTCGTCGGTACCGGCGGCAGCGCGTTTCGTGCCGTCGACCCGATGTCGGGCGAGGCGATCGGTCCCGACTACGACGAGTGCGGGCCGGACGACGTCGTGCGCGCGACCACTCTCGCCGCGACCGCGTTCGCCGCCTACCGGCGCACCACCCCCGACGAGCGGGCCGCCTTCCTGGAGACGATCGCCGACGAGATCGAGGCGCGCGGGGACGCGATCGCTGCGCGTGTCATGGCGGAGACGGGCCTGCCCGCACCCCGCGTCGCCGCGGAGACCGCACGGACGACCGGACAGCTGCGGATGTTCGCCGCCACCCTCCGTGAGGGCAGCTGGCTCCAGGCCCGCATCGACCGGGGGGACGCCGGGCGCACGCCCCTGCCGAAGCCGGACGTGCGCCAGCGTTCCGTGCCGCTGGGACCGGTCGCCGTGTTCGGCGCGAGCAACTTTCCCCTCGCCTTCTCCGTCGCCGGCGGCGACGCCGCCTCGGCTCTCGCCGCCGGCGCACCCGTCGTCGTCAAGGCGCACCCTTCGCATCCCGGCACCTCCGAGCTGGTGGGCCGCGCGATCCGGGCCGCGGTCCAGAAGCAGGGTCTGCCCGAGGGCACGTTCTCGGTGCTGCAGGGAGCCGGCCACGAGCTCGGTGCGGCACTGGTGACCGACCCCCGCATCAAGGCCGTGGGGTTCACCGGCTCGCGACGGGGAGGCCTGGCCCTGGTGGTGTCGGCTCAGCAGCGGGCCGTCCCGATCCCGGTCTATGCCGAGATGTCGTCGGTGAACCCCGTCTTCGTCCTACCCGGTGCGCTCGCCGAGCGCGGCAGCGAGCTCGGCGCCGCGTTCGTCGCCTCCGTCACGGGGAGCGCGGGCCAGCTCTGCACCAAGCCCGGCCTGGTCTTCCTGATGGACGGCCCGGGGGCCGACGACTTCGTCGCCGCCGCCGGCCGGGCGCTGGGCGCGGTGAGCGCGGCCGCGATGCTGAGCCCGGGCATCGCAGAGGCTTTCGGTACGGCCACCCGGGCCACGGCGTCGTCCGACGGCGTCCGCCGGGTCGCTGAAGGTGTCCCGGTCGAGGCCATCGCGTGCTCGGGGGTCCCGGTGCTCTTCGAGACCGACGGGGCCGCCTTCCTGGCGCGGCCGGGCCTCCAGGGGGAGATGTTCGGGCCGGCCTCGCTCGTGGTCCGCGTGGGCGACGACGACGAGCTCGCCCGGATCATCGACGTCCTCGAGGGCCAGCTGACCGCGACGGTCCACGGGAGCCCCCGCGACCGCGAGCTCGCCGCCGACCTCGTCGAACGGCTCGAGCTCCTCGCGGGACGCGTACTCTACGGCGGCTGGCCCACGGGCGTGGAGGTAGGACATGCCATGGTGCACGGCGGGCCGTTTCCCGCGACCTCCGCACCGGCCACCACCTCGGTCGGCATGCGGGCGATCGAACGGTTCCTCCGACCCGTGGCCTACCAGGACGTGCCGGAGGAACTGCTGCCCGCCGAGCTTCGCGACGACAACCCGCGGCACGTCTTCCGTCGGGTCGACGGCCTCCCGGAGATCTGACGGCGGCCCGTTCGCCCCGTCCCCACGACAGGAGAACCCGTGACGATGACCACCGGCCGGCCGGCCAGCGCCCTTACCGGCCCGGGCGCCGCCCTCCTCGCCGCGGCTCAGGCCGAGGCGACGCTCGACCGGATCTCCCACGTCAGGCTGTCGTCGGTGGTGCTGCCGCTGGGCGCTCCGGTCAGCGACGCCAAGGTGCTGACCGGTCGCCAGAAGCCGATGACCGAGGTGGTGTTCCTCGTCGCCGAGATCTCCACCGACCAGGGCTTCGAGGGCGTCGGCTTCTCGTACTCCAAGCGCGCGGGAGGCCCGGGCCAGTTCGCGCACGCCCGGGAGATCGCGCCGGTGCTGATCGGGGAGGATCCCAGCGACATCGGCAAGATCTGGAGCAAGCTGGCGTGGGCGGGTGCCTCGGTCGGCCGGAGCGGGCTGGCGACCCAGGCGATCGCGGCCGTCGACGTCGCACTGTGGGACCTGAAGGCCAGGCGCGCCGGGCTCCCGCTGGCGAAGCTGCTCGGTGCGCACCGCGACTCGGTGCGCACCTACAACACGTCCGGCGGCTTCCTCCACACGCCGATCGAGGAGGTCATCGAGAATGCCGGCCGCTCGCTGGAGAACGGCATCGGGGCGATCAAGCTCAAGGTCGGCCAGCCGGACTGGCGCCTCGACGTCGCGCGGGTCACCGCGGTCCGCGAGGCGCTCGACCCGGACGTGCCCCTCATGGTCGACGCCAACCAGCAGTGGGACCGGCCCACCGCGATGCGGATGGGCCGGATCTTCGAACAGCTCGACCTCGTGTGGATCGAAGAGCCCCTCGACGCGTACGACGCCGAGGGCCACGCCCACCTCGCCCGGTCCCTCGACACCCCGATCGCGACCGGCGAGATGCTGTCGAGCGTCGCCGAGCACGTGCGCCTCATCGACGCCGGTGCCTCCGACATCGTGCAGCCGGACGCGCCCCGCATCGGCGGCATCACCCAGTTCCTCAAGCTGGCCGCGTACACGGAGAACAAGCAGATCGAGATCGCCCCGCACTTCGCGATGGAGATCCACCTGCACCTGGCCGCGGCGTACCCCCTCGAGCCCTGGGTGGAGCACTTCGACTGGCTGGCGCCGCTGTTCGACGAGCAGCTCGAGACCCGCGACGGCCGGATGTACGTCTCCGACCGGCCCGGTCTCGGGTTCACGCTCAGCGAGCAGGCGCGGGCCTGGACCGTCGCCACGGCCGAGCTCGGCGCGCGCCCGTGAGGCCGGTCACCTGACGAAGGCCGGCCGCTTCGGGTCGAACGTCCAGCCGGGGACGAGCCTCCCCATCGCCACGGCGTCGTCCCGCGCGCCCAGACCCTGTTCCAGGTAGAGCTCGTTCGCGGCGGTCAGGGCGTCCCGGTCGACCTCGATCCCCAGACCAGGGCGATCGGGGACGGCGATCGCGCCGCCGCGGATCGTCAGCGGCTCACGCGTCAAGGCCTGACCGTCCTGCCAGATCCAGTGCGTGTCCAGGGCGGTGATGTTGCCCGGTGCGGCGGCCCCGACGTGGGTGAACATCGCCAGCGAGATGTCGAAGTGGTTGTTGGAGTGCGACCCCCAGGTCAGCCCGAAGTCGTGGCAGAGCTGCGCGACCCGCACAGATCCCCGCATCGTCCAGAAGTGCGGGTCGGCGAGCGGGATGTCCACCGCCGCCGCCCTGACGGCGTGGGCCATCTGCCTCCAGTCCGTCGCGATCATGTTGGTCGCGGTCGGGATCCCTGTCGCGCGGCGGAACTCGGCCATGGTCTCGCGGCCCGACAGTCCGTCCTCGGCGCCGCAGGGGTCCTCGGCGTAGGCGAGGACGCCGGCGGCGTCCCGGCAGAGCTCGATCGCGTCGGCGAGCAGCCAGCCGCCGTTGGGGTCGAGAGTCACCCGTGCCTCGGGGAACCGTTCGGCGAGCGCGCGGACCGCGGCCATCTCCTGTTCACCGGCGAAGACGCCGCCCTTGAGCTTGAAGTCGTGGAATCCGTAGCGCGCCCGGGCCGCCTCCGCGAGCCGGACGATGCTTTCGGGGTCGAGCGCGGGCTGCCGGCGCACCCGTTCCCAGTCGTCGGCCGGGTCGGGCTCGACCACGTAGGGCAGGTCGGTCCCTGTGTAGTCTCCGACGTAGAACAGGTAGCCCAAGATCGGCACGGTACTGCGCTGGCGCCCGTCGCCGAGCAGCTCGGCGACGGGAACCTCGAGGTGCTGGCCCAGCAGGTCCAGCAGCGACGACTCCAGCGCGGTGACCGCATGGATGGTCACCCTCTGGTCGAACGTCTGCTGACCGCGGCCCGCGGCGTCGCGCGTCGCGTACCGGGCCTGGACCTCGCGCAGCAGCGAGGGGTACTCGCTCACCCGGCGGCCGACCACGTGCGTGGCGGCGTCCTCGATGGTGCGGCGGATCGCCTCGCCGCCCGGCACCTCACCGAGGCCGGTGCGTCCTTCGCTGTCGGTCACGACCACCACGTTGCGCGTGAAGTACGGTGCGTGGGCGCCGCTGAGGTTGAGCAGCATCGAGTCGTGGCCGGCGACGGGAACCACCTCGACCGTCGCCACGGTGGGCACGCGTCCGGCGCGCGGGAGCTCGGTCATGGGGGAACCCTAGGAAGGCGGCGCGATTCCTGTCCAAGTCGATCCCGACATGGGCCGATACCGAGCGGGCATCACTTGAAGCTCTCGAGCGCGCCGAGCGCCACGCCCAGCGCGGGGTTCGGGGAGTCCTTCGGCCACAGCAGGTGGAGCTCGACCGGCCGGGACGAGGTGGTCCGCAGCGGGAGGTACTCCACGCCGTCGATGCCCAGCAGCGACGTCGACTGCGGTACGAACGCCACGCCGCGGCGCGCGCTCACCAGCCAGACCATCGTGAGGATCTGGCTCACGGTGTGGACGACGTTCTCGTGGACCACCGGCACCATGCTGACGACCAGGTCGTAGAAGTACCTGGCCTTCGACGGGGAGTGCATGATGAGCGGCTCGGTCAGGAGGTCCTGCGGTCGCACCGGCCGGCGGAGCGCGGTCAGCGGGTGGCCCGTCGGCACGGCAAGGACCATCTCCTCGCGCCGGAGCAGACGGCTTCCGAACTCTGCCGGGTCGAAGGGCGGCCGTGCGAGGCCGAGGTCGAGCTCGTGACCGAGCAGCGCGTCGACCTGCTCCCGGGTGACCATCTCCTGCAGGTCGAGGTCGATGTCCGGGACGGTGCGGGCGAGGTGGTCCAGCAACCGCGGCAGCACGCCGTAGGCCGACGCGGCGGTGAACCCGATCCGGAGCTGTCCGACGGACCCGCGCGAGATCCGGCGAGCGAGATCGGGAGCGCTCTCGGCGAGAGCGAGAAGCCGTCTCGCCTCGCCGAGGAACGCCCGGCCTGCCGGTGTGATCGCCACGCCCCGGTTGTCCCGGTCGAACAGGCGCACGCCGATCGCGCGCTCGAGCTTCTGGATGAGCCGGCTGAGGGGTGGCTGGGTCATGCTGAGCCGCGCGGCCGCCCTGCCGAAGTGGAGCTCCTCGGCGACGGCCACGAAACCCCGCAGCTGCTCGAACGAGTACATGATGCTCGGACGGTATCACCCGATGCGCCATCGGGTTTGGACACGCATAGAAGGTCCTCCCTAGGCTCCCGAAAAGGGACGAGTGCCCTCGCCGATCCTGTCTACGAAGTCCGCAGAGCAAAGGAGCTCAGCCATGCGACGCACCATCGTCACCGGCGTCCGAGGTGCTGCGACCGCCTCCGTCGTCGTCCTGGCCCTCGCCGCGTGCGGTGGCAACCTCGGGACCGCCGGAGGGGCGGGAGGCGACTTTCCTGACGGCCCCGTGACCGTCGTCGTCGGCCAGGACCCCGGCGGCAGCACCGACCTCATCGGCCGTGCCGTGGCCGAGCTCGCCTCGGACGAGCTCGGCGTAGCCCTGCCCGTGGAGAACCGCCCGGGCGCCAACGGTGCCGTCGCCTCGCAGGAGGTCGCGGACTCGGAGCCGGACGGCCAGACCGTGCTGGTGCTCAACGCCTCCCTCATCGCCATCACCTCCCTGGTGTCCCCGGACGACGCCGTGAGCCTCGACGACTTCACGATCATCACCGGCATCTCCCGGGACGACTACGTGCTCGTCACCCACCCTGAGAGCGGCCTCGCGACCCTGGGCGACATCGCCGCCTCGGGCCAGACGCTCGACTTCGCGACGACCGGCGTCGGTACCGGCAGCCAGCTGTCGCAGCAGCTGCTCTTCCACCAGATGGGCGTGCAGGGCAACGACGTCCCGTTCGACGGCGGCTCGCCGGCGCTCACGGCGGTCCTGGGCAAGCAGGTCGACGTGGCGAGCATCCAGCTCGGCGAGGCGTACCCGCAGATCGAGGCGGGCGAGCTCGTGCCCCTGGTGGTCTTCTCGCCGGAGCGCAACGAGTATCTTCCCGACGTGCCCACCGCGGTCGAGGAGGGATACGACGTGCCGGTCGCGCAGTACCGGGCCCTCGCCGTGCCGGCGGGCACACCCGACGCGACCGTGGAGGCACTCCGCAGCGCGTTCGAGGCCGCGTTCGCGGACCAGGGCTACCAGGACTTCAACGAGCAGGCGCTGCTCACGCCCCACGAGGTCAGCGGCGAGCAGGTGGTCGAGGAGTGGACGGCTGCCAAGGAGAAGTACGAGTCGATCGTCGAGGAGTACGACATCGACCTCGGGGCGGCGGGGTGACCACCGGCACGCGTCCCGCCGCGGGCGCCCTGGCGGGTTACGGGGTCGCCGCGGTCGTGGTCGGGCTGGGGACGGCGGGCGTCGTCTTCTCGCTCGGCTTGGGCACGGGGACGCTGAGCGACCCGGCCGCCGGCACGTGGCCCCTGTTCGTCAGCTCCGTGCTGACGGTCCTCGGGCTCGCGCTCGCCCTGACCGCCCGCTCCACGAACGACGCCGAGAGGTTCGTCCCCGCGAGCCTCAAGGTCCTGGTCGGGCTCGGCACGCTGCTCGTGTTCGCCCTCCTGGTCGGCACCGTCGGCTTCGAGATCCCAGCGGTCGTCCTGGCGTTCGTCTGGCTGCGGTTCCTCGGCCGGGAGAGCTGGCGGGTGTCGATCGTCGGCGGCGTCGCCATGGTCGTCGCTTTCTACCTCGTCTTCGTCGTCGCGCTGCGCGTGACCATCCCGCACCTGTTCTGAGGCCTCATGGATTCATTCACCCCTGTGCTCGACGGCTTCGCGGTCGTGCTCCAGCCGACGAACCTGCTCTACTGCCTGGTCGGCGTCCTCGTGGGCATGTTCGTCGGTGTCCTGCCGGGCCTCGGGCCGGCGGCGACCATCGCGATCCTGCTGCCCCTGACGTTCGACGTCGAGCCGGTGACCGCCATCATCATGCTCGCCGGCATCTTCTACGGTGCGCAGTACGGCGGCACCGTCACCTCGGTGCTGCTCCGGCTGCCCGGCGAGGCGTCCTCCGTGGTCACCGTCTTCGACGGCTACGCCCTGGCGCGCCAGGGCAAGGCGGGCACGGCGTTGGGCATCGCGGCGATCGGCTCGTTCGTCGGCGGCACGGTCTCCATCATCGCGCTCACCTTCCTCGCCCCGGTCGTCGCGAGCTTCGCGCTCGACTTCGGTCCACCCGAGTACGCCGTCCTGGCCGTGCTCGGCATCCTGCTCGTCGCCACCGTGAGCAACGGCGGCCGCCTCAAGGCGGTCGTCGCCGCGACCGTCGGGCTGCTGCTCGCCACGGTCGGCCGGGACCGGTTCTCCGGCGCCGAACGCTTCACCTTCGACTCCCTCTCGCTGGCCGACGGCCTCGACTTCGTACCGATCGCCATGGGCCTCTTCGGCCTCGGTGAGATCCTGTACAACCTCGAGAGCCGGGACGGCCCCCTCCGCCCGCCCGCGAAGATCGCGAACGTCTGGCCGTCCGGCCAGGACCTGCGCCGCTCCACGGGGGCCATCGGCCGCGGCTCGGTCATCGGGTTCGTCCTTGGCATCCTGCCCGGTGGCGGCGCCGTGCTGTCGTCGCTGGCGGCCTACGCGTTCGAGAAGAGACGGGCCAAGGACCCGTCGCGCTTCGGCAAGGGCGCCGTCGAGGGCGTCGCGGCGCCGGAGACCGCGAACAACGCTGCCGCGACCTCGTCCTTCATCCCCTTGCTGACGCTCGGCATCCCCGCCAA
This sequence comes from Antribacter soli, assembly GCF_021568775.1. Taxonomy (GTDB): domain Bacteria; phylum Actinomycetota; class Actinomycetes; order Actinomycetales; family Cellulomonadaceae; genus Antribacter; species Antribacter soli. The sequence continues at coordinate 80,124 of NZ_JAKGSG010000033.1, read as the reverse complement.
CGCGACGATCGCGGTGATCTTCGGCGCCTTGCTCATCCACGGGGTCACGCCCGGGCCGCAGCTCGTCGACGAGCACCCCGAGCTCTTCTGGGGCGTCGTCAACTCGATGTACATCGGGAACATCCTGCTGCTCGTCATGAGCATGCCGCTGGTGGGCGTCTTCGTGAAGGTCCTCCGGGTCCGCACGTCGATCCTCGCGCCCATCACGGTCCTCATCACCCTGATCGGCGTCTATACCGTCGCCAACAGCACGTTCGACATCCTGCTCGTCTGCGTGTTCGGCGTGCTCGGTTACCTCATGAAGAAGTTCGGGTTCGAGCCGGGACCCCTCCTGCTCGCCTTCGTGCTCGGCTCGTTGCTCGAGAGCTCCACCCGCCGCTCGCTCATCCTCTTCGACGGGGACGTCACGGGATTCCTCACCCGGCCGATCTCGGGGACCCTCGTCGCGGTACTCGTCGTCGTGCTCCTGCTGCCGCTCGTGGCCCGGCTGCGCCGCGGAGGTGCCGCGCCGCCCGCCGTCGAGACCGACGACACCGCCCCGGCGGCAGACCGGGCACCGGTCAAGCCTCGAGCCTGACTCCCGGCTCCGCCGCGTGCCGGACGGTGAGGTACACGGCGCGCACGGCCAGCGTGCGCTCGATCTCGTCGATCATCGGGGCGAAGAACTGTGCCCGGTGGTCGGCATCGCTCATCGAGGTGATCGCGAAGTACATGCTGCCGAAGCCGGCGAACAGGATGGCGTTGCCCACCAGTGCGACCGGCATCCCTGGCAGCAGGTCCGAGTACAGGGGTGCCGCGCCGATCCATTGCTCGGCCGTCTCGGGCGTGACCACGATCGACCCCAGGACGAGGAAGAACGCGTTCAGCGCGATCCCGACCACGATCGCCTGTACGAGCTGGCGGGTCGCGAGCTTCAGCAGGAGGTTGCGGCCCTGACGGCCGTCGAGCGGGACGGCGGGCAACGGGCCGTCGATCGGGACCGAGGCCAGCGGCGTGCCTGCGCAGGCGGCGGACAGCCGCGACGGGCTGAGATCCTGCTCGACGCGGCCGATCTCGTCGCGGAGCCGGGCCGCGGCGGCCAGCACGGTGATGGCGCCGAACAGCACGACGACGAGTGCGAGCCGCCACCACGTCAACCGGTTCATCGCCTGCCACAGCTCGCCGGTGAAGAACAGGAAGAGCGTGACGAAGAGCATCGCGGGCAGCGCCCGGCCCAGCAGGTGCACGTTGTTGCGCAGATCGCGAGCCGTGTGCCGGACTGCCCGGTGCACCAGCGTGCCGAGGCCGTACGTGGTGCCGGAGGCCGTGGCGACGAAGACGACGGCGAAGAAGACGACGAACTCCAGCAGCCCGGCCGCGGTACCTCCCGGCGGGGTGACGGCGTCGTCGACGACGAGCTGCATCAGCGGGACGACGACCGGCATCGCGGCGTACGCGACGAGGATCGCGACGGTCGCCGTGGGTGAGAAGCGCGGCATCCGGCGGACGAACGAGCGGACGGTCACCCACACGGCCAGCGTCACCGCCGACACCGCGCCGAGCAGGAACCAGCGCTCCGGACCCGCGGCCTTCAGCGGCACGAGCCAGGCGAGGCTGGCGAGCGTGACGAAGGCCAGCGCCGGCAGCATCCGGGGCAGGACGTGCCGGACGAAGCCGTAACCCTCGATCATCGTCGGCGTGCCGCCGCGGACGAACCAGCGCTCGGCCTGACGCACCAGGGCAGGTGATGCGGTGAAGGACATGAGGTGGATCATGCCCGGTCTCCGGGCCGGTCGTGTCGCACGCCCGGCTCGACGACGTCGGACACGCCGCGATGTGGAACCTCTTACAACCCTCCGACGTCTACGGTGTACCTCCACCGCCGCGGCGCACCGATCGGAGCGAGCCATGAGAGACCGCAGTCGAGCCCTGCCGCGCGAGTTCCGCGATCGCGCCCTGCACCTGGTGGACATCGAGAACCTCACCGGGACGGGTCTGCCCGACCCGCGGGCGGTGCAGCGGGCGCGGCACGCGCTCAACGGCGCGGTGCCGGTCGGTGCGGGCGACCTTGTCGTCGTCGGGTCGAGCCACGCGGCCGCTCTCGCGATCTTCGAGGGCTGGGGCGTGGCGCGGTTCGTGTGGCGCAGCGGGCACGACGGCGCCGACCTGGCCCTGCTCGGCGTGCTCGAGGAGGACGTGACCACGCGGTTCGACCACGTGGTCATCGCGTCCGGCGACGGGATCTTCGCGGAGGCCGCCGCACGGCTCGGCGCCGGCGGGTGCGACGTGACGGTCGTCGCGCGCGAGGGCGGGATCTCGCGGCGGCTCTGGACCGCGGTCCAGGATGTGCGCCTCCTCCGGCACCCGGGTGCGCCGGGACCGGCGGTGGCCCGGTCTGCGGGCGGAGGCTTCACCACGGCGGCCTGAGCGGCGGACGCCGGCCGCGTTGCCGAGCGAGCGGGCGGCGTCGAGCAGCACCAGGTCGGCATGCTCCGGCGCGCGCGGGCGCAGGTAGTCGGCGGCGTCGGCGGCCGGGAGGGCGAGGACCTCGATGACCTGCTCCCCGTCTGGCGGGCAGGTGGGAGCGCCGGCGATGCGGACGCGGGCCGTCGAGAACGCCCAGTGCGCCCGTGGGTGCGGCAGGTGCGGACGGTACGGGGCGGGGCCGTGCAGGTCAGCGGTGAAGGACGCGAAGTGCGCCGGAGCGTCCAGCAGCTCGGCACCGGACTCCTCGAGGAGTTCCCGGCGCGCGAGATCCTGGATCGTCTCGCCGGGCTCCCGTGTGCCTCCCGGTAGGAAGCGCCAGCCGCGGTCGCTGCGGCAGACCACCACAGTTCCCTCGTCGGTGACCGCGATCAGATGGAGGCGTGACACCAGAGGTTCCGGAGGGACCTGGAGAGTGAGCCGGACGTGGGCGTCCGCGTAGTCGACGTACGACTCGGCGAACAGGTCGGGGAAGCGGGCGGCCCAGAAGCGGTCGTCGGACATGAGGGCACTCTGCCCCGGATGCCTGGTTACTGAGGGTGAGGCACACCGGTGCTCACGACTCCCAGCGGCGCGACGTGTTGTCGGGCGCGTCGCCTGGTGTTCACCGTCGCGCCGTAGGATCGGGCCCGTTTCCATCAGGAAGGGCACGACAAACACGTGACAAGCCAGACGATCGCCGCATCCCGCAGCGCCTCGGGGATGCCGAACAGCCGGGCGTGGCACCGGTCCGGGGTGGCCTGGACCGCCGTGATCGCCGTCGCCCTCCTCGTCGTCGGGACGTGGCAGGTTGCGGTCGAGGGCCCGCTCGTCGCCTGGGACTGGTCGTTCCACCTGTACGCCGACACCCGTCATCCGGGCGGCTGGGACAAGGCCGCGCTCGACTGGTTCGCGAGCGTCACGGGGGAGCGGCTCTTCACGATCCCGGCCGTCGGCGGCGTCGCGGCCTGGGTCGCCTACCGGCAGGACCGGGTCCGGCCGCTGGTGGCCAGCGCCGCAGGCCTGGTGACGATCGCCGTGGTCGGCTACTCCATCAAGTTCGGCCTCGGCCGCGCGGCGCCCTGGACGGGCGTCGACGCGCTGTACGCCGGCGGCCGCGCCTTCCCCTCCGGCCACGCCGCGAACGCCACCTTCACGTGGGTCTTCCTCGTCATCCTGCTGTTCGGGGCGCTCGGCCTGCGGCCGGACCGTCTCCGGCTCGGCCTGTGGCTCGTCCCGGCCTGCCTGGTCGCCCTGGTGTCCGGCACCCTCATGGCGCTCCTCGACTACCACTGGCTGAGCGACATCCCCGGCGGCTGGGTGCTGGGCGCTCTCGCCGTCGCCGTCGCCGTGGGCGTGCTCCGGTCGCCCGACCCGCGGCTGGAGACCAGCCCGCGCACCGTCCTGGCGCGGCTCAGAAGTCGAGACGCGTGACCCGCCGCCGCACGGTCGGCGAGGAGACCTCCTCGAGCCCCGCGGCGGCGAACGGCCCTGGCGTGCCGACGTTCGTCTCGCCCCAGGTGATCTCCTTCCCGGGCGGCGCGACGATCGGGTAGCCCTCGACCGCCTCGGCGCCCCGCGAGCGCGCGTGCTCGACGGCGGCCCGCGCCAGGTCGTAGGTGAGACCGCGGCCGCGGAAGCCCGCGCGGACGACGAAGCACGCGATCGTCCACACGGAGTCGTCGCCCTTGTCCTCGTGCCGCCCGGCCCACGGCACAGAGCTGTTTCGGTAGCGCCGGTACTCGGTCCGCGGCGCGACGGCGACCCAGCCGGCCGGTTCGCCGTCCACGTAGGCGACGAGCCCGCTCGTGGCCGGGGCGTCCGGGTCGCCGCAGCTCGTCTGCTCGTGCAGGAGGGCGGCGCGCTCCTCGACCGGCATGTCCCACCAGTCGTGGTCGCCCAGGCGGATGCGCTGGCACTGGCACTGCGACGGGTACCCGCGCTCGCCGAAGACGGCCTGCAGGTCGTCCCACGAGGCCTCGTTCGCGGGCACCACGCGGACCTCTGCGGACTCGACGGTCGCCATGTCGCGAGGCTAGCGCGCAAAGGGCGTCGCCCACGATCTGCCGACGGCGTGGCGCGCCCGCTACCGGTCGGCGGCGACGAGGCCATCATGGAGGCGGGCGGGACCCGTGGAGAAGGAGGCAGGGATGCCGGAGATCCGGCGGCACGTGGCGGTGCTCGTCAACCCCGTCGCGGGGCGCGGCGCGGGCGAGGCCCAAGGCCTCGCGGCGGTGGCGCGCCTGCGCGAGCGCGGCGTCGAGGCGCGCGATTACGAGGGGACCGACGCCGCGGACACCGTCCGGCTCGCCGCGAAGGCGATCGAGGCCGAGCCGGACGTGCTCGCAGTGGTGGGCGGCGAGGGGACGCTGGCGTCCGTGCTCCTGCCCGTGCTGGAGTCCGGCGTGGCGCTCGCGCTGCTCGGCGGCGGCACGGGCAACGACCTGGCGCGCGCGCACGGCATCCCCGCCGACCCGGTCGGCGCAGCCGACGTCATCCTCGACGGCAGGCGCCGCCGCGTCGACACCGGCACGATCACGGCCGACGACGGGACGGTGCGCCACTTCCTGACCATCGTGTGCGCCGGGTTCGACTCCCGGGTCGCCGAGCGGACCAACCGCATGACCTGGCCGCGCGGCGCTGCCCGCTACGTGGTCGCGAAGTACCTCGAGGCGATCGGCCTGCGCACCTTCGACTACGTCCTGCTGACCGACGGCGACCGCCTCGAGCGGCCCGGTCACCTCGTCGCGGTGGGCCTGACGCCGTACTACGGCGGCGGGACGCCGATCTGCCCGGACGCCGACCCGGCGGACGGGCTGCTCGACGTGACCCTCGTCGGGCCGACCGGGCGCCGCGGCCTCGTGACGCTCGACCCGTTGATCCAGAAGGGGCAGCACCTGTCGCACCCGCTGGTGACGAGCGCACGGGCCGCGTCCGTGCGGCTCGAGGCGCCGGCGGGTCTTGTCGCGTACGCCGACGGCGAGCGTGTGGGGCCACTGCCGCTCACCGTGGCGGCGCACCGGGAGCGTCTGACGCTCTGCGTGCCATGACACCGGGACCTTCTGCCCTGATCAGCGTGTCCGGCGACCCTCCGCAGGGCGCGGTGTCGGTGGGCGAGGATAGGTTGCAGCCCGTGGGGGAACCACGGTCGTGACGTCGAGGAGGTCCGCATGCGCATCGGTGTCCCGCGGGAGGCGGGGCGGCTCGTCGCCGCGACGCCCACGACCGTCGGCCGGCTGACCGGGCTCGGGTACGAGGTGCTGGTCGAGGCCGGGGCCGGTGAGGCTGCGAGCTTCCCGGACGCCGCGTATCTCGCTGCCGGGGCGTCGATCGGCTCGGCCGCCGATGCCTGGGGCGCCGACGTCGTCACGGCGGTCGAGTGGCAGCCTCGGGCACCCGCAGGGCTGCTCCGGCCGGGGGCCACGCTCATCGCGCAGCTCGCCCCCGCGACGCGCGCCGTCCTCTTGCACGACCTGGCCGAGCACGCGGTCACGGCTCTCGCCCTCGACGCCGTGCCCCGGATCTCCCGAGCGCAGTCCCTCGACGTGCTCAGCGCCCTGTCGAACGTGGCGGGCTACCGCGCGGTCGTCGAGGCCGCGGCCGAGTACGGCGGGATGCTCGCGGGCCAGGTCACGGCCGCGGGCACCACCAAGCCGGCCACGGTGTTCGTCGTCGGCGCCGGTGTGGCCGGGCTGGCGGCGATCGGGGCTGCGGCAAGCCTCGGCGCGCAGGTCCGGGCGTTCGACGTGCGGCCGGAGGCGGCCGAGCAGATCGAGTCGACCGGCGGCACGGTCGTGCGGGCGTCGGGCGCCACGCAGACCGTGAGCGCCGACGGCTACGCCTCGACCCTCTCGGAGGACCAGGAGGCCGCGGCCGCCCGCGTCTACGCCACCGAGACCGCCGGCGCGGACATCGTCGTCACGACCGCGCTCGTGCGCGGCACCGCGCCGCGCACGATCACCGCGGAGATGGTCGCCGCGATGCGGCCCGGCAGCGTGATCGTCGACCTCGCCGCACCGGGTGGCGGCAACTGCGAGCTCACCGTGCCCGGGGAGCGGGTCGTGACGGCGAACGGCGTGGTGATCCTGGGATACACCGACCTCGCCGCGCGCCTGCCGCGACACTCCTCCGAGCTGGTCGGGACCGTCGTCGCGAACGTGCTCACCCTGCTCACGCCGGGCGAGGACGGCCGGCTCGTCCTCGACCTCACCGACCCCGTCGTGCGGGGAATGACGGTGACGCACCAGGGCGACGTGCTGTGGCCGCCACCACCGGTCCAGGTCTCGGTGGTGCCCGCCCCGCCTCCGGCGCCGCCCGCGCCCGAGGTGCGCTCCGCCGTCGGGCACGACAAGGATGGTTCCCGACGCCTCACCAGGGCTGTCACCTTCGCCCTGGCCGCTGCGCTGGCCGGGCTGCTCGTGGCCGCGTCACCACCAGGGCTCACGGGCCACTTCACCGTGCTGGCACTCGCGGTGGTGGTGGGCTTCTACGTCATCTCCCACGTGTCGCACTCCCTGCACACGCCCCTCATGTCCCAGACGAACGCGGTCTCCGGGATCATCCTCGTCGGTGCACTGCTGCAGATCGGCTCGTCGAGCTGGATCGTCACCCTGCTGGCCGTCGTCGCGGCGTCCGTGGCGAGCATCAACATCTTCGGCGGCTTCCTCGTGACGCACCGGATGCTCGGCATGTTCCGCAGGGGACCCGTCAGGTCTGCCGCGTCGCGGGGAGGTGCCCGGTGAGCGTGGCGTCCATCGTGCAGGCCGCCTACCTGGCGGCGGCCGTGCTGTTCATCCTGTCCCTGGCGGGGCTGTCGCGGCAGGAGACGGCGCGGCGCGGGGTCGTGCTCGGCATGTCGGGCATGGTGCTGGCGCTCGCGGCGACAGTCGCGCTCGCGCTCGACCGGTCCGAGCGGCCGGTCGCGGTGACCGCCGCGCTCATCGTGCTGGTCCTCGTCGTCGGGGCGAGCGTCGGGACCTGGCGGGCGCGCACCGTCGAGATGACCCAGATGCCCGAGCTCATCGCGCTGCTCCACTCGTTCGTGGGCATCGCCGCGGTGCTGGTCGGGTACGGGTCGTACCTGACCGAGGGCACGCACGCCGGCACCGTCCACCTCGTCGAGGTGTACCTCGGCGTGCTCATCGGGGCCGTGACGTTCACCGGCTCGATCGTCGCGTTCCTCAAGCTGTCGGCGCGGATCCGCTCTGCGGCGCTCACCCTGCCCGGCCGGAACTGGCTCAACCTCGCCGTGCTCGTGATGTGTGCCGTGCTGCTGTGGTGGTTCCTGGCCGCCCGGGACCGCTCCGGGCTGGCCCCGCTCATCCTGATGACCTTGCTGGCGCTCGCCCTGGGCTGGCACCTGGTCGCCGCGATCGGCGGGGGCGACATGCCGGTGGTCGTGTCGATGCTCAACTCGTACTCCGGCTGGGCCGCGGCCGCCGCCGGGTTCATGCTCGGCAACGACCTGCTCATCATCACCGGTGCCCTCGTCGGGTCGTCCGGTGCGATCCTCTCGTACATCATGTGCAAGGCCATGAACCGGTCGTTCGTGTCCGTCATCCTGGGCGGCTACGGGAGTCCCGCCCCGGGCGCGACGGGTGGCGCGGAGGACCCGTCCGGCGTCGGGCAGCACCGCGAGACGTCGTCCGACGCCGTCGCCGCCCTGCTGAGCGGCGCCCGGTCCGTCGTCGTCGTGCCCGGGTACGGCATGGCGGTCGCGAAGGCGCAGTACCCGGTCGCGGAGCTGGCTTCCCGGCTCGGCGATCGCGGGGTCGACGTGCGGTTCGGGATCCACCCCGTCGCCGGGCGGCTGCCGGGCCACATGAACGTGCTGCTCGCCGAGGCGCGCGTGCCGTATGACATCGTGCTCGGCATGGACGAGATCAACGGCGACCTGCCCTCCACCGACGTCGTGCTCGTCATCGGCGCGAACGACACCGTCAACCCCGCCGCCGAGGAAGACCCCGCCTCGCCGATCGCGGGCATGCCCGTCCTCGAGGTGTGGAAGGCGCGCGACGTCGTCGTGTTCAAGCGGTCCATGGCCACCGGGTATGCCGGCGTGGCCAATCCGCTGTTCTTCCGCGAGAACACGGCGATGCTGTTCGGTGACGCGAAGGAGCAGGTGGACGCGATCCTTCGGGCGCTGTGACCTCTGGCCTTCAGCCGACGTTCAGCTCGAGATGTTCGATGCCCAGCTCCGCAGCGAGCCCGGAGAACCGGTCCCACTCGGACAGGTCCTTGTCTGCACGTCGTACCCGATCGACTCCGGCCGTCCGGTCACGGAGACGTCGTGCTGCGCCCCAGCCTCGGCCAGGGCAAACGCATCGACGAGTGCTCGGCCGTCGTCAGGTCCGCCCAGCGCACAAGGTCCGCTTCGATCACGTGGTTGTGCACCGAACGGCAGGTTTCATGGTGCGCAACCGTGTGATCGAAGCGGACCTTGTGCGTCGTCGTGGCGGCGGCGGTCAGTCCCGGTCGGACGCGGCGTCGCGCTCGCGGCGCGCGGCCAGCCGGTCGGCCCCCCACCAGGCGGCGGGCAGCAGGGCGGCCACGACCAGCGCCTTCACGATGCCGGGCAGCACGAACGGGTAGAGGCCGTTCTCGAGCGTCGCCTGCAGGTCGAGGCCCGCGACGAGGGCGAGCCACGGAAGGCCCACGAGGAACGTGACGCCCGTTCCTGCGAGGAACGTCGCGGCCGCCTTGAGGAACGTGCGGTCCCAGGCCCGCTCGGACAGCCGGCCGACCAGCCAGGCCGACAGCACGAAGCCGACGATGTAGCCGCCGGTCGGACCGAAGACGACGTCGATCCCGCCCTGGGCCTCCGAGTAGACGGGCAGGCCCACCATGCCGAGGGCCGCGTACAGGCCCATCGAGAGGGCGCCACGGGATGCGCCGAGCGTCGCGCCGACCAGCAGCACGGCCGCGGTCTGGCCGGTGATCGGGACGAGCGGGAGAGGGATGTAGATCTGCGCGAAGAGCGCGGTGAGCAGGGCACCGCCCAGTACGAGCGCGGCGTCGGTCGCGATGCTGCGCGGCAGGAGGCGGTCGGCGATGACCGGAACGGTGGGCAAGGCGATGGAGGACACAGGCGTGCCTTTCGATGGGCGGAACACTGCCGCCCCCGACGGTAGCGAGCCCGGGGTTGCTCCGTGCTGGTGTGTTCCTACCGAGTCGTGGCACTCCCGTTGTCGGGGCTGTACGCGTGGCCGTCCTCGCGGTACCGATTTGCCCCGACTCCGAGACCGACGGCCTAGCATGGCGGCATGCCGAGCCAGAACCTCATCGCCGTCATCGGTCCGGGTGCGATAGGCGGCCTCGTGGCCGCCATGCTGCAGCGAGCGGGGCACGACGTCGTCGTGGTCGCGCGGGAGCGGACCGCCCGCAGGGTCGCCGAGCACGGGCTCGACATCGAGACGGACGAGTACGGCACGTGGCACGCGCCGCTGGCCGCGGCGACGGAGGTGCCTCGGGGCGCGCGGGTGATCGTCGCGGTCAAGGCCGAGGGCGTGGACGACGCAGCGGCGCTGCTCGCCGACGCCGAGCCGACCGAGGTGGTGTCGCTGCTCAACGGGCTGGAGCACCTCGACGCGCTGCGGGCCGCGCTGCCCGGCGTGCAGGTCGTGGGCGCGACCATCGCGGGCGAGACGCTGCGCACCGGCGCGGACAGCTTCGGCCCGGCACGGGTACGCCACCGCGGGAGCCTCCTGCGCATCGTCGTGCCCGACGACGCAGCGCGGTTCGGCGTCGTCTCCGCGCTGCGGGACACCCCGATCGAGGTGCTGTCGGGCGGCACCCAGGCCGAGGTCCTCTGGAAGAAGCTCCGGTTCCTCGGTCCCATGGCGCTGCTCACGACCCTCCGGGAGAGCAACCTGGGCGAGGCCCTCGACAGCGATCCTGAGCTGACGTCCGCCCTGATCGCCGAGGTGGCCGCCGTCGCCACGGCGGAGGGGGTCCCCACGACCGCCGCCGAGCTCGAGGGCCTGCTGCGGGGCTTCCCGTCGACCATGCGCTCCTCGCTGCAGGCCGACGTCGAGGCCGGCCGCCCCGGCGAGCTCGACGCGATCGGCGGTGCGATGCTGCGCCGCGGCCTGGCCCACGGGGTCCCGACCCCCGTCCTCGCTGACGTGCTCACGCGCATCGCGACCCACGTCAGCGCCCCGCGGTAGCAGCGAGGTCTCAGGCCGCCGCGAGGAGGTCCCGCACGAGCGGGGCCACCTTCGTGCCATACAGCTCGATCGACCGCATCAGCTGCGAGTGGGGCAGGGTCCCGTTCGAGTACTTGAGGTCGAACCGGGACAGGCCGAGCACCTTGACGGTCGTGGCGATCTTGCGGGCCACGGTCTCGGGCGAGCCGACGTAGAGCGCACCCTCACGGGAGGCCGACGCCTCGAACTGCGAGCGGTTCGTCGCCCCCCAGCCGCGCTCTCGGCCGATGCGCGACATGATCTGCTCGTAGTGCGGCCAGAGCTGCTCCTTGGCCTCCTCGTCGGTCTCCGCGACGTGGCCGGGGGAGTGCACCGAGATCGGCAGCCCGGGCTTCTCGAACTTGTCGAGCGCCCGGTGGTACAGGTCCGTCAGGGGCTTGAACTGGGCCGACGCGCCGCCGATGATCGCGAGCGCGAGCGGCAGCCCGTACCGCGCGGCCCGCACCACCGACTCCGGGTTGCCGCCCACGCCCACCCACGTGCGCAGGGGCCCGCCCTCGACCGTGGGGTACACCGACAGCCCGTCGATCGACGGCCGCAGGCGGCCCTGCCACGTCACCGGCTCCTGCGGCAGGAGTGCCGCGAACAGGTCGAGCTTCTCCTCGAAGAGGGCCTCGTACTGGTCGAGGTCGTACCCGAACAGCGGGAACGACTCGGTGAACGAGCCCCGGCCGAGGATCACCTCGGCCCGGCCGCCGCTGAGGCCGTCGAGAGTGGCGAACCGCTCGTGCACGCGGACGGGGTCGTCGCTGCTCAGCACCGTCACCGCCGACGCCAGGTGGATGCGCTCGGTACGTGCCGCGATCGCAGCCAGGACCACCTCGGGCGCGGAGACCGCGAAGTCGGCGCGATGGTGCTCGCCCACGCCGAACACGTCCAGCCCGAGCTGGTCGGCGAGCACGGCCTCCTCGACGACGTCGCGCAGGACCTGGGCGTGCGGTCTGGGCCGCCCGTCGTCGTCGAACGTCACGTCACCGAACGTGTCGAGCCCCAGCTCGACGGTGCTGTCTGCAGTCATCATGTCCTCCGTCGCCGCAGCCTATCCGGATGGGCCAGGATGGAAGGCGTGAAGCAGAACCTCCCCGGCGCCGTCGGGCTCACCGACCTGCGCGTCTATCCCTGGCCCACCGAGGACGGCCTCGCCGGCGGGTCGCCGCACCTGCACCTGGTGTCGACCGAGTGCTACCTCGTCGTCGGCGGGGAGGGGCGGCTCGAGACCCTGACCCTCGACGCGCTGGAGACGCACGAGCTGCGGCCCGGCAAGATCGTCTGGTTCGCCCCCGGCACCATCCACCGGGCGATCAACGACTCCGGAGACCTCCGCGTCGTGGTCGTCATGTCGAACAGCGGCCTGCCCGAGGCGGGCGACGCGGTCATGACGTTCCCGGCCGACGTCGTCGGGGACGCCGACGCCTACGCACGCGCCGCCTCCGTGCGCGACGCCGCCGGGGAGCCGTCGGAAGAGCTCGCGCGCGCCCGCCGCGACCTGGCCGTGCGGGGATACCTGCGGCTGCGGGAGGCCGCGCAGGCCGGGGACGTCGAGCCACTGCGCCAGTTCCACGAGGCGGCCGGGGCACTCGTCGCGCCGCGGCTGCCCGCCTGGCGGGACCTGCTGGCCGCCGGGCCGGCCGCGGAGGCGGCGCTGAGCGCAGCGCACGTCGAGGCGCTCTCGGGCGGGTCGGTCGCGCACCTCGCCGACGGGTCGGTCGGTGCGCTCGACGGCGGGCCGAACACCACGCTGGGCATGTGCGGCTTCCTGCACCCGTACATCCCGGACACCGCGCGCGCGAAGCAGGACCGCGCTCTTCCGGCAGGTGCTACGTCGCGGAGACCTGCTCGGTCGCCCCGGTGAGCGAGGCCGCGTCGTCGGCGAAGCCGCCGAGGCTCGGCATCATGGAGGCCAGCGTGGGGCGCCACTCGACGGCCTTCGCGGGGAAGCAGTGCTCCAGGAGGTCGACCATCGCGGGCACGGCGGTCGACGCGCCGGGGGAGGCGCCGAGCAGGCCGGCGATGGAGCCGTCCTTCGCCGCGACGACCTCGGTGCCGAACTCCAGCACGCCGCCCTTGCCCTTGACCCACTTGATGACCTGCACGCGCTGGCCGGCCGTGATCTTCTCCCAGTCGCCAGGTTTCGCCGACGGCATGAACTGCTGCAGCGCGAGGAACTTCGTCTCGGGCCGCGCCGCGAGCTGGCCCACCAGGTACTGGGTGAGGTCGAGGTTCTTCACGCCGGCGCCGAGCATCGAGAAGACGTTGTGCAGGCGCAGCGACGTGATGAGGCCGAGGTACTGGCCGTGCTTGAGGTACCTCGGGCTGAACCCGGCGTACGGGCCGAACATGAGGTAAGACCTGCCCTCGACCACGCGGGTGTCGAGGTGGGGCACGGACATCGGCGGGGCGCCGACGTCGGCCTTGCCGTACACCTTCGCGTTGTGCTGGGCCACGATCTTCGGGTCGGAGGTCCGGAGGAACTCGCCGCTGATCGGGAAGCCGCCGTAGCCGCGGATCTCCGGGATGCCTGCGGCCTGGAGCAGCGGCAGCGCGCCGCCGCCCGCGCCGACGAAGACGAAGCGTGCGGTGACCTCGCGGTTGCGCTTGAGCGCGTTCCACGAGTTGTCGCGCACGGACAGGCGCCAGCGGCCGTCGCGCAGCTTCTTGAGCCCCTTGACCTCGTGCTTCACCTTGAGCTCGGCGCCATGACCGGTGACGAACGCGACGAGCTTGCGCGTCAGCGCGCCGAAGTCGACGTCGGTGCCGCCGGCGGCGCGCGTCGCGGCGACGGGCTCGTCCGCGTCGCGGTCGATCGTCAGCAGCGGCGCCCACTGCGCGATGACGGCGGGGTCGGACGAGAACTCGAGGTCGTTGAACAGCGGGTGCGCGACGAGGGTCTCGAAGCGGCGGCGCAGGAACTCGACGTTCTCGGCGCCCCGCACGAACGTCATGTGCGGGGTGACGTTGATGAACTCGGTGCCGTCCATGAGGCCGGCGGTGAGCAGGTGGTTCCAGAACTCGCGCGAGACGTGGAACTGCTCGTTGATCTTCACCGCCTTGGAGATGTCGACCGAGCCGTCCTTGCGCTCGGGCGTGTAGTTCAGCTCGCACAGGGCCGCGTGCCCGGTGCCGGCGTTGTTCCAGGGGCTGGAGGACTCCAGCGCCACGTCGTCGAGACGCTCGTAGATCCGGATGCGCCAGGTGGGCTCGAGGATCGTGAGGAGCGCGCCGAGCGTGGCACTCATGATGCCGCCGCCCACGAGCGCGACGTCGATCTCGTCTCCGCTGCGGTAAGAAGTCACGCGCTCGATGATAGGCGCTTGTGAAATACCGAACGAACTCGGTGACTCACGTCACACCTGGTCAGGCCGTGACATGAGTCACCTCACGCCGGAGCCGGGGTCACGGCCACGGGAGGAGCTCGGGCAGCGGGACCGGCTCGCCGTTCCGCACCGCGACCGGACGGCGCTCCGGCTCGCGCCCGGCGAGCCACGCCACGATGTCGCGGAGGCGGCCGGTGACCACGGTGCCGGCGGACGGCGAGCCAGCCACGGCCTGCGGCGAGCCTGCCGGGGCCGACGGCGAGCCTGCCGGGGCCGGCGGCCACGGCTCCGGTGCGATCGAGACGCCGTGGGCCAGGCGCGGGGCGAGCCACGTCAGCAGGTGCCCGCAGAACGCGTCGTCCCAGCTGTCGAAGCCGATGCCCACCTGCGCGTCCACCGCGTGGATGCGCACCTCGCGCCACCACGCGAACAGGCAGTCGTGCAGGATGCCGTCCCGGTACGTGACGGGCGCCCGCCACAGCGGCGCTCCGGGGACCGGCCAGGCGACGGCGTGGCGCTCCCGGACGGCCTCCAGCGCGGCGACGTGGGTCGCCAGGGGCAGGGTCGAGTCCGCCTCGATCTCCGCCTCCCTGCCCGCCAGGCCGCCGTCGTAGTAGTCGACCTTCTCGCCCCGCGTGGCGTACTCCGCCTGGCGGGCGTGCGCGCGGCCGTTGCCGGCCAGATGGCCGATCACGTGCCCGCGTGTCCAGCCCGGCAGGGGCGACGCCGCACGCTCGGCGCCCTCCGGCAGCGCGCGGACCGCCTCGATCAGCGCGTCGAGGGCCGCTGTCGCGTCCGTGAGGACGTGCTGCGTGACCTCGGGGTCGATGGTGCGCGGTGCGGTGGTCATGGCCACAGCAGTCCCTTCTCCCAGTGGATCCCGTCCGTGCGGTACAGCAGCCGGGTCTGCCCCTTGTCGTCGCCCGCCTGCCAGAACTCCACCTCCGTGGGCGCGAGCGCATAGGCGGTCCACGTCGGGGAGACCGTGCCGGGCTCGGCCCGGACGGTGTCGAGCGCCCTCGCGAACTCGGCGGCGTAGTCCTCGCGCGACGCGAGGGGCTCGCCCTGGCGGTTCACGAGGCCGGCCGCCCGGGAGGTGTCGGGCCGCGCGAGGAAGTCGGCTGCGCACTGGTCCGCCTCCGCCGTCACGACCGGCCCGGTCACGCGGACCTGGCGGCCCATCCCCAGCCAGAGGAACGTCAGGGCGGCGTTCGGGTTCTCCGTGAGGTCCTGGCCCTTGCGGCTGTTCGCGTGCCCGGCGAACCACCAGCCGTCCGGCGTGACGTCCTTGAGCACGACGGTGCGTGCGTGCACCCGGCCGGCGGCGTCGGCGGTCGAGAGCGTCATGGCGTGCGGCGCCGGGAGGCCGGCGTCCACGGCCTCGTCGAACCACCGGACGAACAGCTCGTGCGGCGTCGGCGCCGCATCCTCGGGGTCCAGGGTCGGCAGTCCCGTCCCGAAGGTCGGCAGCGCGCGGACGCGCTCGCGGAACGTGGTGGCCATCTCTTCTCCTTCGTCAGGCGGTGGCGGGACCGGTGAGCAGCGCGACGAAACCGCGCACGGCCGAGCGCAACAGCTCCGGGTCCTGGGTGGCGCGGGCCAGTACGTACCCGCCCTGGATGATCGCGACGCAGGCCCGGGCGCGGTCGAGCGCGGCGTCGGCGTCGAGCCCGGTCTCGCGCAGGACCGCGGCGACCTCGTCGATGAGGCCGGTGAAGTAGCCGGCGACCTCGGCGCGCAGCCCGTCGTCGTCCACCACGGCCTGGTCCGCCGTGAGACGGCCCACCCGGCACCCGCCGAGGGCGTCGCGCGGGCGCTCGAGGTAGGCGACGACGCGGTCGAGCGGCGCTGCGTCGCCCTGCAGCCGGCCGCGCGCGGCCTCCAGGGTCTCGGCCGCGGTGGCCGCGACCGCGGCCAGCGCGAGGTCGTGCTTCGTGGGGAAGTGGTGGTAGAGGCTGCCCTGGCCGACGCCGGAGGCGGCCAGCACGTCGCGCGGGCTCGTCGCGCTGACGCCCTGCTGGGCGAACAGCTGCTGCGCCGCCTCGACGAGGCGTGTCCGGGAGTCGGTGACCACGTCGTCACCATACCTACCTCCAGGTATGGGGGCAATTCCCGCGACCCGCCGAGAGCCCCAGAGCTACGCTCACGCTCGTGAACCAGATCCTGACCCGCCGGCTCGAGCACCCCGACCTGGCGCAGTCCCACAGCCTCGGCACCGAGGCCTACGGCGGCTCGCGGGTGCCGGCACCGCTGCCCTCCGAGGAGGAATGGTCACGGTCACCGGTGCGCAGCTGGGGTGCGTTCGACGGCGACATCCTGGTCGCCCGCCTCAGCGTCTACGGTGTGACCTCGTGGTTCGGCGGCGCCAAGGTGCCGACCGCGGGCATCGCGGGCGTCGCCGTGTCGCCGGAGCACCGCGGACGCGGGCTGCTGCGGCCGGTGTTCGCTGCGGCGCTCGCGGAGGCGCGCGAGCGCGGCGAGGTGATCTCGACCCTCTTCCCGACCGCACCGGGCATCTACCGCGGCTTCGGGTACGAGATCGTCGGCTCGTACGACGACGTCGAGCTGCCGCTGTCGGCGCTCTCCCGGGTGCGCGCACCCGAGGGCGTGACGGTACGGCGCGCCACCATCGAGGACGTGCCCGCGCTCGAGGGGGTGCACGCCCGCTGGGCCGCCGCCCAGAACGGGCCGCTGACCCGCGACGAGGAGCCGTTCGCCGTGCCCGCCGAGGAGTGGTTCACCGAGTACACGGGCGTGACGGTCGCCGAGCAGGACGGCGAGATCACCGGCTTCGTCTCGTGGGACCGCGGCGAGGGCTACGACCCGCGCAAGGCCGTGATCGAGGTCGACGACCTCGACGCCCTGACACCCGGCGCCGCCCGGGCCCTGTGGGCGTCGCTCGGGTCGCACGCCTCGGTCGTGGGCCGGGTGCGCGTGTCGACGTCGGGCACCGACCCGGCCTGGCTCGTCCTGCCCGACCTCACCACGAGCATCGTCCGCACCCGCCCCTACATGCTGAGCATCCTCGACGTACCGGGCGCGCTCGGCGCCGTGCGGCTCGCGCCGCTCACTGCACGCGTCCCGTTCGCGGTCCGCGGCGGCGGCGCGGACGAGCAGGTCACGGGCGCCTACGTCCTGGAGGTGTCCGACGGCGTCCCGCTCGCCACCCGCGACACGTCGGCCGGGCCAGAGGCCGACGACCGGCCGGTGCTCACCGGACGTGGGCTCGCCCTGTCGTACGCGGGCGCCCAGCCGGCGGCGAACCTGCGGGCGTCCGGCGACCTGACCGGACCGGACACGTACGACGCGACCTGGACGGCCCTGTTCGGCGGCCGCCAGGTGCACGTGCGCGACTACTTCTGATCGGTGCCGGGCCCGACCGGGGCGACCCGGACGCCGTCGGGCAGCGGAGCGCCGGGGACGAGGTCGAGCTGGAAGCGCGCGACGTCGCGCCAGCCGCCGAGCTTCCAGCCGATCCCGTCGAAGACGCCCACCTCGCGGAAGCCGAGCGCGAGGTGCATGGCGACGCTCGCGTCGTACGGCAGCGCGACGCCGGCCGCGGCGCGCCGGTAGCCGCGGCGGCGCAGCCGGGCGAAGAGCGCCTCGTAGAGGGCGCGGGCAGGGCGCTTGTCGCCGGGTCGTTCGTCGACATCGACTCCGGGCACTGGCCCATGATCAGCAAGCCGATCGAGCTCGGCCGGCTCCTGGCTGCAGCGGCCGCCCAGGCCTGACACGCAGCCCCAGCCGGGTGCCGGGCCGCGCCGCGATCACGGTCGGCCGAGCGCGCCGCGGACGACGACCTCGAGCGCAGGGCGGGGGTCGGCGGTGTCGCCGCGGGCGATGCGGTGCAGGATGAACCCCTCGCAGCAGTTCATGAGCGCCGTGGCCCCGGCGCCCGGATCGGCTGCGCCGAGACCCGTCAGGACGGCGACCGCCCAGCTCTTCATGAGCGCGTGCCCGCCGGCGACGGCGGCCCGGATCGCGGGATCGTGGCCGGCTTCGCCGAAGAGAGTGATCCGTGCGGCGGTCAGCGTGCGATTGGGGCCGGTCGCGTACTCGATCATCCCGGACAGCAGGTCGACCAGGCCGGCCGCCGAGGCCGGAGGTTCCGGCGGGCGCATGTCAGCCAGCTCGCGCTGGGCCATCCATTCCACGACGCCGGTGGTCAGCGCCGCCCGGGTCCGGAAGTAGTTGGAGGTGGATCCCTTCGGCAGGCCTGCCCGCTCGTCCACCCGGGCGTGGGTGAGTGCGCGCAGGCCCGCGGTTCCCACCAGTTCGATGGCCGCGTCCAGGGCGCGGATCTTCGTCGGCGTCACACCCCACTATAGACCTAGTGACAGATCACTATGATCCTAGTAGCCTGGGGTCATGACAGACGTGGCGCGCTCGAGCGAGACCCGGCTGCCGGAGCTTCCCCAGCTCGACGGAGTCAGGCATCACTTCGTCGACCTCCCGGGCCTTCGCATGCACGTCGCCGAGGCGGGCAGCGGCGAGCCCGTTCTGCTGCTGCACGGCTTCCCGCAGCACTGGTGGGAGTGGCGTGGTGTCATCCCCGGGCTGGCCGAGCACTACCGGGTGATCGTCCCTGACCTGCGCGGGGCGGGCTGGACCGAGGCGCCTCGCGGTGGCTACGACCGCGAGCAGCTGCTCGCCGACGTCGTGGCGCTGCTGGACGCCATGCACCTCGACACCGTCAGGCTCGTCGCGCACGACTGGGCGGCGATCGTCGGCTTCCAGCTCTGCCTCAGCCGTCCCGGGCGGGTGCGCAGCTTCGTCAGCCTGGCGATCCCGCATCCGTTCATCTCGTTCCACCCGAAGCTCCTCGCGGGGCTGCGGTACGCCTGGTACCAGCTGGCCATCTCGGCGCCGGTCATCGGCGCACGTCTCCTCGCCGGCGGCAGGCAGCGTCTGCCGCGGTACCTGTTTCGCCGCTTCGCGTCCAACCAGGCTGCGTTCACCGACGCCGACATCGAGCTGTTCCTCGCCCCGCTGCGCGACCGGGCGCACGCGCGCGCGGGTTCGGCGCTCTACCGTGATTTCATCACGCGTGAACTGTCCGGCGTCCTGCGCGGGGTCTACCGAACGGCGAGGCTGACGACTCCGACGAGGAGCCTCGTCGGCGCGGACGATCCCGTCATCACGCCCGAGATCCTCGGCGGCCACGAGGGCCACGCCGACGACCTCGCCGTCGTGATCGTCGACGGGGCATCGCACTTCATCCCCGACGAGCGACCCGACGTCGTGCTGCAGCAGGCCCTTGAGCTCTTCGCGGACTGATCCGGACCTGGAACCGACGGCGGCGTCCGCGTGCGAAAACCCTTGGCCCGTCGTCCCGGGCGCGTGGGAAGGTCCCAGGATGGTGGCCTTCATCTCCCACGTGACCGTCGACTCCCGCGATGCCTTCGCCCTCTCCGAGTGGTGGAAGGTCGTCCTCGGCTACGTCGACCACCCCGACGACCCCAACGCGCCCGGGCACGACGAGTGCTGGATCCAGGACCCCGACGGCGCCGGCCCTAACGTCCTGTTCATCGACGTCCCAGACGACAAGGCCGTGAAGAACCGGCTCCACTTCGACCTGCGCCCGCACGAGCGCGACCAGGACGAGGAGCTGGCGGCGCTGCTCGCCCACGGCGCGACCGTCGTCGCCGACCGGCGCGGGATCCACGGTCCCGGCACCGGCTGGGTGGTGCTCGCCGACCCCGAGGGCAACGAGTTCTGCATCCTCCGCTCGCGCGCCCAGCTCGCGGCCGCGGAGGCGGCGTCTGCGGCGTCGGGCACGGACGCGTGACGGTGCAGATCCGGGCCGAGCAGCCCGCCGACTTCCCCGCGATCCGCGACGTGCTCGTCGCGGCCTTCGGCGAAGATCGGGTCGCCGACGGCGTCGAGCGGATCCGGGAGTCGTGGATCTACCGGCCCGCGACCTCCCTCGTCGCGGTGTCGGACGACGTCGTGGTCGGCTGCGTCATGATCACCGGCTGCACCGTGAGTGGCGACGCGGGGGACCGGGTCGTGGCGATGCTGACCCCGCTCGCCGTCGCACCCGACCGGCAGCGGCAGGGCATCGGCGCCGCGCTCGTGCGGGCGGTGCTCGCCGGCGCAGAGGCCGCGGGGGAGCCGCTCGTCGTCCTCGAGGGGAGCCCGACCTACTACGGCGCGCTCGGGTTCGAGCCGGCGCGGCTCTACGGCCTGATCTTCACGCTGCCCGACTGGGCGCCGCCGGACGCCGGCCAGGTCTACCTCCTGCCGTCCTACGACCGAGCAGACCCGACCCTGCGCGGCAAGATCGGGTACCCGCCGGTGTACGAGTGACCGGCGAGCGATGGTGCCGCGTGATCGGCAGTTGGTCGGGTGATCGGCAGCCCGGGCTGCCGATCACGCCCCCAAAAGGCGATGAACGCCCGGGGGGGGGGGGGGGCCCCCCGCCCCCGGGGCCCCCCCCCCCCCCCACTACCGCCCCCCCACGGCCGGTCGGTCGAGGGATGCGGCAACAGCCGTACGAGCCGCATCCTCTCCCGCGCCGATTCGGGCATCCGGCGCGCGATCCGCGCGACCGCCTGGTCCGGGGTGTCCGACGACGTCACCCGGACGACGCTCCAGCCATCCTCCCGGATGTGGTCCTCGCGTCGCTTCTCGTCGAAGAGCGCGCGCTCGGCGTCGTATCCCGCTCCGAGGGCACCCGGCCGGTACTTGACCCGGCCGTCGAACTCGGCGAGCAGCCGGAAGCCCTCCCAGCCGAGGTCCGCGCGGTATGCCCCGTACGGGGTCCACACCGGGAGCTGGGTGGTCGGCCGCGGTAGGTCCGCGCGGAGGACCGCGTACCGCAGCCAGCTCTCCCACGCCGACTCGGCGCCGGAATCCGCCAGCTGCAGGACGAGCTGGGCTCGACGTCGGCCGCGTGGGTCGCGGCGGGCGTCCACGCAGCCCGACGCCGCGGCCCGGTCCATCCCCGACGCCAGCGCATGGTCGGCGATGACGAGCGCCCGCAGGGGATGAAGAGTGGCCAAGCAGTCGGCGACGGTACGGGGGAGCGACGTCGTGACGACACCCCCGATCACGGCGCGCTCGTGATCGTCCAGCGTGACGCGGTGTCGGGCGATGTCCGGAGCGGAAGCCGACGACGGGTTGTAGCCCTGCACGACGTGCACCTGGGTCGGCAGCCGCCAGAGGCGGAGCCCGTGCAGCAGCGCCGCCGACTCGTGGCTGACGCAGGCCTCGCCGAGCTGTCGGCCGACGGCGACAACGCGCGCGACGGCCTGGTCGCGAGCCGCATGGAACCGGTCCGTGGGCGCCGCGCCGCCTCGGGCAGCCCGGTAGGCGCCGCGACGCAGCTGCTCGACCGAGCCGGTGCGCAGGGCGCGGCGCAGCGCGTCGCGGTCGTGCTCGCGTGCAATGAGGATGTCGGAATGGATCGGGGTCATGCAGACAGCGTGGTGTTCTGGACGCAGCACGCCGGGCGTCGCAGGGTCGGACTGTGCACAGATCCCGGGATCTGGACGCTGTGGTCGGACTCGGCGCGGTCGCCTTCCCCACCCGCCCACCCCGCGTGATCGGCAGTTTGTGCCGAGATCGGCAGCCCGGGCTGCCGATCACCCGACCAACTGCCGATCACGCGGGGTGGGCGGGTGGGCAGGTGGGGGGCGGCGCGGGACTACCCGACCAGCTGGACCTCGCGCGGCGAGCGGTTGAGGCGCGCCGCGGCGTCGGGCACCGGGTCGACACCCGGGGCGGGTGCCGGGAGCGCGCCCGGAAAGGCGACCACGATGTCCTCGATCCGGACGCCGAACCGGCCGGGCAGGTAGATGCCGGGCTCCACGGAGAAGCACATGCCGGGCTGGATCGCCTGGGCCTCGCCCTCCACCATGTACGGCGGCTCGTGTGTCGTCAGGCCGATGCCGTGACCGGTGCGGTGCACGAAGAGCTCGCCGTACCCGGCGCCCTCGATCACGGCGCGGGCGGCGCGGTCGACGTCCTCACAGGTGGCGCCCGGCACGACGGCGCGGACGCCGGCCTCCTGCGCGGCGCGCACGACGTCGTGCACCTCCCGCTCGTCGGCCGTGAGCGTCCCGACGTGCACCGTGCGGGTCGTGTCCGACCCGTAGCCGTCGCGCAGCCCGCCGAAGTCCAGGACCACCATGTCGCCCTGGCGGATCATGCGGTCGCCGGCGTGGTGGTGCGGGTCGGCGCCGTTCTCGCCCGCGCAGACCAGCGTGAAGTCGACCTGCTCGTGGCCGTGCTCGCGCAGCAGTCGGTCCAGGTCGGCGGCGACGTCGCGCTCGCGGCGGCCCGCGAACGGCACGCCGAGGATCCCGTCGAAGGCGGCGTCGGCGGCGGCGCCGGCCGCGGCCAGGCGCCCCACCTCCTCGGGCGTCTTCACGGCCCGCAGCATCGGCAGTGCCCGCGTGAACGCCTCGTAGGTCGAGCCCGGCAGGGTGCGCTGCAGCCCCAGGACGTGCATCGCCCACGCCGAGTCCGAGATCGCGTACCGGGCCCCGGGCCGCAGGAGCCGGGCCGCGGCCGCGTACTCGTCCTCACCGTCGGACCACGGCACCGCCTCGATCGCTCCACCCGTGCCGAGCTCGAGGTCGTGCGCCTCGAGCCGCGGGACCAGGGCGACCGGGTCGCCGTCGGCCGGGATCGCCAGCAGGGTGATGCGCTCCGTCACGGCCGACGGCGTGTACCCGAGGAAGTACAGGAGGTCCGGGCCGGGCGTGACGAGCACACCGTCCAGGCCCGCCGCGGTGGCCTGCGCGGCCGCCCGGCGCCTGCGGTCGGCATGCTCGGCGGGGGAGAAGGGCGTCATGCGGCCAGGTTGCCACAGCGGTCACGCGACCGGCCGGGGACTCACGGCTCCAGCTCGACGTCCTCGACCGACTTGTCGGGACGCAGACCCCGCCAGACCGGTTGGCGGAGGCGGCCGTCGGTGGTGCGCTCGGTGTACGCGACCTCACCCACCAGCTGCGGCGTCACCCAGTGGGCCCCGGCCAGCTCCTCGCGCGGCACGTCGGGGACGGGCGGGTCCGGCCGCTCCCGCTCGCCGAGAAGCGTCGCCAGGGTGCGCCGGTCCTTCTCGCTGAAGCCGGTCCCCACCCGTCCGGCGAACCGCAGGTCCGCCGCGCCGCCGTCGGGCACCGCGAGAAGGAGGGCGCCCATGGATCGCGGGTCGGCACGCCCGGTCTTGGCGTGCAGCGGCCGCCACCCCACGACCACGACCTCCTGCACGCGCTCGTGCTTGATCTTCAGCCAGTCGCGCGACCGCCGTCCCGGGGCGTAGGTGGACCGGCGCCGCTTCGCGACGACGCCCTCCAGGCGCAGCTCGCGCGACGTGTCCAGCGCCTCCTGGAGATCCTCGGCGGAGTGCCCGTCGAACGCGGGCGGCACGTGGATCGGGGGCTTCGGGTGCACCACGCGCTCCAGCTCGGCGCGGCGCGCGTCGTACGGCTCGCCGACGAGCGACCGCCCGCCGGCCGCCAGCACGTCGAACAGCATGAGGTCCACCGCGAACCGCTTGCGCGCCCGCTCGACGTCGCCCGGCCTGCGGAGGTTGGCGCGCTGCTGCAGCCGCCCGAACTCCGGCCGCCCGGCCGGGTCCAGGGCCACGATCTCCCCGTCGAGGATCGCGTCGCCGTCGACCGTCCCGGCCAGGGCCTGCAGCTCGGGGAACGTCACCGTGAGGTCCTGGCCGGACCGGCTGATCAACCGCACCCGGCCCCCCTCCACGACGCAGATCGCGCGGAACCCGTCCCACTTCATCTCGAAGGACCAACCGTCGCCCGTGATGTCCCCGGGCGTCGCCGCGGTCGCGAGCATCGGCCGCAGGTCGGGCGCCTTCGTCGCGGTCGTCCCCGCGTCCGGCACGGTGCCCGACGCCGACGCCGACGCCGACGCCGACGCCGACGCCGACGCCGACGCCGACGCCGACGTCGACGCCGACGCAGGCGCGGGCTCGTCCTCGGCGCCGCCCGGCTGTGCCCGCGTGCGGTGGATCAGCCAGCTGTTCTCGTCGTCACCGCCACGGCCGCCGGTCCGGATGAGGGCGAGCCGGCGAGAGCCGCGCTCGGCGCTGTGCAAGGTCACGATCACCTCGTCGTCGCGCCACTTCTCCAGCTCGTACGTGCCCGCGTCCCAGATCGTCACCTCGCCGGACCCGTACTCGCCCTTCGGGATGGTGCCCTCGAACGACCCGTACTCGAGGGGGTGGTCCTCGGTCTGGACAGCGAGATGGTTCTGGGCCGGGTCGTCCGGCTCGCCCTTGGGCAGCGCCCAGCTCACGAGGACGCCGTCGTACTCCAGCCGGAAGTCCCAGTGCAGCCGCCGCGCATGATGCTCCTGGATGACGAACGTGGGTTCTGCAGCGGGCGAGCCGTCCGGTGGCGGCGCGCCACCGGCGTCGGGCGGCGCCGGGACGGGCTCCGGCGTGCGCGACGCGTCCCGCTTGGACCGGTAGACCGTGAGCCTGTCGTCAGCGGGCTCGAACGTGGCGAGGCGCTCCGCCGTCGGCTCGAGCGACGCGAGGTGACCCCGCAGGAGTGGCGCGAGGAGGTCGCCGTCGCGGGCCACGCGCTCCAGCACCTCGGGGTACTCGAGCTGGCGCAGGCCGGGGTCGTCGAGCTCGTCCCACGAGCGGGGCGCCGCCACCGTGGGATGCTCGCGGCCCCGCAGCGAGTAGGGCGCGATCGTGGTCTTGTTCCCGTTGTTCTGGGACCAGTCGACGAGGACCTTGCCCTCCCGCAGAGTCTTCTTCATGTCGCTGACGACGAGGTCGGGGTGCTCGGCCTCGAGGTAGCGGGCGAGCTCCTTGGCGACGGCCGACACGCCGTCCGAGTCCTGCTTCCCGTCCAGAGCGGCGTACAGGTGGATCCCCTTCGAGCCGCTCGTCACGGGGAAGGGGTCCAGCCCCATTCCCTGGAGGATCTCGCGCGCCAACCGGGCGACCTGGGCGCACTCGGGCAGGCCCGCCCCGGGCCCGGGGTCGAGGTCCAGCACCAGGCGGTCGGGGTTGTGCCGCACGCCGGTGCGACCGAACTGCCACTGCGGCACGTGCAGCTCCAGGGTGGCCGTCTGGCCCAGCCAGGTCAGGGTCGCCAGGTCGTTGACCAGGGCGTAGTCGTTGCGGCTGTGCTGGTGCTGGATCGCGCGGCGGCGTACCCAGTCGGGGGTGGAGACCTCCAGGTTCTTCTGGAAGAACATCTGACCGTCGACGCCGTCCGGCCAGCGCTTACGCGTGGCGGGACGGTTTGCGGCGTGGGGGAGCAGCACCGGCGCGACCTGCGCGAGGTAGTGCAGCACCTCGCCCTTCGTGGTGCCCGACGCCGGGTACAGCACCTTGTCGAGGTTGCTCAGGCGCAGTCGGTGGCCGTCCACCGTGACGGTCTGGGATGCTCCCATCTCCACATGGTGGCCCGATGCGGCGCGCGTCGCCCGCGGCGACCGACGTCACAGGGGCGCGTGTCAAGTCGGACGCGCGTGTCCGCTAGGCTCCGGCGGGTGATTTCGGACGACAACTCCACCCACCTGCCCGAACGTCTGACCATGTACGGGGCAGCCTGGTGCCGCGACTGCCGTCGCTCGAAGGCTGTGCTCGACGTGCGGCGCATCGACTACGTGTACGTCGACCTGGAGGTCGACCCGGTCCGGGCCGACGAGGCGCACGCCATCAGCGGCCGGACCAACATCCCGGTGCTGGTCTTCCCGGACGGCGAGCACCTCGTCGAGCCGACGAACGCCGAGCTCGCCGCGAACCTGGACGCCCGCGGGCTCTGAGAGCTCTCAGCCGATGTTGTTGATCGGCTGAGCCTGCGGTTCCGCTTCGGGCGAGTGCCTCGTTCCTCGGCCCTCACCCTGCGCTGCACCTCCGGCTCAGCCGACGAGGCCGAGCACGCCCAGCACGCCGACCGCCACCGCCAGCGCGAGCGAGACGCCGATGAGCCCGGCGTGCACCTGCAGGAACGGCGTCACGCCGCCGGCCTCGTCGCGGGCGCGCGGGTCGCTCGCGACCCGGCGCCAGAACCGCGGCCAGATGAGCAGGTTCCACACAGCCGTGATGAGCAGCAGGATCGACCAACCGACGGGGATGTTCACGGCGGACAGTATGCCCGCACCTGGCGGGCGGCAGGCGCGGGGCGCACCATAGAGGTATGAGGGCGATCTGGAAAGGCGCCGTGACCTTCGGCCTCGTCAACGTCCCGGTCAAGCTGTACAGCGCCACCGAGGACCACGACGTGCCCCTGCACCAGGTGCACGACGCCGACGGCGGCCGCATCCGGTACCGGCGCGTCTGCGAGGTCGACGGCGAAGAGGTGTCGTACGAGCACATCGACCGCGCCTACGACGACGGCGAGCGCACCGTCGTCCTGACCAAGGACGACCTGGCGGCGCTGCCGGCGGAGCGGGACCGCGAGATCGAGGTCGTGGAGTTCGTGCCGAGCGACCAGATCGACCCGATCATGCTCGACCGCACCTACTACCTCGAGCCCGACTCCCGGTCCACGAAGGCGTACGTGCTGCTGCGGCGCACCCTGGAGGAGACCGAGCGCACGGCGGTCGTGAAGTTCGCGCTGCGGCAGCGCACCCGGCTGGCCGCGCTGCGGGTGCGCGAGGACGTGCTGGTGCTGCAGACCCTGCTCTGGGCGGACGAGGTCCGCGAGGCCGCGTTCCCGGCTCTCGACGAGCCGGCGAAGGTCAGCGCCAAGGAGCTCGCGATGTCGGCGCAGCTCGTCTCGAGCTTCGAGTCGGACTTCAGCCCCGAGGGCTTCGAGGACGAGTACCAGGTGCAGCTCAAGCAGCTCATCGAGGCCAAGATCGAGAAGGGCGAGGCGATCGACACGGCCGAGACGTTCGGGGAGCGCGAGGAGGAGGGCCGCGGCGCCGAGGTCGTCGACCTCATGGAGGCCCTGCGTCGCAGTGTGGAGAGCGCGAAGACGAAGAAGACCGGCTGAGGTACTCGTCAGCGCTCCCGTGTCCGGGAGGTCCGAGTTGTGAACGGACCGCCGATCGGAAAGGGTGGGGCACTGATGAGCCGACCTCGCCCCGTACCGCCCCGCTGGGTCCGATGGGCGCTCGCCTCCGTGGCGGTCGTCCTCGCCTGCGTGGTGTTCGGACTCACCACGGCCCGCGCCGAGCTCAGCCTCGGCCCGCACGAGGCGCTCTACGAGGTGACGGCCGAGGACGCCGTCGTCGCCGACCTCGGGCCGCTCGGCACGTTGGAGGTCGACTCGCCGCTGCCGCTGAACCTGGGCGTCACGGTCACCGTGAAGGAGATCCCGGCCGACCTGACGGCCGTCACGCCGGCGGCGACTCTCAACGCCCTCGGCGGCGACCTCGACTCCTACCTCCAGTTCTTCTCGTCGCCCGAGCGGACCGTCGGTACCGTCGCCCGGGCGCTCCTGCTCGACGCCGCCGTGCGGTCCGGCGTCGCGCTCGTCGTCGTCGCCGGCGCGTTCCTCGGCGTGCGGGCTCTCCTCGGGCGGGACCGGCGCACCGAGCTGAACCGCGTCGTGGTGCCGCGCACCTGGGAGATCACCGCCTCGGTGGTGCTCGTCGCGCTCGTGTGGGGTTCGTCCACGGCGAGCGGCATAGCGATCCCGGACCAGCGGGGGGTACCCGCCTCGGCCGTCTTCGACGGCACCTCGCTGCAGGGCGCCAGGATCACGGGGCGCCTCGCCGGCGTCATCGACACCTACGGCGGGCAGCTCGTCGGCCTCTACCGGCAGAACGAGGCCTTCTACGCGGGGGCACGCGAGAGCCTCGTCGCCTCCTGGACCGAGTGGGAGGCCCGGGCGGAGCCGCCGTCGGCCCCAGGTCCGGACGCATCGCCGACGCCGGACACCTCGCCCGCGGCGACGCTGCCGCCGTTCCCGTCGCCCACACCCTCGCCAGAGGCCGACCTCGTGACGCTGCTCGTCGTCAGCGACCTGCACTGCAACACGGGGATGACGCCCCTCATCCGCGAGCTCGCCACGCGGGCCGACGTCGACGCCGTCGTCAACGCCGGCGACACCACGATGAACGGCACAGCGGTCGAGTCGGTCTGCGTCGACTCGTTCGCGTCCGCAGTGCCCGGCGGCGTGCCGATGGTGGTCTCGGACGGCAACCACGACTCCCTGATCACGTCGGGCCAGGAGAGGGCGCACGGCGAGATCGTGCTCGACGGGGAGGTGGTCGAGGTGGCCGGCGTGCGCATCCTCGGCGACCGCGACCCGCTCGAGACCCGTGTCGGCGCCGGCACCACCGCCGCGCGGGCCGAGACCCCCGCCGAGACCGCGCAGCGCCTTGCGGACGCCGCGTGCGAGGCGGCGGGCGACCCCGGTTTCGAGGGGCCTGGCACCGCAGAGGAGCGGGTTGACCTGCTGCTCGTGCACACGCCGCCCGTCGGCGACGCCGCCCTCGACTCCGGCTGCGTGCCGTTCCAGATCTCGGGGCACACGCACAAGCGCTCCGGACCCGAGGCCGTCGGGTACGGCGTCCGGTACGTCAACGCGAGCACCGCGGGCGCGGCCACCGGCCAGCCGACCGTCGGGCCGCTGCGTGGCACCGCCGAGATGACGCTCCTGCGCTTCGACCTCGCCTCCCGCCGGTTCGTCGATTGGCAGCTCGTCACCGTCACGCCGTCGGGTGCGGCCACCGTGAGCGACCGGCAGGCGGTCCCGGACCCGGTGCCGTACCCGGGCGAGGTGCCGCCCGAGGCCGGCGAGCCGGCGCCGGAACCGGCGCCCACCGTGTCCCCGTAGGCTCGTGCCGTGGACGAACGCACCGACCCGGCCGAACTCACCACCGTCGCCCAGGACTACCTCAAGGCGGTGTGGTCGGCGCAGGAGTGGTCCGACGAGAAGGTGACCACCAAGCAGCTCGCGGACCGTATGGGGGTGGGCGTGTCCACCGTCTCCGAGACGGTGCGCCGGCTGTGCGACCAGGGCCTGCTCGACCACGCGCCGTACAAGGCGATCGAGCTCACCCCCGCCGGGCGGCGCCACGCGCTGGCCATGGTGCGGCGGCACCGGCTCCTCGAGACCTACCTCGTGGTCGAGCTCGGCTACGGCTGGGACGAGGTGCACGACGAGGCGGAGGTGCTGGAGCACGCCGTGTCCGACCTGCTGATCGAGCGGATCGACGCGCGGCTCGGCCGGCCCTCCCGGGACCCCCACGGCGACCCCATCCCCGGCCCCGACGGCAGCGTGGTGCGGCCCGACGCCGTCCCGCTGTCCACGATGGAGCCCGGCCAGTCCGGGACGGTCGTCCGGATCAGCGACGCCGATCCCGACGCACTGCGGTACCTCGGCGGCCTCGGCCTCGAGCTCGACGTGCACGTCGCCGTGACGGCGCGCCGCGAGTACGCGGGGACCCTCGCCGTGCGCTGGACCCCGTCCGGGCGGCCCGACGGCGACCGCACCGCCGACCTCGGGCTGCTCGCCGCCTCGCGTGTCTGGGTGGGCGCCGCAGGGTAGGGTTTCCCGCGTCCCACCCTTCGTCGCCGGTGCAGTCGACGTCGATGATCAGATCGATTCGACACGCACACAGGAGACGCATGGACCGGACTCTGCGGGGCGCTGCGCCCGCACTCCTGGCGCTCGCCGTCGGCGGGTTCACCATCGGCACCACGGAGTTCGCCGCCATGGGGCTGCTGCCCCAGATCGGCGCCGACCTCGGCGTGAGCGATCCCGTCGTGGGGCACACGATCACCGCGTACGCGCTGGGTGTGGTGGTGGGCGCGCCGCTGCTGACCGTCTCGGCCGCGCGGATGTCGCGCAAGACCCTCCTGACCCTGCTCATGACCAGCTACACCCTGGCCAACGTGCTCTCCGCCGCGGCGCCCGCGGTCGAG
The DNA here is from genome assembly GCF_021568775.1 of Antribacter soli. Lineage (GTDB taxonomy): Bacteria > Actinomycetota > Actinomycetes > Actinomycetales > Cellulomonadaceae > Antribacter > Antribacter soli. The sequence continues at coordinate 50,347 of NZ_JAKGSG010000033.1, read as the reverse complement.
TGGCTCGTCGTCGGACGCTTCCTGGCGGGGCTCCCGCACGGCGCGTTCTTCGGCGTCGGCGCGGCGGTCGGGGCCGCCGTCGTCGGACCTGGGCTGCGCGGGCGGGCCGTCGCGACCATGATGACCGGCCTGACCATCGCCAACGTGGTGGGCGTGCCCCTGTCGACCTACGTGGGCCAGGAGCTCGGCTGGCGCGTGTCCTACGTCGTGGTCGGCGTCCTCGGCGCGCTGACGGTGCTCGGCCTGTGGCGGCTCGTCCCCGAGGGCGCGGGCGGCGGCGGCACGTCCGTGCGGTCCGAGCTCGCGACGCTGCGCAACCCGCCGCTGTGGATCGCGTTCGGCGCGGGGGCGGTCGGGTTCGGCGGGCTCTTCGCCGTCTACTCCTACGTCGCCCCCACGATGATGCGCGTCACCGGCCTGACGGAGGGCTCCGTGCCCTGGGTGCTGGCGCTGTTCGGCGTCGGGATGACGGTCGGCACGCAGGTCGGCGGGTGGCTCGCCGACCGCGGCGTGCTGCGGGCCGTCGTCATCGGCTTCGTCGCCACCGGCGTGTCGCTCGTCCTGTTCGGTCTCACCGGGCACTCGGTCGTGCCCGCCCTCGCGTCGCTGTTCCTGCTCGGCGTCACGTCGCAGGTGCTCGGCCTGGCGTTCCAGACGCGGCTCATGGACCTGTCGCCCGGTGCGCCGTCGCTCGGGGCGGCCCTGTGCCACTCCGCCCTGAACGCCGCCAACGGGGCCGGCGCCTTCCTCGGCGGGGCGGTGATCGCCGCCGGATGGGGCTACCTCGCGCCCACCTGGGCCGGCGTCGTCGTCACGTTCCTCGGCCTGGCCATGGTGCTCGTCGCGGGCAGGCAGAGGGTCGTGCACGCCGTGGCGTGACGTACAGCGGGCGTCCAGGTGCAGGGCGGTACGGTATGCACGTGACCGACAGCAGCACCACAGCCCGGCCCGAGACCGAGCCGGGCGAACCAACCGGGGCGAGCTCCGCCGTCGGACGGGGCCCCGGGGGCCGGACCCTTGCCGTGCTGCTGCTCGTGCTGGGCACGATCGGGTTCGGGGCGTCGCTGTGGCTCGCGATCGAGAAGTACCTGGCGTTCGTCGAGCCGGACCGGGTCGCGTCCTGCACCCTCAACCTGTTCGTCCAGTGCGGCGCCGCGATGGGCTCCTCGCAGGGTGCGGTGCTCGGCTTCCCGAACCCGTACATCGGGCTCGCGGCGTTCCCCGTCGTCATGACCACCGCCGTGGTGCTGCTCGTCGGAGCCCGCCTGCCGCGCTGGTACTGGCTGTCGCTGCTGGGCGGCACGGTGCTCGGTCAGGCGCTCGTGTTCTTCCTCATGTACACGAGCTTCTACACGATCGTCGCCCTGTGCCCCGCCTGCATGATCGTCTGGACGGTCATGTGGCCGCTGCTGTGGGTGCAGATCGTGCGCCTGGTGCAGTCCGGCGACCTGCCCGCCTCCGCGGGCCTCCGGTCCGTCGTGGTCGGCAACCGGTGGACGATCCTGGCGATCGGCTACGTCGTGGCGGTCGGCTGGCTGATGCTGTCGGTCGGCGGGGACCTGATCCGTTCGTTCTCCTGAACGTCCACTCCACGCGACCCACGGAGTCGTCTTTGACGATCACGTGGTTCAGGATCTTCTCCCACGTCCCGTCCGCGGTCCACAGCCGCAGCCTCTCGTGCGAGGTCTTCCACAGACCCTCAGCCCACCATTGATGTCGAGTAACCCCAGAGTTCCACACGCCGTCACCGTCGTCGGACACCTCGGCGAGGATCGCGGCCTCCTCGACCCGCGTCACCCACCGATCCCGAAGGGCAGTCCTTCAGCATCGCGGCTCAGTGACCGTCGTATGGCGTTGACCAGCTTCACCTGCGCCTGAGCCGGTGCCTGCCTTGCCTGCTCGAACGCCTCGGGGCTCAGCGGATCGAGCCGCGGGTCGCGACTCCGCGCCACCTGGTCCAGGAAGGAGTTGATGGCCCGGCCGAAGCCGTCGATCTCAGCCGCCACGTCGCCGGGGGCGACCAGACCCGCTCGCATCAGGGCTGCGTTCCACTCGCCCCAGTCGTAGTCCCAGCCGCGTTGCGCTCCGTGCGCCTGCCTGAGCTCCATCGTGAACTTGGCGTAGTGGCTGAACAGATCCTGGTAGGCGCCGAGCTGTTGATCACGTAGCCACTGGTTGTCCTGAGCGCGTCGCGCCACGATGCCGCCGACCAGGACGCCCACCGTGGCGGACAGAGCCCCGGCAGCTGTCGTCACCAGAGCCTCCAGCACGGCATCCCCCACCCAAGCGCTCGATTTTCGATGAGACGAACGTACCGGTCACCAGGGTCCAGTGAGAACGGTCAGCCTTCACCAAGAGAGCCGCATGCTACCGCCGAAGTCGTCCTCGCCGCCGTCGTCCTCTCGCTCCGCGATTCACACGCCCTGGTCGGCGGCGCGCCCGCTGTCGGCGTGTCATCCACAGGTCGTTGCCTCGGTCGCACGGGCGCCGGTACGGTTGTGCCATGAGTCGTATCCGCTCGCTCCTTATCCAGCCGCGCTGACCTCGCCCCCGATCGGGCACACCCAGCGCGGCCGCCCCTCCCTGCGAGGGGCTTTTTCGTGCCCGGATCCCGATCGCAGAGCACAGGAGCAGCACCATGAGCGCACACGCCACGACGCAGCAGGCCGTCACGGAGGCGGTCGGTAGAATCGGCCGGGTGACCACGCCCGACGCCGCAGAACGCACTGCCGCAGCATCGTCCGCCCCGGACGAGCCCCGATTCCGCTACACCCCGGCCCTCGCGCAGGAGATCGAGCTGCGCTGGCAGGACCGGTGGGAGGAGCTGGGCACCTTCCACGCCGCCAACCCGACCGGTGACCTGAAGGGGCCCGGCGGCGCGGACGCGACCGGGGACCCGTACTTCATCATGGACATGTTCCCGTACCCGTCGGGTGCGGGACTGCACGTGGGCCACCCCCTGGGCTTCATCGCCACGGACGTGGTCGGCCGTTTCCGCCGCATGTGCGGCGACAACGTGCTGCACACCATGGGCTTCGACGCGTTCGGCCTGCCGGCCGAGCAGTACGCCGTACAGACGGGCGAGCACCCGCGCCTGGTGACCGAACGCAACATCGTCACCTACAAGCGGCAGCTGCGCCGCGCCGGCCTGGCGCACGACCAGCGCCGCTCGTTCGCGACGATCGACCCCGAGTACGTGCGCTGGACGCAGTGGATCTTCCTGCAGATCTTCGACTCCTGGTACGACGCCGAGGCCGCGCGGCCCGACGGCGGCCGCGGCCGGGCCCGCCGCATCGCCGAGCTGGAGGCGGAGCTGGCCGCCGGCGCGCGCCCCGTGCCCGGCCACGAGGGCGACAACGCGGGCGGCGCGGTGTGGGCCGGTCTGTCCCGCGAGGAGCAGCGCGACGTGCTGGACGCCCAGCGCCTGGCCTACGTGGACTCGTCGCCGGTGAACTGGTGCCCGGGTCTGGGCACCGTGCTGGCGAACGAGGAGGTCACCGCGGACGGCCGGTCGGAGCGCGGCAACTTCCCGGTGTTCACGCGCAACCTGCGCCAGTGGAAGATGCGCATCACCGCCTATGCGGACCGGCTGATCGACGACCTGGAGCTGATCGACTGGCCCGAGAAGGTCAAGTCGATGCAGCGCAACTGGATCGGCCGCTCGACGGGCGCCAAGGTCCGGTTCCACACGCTCGGCGCAGACGGGACGACCGACCCGGCGGGCGCCGGGTCGCAGGTCGAGGTCTTCACCACGCGCCCCGACACGCTGTTCGGGGCGACCTTCATGGTGGTGGCCCCGGAGCACCCGCTGCTGGACGAGGTGCCCGCGGCGTGGCCCGACGGCACGCGCAACACCTGGACCGGTGGGAACGCCACGCCCATCGAGGCGGTGGCGGCCTACCGCAAGGAGTCGTCGGCCAAGTCGGCCGTGGAGCGCCAGGCGGATGCCGGCAAGAAGACCGGTGTGTTCACCGGCCACCTGGCCGTGAACCCGGTCAACGGCGCATACATCCCGGTGTTCACCGCCGACTACGTCCTGATGGGTTACGGCACCGGCGCCATCATGGCCGTGCCCGGCGGCGACGAGCGCGACTTCGCATTCGCCGAGGCGTACGAGCTGCCGGTGATCCGCACGGTGGAGCCGGAGGGCGGGCTCCCGGCGGACTTCACCGGGGCCTACACGGGCGACGGTTCCGTGGTCGCCTCGTCGTCGGACCGCCTGAGCCTGGACGGCCTGTCCGTGCCCGAGGCCAAGGCCGCGATGATCGCGTGGCTGGAGTCGAACGGCGTCGGCGAGGGCACGACGACGTACCGCCTGCGCGACTGGCTGTTCAGCCGCCAGCGCTACTGGGGCGAGCCGTTCCCGGTGGTCTGGGACGAGGACGACCGCCCGGTCGCCATCCCCGACGCCATGCTGCCGGTCGACCTGCCGGACGTGCCCGACTACGCGCCGCGCACGTTCGAGCCGGAGGACGCGAGCTCCGAGCCGGAGGCGCCGCTGGGCCGCAACGAGGACTGGGTCAAGGTCACGCTCGACCTGGGCGACGGCCCGAAGCAGTACCGCCGCGACACGAACACCATGCCGAACTGGGCGGGCTCCTGCTGGTACTACCTGCGCTACCTGGACCCGGCCGACACGGAGCACGCGGTCGACCCTGCGCTGGAGGAGTACTGGCTGGGTCCCCGGCACAACCCGACGAGCGGGCCCGCCGGCGGCGTCGACCTGTATGTGGGCGGCGTGGAGCACGCGGTGCTGCACCTGCTGTACGCGCGGTTCTGGCACAAGGTCCTGTACGACCTGGGCGTCGTGACCAGCCTGGAGCCGTTCGGCAGGCTGTTCAACCAGGGCTACATCCAGGCGTACGCGTTCACCGACTCGCGCGGGCAGTATGTCCCCGCAGCCGAGGTCGAGGGCGACGAGCAGACCGGCTGGACCTGGCGTGGGCAGCCCGTGAACCGCGAGTACGGGAAGATCGGCAAGTCGCTGAAGAACGTCGTCTCGCCGGACGACATGTACGAGGCGTACGGCGCCGACACGTTCCGCGTCTACGAGATGTCGATGGGTCCGCTGGACCTGTCGCGCCCGTGGGACACGCGCGCCGTCGTCGGGTCGCAGCGCTTCCTGCAGCGGCTGTGGCGCAACGTGGTCTCCGAGGAGACCGGCGAGGTGACCGTGACGGACGACGCGCCCGACACGACGACCCTGCGTGCGCTGCACCGTGCGATCGCGGACGTCCGGACCGAGATGGAGGGAATGCGCCCGAACACGGCCATCGCGAAGCTCATCACGCTGAACAACCACCTGACGGGGCTGTCGAGCGTGCCGCGTGCCGTGGTCGAGCCGCTGATCCTGATGACGGCGCCGGTCGCGCCGCACATCGCGGAGGAGCTGTGGTCGCGGCTGGGGCACGAGGGGTCGCTGGCCTACGAGCCGTTCCCCGTGGCCGACCCCGCCTACCTGGTCGAGGACACCGTGACCTGCGTGGTCCAGGTGCAGGGCAAGGTCCGTGCCCGGCTCGAGGTCGCCCCGGCGATCTCCGAGGACGACCTGCGCGAGACCGCCCTGGCCGAGCCGAACGTGGTCAAGGCGCTGGACGGGCGTGGCGTCCGTACGGTGATCGTCCGGGCGCCGAAGCTGGTGAACATCGTCCCGGCCTGACGCCGCACGTCCGACGCCGGTGGCGCGCCTCCCCGTGGAGGTGCGCCACCGGCGTCGTTCCCGTGTGTGAGGATGCCCTGCATGGCGCACTCCCACGCACATGCGGGGCCGACGGGCCCGTCGGCCCCGCGGACCCGTGCGGTACTCGCGGCCGCGCTCGTCCCGGCCCTGCTCGCGACGCTGATCGGGCTCTGGGCCCTGTGGCCCGACGCGTCCGACGTGCCCGACAGGGTGCCGGTGGTCGCGGAGGGCAGCCGGTTCGTCGACGTGACCGTGACGGGCCCGGCCGACCCGGCGACGGGCAGCATCCCGGTGGAGCTGGAGTCGGGTGAGGCGTCGACGATGCAGTCGCCCGGGCCGACGATCCCGCTGGAGGAGGGCGACCGCATCATCGCGCTCGACCTGTCCGAGGTGGCGCAGGCCGTCGACCCGCTCGTGTTCATGGACTTCCAGCGGGAGCTGCCGCTCGGCCTCCTCGCCGGCGCCTACGCGCTCGTGGTGCTCCTCGTCGCGCGGTGGCGCGGCCTCGCGGCGATGGCGGGCCTCGCCCTCGCCTTCGTGGTGCTGCTCGGCTTCACGCTGCCCGCCCTGCTCGCCGGGGAGGCGGCCCTGCCGGTCGCGCTGGTGACGGCGTCCCTGGTCATGTTCGTGACGCTCTACCTGGCGCACGGGCTCAGTGCCCGGACGTCCGCGGCCCTGCTCGGCACGCTCGCCGGCCTCGCACTCACCGCGGGCATCGGGGCATGGGCGGCGGGCGCGGCCCAGCTCACGGGTGCGACGTCGGAGGCCGCCCAGTACCTGCCGATGAGCGCGCCCGGCGCCGACCTGCGAGGCATCGCGCTGTGCGGGCTCGTGCTCGCCGGCATGGGTGTGCTCAACGACGTGACGATCACGCAGGCGTCCGCCGTGTGGGAGCTGCGGGAGGTGGCGCCCGACGCGCCCCGGTCGGTGCTGTTCGCGCGGGCGATGCGGATCGGGCGCGACCACATCGCCTCCACCGTCTACACGATCGCCTTCGCGTACGTCGGCGCGGCGCTGCCGCTGCTGCTGGCCGTGTGGCTCATCGACCAGTCGCCCGTCGCTGCGCTCAGCTCGGGGGAGATCGCGGAGGAGGTGGTGCGCACGCTCGTCGGCTCGATCGGGCTCGTGCTCGCCATCCCGATCACGACGGCGATCGCAGCGCTGGCGGTGCCGGGACCGGTGAGGGAGCGGGCGGCCGGGCCGGCCCCGGACCCCGTTGCGCCGGTGCTGTCCGCCGCGCCCTGACAGCCGCTGTCGTGAGCGGGCGGATCATTGCCCGGTCGTCGTCGTCCCGGTAGGGTGGCAAGCGCTTTCCCAGACGCTCACCGAGGACGAGAGCGCTCCCGAGGACGAGAGGCAACGACGCCCATGACCACCTCGCACCACATCACCCGCAGGTCCGTGCTCGCCGGCCTGGCGAGCGTCCCGTTCGCCGCGGCGGTCGCCGGACAAGCTGCCGCCGACGAGCCCGACCAGCCGGCGCACCCGTGGCCCCGCCGGACGATCTTCGTCGCGGGAGACTCCACCGCCGCGCCCAAGAGTGCGGCGAAGGCGCCCGAGACCGGCTGGGGGATGGCGCTGCCGTACCACCTCGCCGACCGGATCACCGTGGCCAACCACGCACGGAACGGCAGGAGCTCGAAGAGCTTCGTCGACGAGGGCCGCCTCGAGGCGATCCTCGCCGTGCTCCGTGAGGGCGACGTGGTCGTGGTCCAGTTCGGGCACAACGACCAGAAGGCGACGGACGTGGTGCGGTACACCGAGCCGTGGTCCACCTATCAGGAATACCTGACGCGCTACCTGGACGGTGCTCGTGAGCGGGGAGCCCTGCCCGTGCTCGCGACGCCCGCCGAGCGGCGGCGCTTCGACGCCGACGGCAACGCGTACTCGAGCCACGGCGAGTACCCCGACGCGATGCGGGCCCTCGCCGCGAGCGAGGGGGTGGCGCTCGTCGACGTCCAGCGCGAGACGCTCGCGCTGTGGCAGCAGCTGGGCCCCGAGGAGACCACGCGGTACTTCCTCCACACCGACGACGGGCGTCGCGACAACACGCACTTCAACACCCCGGGCGCGGCCGCCATCGCCCTCATGATGGCCCGGGGCCTCGTCGGCGCGGGCCTGCTGCGCCGCGGTGACGTGCGCCGCCTCGAGGAGGTCCCGGAGCCGGCGTGGTTCACGTGGCTCCCGGAGGACCCGGCCTAGCCAGCGGGCGCCGGCTCAGCGGCGCGCCCCCAGCCAGGGCGCCAGCACGTCCTCCTGCGCGGCCCATCGGCGGGGTTGCCGCAGCTCCTCGGGCGTGGCGAGCGCGGTGTGGAAGGCTTCGCGCAGGCGCGGCCGGTCGTCGAGACCGTCGCCGTCGTGGGCGCCGGCGATCACGATGCGAGTCTGCGGCGTCGTGCCGGCGCACACCTCGGCCCACGGGCCGAGGGTGGCGACGGCGAGCTGACCGCCGGCGCCGTCCCACAGGCACGCCGTTCCTGGGCGGTCCGCCACGTGGAACACTCCGCGAGCCCGCAGGCGCCCGGCGCCGAGGGACTCGATGCTGTCGAGCAGCCGGTCGGGGTGGAAGGGCAGGGGCGAGCGCAGCTCGAGCGTCCAGCTCGTGTCGTCCGCACCACGCCGGTACCCGGCGGCGGAGCGCGCCGCGAGCGGGTGCGCCCGCCGTTCGCCCAGCGCCCGGTCGTGCCGGCCGGCGAGGAGGTGCGTGAGCGTGAGGGTGTGCAGCCCGTCGACCCGCCGCGACCCTGTCGACCGGAGGCGATCGACCAGGCCCGAGCCGGTCGGCGCGGCGCCCTGCGTGGTGCCTCCCTGTGCGGTGACGACGAGGTCGGCGTGCTCGAGCTGGGCGGCGAGCGCCTCGCCGACCGATCGCTCGTCGTCGTCGGTGAGGGCGAGGCCCCGCTCGGCCAGCGTGTCGTCGCCGAGCAGGTCGTCCGCCAGCGTGCCGAGGTCGACGGCGGCGGCCACCGTGGACACGTAGGCGCCCTCGAGCTGTCCACCGGGTGAGCACGCGCTCGTCAGCGCGCGTGCGGCCGGGAGGGTCTCGGCGCTGACGGGCAGGGCCAGCAGCGCGCTCGTCCACCGCCCGTCGTCCGTGAGGCGGGCGAGCGTCGGCAGGGCGTCCTCCCGCACCGCGCACGACAGGCACGCGTGCTCCAGGGGCATCGTGACGTCCTCGAGCACGCCCGTCGCATCCAGGACGAGGCGGCGCAGCGCGCCCTCGGTCGCCACGATGTCGTGGCGCACGGCGACCAGGCCGGGGGAGTCGACGAGAAGGCCGAAGAGCGTGCTGTCCCGCACGACGGGGTCGGTCGTGGCGAGGAGGCTCAGGGGGAAGTGGGACACGGGACCTCCGGTGTCAATGTTGATAATGGTTCTCATTCCATGATTCACTCTACCCCGTAGATGAGAACGATTCTCACAACTGGAGGTTCTTTTCCCATGTCAGCCAGGTGTCAGGTGCTCGGGACCGTGCCGGGCTTCGGCCACTCCATCTCGCACTCGCACGTGCGGACGAAGCGGCGCTTCGACCCCAACATCCAGCGCAAGCGGTACTGGGTGCCCAGCCTCGGGCGCTACGTGAAGCTCCGCGTGAGCGCGCGGGGCATCAAGACGATCGACCGCGCGGGCATCGACGTGGTGGTGGCCAGGATCCTCGCTCGCGGGGAGAGGGTCTGATGGCAAAGACGTCCAAGATCGTCGCGGACGCCCGACGGCGTGCCGTCGTCGCCCGGTACGCCGAGCGGCGCGCCGAGCTCAGGCGTGTCATCGCGTCGCCGGTCGCCACGGCCGGAGAGAAGGCCCTCGCGGCACAGGAGCTGCGCCGCCAGCCGCGGGACGCGAGCGCCACGCGCGTGCGCAACCGCGACGCCGTCGACGGCCGCCCGCGCGCCCACCTGAGGAAGTTCGGGCTCTCCCGGATCCGGCTGCGCGAGCTGGCGCTGCGCGGCGAGCTGCCCGGCGTCACGAAGTCCAGCTGGTGAAGGGAGAAGACGACTCATGAAGGTGCGCGCATCGCTCCGCTCGCTGAAGAACAAGCCCGGGGCGAAGGTGGTCCGCCGCCGCGGGAAGGTCTTCGTCATCAACACGCTGAACCCGCGCGGGAAGGCGCGGCAGGGCTGACGCCTCGGGCGGGCGAGCGGGGTCCGTCCCTCCGGACGGACCCTGCTCGCCTGCGCGTCAGGCCGTCACGGCGTCGGAGCCGATGGGGTCCACGTCCAGCACCAGGCCGGCGACGATCTCGTCGGCCCACGCCTTGGCCTGCCGGCCGGTCCGGTCGGCGACCAGGACGTGGCCCAGGCGGTCGTTGTTGTCGGAGGGCAGCACGACGCGACCCGGCTGCGGCATCTCCCAGGCGACGACCCGGGGATCGTGGGCCAGGTGCTCCGCCCCCCGGACGCCGCGGAGCACGCCGTCGGCCTGAGAGATGAGGAAGGAGACGGCGGCACTGGCTGCGGCGCCCCCGCGCGAACCGTCCAGCGTCGCGTCCAGGTCCCGCCCGAGCGAGAGATCGACGAGCAGCGCGAGCGGGCTCACGCCTGTGACGAGCCGGACCAGGTCGAAGACGAACCCGCCGCCTTGCCGCGGGTTGAGCTCGACCACGCGCGGCCCGGCCGCGGTGAGACGCAGCTCCGTGTGACTCAGGCCGTGCCGGTAGCCGAGCGCCGCGAGCGCGGCGACGGTGTGCGACTCCACGGCCGTTCGCGTGACGTCGTCCAGCGGTGCCGGGAAGAGGTGGCCGGTCTCGATGTACCCGGTGGCGCCGCGGGGCGCTGCCACCTCGGTCACGGTCTTGGCCGTGATGCCGAGGACCCGGGTCCGGCCGTCCTGCGTGACGGCCTCGACGCTCACCTCCGGGCCGTCGAGGACGGCCTCCAGGAGCACCAGGCGCTCGAGCGGCTGATCACGCGAGTTCCGCTCCGGCCCCGTGATCACGGCGAAGGCGTCCGCGAGGCTCGTCTCGTCGACGACGCGCCGCACCGCGGTCCCGGAGTTCAGGTCGACCGGCTTGGCGACGAGCGGGTAACCGAGGTCGGAGGCCGCCTTGCGCGCCTCTCGCCAGGTGCCGGCGACGGCGTGGGCAGCGTCGGGCACGCCGCCCCGGGCGAACGCCCGCCGGGCGAGGTCCTTGCGGGTCGCCGCCCGCAGGACGTCGGGCGGGGCTCCGGGCAGGCTCAGGGCAGCGGAGACGAGGGCGACGACAGGCAGGTAGTAGTCGCACGTGGTCAGCACACCGCAGATGCGGCGTCGGGACGCGACCGCACGAGCGGCCTCGACGGTGGCGTCGTCGTCGTTCGTCTCCACGACGACGACCTCGTCCGCCTGCTCCAGCACGGGGTGCGTGCCGCCGCCGGGCAGGCGGTAGATGGCCGGGTCGCGAGCGAGCAGGACGTAGCGGTGTCCGGACCCACGGAGAAGAGGTGGCAGCTTGACGCCGGTCGACTGGAGCCAGCTCTCGATCATCAGCAGCGTGGCCATGGCGTCACCAACCGGTAACGAGAGTCGTTCTCATCATGACACCGGATGGTCGCACGATCGCCGTGTGGCGGCATCCGCGGTCCATGGAATGAGAATGATTCTCGTTACGTTGCGGTATCCGACATCGGTCATCAGGAGGACACCATGAAGAAGGACATCCACCCCGAGTACGGGCCCGTCGTGTTCCGCGACGCGAGCGCGGGCTTCGCGTTCCTCACGCGGTCCACGCTGGTCGCCGGCACGCCTGCGGGGCCCGGCCGCCCGGCCCGCACGATCGAGTGGGAGGACGGCAACACCTACCCGGTGGTCGACGTCGAGGTCTCGAGCGCCAGTCACCCGTTCTGGACCGGCTCGTCCCGCGTGGTCGACACCGCCGGCCGTGTCGAGCAGTTCCGGCGCCGCTACGGCGCCCGCGCAACCACAGGGAAGGACAGCTGATGGCCTCGAAGATCGACCTGCGCCCCGTGATCCGCCTCCGCTCCACCGCGGGGACCGGCTTCACGTACGTGACGCGCAAGAACCGGCGCAACGACCCCGACCGGCTCGTCATCCGCAAGTACGACCCGATGGTCCGCAGACACGTGGACTTCCGCGAGGAGCGCTGACCTCACCTCGACGCCCGGCGCCGGACCCGTCTTCCGGCGCCGGGCATCGTGCTGTCCGCGATCGGGTGAGCTGGTGCGAGTCGGTATCGTTGCGCGCACATGCGCGCCATCCGACGATCCCGGCCCGAGGTGCGACCCGTCGTCCGGGTCGTGACCGACTCGACGGCATGCCTGCCGACGGGCGGCTCCGGAGGCAGCGGGACCGGCGTCGGGCAGCCCGTCGTGGTGCCGCTGCGGGTGCTGGTGGGCGACCGCTCCTACGAGGAAGGCGTGGACATCACGCCCGACGAGGTCGCGGCGCTCGTGGCCGGCGGGGAGCGGGTCACCACCTCGCAGCCGCCACCCGAGGCTTTCGCCGCCGTGTACCGGATGCTCGCCGACGACGGGGCGCGCGCGGTCGTGTCGCTGCACCTGTCCGGGGAGCTGTCGGGCACCGTAGGGTCGGCCGCGACCGCCGCTGCCCGGACGCCGCTCGCAGTCCGGGTCGTCGACTCCCGGACCGCCGCCATCGGCCTCGGCTTCGCCGCCCGCGCCGCCGTCGAGTGCGCGGCCGCTGGGTGTGACGCCGCCCACGTCGCCGCGCGCGCTCTCGAGGTCGCGGGCACGGTCCGGGCCATGTTCGTCGTCGACTCGCTCGATCACCTGCGGCGCGGCGGGCGGCTCTCGGGCACGGCCGCCGCGATCGGCACCGTCCTCGGCGTGCGGCCCGTGCTCGGGCTGCGCGACGGCCGGATCGAGCTGCTGCAGCGCGTCCGCACCCGCGCCGCCGTCGCCGAGCGGCTCCTGGAGGAAGCCGCCGCCGACGTCGCCGCTGCGGTGCGACCTGTCGTCGCGGTGCAGCACTTCGGCGCGCCCGACCGGGCGCAGGTCCTGGCCGGGCGCCTGCGCACACGGACGCGGGCCGACGTCGAGGTCGCGCCCCTTTCCGCCGTGCTGGGTGTGCACGTGGGGCCGGGGACGCTCGCGGTCGTGACCGCGGACCTCGGGGACCACGCACACTGAGGTGATCCCACGTTCCGGGCTCGTGGGATTCGTACGCGCGGCCGACGGCACGTGACCATGGCGCTGCGCGGGTGCGTGGCCGACCACATCCGTGCGCGAGAGGTTCCTGTGCACAGGCGCCCCTGAGACGGCCCGCCCGGCAGATCGCCGCGCCTACGGTCGCGGCATGGACGTGATCTCCGAGGTTTCCGCAGGCGGACGGGGCCGGCCGGCACCCGACGGGACGCCAGGCCCGCCGCCCGACCTGTGGCCGTTCGCGCCGGTCGGCGAGCCGGACGATCCGGCCGCGGAGCTCGTCGACCGGTTGCGGGCGCGCCGGTCCGCCGCGGGCGTGGCCGCCGCCTACGCGGCGGCGCACGGGCACCCGGGCGACCTCCGGGGCGAGGACGGCGGGCGCCGCTGGGCGCTGCGCGGCCGGACCGCCGTCGTCGCGGCCGTGGCGGTGCTGCTGCTCGGCGCGGGCGTCGCGGCCCTTGCGCTCAGCGGCGGGATCGGGTCCGTGGACGACGTCCAGGGACTGGCACCTGCCGGCGCCGCCGACGTCGCCGGTGCTGACGCGGGTGCAGGCCTGCCGGACGCTTCCTCGGACGAGACCGGACCCGGTGCGGCCGGCGGGGGCGAGACCGCCCCGGCGGGCGAGGTCGTCGTCCACGTGGTCGGGCAGGTCAACCGTCCGGGGCTCGTCACGCTGCCCGAGGGGGCGCGGATCGCCGACGCCGTGGAGGCGGCCGGCGGGCCGACCGCGACCGCCGACCTGTCGGGCGTCAATCTTGCCCGCGAGGTGGCCGACGGGGAACAGCTCCGCGTGCCGGCCGCGGGCGAGGTGGTCGCTGCCCCGGACAGCGGCGGGTCCGGTGCGCCTGCGGCCGGCGGAGCAGCGGGCGACGGGATCGTCGACCTGAACACGGCGGACGCCGCCCTCCTCGACACGCTGCCGGGCGTCGGCCCGGTCATCGCGGAGCGGATCGTCACCTGGCGGGACGAGAACGGCCCGTTCACGAGCGTCGACGAGCTCGGGGAGGTCGACGGCATCGGACCGGCCCTGCTGGACAAGGTCCGCGACTCCGTGCGCGTCCGGTGATCGCCGGGCACGACACCGGAGAGTCTTCATGACAGACCTGCGTCTTGCTCCGGCGGCGCTCGCGACCTGGGTGGCGGCCTGGCTCGTCACCGGCCCGGCATCGCTGCGCACGTGGCCGGTGCTCCTCGGCCTCGGGGTCGCCCTCGTCGTCGCGGCAGGGGCCGTGGTTGCTGCCTCCGCCGGGCGTGGCGATCTCCGGCCGGCTGCCCTCGCGCACGCCCTCTTCGCATCCGCCTGCCTGCTCACGGTCGTGGCGAGCGCGCACGTCCAGCTCGCCGGTCGCGCGCCGCTGGAACGGCTCGCCGCGGCGGGTGCGGTGGTCACGATGACGGGCACCGTCGTGGCCCAGCCGGAGCCCGTCACGACCCGGTTGCCGTCGGGCGGCCTGGGCGCGATCGGACCCGGGCCCGAGGTGCGCTGGGTGCTGGCGGCGCGCGTCGTGTCGGCGCGGGGCGTCGCCACCCCGGCCGGAGGCCACGTCCAGGTGACGTCCACCGCCGTTCCCCGGTACGGCGCCTTCGTCACGGTGACCGGCCGGTCGCGCCCTGCGGACCCGGGGGCCGCGGAGGCTGCGCGCGTCGCCGCCACGAGGGTCGCGCAGACGGCTCCGCCGGCCGGTCTGCTGCGGGTGGCGGACACGCTGAGCACGTCGCTGCTGGCCGTCACCGCGGACCTGTCGCCGCAGGGCCGCGGGCTGGTCCCGGGCGCCGCCATCGGCGACACGTCGCGGCTGCCGCCCGACATCGCCGACGCCCTCCGCACCACCGGCCTCACGCACATCACGGCAGTGTCCGGCAGCCACTTCGCGATCGTGGTCGCCGTCTTGACCGGGCTGTGCGCGACCGCGCGGATGCCGCGGGCGGCGCGCGTCGGTGTGCTCGCGGTTGCCGCGGCGGGGTTCGTCGTTCTCGTCCGGCCCGAGCCGAGCGTGCTGCGCGCCGCCGTCATGACAGCCTTCGCGCTGGCCGGGACGGCGATCGGCCGGCCGTCCCAGGCGGTGCCGGCGCTCGCCGCGACCGCGGTGGGGCTGCTGGTCGTCGACCCGTGGCTGTCGCGATCGTTCGGCTTCGCGCTGTCGGCCGCCGCGACCGCGGGGCTCGTGCTGCTGGTGGCGCCGCTCGGGCGTCGGCTGGAGCCGTGGATCGGACGCGTCCCCGCCTTCGCGCTCGCCGTGCCGGTGGCGGCCCAGGCAGCGTGCGGTCCGATCCTGGTGCTCCTTTCGCCGTCGGTCTCGGCGGTGACGGTGCCGGCCAACCTCCTGGCGGCGCCCGCACTCGTGCCTGCGACGGTGCTCGGACTTGTCGCGACGCTGTTCGCACCGTGGGCTCCACCGGTCGCGCACGCGGTGGCGTGGGCCGCGAGCGGCGCCACCTGGTGGATCGCGCAGGTCGCGACGTGGGGCGCGGCGCTGCCCGGTGCCTCGCTGCCCTGGCCGGGCGGACCGGCCGGGGCGCTGCTGCTCGCCGCGGTCACGCTGTCCGGCTTCTGGGTGGTGCTGCGGGCCTCGCCGCGCCGCGGCTGGCCCGACGCCTGGCGCCATGCGGCACGGTCCGGCCTGCGCAGGGCGATCGCCGCCCGACGCCGATCGGGCGCCCGGGCACGCCTCCTTGCCCTCGCGGTCGTCGTGGCGGTCGCGGCCACCGCGGCGTGCGTGGCGGTTCCCCGGGTGTTGCGTCCCGGGCCGGAGCTACCGGGGGACTGGCAGGTGGTGGCCTGCGACGTGGGGCAGGGCGACGGTCTCGTCCTGCGGACGGGAACGCGTTCGGCGGTGGTGATCGACGTCGGCCCGGATGGCGACGCTGCCGGACGCTGCCTGGACGACCTCGGGATCACCCGCGTCGACCTGCTCGTCCTCAGCCACTTCCACGCCGACCACGTCGGCGGGCTGCCAGCCGTGCTCTCGGGACGGCAGGTGGACGTGGCACTCGTCTCGCCGCTCGCTGTGCCGGACGCGAACGCCGCGTGGGCCGTCGCGCGCCTGGAGGAGGCCGGTGTGCCGGTGCGGGCGGCGTCCGCCGGCGAGACGGGGACGGCCGGGACCGCGAGGTGGGAGGTGCTGCTCGCGGGCCTGGACGACGAGCGGCCGTCGTCGGGCGGAGGTGAAGGCGGGGAGGCAGGCGGCGACGGCGCGAACGACGCGAGCGTCGCGCTGGCCGTCCGGACCGCGGACCTGGACGTCGTGCTGCTCGGTGACCTGGAGGACGCGGGGCAGGAGGCGCTGCTCGCCGGTCTCCTGCGGCGCGGTGCCGGGGCGGTGGACGTCGTGAAGGTGGCGCACCACGGCTCGCGCGTGCAGTCGCCGGGCCTGGCTGAGCTGTTGAGCCCCGCGGTCGCGATCGTGTCGTCCGGCGAGGGCAACACCTACGGACACCCGACGGACATCGCGATCGGCCTCTACGAAGGTGTTGGCGCGGCGGTGGTCCGCACGGACGAGTGCGGCACGTTCGCGCTGGTGGTCCGCGAGGGGCAGATCGGGCTGGCGGGCTGCTGAACCGAGCGCTCCACTGCGACCGAAGACTCGTGTCGGTGGGGCGTGGCAGGCTTTGCTCGTGCCTCCCGCTACCCGCAAGAGCCGTGCCACCGCACCCGCCCGCACCTGGGACGAGCCCACGCTCGCACCTGTCGTGCTGGTGCGCGGAGCCGAGCCGCTCCTGACCGAGCGGGCGGTGGACGCGGTGGTGCGGCTTGCCCGCGAGCGCGACCCGGAGGTCGAGAAGGTCGAGCTCGAGGGGGCCACCTACGGGGCCGGGCAGCTCACGGTCGCCGCCAGCCCGTCGCTGTTCGGCGAGGCGAAGGTCGTCGTGATCCTGGGTGCGGACGCCGGCACGGAAGAGCTGATGGCGGACATCATCGCCTACGTCGGAAGGCCCGACCCGGAGACCACGGTGATCGTGGTGCACGGCGGCGGGCAGCGCGGCAAGAAGATGCTCGACACGATCACCGCGACCGGTGCGCCGGTCATGACGTGCGACCCCGTCACGAAGGACGCGGAGAAGGCGTCGTTCGTGATGAACGAGTTCCGCGGAGCGGGCCGTCGGGCCGACGCCGCGGCCGTGCGTTCCCTCGTCGACGCGCTCGGCAACGATCTGCGAGAGCTCGCGGCCGCGTGCTCGCAGCTGGTCGCCGACACGACGGGAGCGATCAACGAGGCCGTCGTCAACCGGTACTACGGCGGACGCGTCGAGGCTACGGGGTTCCGCGTCGCGGACGCCGCGGTCGAGGGGGACACGGGAACCGCCGTTGCGTTGCTCCGCCACGCGCTCGCGACCGGCGTCGACCCGGTGCCGCTCGTCGCCGCGCTGGCGCTGCGCCTGCGCACGCTCGCCAAGGTCGCGGCGCTGCGCGGCGGGGGAGTGACCGCCCGTGAGCTCGGTCTCGCACCCTGGCAGGTGGACCGGGCGCAGAAGGACCTGCGGCGATGGACGCCCGAAGGGCTGGCCGTCGCGATCTCGGCCGTGGCGCAGGCGGACGCCGACGTCAAGGGCGAGGCTCGCGACCCTGTGTTCGCGGTCGAACGGGCAGTGATGACGATCTCCCGCGCACGCCGAGGCTGAGCGCGCGGCGCGTCACCCGCGGGAGGGCGCACGAAAGGCGCCGCTCCCGTGGTCCCTGGCGAGGGGACGGAGGAGCGGCGCCTGACGAAGTTCGCGCTGCGGGCTCAGCAGAGCCCGGGCATCACGATCAGAGCGACGAGACCTGCTTCGCGATCGAGGACTTGCGGTTCGCAGCCTGGTTCGTGTGGATGACGCCCTTCGAGACGGCCTTGTCGAGCTTGCGCGTGGCGGCGACGAGCGCCGTGGTCGCGGCCTCCTTGTCGCCGGCGGCGACGGCCTCGCGGACCTTGCGCACGTACGTCTTGAGCTCAGACTTGACGGCCTTGTTGCGGAGGCGCGCCTTCTCGTTCGTCTTGATGCGCTTGAGCTGGGACTTGATGTTTGCCACGTGTGGACTTCCTGGTGTGTTCGCCTGGCGGCGAGCGGATAGGTCGTAGAGGGCGGTCGCAGCTCCGGGACTGGGGTGGGGAAACCCGTGGAGAGGAGCTGGGACGGTGCCCGCCGACCTGGGCGGACACGCAACCACCAAGGTTAGCAGAATCCCCGGGCATGGCCGAGGCGTGCGGCTGTGAACCCGGCCTCACGGTCACGAACGTCCGGCGGCGAGCAGAACCGCTGGTCAGAGGCGGTGCAAGCAGTGTCGCTTCATGCTGATCCGACCGGGTAACGACGCCGCGAACGTCACAGGCTTCACGTCAGGTCGAGCGCGCGGTGCATGTACTTCACGACGTCGTCGAACGTTCCGCGCGGCACGATCGCTCCCTCGCGCCGAACCGCGTCCGGGTGCACGCGGATGACGCGGTTGATCCGCACCTCCGACCGCCGGCCCTCGCGGTCCCACGGGCCCGAGCCGATGTCGAACCAGATCCGGCCGGCCCGCGCCTCCTGCTCGGCGTCGCGGTCGTGGTCCTGGCTCGTGAGCTGCAGCGCGAGCAGCCAGGGCCCGTCGTGGCCGACGAGCAGCACCGGTCGGTCCTTGCCCTGGGCGTGGTCCTCCTCGTACGGGACCCAGGTCCAGACGACCTCGCCCGGGTCGGGCTCACCGTCAAGGTCGGGGGCGTAGACGGGCTCGACGGTCCCGTCGAAGTCACCGGGGTAGCCCACGGTCCGGGGCGCCCTGCCGGCCGACGCCGGAGCGCGGGCCGGGCGCGGTCGTGCCGGCACGTCGGACGGGCCGGGGGCGGGCACGCGTGCGGGCTCACGGCCGGTGTCCTTGGGCGATTCGGCGACGGACGACTTGACGGCCTCGACGACGTCCTCGAGCAGGCTGAGCCAGGGATTACGAGTCACGCCAGGCACTGTATCGGCCCATCCGGGCAGATCGGCCGAACCACTGCACGGTCGCCGGTTCGGGCGTGGCCGGCGCCGCCGCGTCGCGGGCGTCGTGCGCGCCGCTGGCGCCGCCCGCGTCGCCGGCACCCGGAAAAGTCTCGGCCCGGCCGCATCCGCACCCCTACGGTCGCAGCGTGCCGCAGCTCCACGACGACGAGGTCCAGACCACCCCGGACCAGGTCCGGCGGCTCGTCGCGGAGCAGTTCCCGCACTGGGCGCACCTCGCGGTGACGCCGGGCCCCGCGGGCGGGACGGACCACCTGCTGTACCGGCTCGGCGACGAGCTGCTCGTCCGGATGCCGAAGATCGCCTGGGCCGCGGAGCAGGCCGTGAACGACGCCCGCTGGCTCCCGATCCTCGCGCCCCACGTGCCGCTCGCGGTCCCTGCGCCGTTGACCGTCGGCGAGCCCGCTGACGGCTACCCGTTCCAGTGGTCCGTCGTGCCGTGGCTCCCAGGCGAGCCGCCCACTGCGGACAATACCGACCAGGACGGCGGCGCGCGCACGCTCGCCGCCTTCGTCACCGCGCTGCGCGGAGTCGATCCGGCGGGCGGCCCCGTCACGGACGGCACGAGTCGCGGCGTCCCCCTCGAGCGGCTCGACGACGCGGTCCGCCGCGCGAGCGTCGCGGCCGGCAGCCG
Source organism: Antribacter soli (assembly GCF_021568775.1). Lineage (GTDB taxonomy): Bacteria > Actinomycetota > Actinomycetes > Actinomycetales > Cellulomonadaceae > Antribacter > Antribacter soli. The sequence continues at coordinate 30,975 of NZ_JAKGSG010000033.1, read as the reverse complement.
GCTCGAGGTGCCGCTCGGCGACGGTCGCCGGGCGGGGGCGGAAGCCGTGACCAGGGTGTGGGACCGTGCCCTGGGTGCCTGGCCGGCGTCGGGCGGCGCCTGGATCCATGGCGACCTCCTGCCGGGGAACCTGCTGGCCCACGGTCGGCGCCTCGCCGCGGTCATCGACTGGGGCGGGATCGGCGTCGGCGACCCGGCGGCCGACCTGATCCCCGCCTGGACCTTGTTCCGCGGCACGGCCCGCGCCGCCTTCCGGGCGTCCGCCGGCCTCGACGACGCCTGGGAGCGGGCGCGGGGCTGGGTCCTGGTGGAGGCCGTGATCGCGCTGCCCTATTACTGGGACCGGTGGCCGGAGTTCGCCCGCGCGAGCCAGGCCCGCATCGCCGCCGTCCTGCAGGACGAGTGACGGGCACAGCCCATACCGTCATCACACCGAAACATGACCGGAACCCCACCGTCGTCCGGTGCGCCGTAGTGTGCCGACATGAGCGACCTGTTCGATGGGTACCCACTGCAGCGAGCCTTCGACGAGATGATCGACCGCGAGGGCTCCCTGCGGCCTCGCTACGAGCAGGTGCACGCCACCCTCGCGGGGCTCACGGCTGAGGAGGTGGCGGCGCGTGCCGACGCGCTCGCCAAGTCGTACCTGGCGCAGGGCGTCACCTTCGACTTCGCGGGGGAGGAGCGTCCGTTCCCGCTCGACTGCGTGCCTCGCGTGATCGAGCTGGACGAGTGGGACGGCATCGCGGTGGGAGTGAGCCAGCGGGTCCGCGCCCTGGAGGCGTTCCTCGCCGATGTCTACGGCAAGCAGGAGGTCGTCAAGGACGGCGTCGTGCCGCTGCGCCTCATCCTGTCGAGCTCGGAGTTCCAGCGTGCGGCGCACGGCATCGAGCCGCCGAACGGGGTGCGCTGCCACGTCAGCGGGGTCGACCTGGTGCGTGACGAGGAGGGCGAGTACCGGGTCCTCGAGGACAACGTCCGGGTGCCGAGCGGGGTGAGCTACGTGGTGAGCAACCGCCGCGCCATGGTCCGCACGTTCCCCGAGCTGTTCGGCCGCCTGCGGGTCGAGCCGGTGGTGGACTACCCGCAGCGGCTCCTGGCCGCCCTCGCAGCCGCTGCGCCCGACGGAGTCCCCGACCCGACCGTCGTCGTCCTCACCCCGGGCGTCTTCAACTCGGCGTACTACGAGCACACCCTGCTGGCCCGCCTCATGGGCGTGGAGCTGGTCGAGGGGCGCGACCTGTTCTGCTCCGCGGGCCGCGTGTACATGCGCACCACGGAGGGCTCGAGGCGCGTGGACGTCATCTACCGACGGGTGGACGACGAGTTCCTCGACCCTGTGGAGTTCCGCGCCGACTCCGTGCTCGGTGTCCCGGGCCTGGTCAACGCCGCGCGCCGGGGCACGGTCACGCTGGCGAACGCGATCGGCAACGGCGTCGCCGACGACAAGCTCGTCTACACCTACGTGCCGGACCTCATCCGTTACTACCTCGGCGAGGAACCCGCCCTGAAGAACGTCGACACGTGGCGCCTCGAGGAGCCGGCCGCCCGGGCCGAGGTGCTCGACCGCCTCGACGAGCTCGTGGTCAAACCGGTCGACGGGTCCGGCGGCAAGGGCATCGTCGTCGGCCCGAGCGCGACGCGCGCGGAGATCGACGCCGTCCGCACCCGCATCCTGGAGGACCCGCGCGGGTGGATTGCTCAGCCCGTCGTCCAGCTGTCCACCGGACCGACCTTCGTCGACGGGACGTTCCGCCCCCGCCACCTGGACCTGCGCCCGTTCGCCGTCAACGACGGCGATGAGGTGTGGGTGCTGCCCGGCGGTCTCACGCGGGTCGCTCTCCCGGAGGGCCAGCTCGTCGTCAACTCCTCACAGGGCGGCGGCTCCAAGGACACCTGGGTCACGTCGCCCGTCCTGGCGGCCGATGCCGGTGGCACACCTGCGCAGAGAGGCCCGCGTCCGACGTCGGGGGCCCGGGGCGGGGCGGCAGCGCGGGCGGGCGTGCCGCGCGCGACCAACCCTCACGACGCTCAGGCCGGCCAGCAGCAGCAACAGCAGCAGCAGGCCACGGACGACACGGGAGGGGCACCATGCTGAGCCGGATCGCGGAGTCGCTGTTCTGGATCGGGCGGTACGTCGAGCGTGCCGACGACACGGCCCGCATCCTCGACGTCCATGTCCAGCTGCTGTCGGAAGATCCCTGGGCGGACGAGGCGACTGCCTGCCGCTCGCTGCTCGCGATCATGGACCACCCGGCTCCGGCCGACGCGTCGGACGTGGACCGCGCCATGGTGGTGCGCCTGCTCGCGCACGACGTGACGAACCCGTCGTCCATCGCGGGGTCGCTGGTCGCGGCACGGGAGAACGCCCGCCGGGCGCGCGAGATCGTCTCCACCGACCTGTGGGAGTGCCTCAACACGACCCGCAACCAGGTGCGCGTCATGGGCGCGCTCGGCACGCACGAGTTCTTCGCCTGGGTGCGGGAGCGGGCCGCCGTCGTGGCGGGGCTCATGGAGTCGGCGACGCCGCGCGACTCCACCTGGCACTTCATGGTGCTCGGCCAGGCGCTCGAACGGGCCGACATGACGGCCCGCCTCGTCACGACCCAGGCCCGCCTGGGTGCGTCGGGCCCGGGCTGGACCACGCTGCTGCGCTCCTGCGGCGCGTACGAGGCGTATCTGCGCACGTACCGCGGGCGGGCTTCCGACGAGGACGCGGCCGGGTTCCTCATCCTCGACCGGCTCTTCCCGCGCTCCATCGTGTACGCGCTGCACGCGGCCGAGCGGGCGCTGCGCGCGCTCGAGCCCGTCGAGGGGCGCCACTTCGTGAGCGACGAGGCGCGGCGCGAGCTCGGCCTCGTACGATCCGAGCTCGAGTTCGCGCGTCTCGGCGACCTGCTCACCGACCTGCCCGACACGATGGAGCGCGTCCAGGTGGCGTGCGCCCGGGCGAGCAACGCGATCAAGGATCGGTATTTCCCGGCACCGGCCACGACGGCCTGGGTGGAGGAGGCGCTGTGACCGTGCTGAAGGTGGTCCACACCACCAGGTTCGACTATCCCGAGCCCGTCACCGCCTCGTACAACGAGGCGCGGATGCGGCCCGTCGACGACGCGCGGCAGAAGGTCCTCGGCGCGACCCTCGCCATCGGTCCGCAGACGTGGATGTCCGAGTACACGGACTACTGGGGCACTGCGGTGACCACGTTCGAGGTGCTGCGCCCGCACCGGCACCTCGAGATCGTCGCTGAGGCGATCATCGAGGCGTCCGGCTACTCGGAGGGCGGGCGGCCCGCCGGGGCCGCCCCGCGGTGGACGGACCTCGCCGCCGACGCCGTGCTCGATGCGCAGGCCGCGTTCCTCGCCGAGACGCCCGTCACGGCGCCGCCGCCCGCCCTCGCCGCCCTCGCCCTGGAGGCAGCCGGCGGGCTGCCGCCCGCGGAGGCGGCGGAGGCGATCTGTCTCTCCCTGCGCGACCGGCTCGACTACGTGCCGGGCGTGACCACCGTGCACACGCCCGCCGCGGAGGCGTGGGAAGCCCAGAAGGGCGTGTGCCAGGACATGGCACACCTCGCGCTCGGTGCCCTGCGCTCCGTGGGAATCCCCGCCCGGTACGTGTCGGGCTACCTGCACCCCAGGGGGGACGCGGGCGTCGGGGAGACGGTCGCGGGCGACTCCCACGCGTGGGTCGAGTGGTGGGCCGGCGAGTGGGTGGGCTACGACCCGACCAACCGCCGTTTCGCCGGCGAGGACCACGTCGTGGTGGGCAGGGGCCGCGAGTACGGGGACGTGCCGCCGCTCAAGGGCGTGTACGCCGGGAGCGGCGGCTCGACGCTGGACGTCACGGTGGAGATCACGCGGATCGCGTGAGGGGCGCTACCAGCGCGTGCGCAGTCCGGGTAGCCCGGAGAAGACGCTGTCCGCCGTGACGAGGGGGACGTTCTCGACCAGTGCCTGCGCCGCGAGCATCCGGTCGAACGGGTCGCGATGATCCCAGTCCATCGACCCCGCGAGCAGAGCATGCGGCGGGGAGACGCTCAGCTCCTCCGCGCGCAGGTCAGCGATGCGTTGTTCCCAAGTGCTCACCAGGAACTTTGCCTCGTCGAGCTTGCCGAGCCGCACCTTCGTCGCGACCTCCATGGCGGAGACCGCGGAGACGAGCAGCCGATTCTCGCCGCGGGCGAGCTCGTCACGGACGTCTGCCCCCACCCGGTGTGGCGCTCCGAGCAGCCAGATCAGGGTGTGCGTGTCGAGCAGGTACGTCACTCCCATGCTGCAAGCTCCGACTCCGGCAGCGGCGCGAAGAAGAAGTCGTCCGGAAGGTCGATCGGCACGGTGCCGAACTGGCGCGGGGGGACCGCATCAACTGGCACGAGGCGGACCACGGGGCGGCCCGCGCGGGCGACGATGACCTCCTCGCCCCGCTCGGCGCGGGCCAGGAGGCTGGAGAGGTTGGTCTTGGCCTGTTGCACGTTCACCGTGGTCACACCTCGACGGTAGGGACGCTACTTGGTCTGGTCAAGCGAACCAGACCAGGCAATCTTAAACTCTAGAGATCCGGTCTGTCTTCCTGAGGTCCTGGGTCTCGGCCGGTCGTGCCGTCTCGTGTCAGGGCGTGAGCCGTTCCGCCAGGGCCGCGGCGAGGTCCTTGCGGTCGCCCTGCACCGTCAGGCCCGCCTCCTCGGGGGTGAGCCGGTGCCACAGGACGAGGGCCAGGGCCTCGGAGGTGCCCGAGACGACGACGTCCGGCGCGACCTCGCGCGCACGGTCCGGTTCGGGGAAGCCGAGCACCCAGCTCCGGGCGCCCGGCACGTCGTCCGCGAGGAGGAGCACGGGGAAGCGGAGGGGCTCCATGCGTCCGAGCCGCACCTGGCGCGGCTGGAACATGGTCACGATCTCGTCCACGCCGTCGGCCCAGACCTGCGGCTCGGCATCCGCCAGGCCGAGGGCGGGCGTCCCGGCAGCGGCGGCGCGCAGGTCGTGCAGGTGCACGAGTGTCTCGTGCACCTGGCGGCGGTGCCAGAAGCTGGCAGGGCCCCTGCCGACCAGCGTGGACGCGTCGGCGTGCGGTCCCAGCTCGGTGAGCGTCTCGAGGAGCTCACGAGCGCAGTCCGCATACAGCGTCTCCAGGTCGAAGGGTCCGCGGCCCAGCGGGGTCTCCGTGGTCCGGCGAGCCTGGGCGGCCGCCCAGTGATGGATCCGGGCCAGGTGCTCCACCAGGTTCCGCACCTTCCAGCGGCCGCACGCCGGGACCGGCGCCGCGAGGTCGGCCTCGGCGATCCCCGCAAGGAACTCGCCCTGCAGGCGCGCGAGGAGAGGCAGGTACGCGATGCTCGCGGGGTCGGCGCCGTCTGCCGGCGTGGTCTCGACCGTCGTCATGGCAGCACGGTAGCGCCCGCCACCGACACGGGTGACCCACCGCCCGGCCGCGGCCCTGCGCGTCGGCTCCCGCCGCCGTGGGACAATGAGCGGAACGCGACGTCACCGCCGGGACGACCAGTCCGGCGTCGTCCATCCAGCCGGCCGAAGCCACCCGATTCCTCAGGAGCAACCCGCCTTGCCCCCGATCCCCTCCGCCGCGTCCATCGCGCGCATCCAGCCGAACGCCACGGCGGCCGAGCTGATCCGCAACTTCTGCATCATCGCGCACATCGACCACGGCAAGTCCACGCTCGCCGACCGGATGCTCCAGCTGACCGGCGTCGTCGACGAGCGCGCGGCGCGCGCGCAGTACCTGGACCGCATGGACATCGAGCGTGAGCGCGGCATCACGATCAAGTCGCAGGCCGTGCGCATGCCGTGGGACGTCGACGGCACGCCGTTCGCGCTGAACATGATCGACACGCCCGGTCACGTCGACTTCACGTACGAGGTCTCGCGGTCGCTCGCGGCGTGCGAGGGCGCGGTCCTGCTGGTGGACGCGGCGCAGGGCATCGAGGCCCAGACGCTCGCCAACCTGTACCTGGCGATGGAGGGCGACCTCGAGATCATCCCGGTGCTGAACAAGATCGACCTGCCGGCCGCGCAGCCCGAGAAGTACGCGGAGGAGCTCGCCAACCTGGTGGGCGGTGACCCGGACGACGTGATGCGGGTCTCGGGCAAGACGGGGGTGGGCGTCGAGGCGCTGCTTGACCGGATCGTGCAGCGGGTGCCCGCGCCGGTGGGCAACCCGGACGCCCCGGCGCGCGCCATGATCTTCGACTCCGTGTACGACACCTACCGCGGCGTCGTCACCTACGTGCGCGTCGTGGACGGCAACCTCAACCCTCGCGAGCGCATCGCGATGATGTCGACGCGGGCCACGCACGAGCTGCTGGAGATCGGCGTCATCTCGCCGGAGCCCATCCCGACCAAGGGCCTGGGCGTGGGCGAGGTCGGCTACCTGATCACGGGCGTGAAGGACGTGCGCCAGTCGAAGGTCGGCGACACCGTGACCAACGCGGCCAAGCCTGCGACCGAGTCGCTGGGCGGCTACTCCGACCCCAAGCCGATGGTGTTCTCGGGCCTGTACCCGATCGACGGCACCGACTACCCCGTGCTGCGCGACGCGCTGGACAAGCTCAAGCTCAACGACGCCGCGCTCAACTACGAGCCCGAGACGTCCGTGGCGCTCGGCTTCGGCTTCCGCGTGGGCTTCCTCGGCCTGCTGCACCTGGAGATCGTCCGCGAGCGCCTTGAGCGCGAGTTCAACCTCGACCTCATCTCGACAGCGCCGAACGTCGTCTACGACGTGACTCTCGACGACAACACGGTCATCAAGGTGACCAACCCGAGCGAGTTCCCGACGGGCAAGATCAAGGAGGTCCGCGAGCCCGTGGTGCGGGCCACGATCCTCACGCCGTCGGAGTTCGTGGGCACAGTGATGGGCCTGTGCAACGACCGTCGCGGCGAGATGCTCGGCATGGACTACCTGTCCGAGGACCGGGTGGAGCTGCGGTTCACGCTCCCCCTCGCGGAGATCGTGTTCGACTTCTTCGACCACCTCAAGTCCCGCACGCGCGGCTACGCGTCGCTCGACTACGACACGTCGGGCGACCAGGCCGCCGACCTCGTCAAGGTCGACATCCTGCTGCAGGGCGACCAGGTGGACGCCTTCAGCGCGATCGTGCACAAGGACAAGGCGTACGACTACGGCGTCCTCATGACGGGCAAGCTCAAGGACCTCATCCCGCGCCAGCAGTACGAGGTGCCGATCCAGGCGGCGGTGGGCGCCCGCGTCATCGCCCGCGAGACCATCCGAGCCATGCGCAAGGACGTCCTCGCCAAGTGCTACGGCGGCGACATCTCCCGCAAGCGCAAGCTCCTCGAGAAGCAGAAGGAGGGCAAGAAGCGCATGAAGACCATCGGGTCCGTCGAGGTCCCGAAGGACGCCTTCATCGCGGCGCTCTCCTCGGAGTCGACTGCTGCCAAGGACGCCAAGGAGAAGCGGAAGTAACGTGCCGTCCCTTCCCGAGGGCGTCCCCGTGCCCGACGACGGTGGGTTGCCTCCCGAGGTCGGCGGCGGTCCGCGCAGCTCTGCCTTCGGGGTGTACGTGCACGTCCCGTTCTGCTCGGTGCGCTGCGGGTACTGCGACTTCAACACGTACACGGCGTCCGAGCTGGGCGGCGGGGCGTCGCAGGTCGCGTACGCGTCGACCGCCCTGCGGGAGGTCGTGCTCGCCCAGGACGTCCTCGAGCGGGCGGGCGTGGGCGACCGGCCCGTCTCGACCGTCTTCTTCGGGGGTGGCACCCCTACGATGCTGCCCGCGGAGGACCTCGCGCGGATCCTCGGCGGGATCCGTTCGGCCTGGGGCCTCGAGCCCGGCGCCGAGGTCACGACCGAGGCCAACCCCGACTCCGTGACGCCCGCCTCGCTCGAGGTGCTGGCGCGCGCCGGGTTCACGCGGGTGTCCTTCGGCATGCAGTCCGCCGTGCCGCATGTGTTGGCGACCCTCGAGCGCACCCACGACCCGCGGCGCATCCCCGACGTGGTGCGCTGGGCGCGCGACGCCGGTCTCGACGTCTCGCTCGACCTCATCTACGGCACGCCCGGTGAGTCGCTCGACGACTGGCGGGCGTCCGTGGAGACCGCGCTCGCGACGGGCGTGGACCACGTGTCGGCGTACGCCCTGGTGGTTGAGCAAGGGACCAAGATGGCGGTCCAGGTACGGCGGGGCGAGCTGGCCCTGCCCGACGAGGACGACCAGGCGGCGAAGTACGAGCTGGCCGACGACCTGCTCACGGCCGCCGGGCTGACCTGGTACGAGGTGTCGAACTGGGCGCGTGGCGACGAGCACGCGTGCCGGCACAACCTCGCGTACTGGCGCGGCGACGACTGGTGGGGGATCGGCCCGGGGGCGCACTCGTACGTCGCGGCGGCGTCCGGCGGATCCGACGACGACGGCCCGGCCGGCGTCCGCTGGTGGAACGTGAAGCATCCGCGGCGGTACGCCACGCTGCTCGAGGCCGGCAGCTCGCCAGGGGCGGGGCGCGAGCTGCTCACCGCCGGGGAGGCGCAGCTCGAGCGCGTGATGCTGGGCGTGCGGCTGCGCGAAGGGCTGTCCCTGGACGTGCTGTCGGCGAGCGGCCGCCGGGCCGTCGCCGGGCTCGTCGCGCGCGGCCTGCTCGACGGCCGCGCGGCAGTGACGGGGCGGGCGCAGCTCACCCGGCGAGGGCGGCTCCTGGCCGACGCCGTCGTGCGGGAGCTGACGGACTGACGCCGGTTCGGGCGGCCCTGACCCGGAGCTCCGCAGGTCATGTCGGAGGCTGGCGCTATGGTTGCGCCACCTGCGACGACGTGCCCTGGAGAGAGAACCGATGAGCGACCCGAACAACCCGTACGCGCCGCCCGGCGCGCCGCTTCCGGCCGTGGCCCGGGAGCAGCCCGCTCCTGCGCCGGCGCCCGGGGCGGAACCCTCCGGGTACGGGCCGCCGCCCTGGTATGCGCCGGCCGCGCCGACGGCGTCGTCGATCCTGAGCGACTCGTTCTCCTGGGCGTGGAGCCGCTTCGGCAAGCACTGGCTGCCGCTGTCCGCGGTGTCGGTCGTCTACAGCCTGCTCGCGATGGTCGTCGCCGTGGTGCTCACGCTCTGGTGGGCCCTCGGGTTCGGGGCGTTCGTCGGCCAGGCGGAGGGTGAGGAGCTCCCCTTCGAGGTGCCGCACGGCACCTTCGCCGGCTTGCTGGTCGTCGGCGTGGTGCTGCTGTGGCTCTTCGGGCCTGTGCTGTATTCCGTGGCGCTGCGCGTGGCGCGCGGCGCGCCGGTCACGGGGGAGAGCGTGCTCGCGGTGCCGCGCTACGGGAACGCGCTCGTCGACAGCCTCGTGCTCGGCATCGCGACCGCGCTCGGCATGCTGCTCTGCTATCTCCCCGGCGTCGCGATCGCGTTCCTGGCTCAGTTCACGCTGTACTTCGCGATCGACCGTGGGCTCGGGCTGGTCGATGCCGTGCGATCCAGCTATCGGCTCGTGACGCAGAAACTCGGCACGGTCGCGATGCTGTATCTCGGGCTCATGGCGGTGTCAGCGGTCGCCGGCGCTGTGCCCGTCGTCGGCCTCGTGGTGGCGGTGCCCGTGTCGATGCTCATGTCCGCCTATGTCTACGTGCGGCTCACCGGCGGACAGCCCGCCTGAGTCGATACGCTTTACCTGATTTGTACCTTTACGTCAGAACGCCTGGAGGGTGACCCTATGAGCGACACCAATGCCGCCGGACCTGCGCCCGACCCGCAGCAGCCCACGGGCGGGGACACGCCGGAGCAGGCTCCGGCCACGCCGCCGGCCACGCCCGCTCCGTCCGCGGAGCCGTCGTCCGGCGAGCGCCCGGTGCCCCAGTACGGTCAGTACGCCCCGCCCGGGGAGCCGCCCGCGTACGGCACCCCGGGACCCTCGCCCTACGGCCCGCCGGCCGCGCCGCAGGTGCCGCCGGCCTGGAACACGGCCTCCGAGCAGCCGGTCTCGATCGGCAGCGCGCTCGGCTACGCGTTCTCGGCGTTCGGGCGGAGCTGGGGCGTGTGGGTCGTCATGACGCTCCTGACGGTGATCGCCTCGGCGGTGGCTGTGATCGTGACGTCGCCAGGGCTCATGGAGTCGTTCCAGATGGCCATGGACCTCGAGCGTGCCGCGACGGGAGCAGCCGTGGACGTCCCTGCGACCACTCCCGGCAGCGTCGTGCTCGGGGCCGTGGGTGCGGCCCTCCTGACCTTCCTGAGCATCTTCCTGTACCAGGGAGCGCTCGTCGCGACCCGGAACGGGACGGTGGGCTTCGGCGACTTCTTCACCGTGCGGAGCTGGCCGGCCGTCGCGGTGTTCGCCGCGGTCCAGGTGGTCCTGTCGCTGCTCGGCATCGTGCCGGTCCTCGGGTTCGTCGTGCAGCTCGCGGCGCTCGTCGCGCTGGTGTGGGCGCCGTTCGCCGTGCTCGAGGGCGCCGACGGCGTGACCGCGATCCGGTCCGCCGTCGGGCTCGCCCGAGCGAACCTCGGGCTGGCGGTCCTGGCCGTCCTGGTGCTGTTCGTCCTCACGGTCGCCGGGGTCCTCGCGTGCTTCGTCGGCACGCTCGTCGCTCTGCCCGTCGTGATCCTCATGAATGCCTACCTCTACGGGCGTCTGACCGGCGGGCAGCCCGTCTGAGCAGGTCCCGGTCCCGGTTCGGGTCGCGTCCGGCCCGCCGACAGGCGAAAGTGGCTCCGAAGGTCCTGACGAGAGGGATTCGATGAGCGAGAACACTCCTGGCGGCGTGCCACGCGACCCGGCCGACCCGGACGAGCCGGAGAAGACCCCGCCGCAGCCCGCGGAGCCCGACCCGTTCGCACCGCCGTCGCCCGAGCCACCGCCGTCGCCCGGCACGCCCGAGCCGCCAGCCTACGAGCCGCCCGTCCCCGGCGGGCCGACGGTACCTCCGATACCGGGCACGCCCGCGCCGCCGCCTGTCCCGGGTGAGCCCGTCCCGCCGGAGGAGCCGCCGGCCTACGGCGCGCCCCCGGCGCCGGCCGAGCCCCCCACCTACGGCACGTCGGGCATGGGCAGCGAGACCCCTTCGGGCAGCCCGTACGGAATGCCGGACCCGAACGTGCCCCCGCCCGGCGTGACCCCTCCAGGGGGGACGCCTTACCCCGGGGCGCCCTACCCAGGGACTCCCTACCCTGGGGTGCCCGCCTACGGCGGGCCGGCGGGCGCCTACGGCGCCGCCGCCGTGTCGCCGTTCACCGTCGGAGAGGCCATCGGCTTCGCCTGGAACCGGTTCAAGGCCAACGCCCTGCCGTGGGTCCTGTTCGTGCTGGTCCTCCTGGTGATCAGCTCCGTGTTCTCCGGCCCCTCCTTCGGTGACTATCAGCGCCAGATGGACTCTGCCCTCGAGGGCCGACCATTCGTCCAGACGGGCATGGCGGTCACCGGCACGCTGTTCTCGATCATCGGCTGGCTGCTGTCCTCCGTCGTGCAGGCCCTCGGCGTGCGTGCGGCGCTGAAGGAGGTGTCGGGCGAGAAGCCCACGTTCGCGTCCTTCTTCTCGACAGAGCGGTTGGGCGTGGTCGTGCTGGCGGCCGTGATCGTCGGCGTGCTGACGTTCGTCGGCCTCGTCGCCTGCATCCTGCCGGGCCTCGCGATCATCATCTTCGCGACGTTCACGTACCACAACGTCCACGACAAGGGGCTCCCCGCCTGGGAGGCCTTCACGGCGAGCTTCCGGCTCGTGGCCCAGAACTTCGGGGCCGTGTTCCTGCTGCTGCTCGCCTGCCTCGGGCTGGCGATCCTCGGTGCGATCCCGTGCGGCCTCGGGACGTTCATCACGCTCCCGATCATCATGATCGGGATCGCGTACGGGTTCCGTCGCCTGACGGGCGGCCCGGTCGCGGTGGCCTAGGCTCCGTCGCCGGCCCCGGCCGGCAGATCCCGCCGTCTCAGGCGGTCACGAAGTCGATCAGCTCCTCGACCCGGCCCAGCAGGGCCGGGTCGAGGTCCTTGTAGTCCCGGACGGTGCCCAGGATGCGCTTCCAGGCGCGGGCCACGTCCTCCTGGGAGTCGGCCGGCCAGCCGAGCTCGCGCAGGATGCCGCGCTTCCACTCGGTGCCACGCTCGATCACCGGCCAGCGGGCGAGGCCGAGCCGCTCGGCGCGGACCGCCTGCCACACGTCGACGTACGGGTGGCCGAGGACCAGCACGGTCCCCGGGGCGACCGTGCGCAGGGCCTCGTCGGCCAGCCGCTGCTCCTTCGAGCCGGGCACCAGGTGGTCCACGAGGACGCCGACGCGCCGCTCGGGGTCGGGCTCGAACCCGGCAAGGCGCTCGGCGAGGTGGTCCACGCCGTCGAGCATCTCCACGACGACGCCCTCGACGCGCAGGTCGTCGCCCCAGACCTTCTCCACGAGCTCGGCGTCGTGCCGGCCCTCCACCCAGATGCGGCTCCCGCGGGCCACGCGCGCACGCGCCCCGTGCACCGCCACGGAGCCCGACGCCGTGCGGGACGGCGCGACCGGGGCGCGGCTCGTCACCGGGGCGGTCAGCTCGACCGGCTGCCCCTCGACCCAGAAGCCCGCGCCCAGCGGGAACGAGCGGGTGCGGCCGCGCCGGTCCTCCAGCACCACCAGGTGCATCCCGCCCGACTTCTCCACGCGCACCACGGCGCCGACCCAGCCGGTGCCGACGTCCTCCACGACGAGGCCCGCCTCGGCCGGCACCGGGCGGGAGACGGGGCGCCGCCCCCGGGACGCGCCAGGGAAGGCGGGGGACAGGACGTCGGAGCCGTAGCGGTCGTCGCGCACGGACGCGAGCCTAGGCGGCTGCGCGCGCCGCCCGCGGAAGCGCGCCCGCGTGTCCCGTGGCCGACGTCGGACGCTGGCCGCGCGGTAGTGTCGACCGGACGGGGCTGGGATCCCGGTCGCGGCAGGAGGTGGGGGCGTGAACGAGCGGACCGAACGCGCGGCCGGGGTGGTGGTGCGCGCCGTCGGACGCCTGCCCGATCCGGTCCTGCGGGTGCTCGCCGGGCGGCCGCACGTCGTGGACGGGCAGCGCCTGTACCCCGAGGTGCAGGTCGCGCTCCGCCTGCGCCGGGTCGTCCGCGCCGGCGAGGAGGAGGACGTCGCGCGTGCGCGGGCGCGCGTCGCGCGCGAGGCACGGTTGCTCGGCGACCGCCCGCAGGTCGGGCGCGTCGAGGACGTGACCGTCCCCGGGACGCGCGGGCCGGTCCGCGCCCGCCTCTACCAGGGGGACCCGGACGTGCCTCCGGACGGCGTGGTCGTCTACTTCCACGGCGGCGGCTGGGTGCTGGGCGACCTGGAGACCGCCGACCCGATCTGCCGGGCGATCGCCCGGCACACGAAGCTCCTGGTGCTCTCCGTCGACTACGGCCTCGCGCCCGAGCATCCGTTCCCCGAGGGGCTCACCGACTGCGTGGACGCGTTCCGCTGGGCGCGCGGCGCCGAGCTGTGGCGCCCCGGCGTGCGCCTGCCGGTGGCCGTCGCGGGCGACAGCTCCGGCGCGAACCTCGCCGCGGTCGTCAGCAACCTCACGCGGGACGACGACGGCGGCGGGCCCGCCTTCCAGCTCCTGATGTACCCCGCGACCGACCTGACGCGGGCGTACCCGTCGGAGAAGCTGTTCGACGGGTACGCGCTGGCCGCCGCGCGGCTCGGCTGGTACCGCCTCCGGTACATCCCCGACGCCACGCTCATGGCGGACCCGCGCGTCTCGCCGCTCCTGACCGACGACCTGTCCGGCGTGGCCCCCGCGCACGTCGCCGTCGCGGGGTTCGACGTGCTGCGCGACGAAGGCCTGCGGTACGCAGAGCGGCTGCGCGAGTCGGGCGTGCCGGTCTCCGTCCAGGTCGTCACCGGCCACGTGCACGCGTGGGCCAACGCGACCGCCGCGAGCCGGCACAGCATCGAGGCGCTCGCGGAGGCGGTCCGCCCGTTGGTGGCGGCGCTGCGACGCGCGGCGGACGTTCGGGGTGTCGGTGACGACGCGTAGAATTGGCACTCAGGCAGCGAGAGTGCTGGGGCGGGTGAGGGACCGTTGACGGACGGATCCGGCTCTCGGTGCCCTGACGACGTCGGACGGAGGTGGACACCGTGAGCGAGGAGCGCAGGCTGGACGTCCTGCGGGCCATCGTGGAGGACTATGTCCACACCCGCGAGCCCGTCGGCTCGCGCATGCTCACCGAGCGCCACCGGCTCGGCGTGTCGCCCGCGACGGTCCGCAACGACATGGCCGCCCTCGAGGAGGCCGGCTACATCGCACAGCCGCACACGTCCGCGGGCCGCATCCCCACGGACAAGGGCTATCGCCTGTTCGTCGACCGGCTCGCCGAGGTCAAGCCGCTGACGGCGCCGCAGAAGCGAGCCATCGAGACGTTCCTGTCCGACTCGGTCGACCTGGACGACGTGATGACCCGCGCCGGCCGGCTCATCGCGCAGCTCACGGGCCAGGTCGCGGTGGTGCAGTACCCGTCGCTGCGGCGCTCGGGCCTGCGGCACCTGGAGCTCGTGCCGACGGGGGAGAACCGCCTCCTCGTCGTCGTCATCACCGACACCGGTCGCGTGGAGCAGCGGTTCCTCGAGGTGGCCGCCGGCCTCGACGACGGCACCCTCGGCGAGCTGCGCGCGCGGCTCAACGCGGCCGCCGCCGGCAAGCGCCTCGGCCAGCTCGACGCCGCGTTCGAGCGCGTCGCGGACGCGGTGCCGGCCGAGCACCGGCCGCTCGCGGTCGCCGTGGCGGAGCTCGTGACCGAGACCCTCGGGCAGGAGAGCGAGGAGCGCATCGTGCTCGCGGGGCAGGCGAACCTCGCCCGGGCGGGCATGCGGTTCGAGCAGGGACTGAGCCCCGTCCTCGAGGCGCTGGAGGAGCAGGTCGTGCTCCTCGGGCTGCTCACCGAGATGGCGGTCGAGGCCGGCGTCTCGGTCCGGATCGGCCACGAGAACCGGCTCGAGGGCCTGACGGAGGCGTCCGTCGTCACCACGGGCTACGGGACCGACGGCGACACCGTCGCGCTCCTCGGCTCGATCGGCCCCACCCGCATGGACTACCCGGGCACCATCGCCGCAGTGCGCGCGGTCGCGCGCTATCTCTCGCGGGTGCTGCCCACCTGACACCCGACACCTCATCCGAACCCAGCGCGGGGGGGGGCCCGGGCCCCCCGCCCGCGCCCCCCCCCCGGGGCGCGCCGGCGCGCCCCCCCCCCCCACCCCCAACCCCCGCGGGGGGGGCCCCGGGCCCCCCCCGCCCGCGACCGCCGTCGGGCGACGACGGGCGCGCCCGACAGGGGCCGCCCCGACCGCCCGCCGGACCTGACCATCCGACCTGCCGACCGACCGTCAGCGAAGAGAGACCTGTGACCGACTACTACGAGATCCTCGGCGTCCCGCGCGACGCCACGCCCGAGCAGATCAAGAAGGCCTACCGGAAGCTCGCGCGCGAGCTGCACCCGGACGTGGCCGGCGAGACGGGCGAGGAAGGGTTCAAGGACGTGGCCCGCGCCTACGAGGTGCTGTCGAACCCTGACAAGCGACAGCAGTACGACATGGGCGTCGACCCGACCGCCCCGGGCGGCGGCGCCGGCGGAGGGTTCGGCAACGGCTTCGGCTTCCAGGACATCTTCGAGACGTTCTTCGGTGGTGGGCAGCCGTCCGGCCCGGTGCCGCGCGCCCGCCGCGGCAACGACGCGCTGGTGCGCCTCGACATCGACCTCGTCGAGGCGACGTTCGGCACGAAGCGCGAGCTGCAGGTCGACACCGCCGTCGTGTGCACGACGTGCGGTGGCGACGGTGCGCGCCCCGGTACCTCGGCCCACACCTGCGAGGTGTGCCACGGTCGCGGGTCGGTGCAGCGCGTCGCCCGCTCGTTCCTCGGGCAGGTCATGACGACCGCGCCGTGCGCCGCCTGTGGCGGCTTCGGCACCGTGATCCCTGAGCCGTGCGCCGACTGCTCCGGCGAGGGCCGCGTCCGCGCCCGCCGGACTGTCTCGGTCAACGTCCCTGCGGGCGTCGACACCGGCACGCGCATCAAGCTCACCGCCCAGGGCGAGGTCGGACCGGGCGGTGGCCCCGCCGGCGACCTGTACGTCGAGATCCGCGAGCGCGCCCACGACACGTTCGTGCGCCGCGGCGACGACCTGCACTGCACTCTCCAGGTCCCGATGACGGCCGCGGCGCTCGGCACGGTGCTCGAGCTCGACACGCTCGACGGCGCGCAGGAGATCGACCTGCGTCCGGGCACGCAGCCGGGTCAGATCCTGACCCTCAAGGGCCTGGGCGTGGGGCACCTGCACGCCGGCGGGCGCGGAGACCTCAACGTGCACATCGAGGTCCTGGTGCCGACCGCGCTGTCCGACGAGCAGGAGGCGATCCTGCGCGAGCTGGCCCGCCTGCGCGGCGAGGAGCGGCCGGAGCCGCGGCTGTCCGCGGCGCACCCCGGCGTGTTCTCGCGTCTGCGCGACAAGCTCTCCGGGCGGTGACGTGAGCGCACCGGTCTTCCTCGCCGAGCGTTCGACGACCTCCCCGCTGGCGGGCGTCGTGGCGGGCGCGGTCTACCTGCTCGACGGCGCCGAGGGGCGGCACGCGGGCGTGGTCCAGCGGCGCGGCCCGGGCGAGCGCATCGACGTCGTCGACGGCGCCGGGGTGCGCCTCGAGACCGTCGTCGAGTCGGTGTCGGGCGCCGAGGTGCACCTGCGCGTGGAGCGCGTGGTCACCGAGCCCGAGCCGCCGGTGCTGCTGACGCTCGTGCAGGCCCTCGCGAAGGGCGACCGGGACGAGATGGCGATCGAGGCCGCGACCGAGGTCGGGGTCGACGTGGTGGTGCCGTGGCAGGCCGAGCGGTCCGTCGTGGTGTGGCGCGGGGAACGGGCCGCCAAGTCGCAGGCTCGCTGGGTGAGCACCGTACGGGCCGCGACGAAGCAGGCGCGGCGCGCGCGGATGCCCGTCGTGGAGGCAGCGCTGACGACGAAGGCGCTCGTCACGCGTACGACGGCGGTCGTGGAGGCGGGCGGCACCGTCGTCGTGCTGCACGAGGACGCGACGACGCCGCTCGCCTCGGTGCCGCTGCCGGTCCCGACCGAGGGCGGTCCCGCGCGGGAGCTGCTGGTCGTGGTCGGGCCGGAGGGCGGGATCGGCGAGGGCGAGCTCGCGGCCCTCACGGGGGCCGGGGCGGTCGCGGCACGGCTCGGGCCGCACGTGCTGCGGACCTCGACCGCCGGGCCGATCGCGATCGCGCTGCTGAGCGAGCGACTGGGCCGCTGGGCTCTCTGAGCCACGGAGAACGACATGGTGGCCCCAACCCGGGCGGGTTGGGGCCACCATGTCGTTCTCGCGCCGCGGCGACCCGCGGCCGCTACAGCTACTGCTACTGCTACTGCTGCACGATGAAGTCCACGCGGCGGTTGGTCGCCTGGTTCTCCGGCGTCGTGTCGGGCACGGTGGGTCGCGTCTCGCCGAAGCCCTGGGCGGCCAGCCGGTCGGCCGTCACGCCGAGCTCCACGAGCGTGCTCAGCACCGCCTGCGCGCGCGCCTGGCTCAGCACCAGGTTCGCCTCCTCGGTGCCGACGGAGTCCGTGTGACCCTCGATCGTGACCTTGACCTGCGGGTTGGCGAGGAGCACCGCGGCGGCCTGCTGGACCGTCGCGCGCCCCTCGGGCGTCAGGTCGGCGCTGTTCGTCACGAACGTGATCGTCGGGATCGCGACGAGCTGCTCCTGGACCTGCTCCTCGGTGGCCGCGGTCGGGCTGGGGCTGGGCGTGGGCGTGGGCGTCGGCGTGGCGCTCGGCGACGGGCTCGGCGCGGCGCTCTTCGTGGTGGACGCGCTCGGCGACGGCCCAACGGCCGGCCGGACCACGACCTCACCGCCGGTCGCCGTCGCGACCCGCACGCCGCGCACCGCCTCGACGACCTCCGCCGCACGCTCCGCGTCGCGCTCCGACGACGCCACGAGCGTCGCGTCGCGCCCGGCGAACGACACCTCGACGTCGTCCAGGCCGGCATCAGCCAGCGCGACCTGCGACGCCGCGGTGAGCGAGTCCTCGACCATGCCGGCGCGGAAGTACGTGTCCTGCAGGCCGGTGAGCGCGCCGAGGCCCACCACCGTGACCACGATCGGCGCGATCACCCGGCGCCGACGGCTCATGCCTGCACCCCGGGCTCGGGCACCTCGGTCTCGGCGGCAGCCTCGGCGTCGTCCTGCGCAAGGGCGGAAGCCTTGGCGGCCTGGCCCTCGATCTCGTCGACGTCGGCGTAGTCCACCTTCGCGTCGAACTTCCGGGCGCGGTCCTGCCCGCCGACCAGGTAGTCCTGGTACTCCTCCAGGCCCAGCTCGTCGCCGTCGACCAGGTACTGGGCCTGGTCGGACCACGAGGCCGCAGCGGGGGCGAACGTGATGCCGGACTCCTGCAGGGCCTCGCGCAGCTCCGCCTCCGTGGCCGCGGCCACCCTCGCGTAGGTCGTGATGCCCGCCGCCTTGAGCGCGGACTCGATCTTGGGGCCGATCCCCTCGAGCCGCTGCAGGTCCTGCGGCTCCGGCTCGGGCTCGGGGGCGGCCGCGAGGGCGGCGGCCTCGGCGTCGTCCTGGGCGATCGCGGCGGCCTTGGCGGCCTGGCCCTCGATCTCGTCGACGTCGGCGTAGTCCACCTTCGCGTCGAACTTCCGGGCGCGGTCCTGGCCCGCGACGAGGTAGTCCTGGTACTCCTCGAGGCCCTTCTCGTCGCTGCTCACGAGGTACTCGGCCTGGGCCGACCACGAGCTCGCCGCCGGAGCGAACCTGATGCCCGACGCCCTCAGCGCGGTGCGCAGCTCCGCCTCCGTGGCGGCGGCCACCTTCGCGTAGGTCGTGATGCCCGCCGCCTTGAGCGCGGCCTCGATCTTGGGGCCGATGCCCTCGATGCGCTGGAGGTCCTGCGGCTCCTCGACGACGGCGGCCGCTTCCTCGGGCCGGGCGGTCGCGTCCGCGTCAGCGTCCGCCGCGGCCGCCGCGGCGGCGTCCTCGGGACCCGCCCCCGGCGCGTCGGCGTCCTCCGCGTCCCCGGCCTCCGCCGTGCCCTCCGCCGCCGCGCGGGCGACAGCCTCGGCCTCGGCGACGACCTCGGCCGCCACGGCCTCGTCGAGCTCCGGGTCGTCCGGCGTGCCGCCGGTCGCCTTCTTGACGGGCTTCTGCACGCGCTTGGCCGGCTTCTCGGGCGCGACGGCCGCGACGGGCGCGCCGGCGGCGTCGGCCACCTCGACCGCCTCTACCTCGGCCGCGACGACCTCCACCGCCTCCGGCGCGACGGCGACGGCCACGGCCTCCTCGGCGGGCTCCTCGGCCTGGGCCGGCTCCTCGGTCGTGGCCGCCTCCACCTCCGCCGCCGGGGACTCGGTGGAGCGTTCGGTGCGGCGTGCCCAGATCAGCCAGCCGACGAGCAGGCCGAGCAGGAAGGCGACGACGATGAATGCGAGGGATTGGCCGATGAACCAGGCCACGCGGACCTCCAGCAGGTGCGGTGATGTGTGACGGCGGACACGACGACGCGACGTGTGCAGACAATGTCGCACAGCATGGGCGCGGGTCGAATGCGGCAGAGCATCCCACAAGGACCGAACTCCGGCACATCGGACATGTTACGGTCCGGTGACGGAGGCAGGGGCGAGGCCGTGCGGACCCCGGTAGCCTTCCCGCATGACGACGACCGACCCCGACTGCCTGTTCTGCAAGATCGTCGCGGGCGAGGTCCCGGCCGAGCTCGTGGGGGAGTCGGCGACGGCGATCGCGTTCCGCGACATCGCGCCGAAGGCACCGGTGCACGCGCTGGTCGTGACGCGCGAGCACCACCCGGACGTGTCCGCCCTCGCGGCGTCCGACCCGGCCCTGCTCGCCGACCTCGTGTCTCTCGCCGACGAGGTGGCCTCGGACCTCTCCGACGGCCAGTACCGCATGATCTTCAACTGCGGACCCAAGGCGGGGCAGACGGTGTTCCACGTGCACGCGCACGTCCTGTCCGGCACGCACCTCGCCGGGTTCTGAACCACGGGTGAATAGGCGTGAGCGGACCGGGCGCGGTCGATAAGATGGACAGCATCACGACCGCCCCCCGAAGGAGTGCATCGGCGCCAGCCGGCTCATGACAACGACACCCACCACACACTCAGCCGGACGCCCCGCGTCCGCGGCCCGTGTCGAGCACCGCATCGTGGTGCCGTCGCACGTCCCGATGGTTGGCCTCCTGGGGAGCCGGGACTCGGTGCTCCGGGCGATCGAGCAGGGCTTTCCGCAGGTCGACGTCCATGCCCGCGGCAACGAGATCTCAGTGACGGGCCCCGCCGGTGACGTGGTGCTGGTGTCCCGCCTGCTCGACGAGCTCGTCGAGGTGGTCGAGGCCGGCACGCAGCTCACGCCGGAGGTCGTGACGCGATCGATCTCGATGCTCACCGACGCCACGGCGAAGCGGCCGGCCGAGGTCCTCACCTTCAACATCCTGTCGAGCCGCGGCCGCACGATCCGGCCCAAGACGGTGGGGCAGAAGAACTACGTGGACGCGATCGACGCGAACACCATCACGTTCGGGATCGGGCCCGCCGGCACCGGCAAGACGTACCTCGCGATGGCGAAGGCCGTGCAGGCGCTGCAGGCCAAGCAGGTCAACCGGATCATCCTGACGCGCCCCGCCGTGGAGGCGGGCGAGCGCCTCGGCTTCCTGCCGGGCAGCCTCAGCGAGAAGATCGACCCGTACCTGCGCCCGCTGTACGACGCGCTGCACGACATGGTGGACCCGGAGCAGGTCCCCAAGCTGATCGAGGCGGGAACCATCGAGGTCGCCCCGCTGGCCTACATGCGCGGGCGGTCGCTCAACGACGCGTTCATCATCCTCGACGAGGCGCAGAACACCTCGACCGAGCAGATGAAGATGTTCCTGACGCGTCTCGGCTTCGGCTCGAGGATGGTCATCACGGGCGACTCGACGCAGGTGGACCTGCCGGGCGGGGTGACCTCCGGCCTCAAGGTCGTCGAGGACATCCTGATCGGCGTCGACGACGTGGAGTTCTGCCGGCTGGGCTCCGCGGACGTGGTGCGGCACCGGCTGGTCAGCGACATCATCGACGCCTACGCCCGCTGGGACATCGTGGTGAGCGGCCAGCGGCCGGGCCGCCAGCCGCAGGACCGCCGCACGCCGCAGCGCGGCGGGCGGTGAAGGCCCCAGCATGAGCATCGAGGTCAACAACGAGTCGGGCTTCGAGGTCGACGAGGCCGAGTTCGCCGCGCTGGCGCGCTACGTGCTGGATGCCATGCGGGTGCACCCGCAGTCGGAGCTGTCGATCCTGTTCGTCGACACCACCGTGATGTCCGAGCTGCACGTCCAGTGGATGGACGAGCCGGGCCCCACGGACGTCCTCTCCTTCCCGATGGACGAGCTGCGCCCGGGCCGCGAGGGCGAGCTGTCGCCGCCCGGCACGCTCGGCGACGTCGTGCTGTGCCCCGACGTCGCGGTGGAGCAGGCCAAGGTCGCCGGGCACTCGACGGTCGAGGAGATGCTGCTCCTGACCACCCACGGGATCCTGCACCTTCTCGGCTACGACCACGCCGAGCCCGAGGAGGAGAAGGAGATGTTCGCCCTTCAGCGCAAGCTGCTCCTCACCTTCCTCGCGACGCGATGACCGGCGTCTCCCTCGCCCTGGCCGTCACGGCGGTCGTGGGCCTGGCCCTCGCGGGCGTGCTCTCGGCCGGCGAGGCCGCGGTGCTGCGCGTCACCCGCATGTCTCTCGCCGACGCCCTCGTGGAGGCGGAGCAGGCGCTGGACCAGGGGCGTGCCGCCCGCGTCCGGCAGGCCCAGGCGCTCGCCGTCGAGCCGACGGAGACCGTGGCGTCCTTCGCGCTGGTGCGTGTCACCGCCGAGGTGGTCGCCATCGCGGCGGCGACACTGCTCGTGGCGCAGGCGGTCGCGCAGGAGTGGTCGGTCATGCTGATCGCGCTCGTGGCCGGCGTCGTGATCGGCGTGGTCTTCGTGCGCGTCTCCCCGCGTGCGCTGGGCTTCCGGCATCCCGTGCAGGTGCTGCTCGCCCTGGTCGGGCCGCTGACGGTCACGTCTCGCGCGGTGGCCTGGTTCACGCGCCTGTCGGTGGCCCGGGCGGACCCGGGTCCGCTCACCGACGCCGAGCTGCGCGACATCGCGGAACGGGTGGGCGAGAGCGAGGCGTTCGAGGAGGAGGACCGCGAGCTGATCCGGTCCGTCATCGAGCTGGGCGGCACGATCACCCGCGAGGTCATGGTGCCGCGCACCGACATGGTGACGGTCACGGCGGACACGCCGTTGGTGAAGGTGCTGCGCCTGTTCCTGAGGTCGGGGTTCTCGCGCGTGCCGGTCGTGGGCGTGTCGGTGGACGACGTCGTCGGCGTCGCCTACCTGAAGGACGTCGTGGCCGCGCTGCACGACCCCGGGGCGGGCGACGCCGCCGCGACGCGCCCGGCGGGCGAGATCGCGCGCGCCGCGGCCTTCGTGCCGGAGTCGAAGCCGGTCGACGACCTGCTGCGCCAGATGCAGGCGGACGCTTCGCACATCGCGCTCGTCGTCGACGAGTACGGCGGCGTCGCGGGCCTGGTAACCATCGAGGACCTGCTGGAGGAGCTCGTCGGCGAGCTCACCGACGAGCACGACCGGGTTCCCGTGCCGGAGGTCGAGGAGCTCGGCGGCGGGCTGTTCCGGGTGCCCGCCCGGCTCCCCGTCTACGACCTGGGCCAGCTCTTCGACAGGCACCTCGACGACGACGACGTCGACACCGTCGCGGGCCTGCTCGCCAAGACGATCGGCAAGGTGCCGCTGCCCGGCTCGGCGGCCGAGGTCGGCGGCCTGCACCTCGAGGGGGAGCGCGTCGAAGGGCGCCGCAAGCAGCTCGCCACGATCCTGGTGCACAGGGTCGCCCCGGCCCACCCAGAGGACGACTCCGAGGGCGATCAGCCCGACCGGTCCGCGCTCGCGGACCGCACGAACGAGAAGGAACACCACGCGTGAGCGACGATCTGCACCCAGGCCGGGCGACCGGCGTCGGGCAAGGCCTGCACCGGTCCGGCTTCGCCTGCCTCGTGGGCCGCCCGAACGCCGGGAAGTCCACGCTGACGAACGCCCTGGTCGGCCAGAAGGTGGCGATCACCTCCGGCCGGCCGCAGACGACGCGGCACACGATCCGCGGGATCGTCCACCGGCCGGACGCCCAGCTCATCCTG
Organism: Antribacter soli; assembly: GCF_021568775.1. Lineage (GTDB taxonomy): Bacteria > Actinomycetota > Actinomycetes > Actinomycetales > Cellulomonadaceae > Antribacter > Antribacter soli. Next base: position 7,834 of record NZ_JAKGSG010000033.1, on the reverse strand, counting down.
GTCGACACCCCGGGCCTGCACCGGCCGCGCACCCTGCTGGGCGAGCGGCTCAACGAGCTGGTGCGCGACACGCTCTCCGAAGTGGACATCATTGCGTTCTGCCTGCCTGCCGACCAGAAGGTCGGCCCGGGCGACCGCTACATCGCGGCGCAGCTCGCCCAGCTGATGAGCGGCCGCCGGGCCGTGCCCGTCGTCGCCGTCGTGACGAAGGCCGACCTGGTCGAGCGGGGTGCCCTCCTGGAGCACCTGCTCTCCGTCCAGGAGCTGGCGCACGCGGTCGACCGGGAGTGGGCGGACATCGTGCCCGTCTCGGCCCAGGACGGCTACCAGGTGGACGAGCTGCAGGACGTCCTCGTGTCGCACCTGCCCGAGGGGCCGGAGCTGTACCCCGGCGGCGAGCTGACCGACGAGCCGGAGGCGGTGATGGTCGCCGAGCTCGTCCGTGAGGCCGCACTCGAAGGCGTGCGCGACGAGCTCCCGCACTCCCTCGCGGTCGTGGTGGAGGAGATCGTCGAGCGGGAGGGTTCGGGGGACCCGGCCAAGGGCCGTCCGCCGCTGCTGGACGTGCGCGTGAACCTCTTCGTGGAGCGCGAGTCGCAGAAGGCGATCGTGATCGGCCGTGGCGGCTCCCGGCTGCGGGCCGTCGGGTCGGAGGCGCGCCGGGGGATCGAGGCGCTCCTCGGCTCGCGCGTCTACCTCGACCTGCACGTCAAGGTCGCCAAGGACTGGCAGCGCGACCCCAAACAGCTGCGCAGGTTGGGCTTCTAGGACTGGCAGCGCGACCCCAAACAGCTGCGCAGGTTGGGCTTCTAGGACTGGCAGCGCGACACGAACCGCGCAGACAGCTGCGCCGCCTGGGCTTCTGAGCGCGTCTCACCAGGGCAGTGTCGGACCCGGCAGGTAGCATCCGAACGTGATCTTCCGGACGGCTGCCACCAGTGCCGCGCTCGCGGTCGTGCTCGCGGTCGTGGGCGCGGTCGCGGGCCCGCAGTGGGAGCCGGAGCCGGTCACCGACCACCTGCGACCCGTCACGAGCAGCACCCGGATCGGGGGCGTGACAGGCGCGACGGTGCACGCCGTCGGATCGTTCGAGGTGCGTGAGACCGAGATGACCGTCGCGCTGGACGGGACCGAGGTCGGCGCGATCCTCCGCGAGCCCGTGGACGGCCCCGACGAGGCCCCGGGCATGGTGTTCATCCATGGCGCGGGCACCGGCAAGGCGACCGTGGCGTTCACGGCGGCCGCGACCGAGCTGGCGAGCGCGGGTGTGGTCACCCTCGTGCCCGACAAGCGCCTCGACACCTACTCCACCCGGCACCGGGACTACGTCGCCATGGCCGGGGACTACCTGCACTCGGTCGACCTCCTGCGGGGCGTGCCCGGTGTCGATCCTGACCTGGTCGGGGTGTACTCCGAGTCGGAGGGCGCCTGGATCTCGCCGATCATGATGGTCGAGGACAGGCGGCTCGCGTTCCAGGTGCTCGTCTCGGCGCCGGTCGTCCCGCCGCGCCAGCAGGCCGCGTTCGCGGTGGACAACTACCTGCGCAACACCGACGTGCCGGCGGGGGTGTTCCGCGCCATCCCGCGCGCCGTCGGTATGACCTTCCCGGGTGGCGGCTTCGAGTACGCCGACTTCGACGTGCGGCCGTGGCTCGAGCGTCAGGAGGCCCCGATCCTCATGACCTACGGCACGGGCGACGCGTCGATGCCGCTCGTGCAGGCCACCCATCAGGTTCTCGCTGACACGGCGGGCAGTGACGGCGCTCCCGTGACCGTCCGCTTCTACGAGGGCGCGAACCACGGCATGCACGTGAACGGCGAGCTCGTCCCGGACTTCCCGCGAGATGTCGCCACGTGGATCCAGGGCCTGCCGGGCACGGCGGGCGCGCTGCCCCAGGTGGCGGGCGCCACGCCCAACCAGCTCTACCTGGCGGCGCCCGTGCCGCAGCCGCAGTGGTATGGCAACGGGGACATCGTCCTCGGCGTCGTGGTCGGCGCGGTGGGGCTGCTGGTCCTGGCGCTCGTCGTCCTCGCCGGGGTCGCGGTCCGCTCCACCGCGGTCCGACGCCGGACGGGTCACCCGGGTGCGATCCTCGCCCCGGGCCTGCGCGGGCCTCTCACGGTGACCGGAGCGGGAGCCGTGCTGACGACCGTCGCGCTGGGCGCCTACCTGGTCGCGGTGGCGCGCCTCGCCATGGACTACGAGAAGGACGCGGTCGTGGTGCAGGGCGGGTGGATCGGGGTCCGCCTCCTCGGGCTCGTCACCGTCGTCGGCGCCGCGCTCGTGCTGAACCGGGCGCGGGAGCTGCACGGGCGGGTCGCCGCCAGGCCGCCGGAGGGGGGCCGCGTGGCCGCCGTCGTGGCGGCGTTCGGGTTCTGGGCGGTGTGCGTGGCGAGCACGGCGTTGCTGGTCACGCTCGCCTACTGGGGCGTCTACCAGCTGGGGATCTGACCGCTCGGCTGTGTGGACCTTTCGTGTGTGTGACGTTCCTCCGGGGTGTCCGGCCTGACACACCGGGAGGAAGCAGGTAGAAACGACTTCGTACGTACTGCGCCGCCCCTCTTCCCGACCTGCGGCGCCTTCGAGGAGTGACGGATGACGGAACAACCTGCCGACGGATCGGCCCACGAGGCCATCCCGGCGAACCCGATCGAGCAGACGCCCGCGACCGGCCGTGACGGCGGCCCGTTCGCGAACGTCCGGGTGGGCGACTACCTGCGGGACGCGATCGCCGTGATCGCCCTGCTCACGTCGCTCGCGCTGCCGTGGGACCTGGTCCACCGCGGCTCCGACCGGGTCGAGGTGGTCCTCCTGACGGTCGCCTCCCTGGTCTCGCTCGCGCTGCCGTACCTCGCCCGCATGGGCGCGCTGCCCGCCACGTGGACCGTGCACGCAACCCGGCGCGCCCGGGTCGCGGCCAACGCGCCGTACGTGCTCCTCGCGCTCGTCTACCTCGTGATCGACCTCGCCAGCGGGGCCGACGGCGGCGAGTTCGGCGGGGTGGGCACCGGCCTCGGGCTCGGCCTCGCCGGCGCGGCCCTGGCTGCCGCACCTCGCGAGAGCGAGCTCGGCCCGTCCGAGCAGGACTCCGTGGTCGCCCGGCGGTGGCGCACGGTCCTCGTCGGCGGCGGCGGGCTGCTCGCGGCGGGAGCGGTCGTCGCGTTCGTCGTACTGCTCGTGACCGGACCCGGTGTCCCGCTCGTCATGGTGGCCGTGCTCTCGCTCCTCCTCGTGCTCGGCCTCGACTGGTTCCTCGTCGCCGGCGCCGTGCGCGGCGACGAGGCGTCGCGGCTCGTGCTCGTGGCGGCGGGCATCGTCGTCGCCACAGTCTTCGTCCTGACGTCGGGCACGACCGCCGGCGTGGAGTCGCTGCACGGGGCCAGGTTCGGGTTCGTCCTGCTCCCGGCGCTCGCGGCCGTCGCGGCGAGCCCCGCCGCCCGCCGCGGACTCCAGGCGCAGGTCACCGGCAGTCCGGACCGTGGGGTCGACGTGTGGGTCCGCGTCGCCGTCCGGGCGCTCGGCGTCGTGGTGCTCCTCGCCGGCTACGTGGCGCTCGGCGCCGTCGCCGGCCTGCTCGCCCCGCGGTTCGATGTGACGCTCGTACTGCGGCTCGTGCTCGGCGTGCTGGTGGCCGCCCTGGCCGTCCTCGCCCGGCGTTCCCTCGTCCGCGACGCGAGCACCGGGCACGTCCCCGCGGTCGGGGCGGTGTGCGCCATCGGCGTGCTCGGCCTCGTGATCGTCGTGGCGACGTCCGAGTCCGGAGCGGGGGTCGACGTCGTCGACCTGCTTCTGGCGTTCGGCCTGCCCGGCACGGTCGCGTACGCGCTCATGGTGCCGCAGGCCGTGCGCGAGCACTTCTCGACCGACGGCATCGGGGGCGACCCGGACGCAGACCGCACACGCGCGTACGTGTGGGAACCGCCCGTGGCCAAGGCCGCGCCCGCGCCGGTGTCGCTCCCCGCGGCGCCCGTCCGTAGCGCGCCGCCCGAGGCGCGCCGCCCGCCCGAGCCGCGACGCGTCACGTCGAGCGGCGTCATCCGGCCGGCGGGTGCGCCCGCCCGGGACGTGGCGCCCGCCCAGCCGGCCGCGCCCGCCCAGCCGGCCGCGCCCGCCCAGCCGGTCGCCCCCGCCCAGCCGGTCGCCCCCGCCCAGCCGGTCGCCCCCGCCCAGCCGGCCGCGCCCGCCCAGGCCGCGCCTGCCCAGGCCGCCGCCCCCGCCCGGGAGGCCGCGCCCCAGGCGGGGTATGACACGCAGGTAACCCGGCCGGCGTCGGGCAGCCAGGCCGTTCAGGACACGCAGGTGATCTCCGGCGAGACCGCCGTGATGCCACCCGTGGCGGCCGCGCCGCGCTGGACGGCCGCGCGGGCGCTCGACCCCGCGACGCCGCTCGCGGACCTGGCCCTGATCGTCCAGGAGGCGCCCCACCTGCGCCCGCAGGTCGCCGCCAACCCGTCCACGTACCCGGCGCTCCTGGACTGGCTGGGCGCGCTCGGCGACCCGGCGGTCGACGCCGCGCTGCGAAGCCGGCGGTAGGCAGCCGGCGAGGGTGGCAGAATCCACCCGTGCGTCACATCGGCCAGTCCCGCAAGCTCCAGCACGTCCGTTACGACGTGCGCGGCCCCATCCTCGTCGAGGCCGAGCGCCTCGAGGCGGAGGGGCACCGGATCCTCAAGCTGAACATCGGCAACCCGGCGCCGTTCGGCTTCGAGGCACCCGACTCGATCCTGCAGGACATCATCCACCACCTGCCCGACGCCCAGGGGTACAGCGACTCCCGCGGCATCTACACCGCGCGGACCGCCGTCGCCCAGTACTACCAGGGCCGGGGCCTGGCCGACGTGACGGTGGACGACGTGTTCATCGGCAACGGCGTGTCCGAGATGATCACGATGGTGCTGCAGGCGCTCGTCGACGACGGCGACGAGGTGCTCGTCCCCGCGCCGGACTACCCCCTGTGGACCGGCGCGGTGTCGCTCACCGGCGGCACGCCCGTGCACTACCTGTGCGACGAGGCGAACGGCTGGGCGCCCGACCTGGCGGACCTGGAGTCGCGCATCACGGCGCGCACGAAGGCGCTCGTGGTGATCAACCCGAACAACCCCACCGGCGCGGTGTACTCCGCCGAGACGGTGCAGGCCCTCGTCGAGATCGCCCGGAAGCACGACCTGGTGCTCCTGTCGGACGAGATCTACGAGAAGATCCTGTTCGACGGGGCCGTGCACCACCACACCGCCACCTTCGCCGGCGACGACGTGCTGTGCCTGACGTTCTCCGGCCTGTCAAAGTCGTACCGCGTGGCCGGGTTCCGGTCCGGCTGGGTGGTGCTCACCGGGCCGCGGCACCTTGCGAAGGACTTCCTCGAGGGCCTGACGCTGCTGTCGAACATGCGGATGTGCGCCAACGTGCCCGCGCAGCATGCCATCCAGACCGCGCTCGGCGGGCACCAGTCCATCGAGGACCTGGTGCTGCCCGGCGGGCGGCTGCGCGAGCAGCGGGACCTGGCCGTGCGGCTGCTCGACGAGATCCCGGGCGTCTCCACGGTGGTGCCCCAGGGAGCGCTCTACTGCTTCCCTCGGCTCGACCCCGCCGTCTACCCGGTGGACGACGACGAGAAGCTCGTGCTCGAGCTGCTGCGCGAGAAGAAGATCCTCGTGACGCACGGGACGGGGTTCAACTGGGTGCGGCCGGACCACTTCAGGCTCGTCATGCTCCCCGCAGTGGAGCAGCTGGAGGAGGCGATCGGCCGCATCGCCGAGTTCCTGGAGACCAAGCGCGTCTGAGTGGTGGTCGCCGCGCCGGAATGTGGACAGTGAACCCCGCGACCGGCGCCCGGGGTACAGTGACGATGTGCACCTGGCGATGAGCCTCCTCCTTCGCTGCCGCGGCGAGGCCTGACAAGGCCGGTCCCTCGCCGCGGTGGACTTGTCGTGCCGGCCGACCCCAGGTCCACCGCAAACGAAGGACGCACGATGGAGAACAGCACCGCCCCGGTCACCGGGAGCCCCGTCTTCGGCACTGCCGCCGGGATCATCGAGGACAACCCGCAGCGCCCGTCCGGGATGCCGGTACACAAGTACCGCCCGTTCCACGAGCAGATCGAGCTCTCGCTGCCGGACCGCACGTGGCCGGACCGTCGCATCACGGAGGCGCCGCGCTGGTGCGCGGTCGACCTGAGGGACGGCAACCAGGCCCTCATCGAGCCGATGAACCCCGAGCGCAAGCTCCGCATGTTCGAGCTGCTCGTCCAGATGGGCTACAAGGAGATCGAGGTCGGCTTCCCGTCGGCGTCCCAGACGGACTTCGACTTCGTCCGGATGCTGATCGAGGAGGACCGCATCCCGGACGACGTGGTGATCCAGGTGCTCACCCAGGCGCGCGCGCACCTCATCGAGCGCACCTATGAGTCGATCCGGGGCGCGAAGCAGGCGATCGTCCACCTGTACAACTCCACGTCGGTGCTGCAGCGCGAGGTCGTGTTCCGCACGGACATGGACGGCGTGATCGACATCGCGCTCGACGGCGCCAGGCTGTGCCGCAAGCTCGAGGAGACCATCCCGGACACCCGGGTGTACTACGAGTACTCGCCGGAGTCGTACACCGGGACCGAGCTGGAGTTCGCGGCACGCATCTGCAACGCGGTGATCGAGGTCTTCGAGCCGACGCCGGACCGCAAGGTGATCATCAACCTGCCCGCCACGGTCGAGATGGCGACGCCCAACGTGTACGCCGACTCGATCGAGTGGATGTCGCGAAACCTGGACCACCGCGAGAACGTCATCCTGTCGCTGCACCCGCACAACGACCGCGGGACCGCCGTCGCCGCGGCCGAGCTGGGCTACCAGGCCGGCGCCGACCGCATCGAGGGTTGCCTGTTCGGCAACGGCGAGCGCACCGGCAACGTCGACCTGGTGACGCTGGGCATGAACCTCTTCTCCCAGGGGGTCGACCCGCAGATCGACTTCTCCGACATCGACGGGATCCGTCGCACCGTCGAGTACTGCAACCAGATCCCGGTCCACGAGCGGCACCCCTACGTGGGCGACCTCGTGTTCACTGCCTTCTCCGGCTCGCACCAGGACGCCATCAAGAAGGGCTTCGAGTTCATGGAGGGCCAGGCGGTGGCGGCCGGCGTCGGCGTCGACGACCTCGTGTGGGGCGTGCCGTACCTGCCGATCGACCCCAAGGACGTGGGCCGCTCGTACGAGGCCGTCATCCGGGTCAACTCCCAGTCCGGCAAGGGTGGCGTGTCCTACCTGCTGAAGGCCGAGCACGCCCTCGACCTGCCCCGCCGCCTCCAGATCGAGTTCTCGCGGGCCGTGCAGGAAGTGACGGACACCGAGGGGGCCGAGGTCACGGGCGGCGACATCTGGCGCATCTTCACCGACGAGTACCTGCCGGTCGAGGGGGACACGAACCCCGGGCTGGAGCCGTGGGGCCGTCTCAAGCTGCGCGGCACCCGGGTCTCCTCCGTCGAGGGTGGGCCGGCCACGCTGGAGATCGACGTGCTCGACCGCGGGTCCGAGCTGACCCTGACGGGCTCGGGCAACGGCCCGATCGACGCCTTCCTGGACGCGATCTCGCAGGTGGGCATCCAGGTCCGCGTGCTCGACTACGCCGAGCACGCGCTGTCCGAGGGCGGAGACGCCAACGCGGCGGCGTACGTCGAGTGCGCCGTGGGCGACGACGTCCTGTGGGGTGTGGGCATCGACCCGTCCATCACGACAGCGTCGCTCAAGGCGATCGTTTCGGCGGTGAACCGGGCGGAGCGCGCCTCCGCCTGACCGGGATCGCGCGTCGCTGGTCGCTGGTTGCGCACATGACTTCGGCACCTTG
>NZ_JAKGSG010000032.1 GCF_021568775.1 Antribacter soli | reverse complement strand
CCGAACCCGGAAGCTCAGCCCTTCAGCGCCGATGGTACTGCCCTGGTGACGGGGTGGGAGAGTAGGACGCCGCCGAACACCCTTCACGTGAAGGCCCGCACCCCCCGGTGCGGGCCTTCACGCATTTTTGCCTGATCTCACACCTGCGGAGCCCGACCCGGTCGCGGCCCGAACACCGTGGCGTGGGACAATGGAACGAATCTGTCTTCGAAGGGAACACCGTGAACGAATCGCCCCGTGAGCAGGGGTCTGGGCGCGAGGGCGGGCGCTCAGAAGAGCGCTTCAACCGCGGACCGCGCAGTGGCGGCGGCCGCGGGGACGGTGGTCCCCGGAACGAGGGTGGCTACGGCCGCCCGCGCCGGGAAGGCGGCCACGACGGACCGCGACGACGTGAGGACGACCGAGGAGCCGGCCAGCAGGACCGGAGCTCCGGTGATCGGCCGCGACGGGACGACAGCCAGGGTCGGCCGTCGCGCCCGGAGCGTTCGTACGGTGATCGCCCGCAGGGTGGCGAACGCCGGCCCTTCGGCGACCGCGCCCAGGGTGGCGAGCGTCGCCCGTACGGTGAGCGTCCCTCGGGCGAGCGCTCCTTCGGCGACCGTCCTCGTCGTGACGACGAGCAGCGCGGCGGCGACCGTCCGCAGCGCCGGTCCGAAGACCGTGGTGAGCGTCGCCCCTACGGCGACCGCCCCACCGGTGACCGTCCGACGGGTGACCGTCAGGACCGCGGCGAGCGCCGCCCCTATGGTGAGCGCCCGTCCGGCGATCGCCCCTACGGCGACCGCACGTCGGGCGGCCGTCCGCGTCGTGACGACGCCGGGCGTGGCTTCCGCTCCGACCGCCCCTCGGGCGACCGCCCAGACCGCGGCGAGCGTCGCCCGTACGGTGACCGCCCGCAGGGTGGTGAGCGTCGTTCGTACGGCGACCGCCCGCAGGGTGGCGAACGCCGGTCATTCGGCGACCGCGCCCAGGGTGGCGAGCGTCGCCCGTACGGTGAGCGTCCCTCGGGCGAGCGCTCCTTCGGCGACCGTCCTCGTCGTGACGACGAGCAGCGCGGCGGCGACCGTCCGCAGCGCCAGTTCGAAGACCGCGGTGAGCGTCGCCCCTACGGCGACCGCCCGACGGGTGACCGCTCGTACGGCGATCGTCCGCGTCGTGACGACGCGGGCCGCGGCTTCCGGTCCGACCGCCCGACGGGGGACCGCCCAGACCGCGGCGAGCGTAAGCCTTACGGTGACCGCCCTTCGAGTGACCGTCCCTTTGGTGAGCGTCGTTCGTACGGTGATCGCCCTCAGGGCGGCGAGCGCCGGCCTTTCGGTGAGCGTCCCTCGGGCGAGCGCTCCTTCGGCGACCGTCCGCGTCGTGACGACGAGCAGCGTGGTGAGCGTCGCCCCTACGGCGACCGCCCGACGGGTGACCGCCAGGACCGCGGCGAACGCCGCCCCTATGGTGAGCGCCCGTCCGGCGATCGCCCCTACGGTGACCGCACATCGGGCGATCGTCCGCGTCGTGACGACGCCGGCCGTGGCTTCCGCTCCGACCGCCCCTCGGGTGGCGAGCGTCGCCCGTACGGCGACCGCCCCGACCGCGGCGAGCGCAAGCCCTACGGCGACCGCCCCGACCGCGGCGAGCGCAAGCCCTACGGCGACCGCGCCCAGGGCGGCGAGCGTCGCCCCTTCGGCGACCGCGCGCGCCGTGACGACGAGCGCCCGAGTGAGCGGATCCCCGAGCCGGAGATCGCCGAGGACGTGTCGTTCAGTGATCTCGACCGCGACGCCCGCGGGCGGTTGCGCGGGCTCACCAAGGACAACGCCGAGCAGGTCGGCCTGCACCTCGTGATGGCCGGCCGGCTGCTCGAGATCGACCCGGAGCGTGCCTACGAGCACGCACAGGCCGCGGTGCGCCGTGGCGGCCGGGTCGACATCGTGCGCGAGGCGGCGGGTATCGCCGCGTATCGCACGGGCCGCTATGCCGAGGCGCTCCGCGAGCTGCGGACCGTGCGCCGTCTCAACGGCTCGTCCGAGCACCTGCCGATCATGGCGGACGCCGAGCGTGGACTCGGCCGTCCGGAGCGTGCGATCGCCCTTGCGGCGTCGGACGAGGCGGGGACGCTCGACGCACTTGGTCGGACCGAGCTCGCCATCGTCGTGAGCGGCGCCAGGACCGACCTCGGTGAGCACGACGCCGCCCTGGCCGTCCTGGACAAGATCCCCGCCGACGAGGCGCAGGGCGACCTCGGCCTCCGGGTGCTCCAGGCCCGGGCGATCGCGCTCGAAGCCGCGGGCCGCACGGAGGAAGCCGACGCGCTGCTCGCCACCGTCGACCCGAAGTCCCTGGAACGTGCCATCGGTGCATCGCCGCTCGAGGACGACGTCGTCGTCTACGACGTCTATGACGAGGAAGCAGACCTCGGCGAGTCGGAGCAGGACGACGACTCCGACGAGGACGACGAGGCGCCTGAGGACGAGCTCGACGACGACCTCGGCGACGACGAGGACGAACCGTCCGACCCCTCGGACGACGACGACCTTGACGACGACGAGCCGTTGGACGCCGACCCCGCAGGCGAGCCCTCCCTTACCGAGGTCGAGCCCGACGACCTCGGCGACGAGGACGAGCCGGAGGACGCCGCCCCCGGTGACGAGCTCGGCGACGAGCCCCGCGAACCCTCTGACCAGGCGGGAACCGCAGTCGGCGACGTGGAGGACCGGGGCGACCCGTCCGGTGTCGGGCAGGACGTAGACGGGGCGAAGGACGCCACCGCGTGAGCGCGGGGCTCCTCTCGAGCGAGGTCCCGCTCGCCGAGGCTTTCGACCTGGCGCTCGTCGACCTGGACGGGGTGGCCTACAAGGGCCACCTGCCGATCGCGCACGCGGCCGACGGGCTCGCCGGTGCGCGTGAGCGCGGCATGCGTCTCGTGTTCGTGACGAACAACGCATCGCGCGAGCCGGAGGACGTGGCGGCACAGCTCAGCGAGCTGGCCATCCCGACCTTGCCGGACGAGGTCATGACGGCGGCGCAGGCGTGCGCTGCCCTGCTGCGCACCCGGCTGGAGCCAGGGGCGAAGGTGCTGGTCGTGGGTGGCAAGGGCCTCGTCACGGCGGTGAGTGCCGCAGGCTTCAAGGTGGTGGCGAGCGCGGACGACGAGCCGGTGGCCGTCGCGCAGGGCTATTCGCCGGAGCTCGGGTGGGCGCAGCTGGCCGAGGCCGCGTACGCGGTGGGCCGCGGGGCGTGGCACGTGGCAAGCAACCTCGACCTGTCCCTGCCGACGGCGCGCGGTTTCGCGCCGGGCAACGGCGCGCTCGTGGGCGCGGTCGTGGCGGCCACGGGAGTGGCGCCGGCGAGCGCGGGCAAGCCGTCTCCGACGATGTACCACCTTGCGGTGGAGCGGGCGGGAGCGGAGCGCGTACTGGTGATCGGCGACCGGCTGGACACCGACCTGGCCGGCGCCCGCGAGGGCGGCTACCCGGGTCTGCACGTCCTGACGGGCGTGTCGACGGCCCGTGACGCCGTCCTCGCCGAGCCTGGTCTGCGGCCGGCGTTCCTCGCCGCCGACCTGCGCGCGCTCCTCGAGCCGCACCCCGCCCCGGTCCTTACGGACGACTGGTGGGTCTGTGGTGCGGCCGCGGCGCAGGTGTCCGACGGCGTCCTGCGGCTGGGTGAGGCATCCGCCTCACCCTCGGGCGCGGCAGCGCCGGGTGCCGTGGGGATCGACCTGGTGCGTGTCGCGTGCGCCGCTGCGTGGGCCGCGGTCGACGCGGGGGAGGCACTCGATCCCGCGACGGTGCCGGAGCTCACCGCCTGACAGCGGTCCCGGATCGCCGCCACCGGTGCTGTGGGATGTTGGCGCGCATCGCCGCCAGGATCTGCGCCGCACGTGCACCCACAGCGGGTCCGGGGGTGGCGGCTGTGGGTCTGTCGGTGTCGGCGGGTACGGTGTGTGCGGACGTGAGAGCGTCCGGAGCAGGGCTCGGCCGCGAATCGCAGACTCGTCGCGCGCGCGGGCCGCTCCGGACGACGCGACGAGAACGACGGACCGACCGGAGGTGACGATGTCCCAGGAGATCCCGCACGCGGCGACGCCCGCGGTGATGGCGCGGGCCATCGGAACCGAGGGTGCGCCCGCAGGCCCGGCTGACGGTTCCCTCGAGGCCACCTCAGGAGCCTCCCACGGTGCCGTGAGCACCGAGGAAGGCGTGCGCGCGGCGCTCGGGCTGCTCGACGGCCTGGACGACCTGCTGCCGGCCGACCACGTCGGTAGGTTCGAGCAGGTGCACGATGCACTGCGTGCGCACCTGAACGGTGACGCCGGACGGTGACCATGACCACAGGTGCGGGCCAGGCCCGCGTGGATGCCGAGCTGGTGCGGCGCGGCCTGGCGCGGTCGCGCAAGCACGCGGCCGAGCTGGTCGCTGCCGGGCGGGTGATGGCGGGGGGCCGTGCGGTCGCCAAGCCGTCGGCGCTGGTCGCCGCCGATGACGCGATCGACGTGTCGGGCGGCGAGTACACCGAATACGAGTACGCCTCCCGGGCGGGGCTCAAGCTCGCCGGGGCGCTCGACGCGCTGGACGCCCTCGTGGCAGCGTCCGGCAGGTCGGGCGCGGGCGGAACCCCCGGCACGACCGGCCTGGTCGTCAGCGGCGCCTGGTGCGTCGACCTCGGCGCTTCGACCGGCGGCTTCACCGACGTGCTCCTGAGGCGCGGTGCGGAGCATGTCGTCGCGATCGACGTCGGCCACGACCAGATCGTCCCGCAGCTGCGGGAAGACCCGCGTGTCACCGTCGTCGAGGGCTTCAACGTACGCGACCTGATGCCGGGGGACCTCGAGCGGTCGCCGGACGTCCTCGTCGCGGACCTCTCCTTCATCTCGTTGCAGAAGGTCCTGCCCGCCGTCGTGGGGATCGCGGGCCCCGGCACGCACGCCCTGCTGCTCGTCAAGCCGCAGTTCGAGGTCGGGCGCGAACGGCTTGGCTCGGGTGGGGTCGTACGCGACCCGGCTCTGCACCGTGACGCGGTGACGTCGGTCGCGCGCGCCGCCGAGGAGGCGGGCCTGCGCGTCCGCGCGGTCGTGCCGAGCCCACTGCCGGGCCCGAACGGCAACCGCGAGTTCTTCCTGTGGCTCGTGCCGGCGCAGCCCGACGAGACCGTCGCCGCGATCGACGAGGCCGTGGCCCGGGCGGTCGCCTGGGACCCCGCGACGGGGGCCACCGCGGGCGACGACGCCGGCACGACGGCCACGACAGGCACATCCGCCGGCGAACCCGCGGCCGGAGCGCCGAGCGAGCCCGGTACGGCAGGCGGCCAGCCGCCCACGCCGCCGGCCGTCGTCGTGCCGCGGAGCGAGCCGGACGACCAGCAGCAGGGAGCCACCTCATGACCCGGCGCGTCCTCATCGTCACGCACGGCGGCCGGCCGAAGGCGCTCGCCGCGCTGCAGGAGGCGATGCGCGAGCTCAAGGCGGCGGGCTTCGAGGTCGCGCTGCACGACGACGAGCTGGCGGAGGAGTTCGGCGACCACATGGCGGAGGCGCGCGCCCGCGAGGGCGTCGTGGAGTCCGAGGTCGTCATGGTGCTGGGCGGCGACGGCACGATCCTGCGCGCGGCGGAGCTGACGTGCGGCACGAACGTCCCGCTCCTGGGCGTCAACCTGGGCCACGTCGGCTTCCTCGCGGAGTCGGAGCGCGAGGACCTGCGCGCGGCCGTGCAGCGCCTGGCGAAGCGCGACTACGTGGTCGAGGAACGCACCATGATCGACGTGACGGTCCACCTGCCGGGTGGCGAGGAGCCGTTGTACGGCTGGGCGATCAACGAGGCGACGGTCGAGAAGGCGCAGCGCCAGCGGATGCTCGAGGTGGGGATCGACGTGGACGGGCGACCGCTGTCGTCGTTCGGCTGCGACGGCGTCGTCATGTCGACGGCGACGGGGTCCACTGCGCATGCGTTCTCCGGGGGCGGGCCGGTCATGTGGCCGGACGTGGACGCGGTCCTGCTCGTGCCGCTGGCGGCGCACGCGCTGTTCGCGCGGCCGCTCGTGATCGGCCCGCACTCCACCTTCACGGTGGAGGTGCGGGAGCACAGCATCCCGGGCGTGCTGACGTGCGACGGCCGACGGCGGATCGACCTGCCGCCGGGCTCGCGCGTGGTCGTGCGGCGCGGGGAGACCCGGCTGCGGCTGGCCCGCCTGTCGACGGCGCCGTTCACCGACCGGCTCGTCTCCAAGTTCGACCTGCCGGTGGCGGGGTGGCGCGATCGCGCGGCCCTGGAGGAGATACGGTCTGCACCCGACGGTCCCGGCCACGCCGGGCCCGACGAGACGAAGGAGTGAGGTGCTCGAGGAGATCGCGATCGAGAACCTGGGCGTCATCCGCTCGGCGCGTGTCCCGCTCTCGGACGGACTGACCGTCATCACGGGCGAGACCGGCGCCGGCAAGACGATGGTGCTCACCGGGCTCAACCTGCTGATGGGTGGCAAGGCGGACCCTCGGTCCGTCCGGCCGGGCGCCACCGGTGCGGCCGTCGAGGGCCGCGTGCGCGTCGCGGGCCGGCCCGAGGTGCTGCGCCGCGTCGACGAGGCGGGCGGCGAGGTCGAGGACGACGGCACCGTCGTGATCCTGCGGACTGTCGCGGACGGCCGCTCGCGCGCCCATCTGGGTGGTCGCGGCGTGCCGCAGGGCGTCCTTGCCGAGATCGCCGAGGACCTGTTCACGGTGCACGGGCAGGCCGACCAGCTGCGCCTGCGCACGTCCGCCAAGCAGCGCGAGGCGCTCGATGCCTTCGCCGGCCCGGCGCACCAGCGCGTCCTGGACCGCTACCGTGCGGCCTGGACCGAGCGCAGCGGCCTCCTGTCGGAGATCGCCGACCTCACGACGAAGGGCGCCGAGCGAGCCCGCGAGGTGGAGCTGCTGCGGATCGGCCTCGAAGAGATCGAGCGGGTCGACCCGCAGCCTGGCGAGGACGCCGATCTGGCCGCCCTGGTCGAGCGGCTGTCGAACGCGGAGGCGCTGCGCATGGCCGCGCAGGAGGCGCACGACGCGGTCGCGGGCGAGGACGCCGACGGGGCGCGCGAGAACGCGATCGCCCTGGTCGAGCGCGCGCGCCGCGCTCTGGACGGGGCCGCGCACTCCGACGCGGCGCTTGGCGAGCTCGCGGTCCGCTTCGCGGAGGTCGGCTACCTGCTGGGCGACGTCGCGACGGACGTCGCCGCCTACGTCGACGACCTGCAGGCCGACCCGGCCGGCCTCGAGTCCGCGCACCAGCGCCTGGCCGAGCTGAACGGCCTGACCCGCAATTACGGCGAGACCATCGACGCGGTGCTGCAGTGGGCGAGCGACGCGGGCCTGCGGCTGCTCGACCTGGACGACGGCGGCGACCGCCTGCGCTCCATGCAGCAGCGCACCGCGGAGCTGGACGGCGACCTGGCTCGCCTCGCGGACATCCTCACGGCCGAGCGGACCCACGCGGCCTCACAGCTCGCAGGGGCCGTCACGCAGGAGCTGCACGGGCTCGCCATGGGCGGCGCGCACCTCGTGGTCACGGTCGACCCGGCCGAGGCGCTCGGCCCGTACGGCGCGGACCTGGTGACGTTCCTGCTCGTCCCGCACCCGGGCGCGCCCGAGCGTCCGCTGGGAAAGGGTGCGTCGGGCGGTGAGCTCTCGCGCGTCATGCTCGCGCTCGAGGTCGCGCTCGCCACGGCGAGCAGCACGCGGGCGGCGTCCGTCGTCGGACCGGGGCTGCCGGGCCTGTTCGACGGCTCCGGTGCCGCGCTCGTGGGCCGCACCGACGCCCCCGGAACTGCCGGGGAGCAGAGCGACGACGGCGCCCTGCGCCGTACGTTCGTCTTCGACGAGGTGGATGCTGGGGTCGGCGGACGCGCCGCCGTCGAGGTGGGCCGTCGTCTGGCGGCGCTGGGCCGCAGCACGCAGGTCGTGGTGGTGACCCACCTGGCGCAGGTCGCGGCGTTCGCGGACGCGCACCTGGTGGTGACGAAGTCGACGGATGGCGGGGGCCAGGAGGTTGACGGGATGGTCACCGTCACCGGGGTTCGTGAGGTCAGGGGCGACGACCGGGTGCGGGAGCTGGCGCGCATGCTGTCCGGCCAGGAGGAGTCGGAGACGGCTCGGCAGCATGCACTGGAGCTCCTCGAGTCGTCGGTCGTGGGACGATAGGTCGCGATGAAGCTGACCCTGTCCCGTCCCGAGCGCCGTGCCGACCGCGAAGCTGGTCGCGCAGCCGGCCGTACAGCCGAACAGGAGCCGGACGTGCCGACGTCGCACGGCCCGGCCCGCGTCGGCGCGCGGACCAAGGAGCTCACGAGCCGGCTCCGTCCCGGCGACGTCGCGGTCATCGACCACGTGGACATCGACCGTGTCGCGGCGGACGCCCTGGTGGCGGCGCAGCCCCTCGCCGTCCTGAACGCGGCCCGCTCGACCTCCGGCCGGTATCCGAACACAGGCCCCGGCATCCTGATCGAGGCCGGGATCGTCCTCTTGGACGACCTCGGGCCCGCCGTGATGTCGATCCCCGACGGCACCGACGTCGTGATCGCCGGCGACGAGGTGCGCGTCGGTGGTGACCTCATCGCGTCGGGCGACCGGCAGTCGGGCGTGACGGTCGCAGCGAACACCGCCGCGGCGCGCGAGGGCCTGTCGGAGGAGATCGAGCGGTTCGCCGAGAACACCATGACCTATCTGCGCCGCGAGCGGGACCTCCTGCTCGACGGCGTGGGCGTGCCGGACATCCGCACGGCCATCGCGGGCCGCCACGTCCTCATCGTGGTCCGCGGGTACCACTACCGCGAGGACCTCGCGATGCTCCGCCCGTACATCAAGGAGAACCGGCCGGTCCTCATCGGGGTCGACGGCGGCGCGGACGCGATCATCGACGCAGGCTGGCGGCCGGACCTGATCGTCGGCGACATGGACTCGGTGTCGGACCGGGCACTGTCCAGCGGCGCGGAGATCGTGGTGCACGCGTACCGCGACGGCAAGGCACCGGGGCTGGAGCGCGTCAAGGCCCTGGGCGTGGAGCCGGTGGTGTTCCCCGCGACGGGCACGAGCGAGGACATCACGATGCTCCTGGCCGACGACAAGGGCGCGGAGCTGATCGTCGCGGTGGGCACGCACGCCACGCTCGTCGAGTTCCTCGACAAGGGGCGCGCCGGCATGGCCAGCACGTTCCTCACCCGGCTGCGCGTGGGCGGCAAGCTCGTGGACGCCAAGGGCGTGTCCCGGCTCTACCGCACGCGGATCTCGAACTTCCAGCTGACCCTGCTGTCCCTGGCGGGCCTCGCGGCAGTGGTCGCCGCCCTGTGGTCCACCTCGATGGGGCAGACGTCCTTCGACATCGTGGGGACCCGCCTCGACGACTTCGTCTCGTGGGTGGGCCGCCTCTTCGGCGGCTAGCGCACGCACCGACGCGGCCACCGGGCCGACCTGACCAGCAGGTCCGGCCACCGGACCCGACCGACCTGGGCGCGACCGCCAGTCGCCCGCCCGCACGCCACAGACCGCTAAGGATTCCTGAACGTCGTGATCGATTTCCGCTACCACCTCGTCTCCCTCATCTCTGTGTTCCTCGCGCTGGCCGTCGGCATCATCCTCGGCGCCGGACCGTTGCAGGGCACCATCGGCGAGGCGCTCGAGGACCAGGTGGCGCAGCTCCGCGACGAGCGCAGCGCCCTGCGCGACGATCTCGACGCGGCGAACCGCGACCTCGCCGAGGATCTGCGCTTCCTGGAGGCGACAGGCCCGCAGCTTCTCGCCGGGCGGCTCGAGGGCCGTCGCGTGGCGGTCGTGGGGCTGGGCGACGTGTCGGGCGAGGTGCACGACGGCGTGCTGGAGCAGCTCGACGCGTCCGGCGCCACCGTGGTGGCCGACGTGAACCTGCCGGCTTCGTGGTACGACCCGGAGGACGCATCGACACGCGAGACGGTGGCGACCGGCCTGCGCGACGGTCTCGGCAGCGACGTGCCCGAGGGCGTGACCGAGACCCTCGCGGCAGCGCTCGGCGTGATGCTCACGGACGCCGCCGACGCCGGACCCGCGCAGAGCGCACAGGCGCAGGACCTCGAGGACCAGCTCGTCCGCCTCGGCCTGCTCGATGCGGACGAGGACCAGCTGGAGGCGGCGGACGCCGTCGTCCTGCTGGCTGCCACGGCGGTCGAGCCGGAGGCCGCGGAGGGCACGACCACCGACACCGAGACCGAGAGCGACGTGTGGACGACCGTCGCGGGCACCGTGCAGGACACCACCGGCGCGAGCGTCGTGGCGGGACCCGCCGACGTGGCCGCCGACGTCGTCCTGCGCGTGCGCGCCGATGACGCGCTGGCGAGCGTGGTCAGCACGGTGAGCGGGATCGACCGCGTCGCGGGCCGGATCACCGTGCCGCTCGCGATCGCTGCCCGGCTGGCCGGGACGGTGGGGCAGTACGGCCAGGAGGAGGACGCGACGGTGCTGCCCCCGGTGGTCGACCTGCCCCCGGACGAGGTCCCGGACGCCACCGAGGGCAGCGCGGGCTGAGCCCGCGACGCGACGAGAGGGACGACACCATGGCATCCGGCACGGGAACAGGCGCGGGCATCGCCCGCTTCGTCGGCGCGGCTCTCGTCGCGGCAGGCACGACGGCGGTCGTGCGGCGGGTGCTGCACGAGGCGACGCTGGCCGGGCTGGCTGGCGGCGAGGCCGCGTGGACGCGCACCAACCACCGCGGTGAGCCGATCAGCCTCCTGGAGGGCCCGTCGGTCGCGGCGGGCGCCGTCGCCGGGGCTCTCGCCGCCGGCGGCCCGGCCCCCGTCGCGACGGCGCTGGGCACCGCCGGTGCGGCGGCGTTCGGTCTGTTCGACGACCTCGCGGAGGACACGTCCACCCGGACCAAGGGCCTGCGCGGCCACCTCGGCGCGCTCGCGCGCGGCCAGGTCACGACCGGCGGGCTCAAGGTCCTCGGGATCGGCGGCACGGCCCTGGTCGCGGCGGCCTGCGGCACGCGCCGGACGGGCGGCGTGCTCGGCCACCTCGTCGACGTCGGGGTCAACGGCGCCCTGGTGGCAGGCACGGCGAACCTGCTCAACCTCTTCGACCTGCGACCCGGCCGTGCCCTGAAGGTCGCGGCGGCCGCGAGCCTCCCGCTCGCCGCGTCGCCCGCGGGCGCCGCCACCGGCGTCGTCCTCGGGGCTGCCGCCGCGGCCGCGCCGGGCGACCTCGGCGAGCGCGACATGCTCGGCGACGGCGGCGCCAACGCGCTCGGGGCGCTCGTGGGCAGCCAGGTCGCGTTCGGCGCGCCGCGATCGGTGCGGCTCCTGGCGCTCGCCGGCGTCGTGGGCCTCACGCTCGCCTCGGAAAAGGTCAGCTTCTCGAAGGTCATCGCAAGCACGCCGTGGCTGGACCGCGCCGACCGGTGGGGCCGCCGCCCGGCGAAGGACTGACGGTGGGGGCTGCCCGCCGCGCCCAGACCCTCGTCGGGGCGGCGCTCCTCGTCACCGTCGTCACGCTCGCGAGCCGTGTCGTCGGCTTCGGGCGGTGGCTCGCCCAGGGCGCGTTCGTCGGCACCGGGGGCGTGGACACGCTGTTCAACGCGGCGAACCTGCTGCCGAACGTCCTGTTCGAGGTCGCGGCCGGCGGTGCTCTTGCCGGTGCCGTGGTGCCGCTGCTGTCCGGCCCGCTGAGCCGGGTCGCCTTCACCGCGGAGGGCAGCGAGCGCGCGCGGCAGGACGCGTCCCGGATCGCGTCCGCCCTGCTCGGCTGGACGCTGGTCGTGCTCGTCCCGCTCGCGGCCGTCATGGCACTGCTGGCCCGCCCGATCGTCGAGGTGTTCGATCTGTTCGACCCGCTCCTCGAGGACGTGGCCGCGGGCTTCCTGCGCGTCTTCGCGGTGCAGGTGCCGCTGTACGGGCTCGCGGTGGTGCTCGGCGGCGTGCTGCAGGCGCACAAGCGGTTCTTCTGGCCGGCGTTCGCGCCCCTCGTCTCCAGCGTCGTCGTGATCGTGGTCTACGCGGTCTTCGGCGAGCTCGCGCGTGGCAACCAGCAGGACGTCGCGCAACTGCCGGCCATGGCCCTGGACTGGCTCGCGTGGGGCACGACGGCGGGCGTCGCCTTCCTCGCGCTGCCGCTCGTGGTGCCCGTGTGGCGCACCGGGGTGCGGCTGCGGCCCACGCTGCGGTTTCCCGGGGGAGAGGGGCGCCGCGCCGCGCGGCTCGCGTTCGCGGGCGTGGGCGCACTGGTTGCGCAGCAGCTCTCGGTCGTCCTCGTCATGCGCGCCGCCAACGGCGCGGGTGGTTCCGGCGCCTTCACCGTGTACCTGTACGCCCAGGCGGTCTACCTGCTGCCCTACGCCGTGCTCGCCTTCCCGATCGCGACGAGCGCGTTCCCGCGGTTCGCCGAGCACGCACACGCGGGGCGCCTGCCCGAGCTGCGGGATCTCGTCGCCCGCACCACCCGGACGCTCCTGCTCGTGGTGGCGGTCGGGGTCGCGGCCCTGGTCGCCGCGGCGCCGCTCGTCCAGGGCGTCTTCGACCTCCTGGTCCGCGGCGACGCGCCCGGGCTCTCCGCGACGCTGACCTGGATGGCGCCGGGCCTCATGGGGTACGCGCTGATCCTGCACCTGTCGCGCGCCCTGTACGCGGTCGACCGTGGCCGCGCCGCAGTCGTCGCGACCGCCGCCGGCTGGGGCGTCGTCGCCCTGGGCGCAGAGCTCGTCCGGACCCTCGCCGGGCCGTGCGCCCCGGAGGCGGTCGAGGGGGTCGCGAGGCAGGCCGGCGAGGTGTGCCAGGCCGGGGTGCTGTCAGCGCTCGGTGGGGCCGGCACGGCGGGCATGACCGTGGCCGCGGCGGGCCTGCTGCTCGCGGTCCGGCGGCACCTCGGCGCGGCGGCGGTGGCCGGCGTCGGGCGTGCGCTCCTCGTGCTCGCGATCGGCGCGACGACGGGGTCCCTGGCGGGCCGGTGGTCCGGCCGTGCGCTCGAGTCGGTCGTCCCGGTGTCCGGAGCGTTCAGAAGCACCGATGGCCGGCTCGACCGGCACTTCGACGCCGAGGTGTTCGGCGCGTACCTCGGCATCGGCCTGGCCGCCGGTCTCGTCGCAGCCGCGGTCGTCCTCGCCGCCACGGCCCTGCTGGACCGTGACCTGCGCGCCCGGGTGGGCTCCGGCGTCGGACGGCTGGTCGGGAAGGCGCGGCGAAGGCCCGGGACGGGCGGCGGGACCCCCGGGCCGCCGTCCGGCGACACGCCGGACGGCGGCCTGTGACCGGGCTGTGTGCCGGTTCCCACAACGCTGGTCCCGTCATCGCCTGTTAGGCTGGAGTTCCGTGGTAGATCACCTGAACAGACCCGTGTCCCGCGCGCATCGGACGGCCTCGCCGACCAAGCACATCTTCGTCACCGGTGGTGTGGCGTCCTCCCTCGGCAAGGGTCTGACGGCCTCCTCGCTCGGGCGCCTCCTGCGCTCGCGGGGCCTGAGGGTGACCATGCAGAAGCTCGACCCGTACCTCAACGTGGATCCGGGCACCATGAACCCGTTCCAGCACGGCGAGGTCTTCGTCACCGAGGACGGGGCCGAGACCGACCTGGACATCGGCCACTACGAGCGCTTCCTCGACGTGGAGCTGCCGGCGTCGTCCAACGTGACGACGGGCCAGGTGTACTCGCAGGTCATCGCCAAGGAGCGTCGCGGCGAGTACCTCGGCGACACCGTGCAGGTCATCCCGCACATCACCGACGAGATCAAGTCACGCATGCGCGCCCAGGCGAGCGAGACGGTCGACGTGATCATCACGGAGATCGGCGGCACCGTGGGCGACATCGAGTCGCAGCCCTTCCTGGAGTCCGCCCGCCAGGTGCGCCACGAGCTCGGCCGCGACAACGTGTTCTTCCTGCACGTCTCGCTCGTGCCGTACATCGGCCCGTCGGGCGAGCTGAAGACCAAGCCGACGCAGCACTCCGTGGCCGCGTTGCGTTCCATCGGCATCCAGCCGGACGCGATCGTGCTGCGTGCCGACCGCGAGGTGCCGGAGCCGGTCAAGCGCAAGATCGCGCTCATGTGCGACGTCGACAACGAGGCTGTCGTCAACGCCGTCGACGCCGCGAGCATCTACGACATCCCGCGCGTGCTGCACAGCGAGGGCCTGGACGCGTATGTCGTGCGTCGCCTCGACCTGCCGTTCCACGACGTCGACTGGGACGGCTGGGCGCAGCTCCTCGAGCGCGTCCACGAGCCCGAGCACAACGTCGAGGTAGCGCTGGTCGGCAAGTACATCGACCTGCCGGACGCGTACCTGTCGGTGACCGAGGCCCTGCGCGCGGGCGGTTTCGCGAACGACACCAAGGTCGCGATCCGCTGGGTCGCGGCGGACGACTGCAAGACCCCCGAGGGCGCGCAGCGCTCGCTCGAGGGCGTCGACGCGGTGCTGGTCCCGGGCGGCTTCGGCGTCCGCGGCATCGACGGCAAGGTGGGCGCGCTGCGCTGGGCCCGCGAGAACCTGGTGCCGACGCTCGGTATCTGCCTCGGCCTGCAGTCCATGGTCATCGAGTACGCGCGCAACGTGCTGGGCTGGGCCGACGCCTCGTCGACCGAGTTCCACCCCGAGTCCGCATATCCGGTCGTGGCGACCATGGAGGAGCAGCTCGCGATCGTGGGCGGCGAGGGCGACCTCGGGGGCACCATGCGCCTCGGTGCGTACGACGCGCAGCTGGCGCCCGGCTCGGTCGTGGCCAAGACGTACGGCACCGAGCGCGTCTCGGAGCGGCACCGTCACCGCTACGAGGTGAACAACGCGTACCGGGCCGAGCTCGAGGCCGCAGGGTTCGTGATCTCCGGGACGTCGCCCGACTCGTCGCTCGTCGAGTTCGTCGAGCTGCCGGCCGAGACCCACCCGTACTACGTCGCCACGCAGGCCCACCCGGAGTTCAAGTCGCGTCCCACGCGAGCGCACCCGCTGTTCGCGGGCCTGATCGCGGCGGCGCTCGAGCGCCAGGCCGGCTGACCGGTGGGGCAGCGGAAGAACCCCGTTCTCAGCCTCGCTGCGATCGCCGACACGATCGCCCCCCGCCCGGCGCGGCGGCTCGCCGTCCCCTTCCAGGGCCGCATCGTCGACGTGGTGACCGACGAGGTCGACCTCGGCGCGGCGGGCATCGTGCGGCGGGAGTACGTCTCCCACCCCGGGGCGGTCGCGATCGTCGCGCTCGATGAGGACGACTGCGTCCTGCTGGTCCGGCAGTATCGCCATCCCGTCGGTGCCGTCCTGTGGGAGCTGCCCGCGGGCCTGCTCGACGTGGACGGCGAGGAGGCGCACCTCGCGGCTGCGCGCGAGCTGGCGGAGGAGGCCGACGTCGTCGCCGCCGAGTGGAACGTTCTCGTCGACCTGCTGCCCACGCCGGGTGGCAGCAACGAGGCTCTGCGGGTGTACCTCGCCCGCGGGCTGACGCCCGTCCCGGAGCGGGACCGGCACGTCCGCGAGGCCGAGGAGGCCGACATGGTGGTGGTGCACGTCCCGCTCGACGAGGCGGTGGCGCTCGCGCTCTCCGGCAAGCTGCACAACTCGGCAGCGGTCACGGGGATCCTCGCGGCGGCCATCGGGCAGGCCTCGGCGTGGACGACGCTGCGCCCGGTCGACGCCCACTGGGGCTTCCGCCGACGGTGAGCCATCTGGCACGACGCCGGCGGCGTGTGCAGTTCCTTGTCGCGAGGCGACCATCCGGCCGCTCGTTCCTCGCGGCCTCCCGCCAGGCCCGTCCAGCCTCGCGACAAGGAAAGGCACGCGCCGACGGCGCTCGGCGCTCGGCGCCCGCGCGCCGCAGGCGCCCGCGCGCCCCGGCGGTGTGTGTCCGTGGTTGGCACTAGCGTGTGCCCCGCAAGACAAACCTCCCGATAAAGGGGCACACGTGGCGGACGAGAACGACCGGACGACGGAGCGGATCGAGCGGCCGAAGGTCGCGGGCGAGCCGCGCGGGCGTGGCGGTGCAGAGGCGGTTCGCGAGGCCCGCGAGGGCAGGCTGCGCGGGCTGCCGCTGCTCGTGCAGTCGTTGCTCGGGACGGTCCTCGGGATGCTCGTGGTGCTCGCGCTGGTGCTCGGGACGCTCTGGGCGTTCAGGGACGAGATCACCGGGGCACTGAACCCGTTCGGGACCGAGACGATCGACCGGTCCGACCCGCCGGTGCTGCTCAGCATCCAGGACCTCGCGCGGTTCGTGGCCGCCGAGGGCAACTATGAGGTCGTCGTGGACCTCGAGGAGGACACGAGGTTCGTGCCCGACTGGCTCGCGGGCGAGCGCACCCTGTTCATCGCGAACGGGTCGGTCGAGGCGTACGTCGACTTCGAGGACCTCACCGAGGAGTCGATCACGGTGTCCGACGACGGAACCGCCGTCGAGGTCGTGCTGCCGCGCCCGCAGCTCGCCGAGCCGCGGCTGGACCTCGAGCGCAGCCGGGCCATCTCCGAGAGCCGCGGCCTGATCAACCGCGTCAACGACTTCTTCAGCGGCGACACCGACTCGCGGCAGGAGGTCCTCCTGCTCTCCGAGCAGAAGATGGCCGCGGCCGCCGAGGCGAGCGACCTCGACGCGCGGGCCGAGGAGAACACGCGCAAGACCCTCGAGGGCATGCTCGTGCCGCTCGGGTTCGAGACCGTGACCGTGACGTTCGAGGGCGAGGCAACGGCACCGGGTGACTGACGGAGCGGCTGGCGGGGCGCCCGGACGACGGCCACCGGGTGGATTCCGCGTCCGGATGCAGGGACGTCACTCGGGTGGTATGTGGGTCCGCTAGCATTCGCGCGTGGCCTCTGAATCCGACGTGCTCCCCAACGTGTCCTCCCTTCCCGCGTGGCTCGTCCCGTCCGTCTACCTGAACTGGACGGACGACTGGCTGCGGGAGTCCGTGGCGATCGCCACCCGCAGCCCCGAGCACCGCCTGCCCGGCGGCCCGGACGGTCCGCAGCGAGGCGACGTCGTCGTCACCGTCGTCGCGGCCGAGCCGGGCATCGTCGCGGCCGTCGAGCTCATGGGCGCCTCGCAGGGCGAGGCCTGGGTCAGCGACGAGCTGTTCGGTCCCGACCGGCCGGTCGTCTGGGACACCCTCTTCAGCGGCGCAGCCGCCTACTCCCGGTCCTCCGGCTGGCTCCCGCAGGAGCACGCCCGCCTCGTGCTGGACGGCATCGCGAACCAGTTCAAGCACGGCGCGAGCGGCACCATCGAGCCGGGGGAGTGCGAGGAGTCGGCTCTGTCGCCGAACCTGCACGCGCTGCGCCTGCTCTCGCACCGCCTCATCGCCGGCTGGGACCTGCGCCGCGAGGAGCGCTGTGCCACCTGCGAGCGTTTCGTCGACGTCTCGACGCTGCGCGTGCACGACGACGGCGCCCGCCGTGCCGCGCTCGAGGGCATCACCGAGCGCAACCTCCAGCAGCTCATCAGCGACACCTACCTCGTGTGCGACCCGTGCCACGAGCTGCTCCACCCGCACGCCGTGGCCGCTCAGCGTGCCCGGATGCGTCCGCAGTGCCCCGCCTGCGGCGCGCGCGGCAACACCAAGCGCATCGTGTGGGGCATGAACGTGGGCGACGTGCCCTTGGAGCCGGACGTGGTGTACGGCGGGTTCGACGTGCCCGTGCCGACCCCCGAGTGGTACTGCCCCGAGTGCCACGCGAACTTCGCGACCGGCGCCGTCGCGTCGCGTGCGCTCGGCGACCGTCCGGCCGACCTCGGCGCGGAGGCAGCCTGGTCGGCGGAGCTCTGATCGCAAGGGACCCGTTGTGGGGGTGTTGATAGGGTGGGGAGGGGGGCCCCCTCAAGACCCCGGGGAAAGAACCCCCCGGGGGTGGGTATGTCGCCGCGGTTACGGGGGCCCCTATTCCCCGCCGTCTTCATACCCACGCTCCGGGAGAGGTCTCGGCGCTACCGCGCGTCGAGGATCTCCAGCACCGGGCGCAGCGCGTCGACCGACGTGCCCGTGACCGGGTCGAGCACGAGCTGCACCTCGTCGATTCCCGCCTCGGCGTAGGCGGCGAGCCCGGCGGCGACCTCCTCCGGTGACCCGGTGAGTGGCGACACCAGCGCCGACGGGGCGTAGTCGCCCATCACGCGGCCCGTCCCGCCAGGCATCCGGACGGGCACCGCCACGGTGCGCGCCACGTCGCCGGGCGCGCGCCCGGCCGCCACGACGGCGTCGTCCACCAGCGTCCGTAGCGGTGCCACGCCCGCGGGCTCGTTGTGCGTGTCGGAGTACCAGGCGTTCCACGCGTCGGCGACGGGCGCGGTGATCCGTAGCATCCGCGCGCCGATGGAGCCGACGAGCACGGGCGGGCCGCCCGCCGTCGGCCCGAGAGGCACGAGCTCACAGTCCCGGGCCTGGTAGAACTGGCCGGCGAAGTCGACCGCGCCGTCGCGCAGGAGCGTCGTGACGATCGTGAACGCCTCCTCGAAGCGGGAGACGCGGCGATCGAACGGGAGCCCGTACGCGGTGAACTCGGTCTCGTTCCAGCCGGCGCCCAGCCCGAGCACGAAGCGGCCGCCGCTGATCTCGTCGAGCGTCGCCGCCTCCTTCGCGAGCACGGCGGGGTTGCGGTATGCCGTGCACGCCACCAGCGGACCGAGCGTGACCCGTTCGGTGACGGCAGCGAGCGCCGCGAGCTGCGTCCACGCCTCCCACGGGCCGCGCGCGGACCCGTCGGCGAACCGGTACAGCAGGTGGTCGCCCACCCACAGCGAGTCGAGCCCGACGTCCTCCGCGCGCCGCGCGAGGTCCAGCACCTCGGCCCAGCGCACGTCCCGCTCGACCTCGGGCAGCTGGACGCCGACGCGCAGCGGCCGGCCGGGGGACGCGGGCGGTCGGAGGTATCGCGACGTCATGCCGCGATCCTGTCATGGCAGGTCAACGGAGGTGCCCGACGGGGGGCGCCACGCCGGTGCCGTGCTCGGGCAGGTTGCCGCGGCGTCGGGCCGGGCCGGGGGTAGGGTCGGACGACGTGCCTCCCGCCCTCGCGCAACCCGCCTCGCACGGCACCGGCCGACCACGTGAGCGCGTCCGCGTGCTCGGCCCCGTCGAGGTGCTGGGACCCGACGACGTACCGGCCGCCCCGCGCGGACGGCGTGCCTCGGTGCTCGTTACCCTGCTCGCGCTGGCCTCACCGCGGCCGGTGCCGGTCGCCTCGCTGGTCGACGCGCTGTGGGGCGACGACCTGCCTGCCGACCCGCGCGCCGCTCTGCAGTCGCTCGTGTCGCGGCTGCGGGTAGTGTCGCCGGACGCGGTCCGGTTCGTGCCCGGCGGGTACGTGCTCGGGGCGGCGAGCGACCTCGGGCTGGCGCGGGCGGCGGCGGACGAGGCCCGGGCGCTCCTCACGGACGCAGACCTCGCGCCGGACCTCGCGGAGGTGCCGGGGGGCGCGGGGCGTGTTGCGCCGGCCCGCCGCGCGGCGGTGGTTCTCGACGAAGCGCTCGACCTGTGGCGCGGCGAACCGGGCGCCGACCTCGCCGGTACCGCGCCGGACGTCGCCGCCGAGCTCCGCCTGACCGCGGAGGCACTGCGGGGCGAGGTGCTCGCGCTGCGCCGTGCCGCCGCCCGGGCCGCGGGGGACCACGTCGCGCTGGCGCGGCTGTCCGCCGCGGCGTTCGACGCGGACCCGGTCGACGAGGACGCCGCCCGCGACCTCATGACGGCGCTCGCCGCGAACGGCCGGACGCACGAGGCGGTCCGCGTCTTCGGGCGCCTGCGCCACGCCCTCGTCGTCGAGCTCGGCACCGACCCCTCGCCCGACGTCGTCGCGCTCCACTCCCGTCTCGCCCAGGAGACAGGACGTGCCGAGCCGCAGCCGGGCGAGGGCAGCGTCGGCACGGCGACGGCGACGGCGACGGCGGCCGGAGCAGAGCGGCCGGCGTCGGGCGGCGCGCGGAACGGCCGTGGATTGCGCGCCGCGCCGAACGCGCTCCTCGGGCGGGAGCGTGACGTCGCGGCCGTCGCCGCGGCACTGGACGCGCACCGGCTGGTCACGGTGCTCGGGCCGGGCGGGCTGGGCAAGACGCGGCTGGCGCAGGAGGTCGGGGCGCGCGAGCTCGCGCGGCCGGGCGGTCCGACGGCGGTCGTCGTGGTGGAGCTCGCCGGCGTGCGGACGGACGATGACGTGGTCCTGGCGCTCGCGGACGGGCTGGGGCTGTCGGCGGCTGCGCAGTCGGCGCGGATGGCCGACCGGATGCTCGCCGGGGACCTGCGCGAGCAGCTCGTGGAGCGGGCCCGCTCCGTCCCTACGCTGCTCGTCCTCGACAACTGCGAGCACGTCGCCGCGGGCGCGGCGCGGTGGACGGGCGACCTGCTCACCGCCGCGCCCGACCTGCGGGTCCTGGCGACCAGCCGCGCCCCGCTGGAGCTCGCGGCGGAGCAGGCCTACCCGCTGGCGCCCCTGGCGTCCGCCGACGGCGGCCGGCCCGGGCCGGCCGTCGAGCTGTTCCGGCAGCGGGCCCGTGCGGCCCGCCCGGGCGTCGCGCTGCCCGACGACGTCGTGGCGCGCCTCTGCGCCCGTCTCGACGGGCTGCCGCTCGCCATCGAGCTGGCCGCCGCGCGCGTGCGGACGCTGCCGGTCGAGGACGTCGAGCGGCACCTGAGGGAGCGGTTCGCGCTGCTGCGGGGCGGTGACCGCACCGCGCCCGACCGGCACCGCACGCTGGAGGCGGTCATCGGGTGGAGCTGGAACCTGCTCGAGCCGGCACAGCAGGAGCTGTGGCGGCGCGTCTCCGTGCTGCCCGACGGGGTCTCCGCGCACGCGGCGGCGGCCCTCGGGCGGCTGCCCGCCGGCCCTGCCACGAGGCCGCCCGAGGTGCCGCTCGACGTGCTGGACGACATCGACGGTCTGGTCGCGCAGTCCCTGCTCGCCGTGACGGAGGACGGCGGCGTTGTGCGCTACCGGATGCTGGAGACGGTGCGGGAGTTCGGGCTGCTGCGCCTCGCCGAGGCGGGCGAGCAGGACGCGGTGCGCGACGCGCTGTCCGCCTGGGCGCTGGACGTGGCGCGCCGGTGCACGTCGGACCTCCTGGGTCCCGGGCAGGTCGCAGCCGTCACCGAGCTGCGACGGGAGCACGAGAACCTGCTGTTCGCACTGCGCGAGGCGGCGCAGGAGACGGCGTCGGGCCACGCTCGCCGACCGGACGTCGTCGTGCAGGTCTTCGCCGCGCTGGGCGGGAGCTGGTCGCTGCAGGGTGCGGAGGAGCGGGCCGCGGGCCTGGCGCCGGCGGTGCTCGACGCGGTGACGTGCTGGCCGGTCCCGGAGGCGTCGGCGGAGGCGACGGCGCTGGCCCTCATGTACGCGGCGGCGACGCAGGCGTTCTCGGGGCCGGCCGGGTTCGTGCGCGCCCTGGCGCGGCTGCGCCGGGTGCTGCGCGCGCACGACACGGTCGGCACGCGCACGCGCGCGGTGGCGGGCCTGCTGCTGGCACGGGACGAGGCAGCGATGCGGGAACGCGTGGCCGCCCTGCTGGATCACGAGGACCCGTTCATCGCGTTCGTCGCGCACCTCGCGACCGCGCAGGAGGCGGAGAACACGGGCCGGCTCGACGAGGCGATGGTGTTCGGGGAGCGGGCATACGCGCTGGCGGCGCAGCTCGGCGACGTCGCCTGCTCGGCGGTTGCCGCCATGTTCCTCTCGTCCGGGGCGAGCGAGGCCGGTGACACCCGCACGGGTGCCCGCTGGTCCGCCGAGGCACGGGTGGGGCTGACGACCCTGGCGGCCGAGGGCGCGCTCCGTCAGCTCGACTGGGTGGACCTGGCTGCGGCGCTCGACGCGGGCGACCTCGCCGAGGCGGAGCGGATCTGCCGTCTGCTCGAGCAGGCGGGCGACGGCGCGGACGACGTGGACCAGGGCCGAGTGGAGTCACGCGCGGTGGCGGTGGCGGGCCGCGGCGAGATCGCGTTCGCGCGCGGCGACGTGGCTGAGGCGCTCGCTCGCTACGAGCGGGCGGTCGGGTCGTTCGTCGCGGACCCCAGCCCCTCCACCCCGTGGGCGGTGCTGCTCTCCGCGGCGTGGGTGGTGCGCCTCGTCCGCGCGGGGGACGCCCGGGCGGGCGCCGTCGTCGGTGCCATGTGCCGGCGGGTCGTGCGGCTGTACCGGGAGTGGATGCCGCGGGTCGTGGACCACCCGGTGCTCGGCACGGCGTGCGTCGGCGCGGGGGTGTACCTCGCCCTGGGCACGCCCCCGCCCGGCGCAGTGCCCGGCCCGGCCCTCGGCCTCGAGCTCCTCGCGCTCGCCGAGGCCCTCGGCTCCCGCCAGGACCTGCGTGCCTTGCGGCGCCAGGGCCTGCTGGATGCGGCGGTCGCCCGGCACGGCGCGACGGCGGTCGAGGCGGCGCGTGCCCGTGTCGCGCAGCTCGGCAGCGCCGAGCTCCCGCAGCACGCGATGACGGTGCTGGACGGGCTCTCGGCACCCGACGAGTGACGCTGACCGGAGCCCCCCTGGGGCTCCGGCCAGCAGCGCGACAGGTCATGCCTTGCGCATGTACCCCCGCACGGCGAGCGGTGCGAACACCAGCACCACCACGAGGGCGCCGAGCAGTGCCCACAGGACCTCGCTCGTCGCGGTGCCCGTCGCCGACAGCTCCCGCACCGCCGTGATCAGGTGCGACACCGGGTTGACGTCCACGAACGCCTTCAGCCAGCCCGGCAGCGTGTCCGCCGGGACGAACGCGTTCGACAGGAACGTCAGCGGGAACAGCACCAGGAACGAGATGCCCTGCACGGAGGCGGCGGTCCGGGCCGAGACACCGGCGAAGGCGAAGATCCAGCTCAGCGACCACGCGCAGAACATCACGAGCAGCCCCGACAGGACCACGCCCACGACGCTGCCGGGCCGCCAGCCGAGGATCAGACCCATGACGACGGTCAGGGTGGTCGCGATGAGGTACCGCACGGTGTCGGCCAGCAGCGCCCCGGCCAGCGGCGCGATGCGGGCGATCGGCAGCGAGCGGAACCGGTCGAACACGCCCTTGTCCATGTCCTCGCGAAGCTGCACGCCCGTCACCATCGAGGTGGTGATGACCGTCTGCACCAGGATCCCGGGGATGATCGTGGGCAGGTAGTCCGCGATGCTGCCGGCGATCGCACCGCCGAACAGGAACGTGAACATGAGGGTGAACAGGATGGGCTGCACCGTCACGTCGACGAGCTGCTCTGGCGTGCGGCGGATCTTGATCAGGCCGCGCCAGGCCATGGCCAGGGCCTGGGAGGCGGTCGCCCCCAGGCTGTTCGTGCCCGACGCCGGGACGGTTGCCGGGGGCGTGAACGTCGCTGTGGTCATGCGGTCACCTTCTCGAGGGTGGGGGCGGCGGGCTCGGTCTCGCCCTGGGGCTCGGCGCCGTGGCCGGTCAGGGCGAGGAAGACCTCGTCGAGGGTGGGCTTGCTGAGCGTGAGCTCACGGACCTCGACGTCGGCGGCGCGCAGGCGGACCAGCACGTCGGCCACAGCGGCGGCCATGTCCAGGGGGACGGTCAGGCGGGTGCCGTCGGCCAGGGGCGTGACGACCGCCTCCTGTCCGACCACCTCGAGGACCGCGGCCTGCGCCGCCCGGGCGACCGGGACGCCGTCGGGCAGCGAGCCCAGCGGGACGACGAGCTGCAGCGCCTGTGAGCCCACGGACTTCTTGAGGTCGTCGGCCGTGCCCTCGGCCACGACGCGGCCGCGGTCGATGACCGCGATGCGGTCGGCGAGCTGGTCGGCCTCGTCCAGGTACTGCGTCGTGAGCAGGACGGTGGAGCCCTCGGCGACCAGGCGGCGGATCGTGTCCCACATCTGCAGCCTGGTGCGAGGGTCCAGGCCCGTGGTGGGCTCGTCGAGGAAGATGAGCGGCGGCCGCGCGATGAGGCTCGCCGCCAGGTCGAGGCGTCGGCGCATGCCGCCGGAGAAGTCCTTCAGGGGGCGCTTCGCCGCCGCGGTGAGGTCGAACTCCTCCAGGAGCTCGGCGGACTTCAGGCGCGCCGCACGGCCGGACAGGCCGAGCAGCCGGCCGAAGAGGACGAGGTTCTCCGTGGCGCTCAGGGCCTCATCGACGGACGCGTACTGGCCCGTCACGCCGATCAGGCTGCGCACGGCCTGCGGCTCACGGACCACGTCGTGGCCGAGCACGGTCGCGGTGCCGCCGTCCGGCCGCAGCAGGGTAGCGAGCATACGGATCGTGGTGGTCTTGCCGGCGCCGTTGGGGCCGAGGACCCCGTACACGGAACCGGTCCGGACCTCCAGGTCGACGCCGTCGACGGCGCGGTTGTCGCCGAAGACCTTGACGAGGCCGCGGGCCTCGATCGCGTGGGATGTTGTCATGCGGACAGCCTGAGCGGCGCCGGTTGCACGGCACTGTCACGGCACTGTCACTGTCGGCCGTCCGCCGCCACGCGGCAGTCACGGTGCCGTGACGCCCTGCCGGCATCAGGTGGGTAAGGATGGGACCGGCAGCGGATCGATCCACACAGGAGCGGCATGGAACTCACAGCGACCGTGGTCGGCGGCGGGATCGCCGGTCTCGCCTCGGCGATCTCGCTCGCCCAGGCGGGCTGGCGCACCACCGTCCTGGAGCGGTCTGGCGAGCTGGGCGAGGTGGGCGCGGGGGTCGCCATGTCCCGCAACGCCGTCGCCGCGTTCCGCGGGCTCGGGTTCGGGGACGACGACGTCGCCCGGCTCGGCCCCGAGACGTGGGCCGGTGGCACGTGGGACCTGCGCGGGCGCGAGATCCTGCGGATCCCGGACGACCCGCGGGTACGCCGGGCGGTGACGCTGCGTGGCGTGCACCGCCGTCGGCTCCACGCGGCGCTGCAGGAGAAGGCGCTCGCGGCGGGCGTGGAGCTGGTCGCGAGCACGCGGGTGACTGCGGTCGCGCAGGGCGTACCGGGCGGCGCGCCCGCGGTGGTGGAGGCAGGGGCCGCGCGGTGGGAGTCCGACCTGGTCGTGGGCGCCGACGGCGTCCGCAGCGCGGTCCGCGCCGTGCTGTTCCCCCACAGCCGGCCCGTGTACAGCGGCTACTCGAGCTGGCGCGCGGTCGTCCCCCGACCGGCCGCCGACGCGTTCCTGACGCAGTACTGGGGGCCGCACGCCGAGTTCGGGGTGATGCCGACCGGCGAGGCCGAGACCTACTGGTACGGGTACGTCCGGCTCCCCGAGCGGGCGGACCTCGGCGACGAGCTCGCCGCGGCCCGGGACAGCTTCGCGGGGTGGGCCGACCCGGTCCGGGAGCTGGTCCGCGCGACCCCGCCCGCCGCCCTGATGCGCCACGACGTCCATTACCTGCCGGGCGGTCTGCCGCGGTACGCCACCGGCCGGGTCGTCATGGTCGGTGACGCCGCGCACGCCACCCTGCCCACGATGGGGCAGGGCGCGGCGACCGCGCTGGAGGACGGCGTCTGCGTCGGCCGCCTGGTCGGGGCACCGGTCGCGGCGGGCGGCGACCTGTTCGCCACCCTGTCGGCGTTCGACGCCGCCCGCCGGCCCCGGTGTCGCGCGATCGCCCGGGCATCGGTCCGGTCGGGCCGGTTCGGGGCGCACCTGGGTCCGCGATGGCAGGGGCTGCGCAACGGCCTGATGCGGCTCACGCCCGCCGGCGCGCTCGCCCGCGGGGCCGACGCGGTGATGGGCTGGACGCCGCCGGAGGCCGCGGCGCCCTGAGCGTTCGGGCTCTGATCGTTCAGGCCCTGAGCGTTCAGCGCACGCGGGTCGTCAGCACCACGCGTGTCGTGCCCGCGATGAGCAGCGCCGCGCCCAGCATGTGCAGGCCGACCAGCAGGATCGGCAGACCGGTGAAGTACTGGACGTAGCCGATCACGCCCTGCAGCAGCGTGATCGCGAGCAGCAGCCAGGCGGCACGCCGGACGACGGCGACCCTGGCGGGCGCGGCGGGGCCGGCCGCAGCCCCGGCGTCGGGCGACCGGTGCACGACGAAAAGGAATGCCGCCAGGACCGCGACGAACGCCCAGACCGCGGCCGCGTGCCACTTCGAGACGAGCGCCGGGTCGACGGTGAAGCGGTAGCCGACGGTCTCGTCGCCGGAGTGCGGGCCCGCGCCCGTCGTGATGACGCCGAGGACCACGACCATCACGGTGAGCCCGGCCAGCGCCCACGCCAGCGCCCGCACGCGTGGCCCGACGACGGACACCGGCGGACCGTCCCCCTCGCCGTGCCGGTGCAGCAGGTACAGCGACGCCGCGACGAGCGCGCCGGAGACCGCGAAGTGCAGCGACACCCAGCCCGGGTGCAGGTGGAGCAGCACGATCACGCCGCCGATGACGGCCTGCGCCGCCACGCCGACGATCGGCACGAGCCCCAGCAGCCGGTACGCCCGGGAGCGACCCGGCGCGGTCCGCACGACCAGGAGCACGAGGATCGCCACGACGGACAGCACGCCCGTGAGCGTCCGGTTCCCGAACTCGATGTACTGGTGGTAGCTCGTCTCGGGGTGGATCGCGGCGGTGAACTGCCCGGGCTCGCACTGGGGCCACGTGGAGCAGCCGAGGCCCGACCGCGTCAGCCGCACGGCGCCGCCCGTGACGATGATCCCGATCTGCCCCACGAGGTTCGCCGTGAGCACGAGGACCGAGTGGCGGCGCAGCCACGCGAGGACCGCGTGCGTCGAGCGCCACAGGGCGGCGGGGCGGTCGGCGGGCGGGGTGGCGGGGTCGGTCACCCGGTGCGGCACGGTCACGCCACCCACGGTAGTGCCCGACGCCGGTCGCTCGCCCCGGGCGAGCGCGTCACCGGGTGTGATCCTCGCCCGGGCTCAGTGCCAGCGGAACAGGCGGCTCGCACCCCAGCCCAGGGCCGCGGTCCAGCCCAGCAGCACGACCACGGAGAACGGCGGAACGGCCCCGTCCAGGAGCGCGCCGCGCATCGCCTCGCCGAGGGCTCCGGAGGGCAGCAGGACGGCCGCGTGCGCGAGCGGCACGGAGAGCTGCCCGGCGGGCAGGAGCACGCCACCACCGACGAGGAGCAGCACCAGCACCAGGTTCGCGACAGCGAGCACGCCCTCGGCGCGCAGGGTCCCCGCGAGCAGCAGCGCGAGCGCGGTGAACGCGGCGGTGCCGAGCAGCACGGCGCCGATCGCGGCGGGGATCCCGGCGACGTCGGGCCGCCAGCCGAGCGCGAGCGCCACGCCCGCGATCACGACCACCTGCACCACCTCGACGGCGAGCACCCCGAGCACCTTGCCGGCGAGCAGCCCGCCCCGCCCGAGCGGCGTCGTCGCGAGCAGCCGCAGCACGCCGTTGCGGCGGTCGAACGCCGTCGCGATGGCCTGCGACGTGAACGCCGTCGACATGACGGCCACGGCGAGCACGCCGGGAGTGACGAAGTCGGCCCGGGCGTACCCGCCGGTGTCCAGGTCGAGGAACGACGTCCGGACCAGCCCGAGCAGCACCATGACGGGCAGCACGATCGTCACGAGGAGCTGCTCGCCGTTGCGGAGGATCGCGCGGGTCTCGAACGAGGCCTGGGCGGCCACGCGCCGCCATGCGGGCGAGGCCAGGTTCCGGTCGCCGCCCGACGCCGGCCCGCCCGGGTGCACCGCGTCGGCGCCAGTGGTGGTCGCGGTGGTCGGAGCCCGCTCGGAGGACGTCATCGCAGGTGCCTCCCTGTGAGGTCGAGGAAGACGTCCTCGAGCGTGCGCTGCCCGGTCGACAGGGAGCGGGCGAGCACGCCCTGCCCGGCGAGCCACTCCGTGACTGCCGCGAGCGCCTGCGGGTCCACAGGCCCGGTGAGGGTGTAAACACCCGGCTCCACCTCGGCCACGACCCACGGGCCGGCGGCCTCCGCCGCGGACGCTGTCCCGAGGCCGCCTCCGGCGTCGGGCAGCGTCACGAGGGCCGCTTCGCGGGCCTGGGGGAGAGCCCGCACGAGCGCGGGCAGGTCGAGGCCGGGGGAGGCCTCGACGCGGACCGTGCCGGAGGCCCCGGGCCGGTCGGCGAGCAGCTCGCGGACGGTACCCGACGCGATGACGTGGCCGTGGTCCACGACGTGGACCTGGTCGGCGAGGTCCTGCGCCTCGTCCATGAGGTGCGTGGTGAGGACGACGCCGACGCCGTCGGCCCGCAGCTCGCGCACCAGGTCCCAGACGGCGCGGCGGCTCTGCGGGTCCATGCCGGCGCTCGGCTCGTCGAGGAAGACGACCGCGGGGCGACCCACGACCGCGGCCGCGAGCGCGAGCCGCTGGCGCTGCCCGCCGGACAGGCGGCGCACCGTCGTGCGGGCGAACGCGTCCAGGCCGAGGCGCTCGCCGAGCTCGCGCACGTCGCGCGGGCGGGCGTACATCGCGGCGACGTGGCGCAGCATCTCGCCCGCGCGCACGCCGGTCGGCAGGCCGCCGTCCTGCAGCATGACGCCGACGCGAGGGCGCAGGTCGCGCGCGTCGGCGACGGGGTCGAGGCCGAGGACCCGCACGGTCCCGGCGTCGGGCGTGCGCAGGCCCTCGCAGCACTCGACCGTGGTGGTCTTGCCGGCGCCGTTCGGTCCCAGGACGGCGGTGACGGCGCCCTGCCGGGCCACGAGGCTGAGCCCGTCGACGACCGCCCGCCCGTCGTACCTCTTGACGAGGCCGCGGATCTCCACCGCCGGGACGCCGGTGGACGCGTCGGGCACGCCGGCGGGCGCGAGGGACGATGGCACGCGACCATCGTAGGTGGGTCGGCGGGGGGCCTCCCGACCCGGGTGGCCGGACCGTGACGTGGCGAGTGTGATCTTGTGCGGGATCGGCCCGACTGAGGCTCGCCTTCCTTGCGCATCCTGAATTAGGGAACAAGGATGTTCCCTAAAGCGAAGATGTCTTCCCCGGCTGCCCTGCTGCCCGGGGACGGCCAGGCAGCCACGAGGGAGGTGACCCGATGAGCACGACCACGACAGAGCCGACGACGGCCCACGCTCCGGCGTACGCCGAGACGGACGGCACGACTCGCCGCCGGGTGCTCCAGCTCGTGGCCGTCGACGGGCCCGTCACGGCCGCGGACCTGGCGCACGAGCTGGGGCTGACCGCCCCCGCGGTGCGCCGCCACCTCGGCCTGCTCGAGGATGAGGGCAAGATCTCCGTCCACGAGAACGGCACCGCGGGCGGCCCGGCGGCCGGTCCCGTGCGCCGCGGCCGGCCCGCGCGCCACTACGTCGTCACCTCCGGCGGCCAGTCCGAGCTGGCCGGCGGCTACCAGGAGATCGCCGGCCAGGTCCTGCGCTACCTGCGCGACGAGGTCGGCCCCGAGGCCGTCGCGGGCTTCGCGCGCGAGCGGTACGACGCCGTCGTGCGCCGGTACGAGCCGCGCCTGACCGCCACCGACCCCGCCGGCCGGGCCGTGCAGCTCGCGGCGCTGCTGTCCTCGGACGGGTACGCCGCCTCCGCGCGGCCGGTCCCCGCGCCGTCGACGCTCGCGGGGGTCGCACCCGCCGTCCAGCTGTGCCAGGGGCACTGCCCCGTGCAGCACGTCGCGGAGGAGTTCAACGAGCTGTGCGAGGCCGAGGCCCAGGCCTTCTCCCGGCTCCTCGGCTCCCACGTGCAGCGCCTTGCCACCATCGCGCGCGGCGCGCACGCCTGCACCACGAACATCCCACTCAAGCCCCCCACCGAAGGAACGAGATGACTGCAGAGACCCAGGCGGCGCCTGAGCAGCGCTCCGACGAGGAGATCATCGCGAGCATCGGCTCGTACGAGTACGGCTGGCACGACAGCGACGCCGCGGGCATGTCCGCGCAGCGTGGCCTGTCCGAGGCGGTCGTGCGCAACATCTCGGCGCTGAAGAGCGAGCCCGAGTGGATGCTGAACCAGCGGCTCAAGGCCCTGCGCCTGTTCGGCAAGAAGCCGATGCCGAGCTTCGGCGCGGACCTGTCGGGCATCGACTTCGACAACATCAAGTACTTCGTGCGGTCCACGGAGAAGCAGGCGACCTCGTGGGAGGAGCTGCCCGAGGACATCCGGGCGACCTACGACCGCCTCGGCATCCCGGAGGCGGAGAAGCAGCGCCTCGTCGCGGGCGTCGCAGCGCAGTACGAGTCCGAGGTCGTCTACCACCAGATCCGCGAGGACCTGGAGGCGCAGGGCGTCATCTTTGTCGACACCGACACGGGCCTGCGCGAGTACCCGGAGATCTTCCAGGAGTACTTCGGCACCGTCATCCCCGCCGGCGACAACAAGTTCTCCGCGCTGAACACGGCCGTGTGGTCGGGCGGCTCGTTCGTCTACGTGCCGCCGGGCGTGCACGTCGAGATCCCGCTGCAGGCCTACTTCCGTATCAACACGGAGAACATGGGTCAGTTCGAGCGGACGCTGATCATCGCCGACGAGGGCTCGTACGTGCACTACGTCGAGGGCTGCACGGCGCCGATCTACTCGTCCGACTCGCTGCACTCCGCGGTGGTCGAGATCATCGTGAAGAAGAACGCCCGCGTGCGCTACACGACGATCCAGAACTGGTCGAACAACGTGTACAACCTGGTGACCAAGCGCGCCACGGCCGCCGAGGGCGCCACCATGGAGTGGGTCGACGGCAACATCGGCTCGAAGGTCACCATGAAGTACCCGGCGATCTACCTGCTGGGCGAGCACGCCCGCGGCGAGACGCTGTCCATCGCCTTCGCGGGCGAGGGCCAGCACCAGGACGCCGGCGCGAAGATGGTGCACGCCGCGCCGCACACGTCGTCCTCGATCGTGTCGAAGTCCGTGGCCCGCGGCGGTGGCCGCACGTCCTACCGCGGCCTGGTGCAGGTGCTCGAGGGCGCCGCGCACTCGGCCTCGAACGTGCTGTGCGACGCGCTGCTCGTCGACCAGATCTCCCGGTCCGACACCTACCCGTACGTCGACGTCCGCGAGGACGACGTGTCCATGGGGCACGAGGCGACGGTCTCGCGGGTGAGCGAGGACCAGCTGTTCTACCTGATGTCCCGGGGCATGGTGGAGACCGAGGCCATGGCCATGATCGTGCGCGGGTTCGTCGAGCCCATCGCGCGCGAGCTGCCCATGGAGTACGCGCTCGAGCTCAACCGCCTCATCGAGCTGCAGATGGAAGGGTCCGTCGGCTGATGGCGTCGATTACCACCGATCACTCGCGCGCCGTCGCCGACGGCGCCCACTCCCACGCGTTCGGCGCCGGTTCGGTGCCGCAGGGATCGCGCGCGGAGCGCCTCACGTCCTTCGACCTCGCGGACATCCCCGTCCCGACGGGGCGCGAGGAGGAGTGGCGGTTCTCGCCCGTCGCGCGGCTGCAGCCGCTGTTCGACGCCGACCTGTCCGGCGCCGGCGTGACCGTCACGGTGATCCCCGCCCCCGAGGTCAAGGTCGAGACCGTGGCCCGCGACGACGCCCGCCTGGGCACCGCCGGCAAGCCCGGCGACCGCACCGCGGTGTCGGCGTGGAACGCGTTCGAGCAGGCCACCGTGGTGACGATCCCCGTCGAGGCCGTGGCCACCGACGTGACGTCGGTGCGGATCGACGGCGTCTCGTCCGAGGCCACCGCGGCGCACGTCCTCGTGCGCGCCGAGCGGCACTCGCAGGCCGTGGTCGTCCTCGACCACGCCGGCGTGGCGACGGTGTCCGAGACGGTCGAGATCGTCGTCGAGGACGGCGCGCACCTGACCGTGGTCACGGTCCAGGACTGGTCCGAAGGAGCGGTGCACGCCGCGTCGCACCGTGCCCGCATCGGCCGTGACGCGAAGCTCAAGCACGTCGTGGTCACGTTCGGCGGCGACGTCGTGCGCATCACGCCCGACGCCGAGTTCACCGCCGAGGGCGGCGAGGTCGAGATGGTCGGCCTGTACTTCGCCGACGCGCACCAGCACCAGGAGCACCGCCTGTTCGTGGACCACGCCGTGCCGTCGTGCCGGTCGCGCGTCACGTACAAGGGCGCGCTGCAGGGCCAGGGCGCGCACACCGTGTGGGTGGGCGACGTGCTCATCCGGGCGAACGCCGAAGGTACCGACACGTACGAGCTGAACCGCAACCTCGTCCTGTCCGACGGCGCGCGTGCGGACTCCGTGCCGAACCTCGAGATCCAGACGGGCGAGATCGAGGGCGCCGGCCACGCGTCCGCGACCGGCCGCTTCGACGACGAGCAGCTCTTCTACCTGCAGTCACGCGGCATCGCGGAGACCGAGGCGCGCCGGCTCGTCGTGCGCGGCTTCTTCGCCGAGCTCATCCACGAGATCGGCGTCGCCTCCGTCGAGGAGCGCCTGCTCGCGTCCATCGAGGCCGAGCTCGAGAAGTCGATGGGCGTCATCACCGGCGCCCCGGCCCTCGGGACGGTCGCGTGACTGCCCAGCTCGTCTGCATGACGTCCGACCTGGGGCCCGAGGAGACGATGCTCGTCGAGCTCGACGGTCCGGACGGCGCGCCCGTCCCGGTCGCGG
Source organism: Antribacter soli (assembly GCF_021568775.1). Classification (GTDB taxonomy): domain Bacteria; phylum Actinomycetota; class Actinomycetes; order Actinomycetales; family Cellulomonadaceae; genus Antribacter; species Antribacter soli. Next base: position 3,383 of record NZ_JAKGSG010000032.1, on the reverse strand, counting down.
TCGTCCGCGACGCCGACGGCGACTGGCACGCCATCTCGGACGTCTGCTCCCACGGCGCCGTCTCGCTGTCCGACGGTGAGGTCGAGGGCTGCCTCGTCGAGTGCTGGCTGCACGGCTCGCAGTTCGACCTCCGTACCGGCCAGCCCATCCAGCTCCCGGCGGTGCGCCCCGTGCCCGTCTACCCGGTGACCGTCGACGGCGAGCGAGTGCTCGTCGACATCGACGCCAACGTCCCGGCCTCTTCCTGAACCTCTCATCCCTGGAGTCACCAAGAATGTCCACCCTCGAGATCCGCGACCTGCACGTCAGCGTCGAGACCAAGGAAGGCGCCAAGCCGATCCTTCGGGGCGTCGACCTGACGATCAACAGCGGCGAGACCCACGCCATCATGGGCCCGAACGGCTCCGGCAAGTCCACGCTCGCGTCCGCCCTCGCCGGCCACCCGAAGTACAAGGTGACCTCGGGCACCGTCACGCTCGACGGCGAGGACGTCCTCGCGATGACCGTCGACGAGCGCGCCCGTGCCGGCCTCTTCCTCGCCATGCAGTACCCGGTCGAGGTCCCTGGCGTGTCCGTCGCGAACTTCCTGCGCACCGCCAAGACTGCGATCACGGGCCAGGCGCCCGCCCTGCGTACCTGGGGCAAGGAGGTCAAGGGCGCGATGGAGAACCTCCGCATCGACGCCGCCTTCGCCGAGCGCTCCGTGAACGAGGGCTTCTCCGGTGGTGAGAAGAAGCGCCACGAGATCCTCCAGCTCGAGCTCTTCAAGCCGCACTTCGCGATCCTCGACGAGACCGACTCCGGCCTTGACGTCGACGCCCTGCGCGTCGTGTCCGAGGGCGTGAACCGGGCGAAGGAGAACACCGACGTGGGCGTGCTGCTCATCACGCACTACACGCGCATCCTGCGCTACATCAAGCCGGACTTCGTGCACGTCTTCGTCGACGGCAAGATCGCCGAGGAGGGCGGCCCCGAGCTCGCCGAGCGCCTCGAGAACGAGGGCTACGACCGGTACGTGGGCACCGGCGCCACGATGGCCTGAGGAGACATCATGACCACCACCGCAACCGTGCGACCGGGCGACCCGGCACGCCCGGGTGACCCGACCGCCGTCGGGCACGGGGCCGAGCTGAGCGCGGCCGAGCTCGCCGCGGTCCGCGCGGACTTCCCGCTGCTCGGGCGCACGGTGCGGGGCGGTCGACCCCTCGTCTACCTCGACTCCGCGGCCACGTCGCAGAAGCCGCAGGTCGTCCTCGACACCGAGGTCGACTTCTACGAGCAGCGCAACGCCGCCGTGCACCGCGGCGCGCACCAGCTCGCGGAGGAGGCCACGATCGCGTTCGAGGACGCCCGTGCCTCGCTCGCGGCGTTCGTCGGGGCTGACCCGGGGGAGATCGTGTGGACCCCCGGGGCCACCTCCGCGATCAACCTCGTGGCGTACGCGATGTCGAACGCGACGCTCGGCCGGGGCGGCGTCGAGGCGCGGCGCTTCGCGCTGGGCGCGGGTGACGAGATCGTCGTCACCGAGGCGGAGCACCACGCGAACCTGGTGCCGTGGCAGGAGCTGTGCGCGCGGACGGGCGCCACGCTCCGCTGGATCCCGGTGGGCGACGACGGGCGGCTCGACCTCTCCGACCTCGACAGCATCGTGACGGAGCGGACCCGCGTGCTGGCGTTCGGGCACGTGTCGAACGTGACGGGCGCCGTCGCGCCGGTGGCCCGGCTCGTCGCCGCCGCCCGGCGGGTCGGCGCGCTCACCGTGCTCGACGCCTGCCAGTCCGTGCCGCACCTGCCCGTCGACCTGCACGCCCTCGGCGTCGACTTCGCGGCGTTCTCCGGGCACAAGATGCTCGGGCCGACCGGCGTCGGCGCGCTGTACGGGCGGCGCGAGCTGCTCGAGGCCATGCCGCCCGTGACCACGGGCGGGTCCATGGTGGAGGTCGTCACCATGGAGGCGACGACGTACGCACCGCCGCCGCAGCGGTTCGAGGCCGGCACGCAGATGGTCGCGCAGGCCGTGGGACTGGGCGTCGCCGCGGACTATCTGGGCGAGCTCGGGATGGGCGCCGTCGCCGCGCACGAGGTCCTGCTGGCCGAGGAGCTGCTGCGGATCGGCGAGATCCCGGGCGTGCGGGTCATCGGGCCGTCGAACGTCGGGGTGGGGCCGGGCGGCCTTCCCGACCGCCTCGCCGTCGTCTCGTTCGTCGTGGACGGCGTCCACGCGCACGACGTCGGCCAGGTACTGGACGACCGCGGCATCGCCGTGCGGGTCGGCCACCACTGCGCGCAGCCGCTGCACCGCCGGTTCGGGATCGCGGCGACCGCCCGTGCGTCCGCGTCCGTCTACACGACGACCGACGAGGTCGGCGCATTCCGGGAAGCGCTCGCGGGGGTCCGCGCGTTCTTCTCGGTGAACTGAACTTTCGGAGGACGTGTGAGCTCGCTCGAGCAGATGTACCAGCAGGTGATCCTGGACCACGCCAAGCACCCGCACGGCCGGGGGCTCGTCGACCATGGGCCCGGCGATCTACTCCAGGGGGAGTCGCACCAGGTGAACACCACCTGCGGCGACGAGGTGACGCTGCGCGTGGCGGTGGCGCCGGGTGCGGCGGGCATCGGCGGCACGGTGGAGAGCGTGACCTGGGAGGGCCAGGGCTGCTCCATCTCGCAGGCGTCCACGTCGGTGATGACGGAGCTCGTGACCGGGGCGTCCCTGACGGAGGCGGCGCGGCTCGACGCGCTGTTCCACGACCTGATGTCGTCCAGGGGCCGCGGGCTCGGGGACGACGACGAGGACGTGCTCGGTGACGCGACCGCGTTCACCGGGGTCTCGCAGTACCCCGCACGGATCAAGTGCGCGCTGCTCGGCTGGGCGGCGCTCAAGGACTCGCTGGTGCGCAGCGGCGCGCTGGTGTCGACGGACGGACTGAGGTGACAGACATGACCGAGACCACTACCGGCGTCGGGCCCACGCCCACGACCGTCGCGGACGTCGAGGAGGCGCTGCGCGACGTGATCGACCCCGAGCTCGGGATCAACGTCGTCGACCTGGGCCTCATCTACGGGATCCAGCTCGACCAGAACAACCACGCGACGATCGACATGACGCTCACGTCCGCGGCCTGCCCGCTGACCGACGTCATCGAGGACCAGAGCGCCACCGCGCTCGAGGGCATCGTCGACGGCTTCCGGGTCAACTGGGTCTGGATGCCGCCGTGGGGGCCGGAGAAGATCACGGACGACGGCAAGGACCAGCTGCGGATGCTGGGGTTCAACGTCTAGTCGCGAGTTGCACAGACGTGGGGGGGGGCGCCCCCCCCCCCCCGGGGGGGGGGGGGGGGGGGGGCCCGGGGGGGGGGCGGGGGGGGGCCCCCCCCCCGCGG
>NZ_JAKGSG010000031.1 GCF_021568775.1 Antribacter soli | reverse complement strand
TGCTGCGTAGGGTGGGGTTCACCGTCTAGGCGCGAGTTCCACCGCCGTGCGGCCGCCCGCCCGACCTCGGGAGGGCGGCCGCTCTTGGCGCGACCGTTCGGCCGACCGTTCGTCCACCAGGTCAGTGCCGCTCCGTCGTGTGGAAGCTGAACCGCGCCACCTCGCGCGCCCACGCGCGGTAGCTGCCCACCTCGGCCGGGACTCCTGCGGCGACTGCGCGCTCCGCGACGCCGTGCATCCGCCTCCAGGCCGCGCACGTGGCGCACCGCTCGTGGCTTGCGGCCGCGTGCTGGCCGCCCAGGGCCTCGATCACGGCGGCGAGGTGCGCCGCGTCGGCCCGGTCATCGAGCTCGCCGAGAAGCTGCGCGGTCTGCTCGGGCGCGCCCACGAGCAGGGCAAGCAGGAGGGCGGCGGGCCGCGGGTCGCCGTCGGGCCCGGTCGCGTACCGGACCAGCTGGTACAGCGTGAGCAGCTTCTTCGCCGCCCGCGGCGTGGTCACGGCCTCGCACACCAGCGCCAGGAGGTCCGCCTCCTGAGCGTTCAGGGTGGCCGACGGCGGACGTCCGGCCGGGGCGTCGTCGTCGCCCGGGCCAAGGGCCAGGTCATGCGGTAGGAGACCCTGGTCGGCGGCGGTCCGCAGGAGGTAGCGGCCGCTGACCGGAGGCACGAGGCGGGGGAGCGCGTAGGGCACCCGGAAGAGGGCGTCGAGGTGGTCGAGCGCCCCGGCCGCGCTGCCCTCCAGGTGCGTGGCTGCCGCGACGTCGCGTTCGAGCGCGTGCCGCAGGGTCCGTGGGTCGGCGGCGACCACGATGACGAACAGGCTCGTCGACAGCAGCAGCGTGAGGGCCTGCAGCACGTCGACGACCCGGTCGGGCGGGCATCGGTCGAGGTCGTCGACGTGGAGCACGATCCGCTCGACCCGGCCGTCGGCGTCGGTGTCGCCCGGGCGTCGCAGGTACTCCTCGGCCTGGGCGAGCTGGTCGGCGAACGTCCCGAGATCGTCCCGCAGGTTTCCGACGAACCCGTGGGCGCGCTCCAGGCGGCCCTGGTGGTCCTCGTCGTGCAGGAGGGTGGACAGGCCGTCGATGGCGTCCTCGGCGTCGAGCTCGGCGAGCCGCGCCTCCGCCTTGGCGCTCTCCTGGTCGAAGGTGACCTGGACGAGCTGCGCCAGCGTGCCGACCATGCCGGTGCGCAGCGGGTCCAGCTCGGCCACGCGGCTGCGGTAGCCCGCGACGAGCGCCGTCAGCGCCGCCACGACGCCCGACGAGGCGAGCAACCCTCTGACCCAGGTGCCTGACTCGGCGTACAAGGTTGCGACCTCGGGCTCGACGACGGGCAGGAGCGCCGGCCCGGCGACGAGCAGCACGGCGACCACGAGCACGACGGCGAGCGGCAGCGCCCGGCGCCACCCGCTTCGGAACAGCGCCCACGGCAGCAGGAGGAGCACCCGGGCCTGGTGCAGGACGGTGCCGAGAACGCTCGCGTCCTCGGCGGCCTCGATCCGGTGGTCGAGCCGGACGGCCCGCGCACGCATGCGCTCGGCTCGGTTCGTCGTCGCGGTGCGACGCCGGGCCCGCAGCCGGGCGTCGAGGGGCCCGCGACGGCGTGCGGTCACGTCCTCGCCGCGCAGCGCGGCGACGACCTTCTTGACGATCCCGACCATCACGGAGGTCTCGCCGTGCGCCCATGCGTTCCACCGGACGACCCGCACCGACGCCACAGCCTCTGGGTCGCCCGAGGCGGCCCGCGCCTCGACCTGCGCCTGCAGGCGCCGCAGGAACGCGGACTTGCCGCCTCCCCACTCGCCCAGGACGGCTATGGCGTACGACGGCGGCGCCGTGCGCGCCGTGACAAGGTGCGCCAAGGCCTCGACATGGGGCCGCAGCCCGAGGTCGTCGCGCACGCCGGTCGAAGTCACGAATCCTCCTGAGCTGGACATCAGGGACGCACGCTAGCGCACCGCCCGGGTGCGCCCCGCCGTCGGCTCAGGAATCCGTCGCGGGCGCCTCTGCGTCGTCCGAACGCTCCGGCCCAGGCACCGGTTCTCTGCCCGGGAGGTGCACCGAGCCCTCGGGTTCCGGGTGCCGGCGCCCCTGCACGAGGAAGATCACGAGGCCCAGCGTGATCACCAGGACGGACGTCCAGAGGTTGGCCGGGATGCCCAGCCACGAACCACTGGTGGGGTCGATGCGGATCAGCTCCAGCCAGCTGCGGCCGAGCCCGTACCAGACCAGGTAGAGCCCGAAGAGCCGCCCCCAGCGCAGCCCGAACCGGCGGTCCAGGGCCAGCAGCACCATCGCCCCGGCGACGTTCCAGACCATCTCGTAGAGGAACAGCGGGTGGAACACCGTGCCGGCAGGCGTGTCGTCGGGGAACATCGGCGCGTTCGCGTCGATCTCCAGGCCCCACGGCAACGTCGTCGGGCGCCCGAACAGCTCCTGGTTCACGTAGTTGCCCAGACGGCCCACGGCCTGCGCCACGAGCAGGCCCGGGGCCAGCGCATCGGCGAAGGACGCCAGGCGGATACCCGCCCGCCGGCACCCGATCCACGCACCGACCGCACCACCGATCAGCGACCCGTACAGCGCGTTGCCACCGTCCCAGATCCGCACCACGTCCCACAGGTCGGCGCCGGCGTAGAAGTAGTCGTCCGGATGGGTCAGGACGTGGTAGATCCGCGCGCCGACCAGGCCGAGCGGTATCGCCCAGATCGCAATGTCGATCACGACGCCGTCAGGCCCGCCACGAGGCGACAGCCGCCGCTGCGTGATCACGACCGCCGCCGCCATCCCGGCGAGGAGGCACAGCGCGTACACGTGGATGGTGAGCGGACCCAGGTGGATCGCGGACCACTCCAGGGGCGGGCTGGGAATGCCTGTCGTCAACGTCGTCCGCATGGCTGCCATCTCACCTGTCGTCATCTCATTCGTCGCCGTCGGCCAGGTGGACGACGACCTGGAGCATCTGGCCGCCGAACGCCCCGGCCACTCGCCGCAGCTGGTCGGGCCCCAGGCTTGTCAGGGGCACGAGCGTACGGTCGGGAAGGAACGTCACGGTGGTGCCCGTCGAGCCGTCCGCCGGGACCGGGTCGAGCCCGGTGACCGGTACGCCGCGCTCGTAGGCCTGCGTCCAGGCGCCGTCCGCACGGCGGTTCAGGTGGACCAGCCGGGTGCTGAGCGCGGCGACCACGGACATGCCGCGGCGCGCGACGCCGTCGGGCAGGACGGGCGGTTCGGGGGTGTCGAAGAACCGGACGTCGCGGGTGGCCATGATCGGCTTGCGTACGGCGCGGCCGCCGTCCGGGCGGGTGTCCGTGCCTCGCCCGTCGTCGGCGACCGAGACGGTCCCGTCGCGATGGTGCGTGACGACGGCGCGGCCACCACCGCGCGCCTCGGCCTCCTCGGCGGCATAGGCGAGCACCTCGAGCACCAGGTGCGCGAGGTCCGGCGCGAGCGTCGACGCCCGGGCGCGGATGTCTGCGAGGTGGTCGTGATCCACCGTCGCCGACCAGTCATGGGTGACGGTCTTCCACGAGCCGCGTGAGGTCACCCCCAGAGGATAACCAGCAGCGGGACCGGTTACAGGGACGGTCCGCCGGGACCGTTCGCGTCCGGGTCGGCGAGACCCGTGATGCACTCGTGGAGACCCGATCGGAGCGAGTCTTCCTGCGCAGCGGTGAGAGCCGAGAGCATCTGCTGCTCCACCGCCCTGACGAGCACGCTGGCCTGATGATGCAGCTCTCGCCCTGCTTCGGTGAGCTCCGCCGGCCTGGCACGTCCCGTTGCCGCCGTGGTCGGACGGGTGAGCAGGCCGCGCTTCTCCAGGCCCCGCAGCACGAGATTCATCGACTGCCGGGTGACGAAAGCCCCGCGCGCCAGCTCGGCGTTCGAGAGCTCCTCGCGTTGGTGCAGCAGCTCCAGGCAGGAGTACTGGGGAACGCTCAGCTCCAAGGCACGCAGCTCTGCGTCCATGGCGCCACGCAGGGCCGACGCGGCCTGCTTGAGCAGGTATCCCACCGACTCATCCAGTCGTCCGACCACCTCGACTTGACTCATGTCAATATTCTGACACAGAATCCATGTCAACAACCTGACACACCAGAACGGGAACCATCATGACTGTCACCGGACCTTCCTTCGTCGCCCTGCAGGTGCGGGACGTCGAGCGCGCCGCCGCGTTCTACGAGCAGAACCTGGGACTGCACCGCGCGCCCACGGCGCCGCCGCACGCGGTGGTTTTCACCACCGAGACGGTCGCTTTCGCCGTGCGGGAGCCTCTGCCGGGCGTGGACCTGGACGCGGGCGATCCCGGCCTCGGCGTGGCCCTCTGGATGAAGGCGGACGACGCGCAGTCGCTGCACGATCGGCTCGTCAAGGGAGGCGTCACGATCGCCGTGCCGCCCTTCGACGGTCCGTTCGGTCTGACCTTCGCCTTCAAGGATCTCGACGGCTACACCGTCACGATCCACGGCTGAGCGGCGCGGCCCCGGGCCCTTCGTCGGGGACCACGAGCGCCCGCAGGATCGTCTCGGCGACCTCCCGCCGGGTCACCGAGCGGTTCCGGGCGGCGGAGTCGAGGATGCGGCGGGCATCCTCCTCGGTGCACTGGTTGGTCTGCATGATGGCGCCCACCGCGCGCTCGGTGGCGATCGTCTCGGACATCGTCCGGTAGACGCCGATTGCGGCGTCCTCGACCTCGGCCAGCTCGAACCGCAGCCGCACCGCTGATGCGGTCAGGTGGGCGTAGGCGTCCGCCGCGGTGAGCAGCTCGGCCGTCCACGGGTCCGCGGAGCGCGAGTAGAGGTTCAGCGCGACCGCGACGCCAGGGGTCACCAGTGCCGGCACGGCGAGCGCGGACGTGAATCCCTCCTCGGCGGCCTTCGTGCGCCAGGCCTCCCAGCGCGACTCCGATGCGATCTCGGGAACGATCTGGGCGACGACCTGATCCATCGCGTCGATGCACGGTCCGGCGCCGGCCATCGCCTCGACCTGGTCGCACCGGGCCGCGGCGTCGGTGCTGCTGCCCGCACGTACCGTCAGGCCGTGCTGGCGGACCGTGATGCTCGCCTCGATCTTGGAACCGAGAACCGTGGCGGCCCGGATGGCGAACTCGTGCGGGTAGCTCGAGATGGCCATGGCATCCGTCCACTTCTGGTCGGCCGTCGCGGCGACCGACCGTGTCAGCGAGTGGCGGTCCGAGACCGCCCGGACTCCACACGGTACGCCGCCTGCCCCACCACGCACGGCCAGGCTGTCGGGCCCCTGCCTCGCGCCGCTCGGGTGCTCGGGGGCCGCCAGTTTCGGCCGGTTTTAACAGAAACGTGTCATCCAGGCGAGGCTGGCCGTAACACGTGTGCGGCTCAATGGTGAGCAATATCTGTCGGTCGACCGAAATGCGGCCGGCAGTACCGACCCCAGGAGCCCTCATGATCATCACCGGAGTCGCGCTCTCCGTCGCGCTGGTGCTCGCCGTCGGCATCGCGGTGGCCCGCAAGATCGATGGAGACAGTGCCAACTACCTCGTGGCCGGCCGGCAGCTCGGCGTTCCTCTCGTCGCCGTCGCCCTCACCACCGCGGCGGTGGACAGCAATGCCACCGTCGGCAACACCGACCTCTCCTCGGCGTACGGCTTCTGGGCCGGCGCCTCCCTCGCGATCGGCCTGGCGATCTGTCTCACCATCACCGGTCTCTTCCTCGCCAAGCCGATGAACCGCATGGGCCTGTTCACCCTGGGTGACTTCTTCGCCCGCCGCTACAACCGCCGCGTCGAGGTCACGGCCTCGCTGCTCATGGTCTTCGCGTTCACCATCCTGCTGGCGGGCAACCTGGTCGGGATGGGCTTCCTGGTGGAGTACTTCACCGGTATGCCGTACGCCGTCGGGGTCGTCCTCGCCGTGGCGCTGATCCTTGCCTACACGATCGGTGGCGGGCTCTTCTCCGACGCGTACGCGGCCGTGATCCAGGCCGCCATCACCGTGGTTGCCACGCTCGTGCTCTTCGTCTGGGTGGCCGGCACCTACGGCATTCACATCCCGGCCGGGCTCGGTCCCTTCGACCTCGGCCAGCTGACCGACCCCGGCCAGGGCGCGCCGATCAACTGGGCGACGCTCGTGTCCCTGGGAGTGGGCGACCTGGTCGCCATCGACTTCATGCAGCGGATCTTCGCTGCGCGCACGCCGCAGGCGGCCCAGCGGGCCTGCTTCATCGGTGCGGGCGCGACCACCGTGATCGGTGTCGCCTGGTCACTCATCGCCCTGACCGCCTCCTCGCAGCTCGGGCTCGTGCTCGACGACGGTCCCGTCATCTTCCAGCTGCTCGACGGCTACGCGCCCGCCCTCGTGGCCGTCCTGGTCCTGTCCGGCATCGTGGCCGCCTCGTTCTCCACCGCCTCCGGCGCCATCCTGGCCACCTCCGCCGTGGCGGTGCGCAACATCGCCGGCGTGAAGCGCGAGGTGGCGCCCGGCCACCACGACCCGCTCCTGCGCTGGACGCGCGTCGCGATGCTCCCGGTCGTGGTCATCGGTGCCTTCCTGGCCGTGCGCGTCAGCCAGACCGGGATCCTGCTCACCCTGGCCTTCGACCTGATGCTGGCCTGCCTCGTCGCGCCGTTCCTGCTCGGCCTGTTCTGGCGGGGCGCGACCTCCACCGCCGCGCTCGTCGGCACCGGGGTCGGTCTTGTGGTCCGGCTCGTCTTCCTGGTGCTCACCCCGACGCTGTACGGCATCCCCAACGACCTGCTCTACTTCGACAACCAGGTCTTCGGGGCCGGGTTCGACGGCTGGGCGACGCTGGTGGCCGCTGCGGCCGGCATCGTCGCCTTCGTCCTCACGGCCCTGGTGACCCGCCCGCACGAGAGCGAGGAGGCCGATCTCGCCCTCCTCGACCGGACGGAGGTCCTCGAGCCCGAGCTCGAGGTCGGCTGAACCGGGTCATGCCCGGCTGACGGGCGGGCTCAGGCCTGCACGATGCGGAGGGCGGCATCGGCGATCCTGGTCGCGATGTCGTCCTCCAGCATGTGCGGTTCGTTGCGGCGCCGCAGGATGAGGCTCTCCACCAGCCCCAGCACGAGGCTGGCGGCCGGGTGTGCGTCCTCCAGGCTGGAGCCCTGGCAGGCCGCGACCAGCTCCCGGTAGGTCTCGAAGAGGCGCTGCCGCTCTGCGTGAAAGGGGGCGAAGCGCTCGTCGCCGAGCTCGGGAAGCAGGTAGAGCGAGCCGAGGTTCTCCTCGCCGGACGCGAGGAGCCGGGCGTCGTACGCCACCAGCTTGCGCAACCGGTCCGTCGGCGGCTCCGGGCTGGCGGCCAGCTGCTCGGCGTACTCCACGGACGGGCGCACCGTCTCGAGCAGGAGGGCGAGGAGGATCTCGTGCTTGCCCGCGAAGTAGTGGTACATCGTGGCCTGGGAGATGCCGGCGGCACGTGCGATCGCGTAGGTGCTCGTGCTGCCGTAGCCCTCGGTGCAGAAGAGCCGGCCGGCGGCCACCAGGATGTCCTGCTCGGTGGTGAGCCCCGAGGTCGAGGGGCCCGAGGCCCGGGGTCGTCCACGCGCAGCCATGCCGCTGAATCTAACAGCCGCCCTGAGGAGGGGCTGCGGATCCTCGGGGTGCACCGGTTTACACAAGATTTACCTGGTCGAGACACCGGATGTCGTCGACCCTCGTTGAATTTCTGTTGATCGACAGAAAATCCTGAAGGAGGAGCCGTGACCACCGCACAGGAGACCTCGACCACCGCCGGTGCCAAGGCGCATGCCCGGGCGCAGGCGGGCACGGTCGTGTACGCCGCCCCGACGGTGCCCGCCTCGCGCTGGGCCGAGCCACCGGCCGGCGTCGACGCCGACGACGTCGTCTGGGCCGACCGCATCCCGGGCGGCGGCTACGCGCACCGCGTGCTCGCGCCGGGCACGACCATCCGGCTGACCGACGTGGAGGGCGACGCCTGCGCGTCGCTCGTGCTCTACCACGCGGACATGCCCTGGGAACGGCTCAACGTCGCGGACACCGTCAAGGTCCAGTGGCAGGTCTACGCGGGAGGGGGCTATCTGCTCCTCAGCGACCAGGCCCGGGTGCTCGCCACCGTCCTCGAGGACACCTCCGGTCACCACGACACGCTCTACGGCACCTCGTCCCGCGCGCGCAACGAGGAGCGCTACGGCGACGGCGCGCCCGAGGGGCCCAGCCCCGCCGGCCGCGAGCTGCTCGCACTGGGGGCCGCCAAGAACGGCCTCGGCCGTCGCGACATCCCGCCGTCGGTCTCCTTCTTCCAGGGCATCCGCGTCGACTCCGACGGCCGCCCGCAGTGGGAGGGGTCGGCCGGACCGGGGGCGAGCGTCACCCTGCGCACCGAGCTGCCCGTCGTCGTGCTCCTCGCCAATGCCGCGCACCCGCTCGACCCGCGGCCCGGCTACACCTCCACGCCGCTGGAGATCCTCGCGTGGCGCGACCGCGTCACCACCCCCGCGGATCCGGTGTGGAGCGCGACGCCGGAGGGGCACCGTGCCTTCGAGAACACCGACGACCACCGGAAGGGACGTGGACTGCGATGACCACCGCCGAGACCACCCAGGCCCAGGCCGCGTTCGGGCCCGAGATCCACCGCGAGACCGTGGCCGCCCGGGCGCCCTGGTCGAGGGTGCTGGTGAAGGGCCAGGTGCTGACGATCGTCGACCTCGACGGCAACCAGGCGGTCGACTTCCTGGCGTACGACGCCCAGGACACCGCCCGCGCCTACAGTGCCCAGGCCACCATCCAGGCGCAGGAGACGGTCTTCCTCACCACCGGCAGCGTGCTCCGTGACAACGAGTACGAGCCGCTGCTCACGGTCGTGGCCGACGAGGTGGGCAGGCACGACACCCTCGGCGGCGCCTGCTCCCGCGAGTCCAACACCCTGCGCTACGGCCACCACACCTACGCCCAGCACGCGTGCGCCGACAACTTCCTGCGCGAGCTCAGCAGGTACGGCATGGGCAAGCGCGACCAGGTCTCCAACGTCAACTGGTTCATGAACGTCCCGGTCGACCCGGACGGTGCCCTCGGCATCGTGGACGGCATCTCCGCTCCCGGCCTGTCGTTGTCGCTGCGCGCCGAGAAGGACACCCTCGTCGTCGTCTCGAACTGCCCGCAGATCAACAACCCGTGCAACGGCTTCGACCCCAGCCGCGCGGAGATGGTGGTGTACGCCGGTGCCTGACCGTACCGCTGCCCGTCCGATCCGCACCCTGCTCGTCGCGAACCGCGGGGAGATCGCCTGCCGGATCATCCGCACCGCGCACGACCTGGGTCTGCGCACCGTCGCGGTGTTCTCGGAGGCGGACCGCGGGGCCGCGCACGTCCACCTGGCCGACGACGCCGTGCTCCTCGGTCCCACTCCGCCGGCCGAGTCGTACCTGAACGTCGAGGAGATGCTGCGCGCCGCCAAGACCACCGGGGCGGACGCGGTGCATCCTGGCTACGGCTTCCTGGCCGAGGACGCCGACTTCGCGCTCGCGGTCGAGGGCGCCGGCATGGTGTTCGTCGGCCCGACCCCCGAGCAGCTGCGGATCTTCGGCGACAAGCACTCCGCCCGTGCGGCCGCGGTCGCAGCCGGCGTACCGGTGTTCCCCGGCACGGGGCTGCTCGCCGATGCCGACCACGCCGTGGCCGAGGTCGAGCGGATCGGCTACCCGGTCATGCTCAAGGCCACCGCCGGCGGCGGCGGGATCGGCATGACCGTCTGCCGCGACGACGACGAGCTGCGCGAGGCGTTCGACCGGGTCGCGGGGCTGGCGCTGCGCAGCTTCGGCTCGGGCGGGGTCTTCGCGGAGCGGTACGTGGAGCGGGCGCGACACGTCGAGGTGCAGGTCTTCGGCGACGGCGCCGGAGGAGTGGTCTCTCTGGGCGACCGCGACTGCTCCCTGCAGCGGCGCAACCAGAAGGTGGTGGAGGAGGCGCCCGCGCCTGCCCTGCCCGACCATGTCCGCGAGCGGCTCCACCGGGCCTCGCGCGACCTGGCCGCCTCGATCGGCTACCGCTCCGCCGGCACGGTGGAGTTCGTCTACGACGCCGCGCGCGAGGAGGCCTCCTTCCTGGAGGTCAACACGCGCCTCCAGGTCGAGCACCCGGTCACCGAGCAGGTGACCGGCGTGGATCTCGTCGCCTGGATGCTCCGGCTCGCCGGTGGCGACGACGCCTTCCTCTCCGGCTACCGGGAAGCCGGGACGGTCCCGGTCCGCGGGCACGCCGTCGAGGCCCGGGTCTACGCCGAGGACCCGGCGGCGGACTTCCGGCCCAGCGCCGGCACCCTCACCCGCGTGGAGCTCCCCGAGGGCGACGGCATCCGCGTCGACGCCTGGGCGGTGACGGGCACCGAGGTCACGACCGCCTACGACCCGATGCTCGCCAAGGTCATCGCCACGGCCGAGGACCGCGACACGGCCCTGGACCTGCTGCGGCGAGCCCTCGACCGCACGCGGGTCGACGGCATCGAGGTGAACCTCGGGATGCTGCGGGCAGCGGTCGACCTGCCCGGCTTCCGTACCGCCCTGCACACGACCGGCACCCTCGCGGGGGTGGGCGACCCGGAGCCACGCATCGCGATCACCCGCGCCGGCCTCATGACCACGGTGCAGGACGCCGACGGCCGGGTCGGCTACTGGCAGGTCGGCGTACCCCCGAGCGGAGCAATGGACGACCGGTCCCTGCGGCTGGCCAACCTCGCGCTCGGCAACGAGGAGAACGCCGCCGGCCTGGAGTGCACCGCCTCGGGACCGGCGCTGATCGTCACCCACGACACGCAGGTGTGCGTCGCCGGGGCTCCGGCGCGAGTGACCGTCGACGGTGTCGACGTGCCGCAGTGGGAGCCGGTGCTCGTGCCGGCCGGCGCGACGCTCGACATCGGCGACGCGGCGGCGGGCCTGCGCACCTACGTGGCCTTCGCCGGAGGCCTGGACGTCCCCGAGTATCTCGGCAGCGCCGCCACGTTCACCCTGGGCCGGTTCGGTGGCCACGGCGGGCGTGCGCTGCGGCCCGGCGACGTGCTGCGCACCCTGCCGGCGCCGGCCGGACTGGCCACGGCCCCCGTGCCCGAGGTTCGCCGGCCGACGTTCGGCAGCCACTGGGACCTCACGGTGACCGAGGGACCGCACGCGGCGCCGGAGTTCTTCACCCGCGCCGACGTCGAGCAGCTCTACGCCACCCCCTACGAGGTGCACTTCAACTCCGCCCGCACCGGTGTCCGGCTCGTGGGCCCCAAGCCCGTGTGGGCCCGCCGTGACGGCGGGGAGGCGGGGCTGCACCCCTCGAACATCCACGACACGGCGTACTCCGTCGGAGCCCTGGACTTCACCGGCGACACCCCGATCCTCCTGGGGCCCGACGGGCCGAGCCTCGGCGGCTTCGTCTGCCCTGTCACCGTGGTGTCCGCGGACCGCTGGAAGCTGGGTCAGCTCCGGCCGGGGGACACCGTCTCGTTCGCGCCGGTACGCGGCGAGGCCGCCGCCTCGCCGCGGCTGCTGGACCTGCCGGCGTACCTGCCCGGCGGCGACGGGGACGACGGCGTGCTGCGCCGGCTCGACGGCGACCCCGTGGTCACCTACCGCCGCCAGGGCGACGACGCCGTCCTCGTGGAGTACGGCGACATCGTGCTCGACCTCGCCCTGCGCGCCCGCGTCCACGCGCTCCACACCGCGCTGGCCGAGCGCGGCCTGCCCGGCGTCCTCGACCTCACGCCCGGCATCCGCTCGCTGCAGGTGCACGTGGACACCGACGTGCTGCCGCAGCGGGTCCTGCTCGACCTGCTCGCCGAGACCGAGGCGTACCTGCCCCCCACCACCGGCCTGGTGGTCCCCAGCCGGCAGGTGCGCCTGCCGCTGAGCTGGGACGACCCGGCCACGCGCGAGGCGATCGCCCGCTACATGGCCGGCGTCCGGGACGACGCGCCCTGGTGCCCATGGAACATCGAGTTCATCCGGCGGATCAACGGACTGGCCTCCGTCGACGACGTGTACCGGACCGTGTTCGACGCCGAGTACCTGGTGCTGGGCCTCGGGGACGTCTACCTGGGGGCACCCGTGGCGACCCCGCTCGACCCGCGGCACCGGCTCCTGACGACGAAGTACAACCCCGCCCGCACCTGGACGGCGGAGAACTCCGTCGGCATCGGCGGCGCCTACCTGTGCATCTACGGCATGGAGGGGCCGGGCGGGTACCAGTTCGTCGGCCGCACCACCCAGGTGTGGCGCACGCACCCCGCTCGTGGGCAGGACCCGTGGCTGCTGAGGTTCTTCGACCGGATCAGCTGGTACCCCGTCGAGCCCGAGGAGCTCCTCGACCTGCGCGCCGATCTCGCCGCCGGGCGCACCAGCCTCGACATCACCGAGGGCGCCTTCTCGCTCGCCGAGCACGAGGGGTTCCTGCGCGACAACGCCGAGTCGATCGCCGCCTTCCGGGCGACGCAGGGGGCGGCGTTCGACGCGGAACGCCAGGCCTGGGAGGAGGCCGGAGAGTTCGACCGCGCCGAAGCCGCGCTCACGGTCGAGGTGGCCGGCCCGGAGGACGTGGTGGTGCCCGAGGGGGGCACCCGCGTGGACGCGCCCTTCGTCGCGAACGTCTGGAAGGTGGAGGTCGCCGTGGGCGACCTTGTGGAGGAAGGACAGACCTTGGTCGCGCTGGAGGCGATGAAGATGGAGACGTACCTCGCCGCGCCGTCCGCCGGCGTGGTCACCGCCGTGCCCGCGAGCCCCGGGGTGCAGGTCGCGCCGGGCGACGCCCTCGTCGTGCTGGGACCGGCCTCGTGAGCGCCCGCCCAGAGGCCTTCATCGCGCTCCGCGACGCCGCCGAGGTGGAGGCGGAGCTCTCCGCGTCCTCCGGGCCGCTGGCCGGCCTCCGGCTCGCGGTGAAGAACAACGTGGACGTGGCCGGCTTCCCGACGACAGCCGCCTGCCCGGCGTACGCCACCGAGCCCGCCGGCACCGACGCTGTGGCGGTCGCCCGGCTCCGCGCCGCCGGCGCCACCGTGGTGGGCGTCACGAACCTGGACCAGTTCGCCACCGGGCTCGTCGGTCAGCGCAGCCCCTACGGGGGCGTCCGGGACGCCCGCCGCGAGACGCACGTGTCCGGCGGGTCGAGCTCCGGCTCGGCGGTCGCGGTGGCGCTGGGCGCGGCCGACCTCGCGATCGGCACCGACACCGCGGGCTCGGGCCGGGTGCCGGCCGCCTTCCAGGGGATCGTCGGTATCAAGCCGACCCTCGGCGTGGTGTCGGTGGAGGGCGTCGTCCCCGCCTGCCGGTCCTGGGACGCGGTGACGATCCTCGCCCGCGACCTCGCCACCGCCGACGCCGCGATGGCGGCGATGGCGGGTGGCCCCGGCACGCGTCGCTGGCCCGTCGACGCCCCGCTCGCCGCGCCGGCCGCGGCCCGCGTCGCGGTCCCCGCCCGGCTGACCGAGATGGCTCCCGCCTGGGCCGAGGCCTTCCAGGAGGCGGCCGACCGGCTCCGATCGGACGGGTGCGTCGTCGAGGCGATCCCGTTCGCCCCCTTCCTGGCCGCGGCCCGGCTGCTCTACGACGGCGGGCTGGTCGCCGAGCGGCACGCTGCGGTCGGTGAGTTCGTCGACGCCCACCCCGAGCAGGTCGACCCGACGGTCGGCGCCATCATCGCCAGGGCGGGCGAGGTCAGCGGCTCCGCCATGGTTCGCGACCTGGCCCGGCTCGAGGTGCTGCGCGCCGAGTGCCTCGGTCTCCTCGATGGGTTCGACGCGCTGCTGGTCCCGACGGCCCCCTTCCAGCCGACCGTTGCCGAGGTCGACGCCGAGCCGGTGGCCGCCAACTCCCGGGTCGGCACCTACACCAACTTCTGCAACCTCTTCGACCTGTGTGCGGTCGCCGTGCCGTCGGGCACGGTCGACGAGGGGCCGGCCGGGATCGCCCAGTTCGGGGTCACCGTGGTCGCGCGGACGTTCCACGATGCCGTCGCGCTGGACCTGGCACGACGGGTCATGCTTCCCGCGCCGCCGCCGGAGGAGTACGCGGGCGGCACCGGCCCGCTGCCGGAGCGGCCGCTCCCGTGGCCCGCCTCGATCGTCGACGGGGGAGTGGAGGCGGTCGAGCTCCTCGTGGTCGGTGCCCATCTCACGGGGCAGCCGCTCGAGCGGGAGCTTCGCGCGCTCGGCGCGCGCTGGCTCGGTCCGGCACGGACCGCCGCGGCGTACTCCCTCGCCGCGCTCGACACCATCCCGCCCAAGCCGGGGCTCACGCGCGTCGGCGCCGGCGGTGTCTCCGTGGACGGCGAGGTCTGGGCGCTCTCGGCCGGTGCGCTGGGCAGGTTCCTCGCGGCGCTCCCTGCACCGATGAACCTCGGCCGGGTCGAGCTCGACGACGGCCGCTGGGCCGTGGGGTTCGGGTGCGCCGCGGACGCGGCGGCCGCCGGGGCGGACATCAGCGCGCACGGCGGCTGGCGCGCCTGGCTGGCGTCGCCGGCCTGAGCCCGCGCCGCCGGCGGCGCGCTGCACTCCGGCTTGACCCGCTGCCCGCAAACCGCCGTCGTGGCAGGGTGATGTCATGAGCCGGACCATCCAGAGGGACCCGGCCGGCATGACCGCCACCAGGGGCGGCGAGCCTAGGGCAGGTCGTACTCCCAGTGCCAGGGCTCGTTCTTGGTCCCGGCGGCGCGCGCCCAGTCCGGGTTGTCCCAGCCGAACGCGGGCGCGTTCGCGCGCATCCACTCGTACTTGGCGGTGCCGTAGCTCTGCAGCCCGTCCGACAGGTCCACCGCGAGGCCCAACCCGTGCTCGGACGTGCCCGGCACGGCCGCCAGGTCAGGCTTGATGGTCTTGGTGGCGACCTGCGCCCCGTATGACCGGTACGAGTCGACCACGGTCAGGTTCCGTCCGAACCGGGCCGCGAACGCCACGTTCAACCGCTCCAGCTGGTCGGCCGCGTCGCAGCGCAGCCGCTCGCCGGGTGCGAACGAGAGCTCGCACAGCAGGGCGACGGGGATCCGGCCGTTGGCGTATCCGGCGGTGGCCGACGCGAGCTCCGCGAGCCGCGCTGCCCGAGCCTGGGCCTCGGCCGCGGCCGCGGCGGCCCGCTGGGCGGCGATCTCCTCGGGGGTGGGAGGCGCGGGCGTCACGGACACCGCGGCGACGGGCGTCGTGTCGAGCAGCGCGTTGAGCGCGGCGGTCGCCTCCTGGATCGCGATGGCGGCCTCGTCGGCCGTGGGCGGGATGTCCGACGCCGGATCGGTCTCCTCGGGCGTGCCCGTCGCCGTCGCGCGAATCTGGTCGGGCGCCTCGCCGGCCTCGTCGGGAACGGTCAGCGCCTCGACGACGGGGGCCACGGGGACTGCCGGCGTCGTGCCGGTTTCGACCGCGACCGCCGTCTCGGCGACCGCAGCCGCGGCGTCGGCCGCCGTCGTCGTCGGGCCGGTGGCTTCCGGGACGGGCGAGCGCTCACCGGTGCGCGGCGTGGTGGCCGTGCGGTCGTGCAGAACCGGCTTGGTGCGGGCGTCGACGACGAGGTCGCGCAACGCGGACGTGGCCCTGGTGATCTGGTCACGGGCGGCGGTGTCGACGGGGGCCTCGGTGGTCACGTACTGGGCCTCGGAGAGCGCCTCGCTGGCGGCCTGCACCGCCGTCGCGACCTCGGTGCTGGCCTCGACCGCGGGGACCACGGTCGGCGACGGGGTGGCCGTGGGAGCGGCCGACGGGGTGACCGGGAGCGCGGCGTACCTCGTCGACGTCGACCCGGGGGCCAGGCCGTCGCCGGCCGACGCGGTCAGGGCCATGGTGGCGAGGACGGCTGCGACGGCCAGGGACGAACGGCGGGTCAGGGGGCGGCCGTGCCGGGTGGAGCCGGTTCGCTGCCAGAAGGCGGCGCGCGGCTCGCGCCGTTTCTGGGCGCGACCGATTCCGGAGCGTGGCATGGAGGTCCCCTGTCGAGGCCAGGGGCTGGCATCGCTTGGTCGCCCGCCGGGGAGGCGCCCTGGTTCCGTCCCTTCGAGGCTGACACATGCGCAAGGCGCAAGTCAAGCATGTTCAGCAAATTTGCGTGAGACGCATCTAACAGCGGGTTGACCGGAGTCTGTGACGCGCGCACGCGGCGGGCCATACTGGCACCATGTCGGCCGCCACGAACCCCGTCGAGCGCCTGCGTGCACGGGTGGGTGACGCTCTCTTCACCCGCGTCGCCGGGCCCCAGGGGTACGAGGCTCGCGACCGCATCCACCTCACTCCCGGCCCTCGCTGGTTCGCCCCGGGCAGCCCCATCCGCCGGGTCCACGCCGACGCGGCGACCTTCGCCGGAGGGCTGCGGGCGCTGCTGCTGCAGTCCCTGCACCCGCTCGCGATGGCGGGCGTCGCCGGCCACTCGGGTTACCGCGGCGACCCGTGGGGGCGCCTGGCACGCACGTCCACGTTCCTCGCCTTCACGACGTTCGCGACCGCGGACGACGCCGAGGAGATGATCGACCGGGTGCGTGCCGTCCACGCACGGGTGCGGGGCAGGACCGCCGACGGCCGCCCGTACCGGGCGAGCGACCCCCACCTGCTGACGTGGGTGCACGTCGCGGAGGCCGACTCGTTCCTCGCCGCCCATCAGCGCTACGGCGAGAAGCCGCTCAGCGCCGACGAGGCGGACGAGTACGTCGCTCAGTCCGGGCGGGTCGCACGCGCGCTGGGCGCTGAGGTCGTGCCGGAGACGGTCGCCGAGCTGGCCGAATGCCTTCAGTCCTACCGCGGCGAGCTCGAGGCCACGCCCGAGGCCCTCGACACCGCGCGCTTCCTCCTGCGCGAGCCACCGCTACCCCTGCCGGTGCGCGTCCCCTACAGCCTGCTCGCGGCCGGGTCCGTGGCGCTGCTGCCCTCCTGGGCGCGCGACGAGCTCGGCGTGGAGACCTGGTTCAGCCGGTCCCTCGGCGGGCCGGCCGGGGCCGTCGCCATCCGCGCCGTGCGCTGGGGCCTCGGTCCCGCCGAGAGCCGCGGGGGCACGCGGTAGCACCTGATCGAGCGTCCGCCATGCAGGCACTCCGGCCTTGCCGGTATCGGCCGTACCTCCGGTGATGTTAACGTCACCATTCGCGCAAGGATGCGCCAGAAGAGGGAGCGATCGATGAGATCTCGAAGCGTCATGCGCCGGACGGCGGGGGCGGTGACGGCCGCGGTGGTGGCCGTCACCGGCGTCGCGGCACCGGTGACGGCGGCCGTGCCCACCGTGCCCGATCCGGTGACGTACTCTGCGTATCCGGCCGTCACCGACCCGGGCAACACGTCGGGGAGCTACTTCCAGCCATTCTGGTACGACACCGACGGGCGCCACGTCCAGGCGCACGGCGGCCAGGTCGTCACGCGGACCGCCGAGGAGCTCGGCGTCGACGACGGTGAGGCCGTCGCCGTGGAAGAGGGCGGCACGACGGTCTACTACTGGTACGGCGAGGACCGGTCGAACGGCTACTACGAGAGCCCGGGAGTCTCGCTGTACACGTCGACCGACACGTACAACTGGACCAACCGCGGCGTCGTGATGCGGTCGGTCACGTCGCGTCAGGATCTCGAGTCGGAGTACTTCGACGCGATCTACGACACGGTGGCCGACGACGGCACGCCCCGCACCGCGACGATCGACGACCTGTTCTACTACCTCAACGTCAAGAGCACGACGGCGACGGGCGAGGCGCAGCTCAACGCGATCTTCGAGCGGCCCAAGGTGCTGCACAACGCGCAGACCGGCAAGTGGGTCATGTGGTGGCACTCCGACGGGAGCACCACGCCCGGCGGCAGCAACTACGCGCGCTCGCTGGCCGCCGTCGCCGTCGCCGACTCGCCGACCGGACCCTTCAAGCTCCACGGCGCCTACCGCCTGTACAACGAGCCCACGTACAAGACCGCGTGCAACCAGAACAGCGCCGTGCCGGGCGGCGCGCGCGACATGACGGTGTTCCAGGACACCGACGGCACCGCGTACGTCGCGTACTCGTCGGAGGAGAACCGCAGCCTCTACATCGCCAAGCTCAACGCCGAGTACACGAACGTCGAGAAGACGTCGGCGACCGACACCGTGGGCATCCAGTACTCGGCCGACGGGCAGTACCCGCGGATCTTCGCCGACGGCACGCAGGGCGCGCCGGTCGCGGGCCAGGACTACAGCATCGTGCGCCGGTGCGGCCTCCTCGAGGCGCCCGCGCTGTTCGTCCACGACGGCAAGTACTACGCCGTCACCTCCGGCGCGACCGGCTGGCGGCCCAACGCGCAGACGTACTACACGGCCGACTCGCTCGTCGGCTCGTGGATCCGGGGCGTGCTGCCCGACGACCCGTACGAGAACGTCGCGTACGACACGATCCCCGAGGGCGGGGACGGCCTCCTGTCCTACGGCGACACGCGCCGGACGAGCTTCGGGTCCCAGTCCACGAACGTCCTCCCGCTGGACCCGGCCGAGGGCAGGTTCATCTACATGGGCGACCGGTGGAACAGCGGCGCCGCGGACTCCACGTACGTCTGGCTGCCCATGACGTTCGGCGAGGGTGGCCGCCTCGAGATGCGCAACCCCGCCGCGCAGGACGCCCGGTGGGCGTCCGGCTGGACGGAGGAGTACTGGGACGACAAGGGCGCCGGGCCGTACATCTGGCGGGTGACCGACGATCGCCTCCCGGCCACGGTCCGCACCAACGAGGACCTCTCGCAGGTGCTGGCCAGCACGGTCGCGGTCACCGCGAACGGCGTCACCACGGAGGTGCCGGTCACGTGGAGCCCGACCACGCTCGGAACGGCCGGGCAGCAGACGCTCACGGGCACGCTCGCCGGCGACGACGACTTCACGCCCGGACGGACGTTCCGTCGCACCGTCGAGGTGGTCGCGCACGGCGTGCACAACTTCGCGCCCACCGCCACGGTGACGGCGTCGAGCCGGCAGTCGCTCGCCGCGACGACGATCGACGGCAGCCTCGGCAAGGGCTGGGACGACTGGGTCGGCGGGGGCAGGTACCCGCTGTCGAGCACCCTCGACTACGCGTGGCCCGAGCCGCGCGCGCCGCGTGAGGTCGTGGTCCACCTCTACAAGGACGGCACGACGGCGACCTGGCCTTCGCGGATCGCGGTTCAGTACCAGGACGCCTCGGGCGCCTGGCAGGACTCCGGCGTGGCGGCCGACGTCGCGCAGGACGCTGCCGGACCCGCGCCGGTGGTGCGGCTCGACACGTCGTCGGTCCCGCCCACGACCGCCGTCCGCGTCCGCCTGACCACCGCGACGTCGACGTGGCAGTCCGTGGCCGAGGTCGAGATCCTCGGCCTCGCACCGGCGCCCGGTACGGAGCTCGCGAGCCTGTCCGTCGACGGCGTGCTGGTCGCGGGCTTCCACCCGGCGGCGTGGGACCACACGGTCCTCGCCGAGAGCCCGACGCCGTTGGTGGCGGGCACGGCTGCGGCCCCCGGAGCCACCGTCACGGTCAGTCAGCCGACGGCCGAGCGGCCCTGGGCGTTCGTCGTCGTGACGGCCTCGGAGGACGGCAACCCGGTGGCCGAGCGCATCTACCGGGTCAAGGTGCTGCACCCCGGCAGCGACGCCCGCCTCGCGAGCCTCGCCGTCGACGGTGCGCCCGTCGCGGGGTTCGCCGCGGACACCCTCGGCTACGGCGTCCAGACCGGGCCGTGGGGTCCCGTCCCGGACGTGACGGCCGACCCCGTCCAGGACGGCGCGACCGTCGACGTCGAGGCGGACCAGCTCTCGGCGCGCGTCACCGTCACCTCGCCCGACGGGAGCGCCACCCGCACGTACACGGTGAAGTTCACCAGCCCGGGCTGCGCCGACCCCACCGTCACGGCCCCGTGGGCGGCGGCTGCGTGGGGCACCCGCCCGGCGTCCTTCTGCCAGGGCGAGGGTTCCTCGTTCCGCATCTCCGACGCCGGCGACGGCGCCTGGACGAACAAGGACAACCTCAGCGTGATCTACCAGCCCGACCGGCTGCCCGTGGGCGGATCCATCCAGACCTACGCCGCCGCGATGGACCGCGGGCCCAACGGCGACCCGCGCAGCGGTCTCGTCGTGCGCAACGACCTGTCCGTCGCGGGCAAGGGAGTCTCGGACGGGTACGTCACCTTCGTGGCGAGCCCGGGCGGGGCGTACCTGCAGTGGGACGCGAACGGCAACGGCTTCCTCGACACCCAGTCGAGCGCCGTCGCGGTCGCGACGTGGCCGGTCCACCTGCGCCTCGAGCGCACGACGGACACGACGGTGACCGGGTACTACCGCGCCGCCGCCGACAAGCCGTGGACGGTGGTGGGGACCGCGCCGCTGACCAGTGCGGACGCCCTGCTCGATGCCGGAACGGTCGCGACCGCCAACAACGCCGCGGGGACGTCGGTCGCCACCCTGATCGGCACGCGGTTCTGGGACGAGCCGGACTCGGCCGACGCCGTGCACGTCGGGACGGTGGCCGAGACGGCACCGGTCCTGCCGGAGACGGTCGGCGTGACGCTCGTCGGCGGCGGCCGGATCACCGCTCCCGTCAGCTGGGACCCGATCGATCCGCCGGCCTACGCCGCAGCGGGGACGTTCACGGTGTCCGGCTCGGTCGGGGGCACCGGGCTCGTCGCCCAGGCGACGGTGACGGTCGCGCCGCGGCCCGTGTACGCCGTCGTCGGTCAGGAGACGACGTTCGCGGCGGGGGGCTTCGCCCCCGGTGAGGTCGTGCACGTCGAGCTGGTGCCCCGCGACAAGTCGGGCAAGCCGTTGTCGCCCGTCCCGCTGGGCGACGTGACCGCTGACGAGGGCGGCGTGGTGACACCCCGCTTCACCCTGAGCGGCGTCCGCGTCGGCACCCACGAGCTCGTCCTTCGTGGAGCCTCCGGCACGGAGCTCGCGCTGAAGCTGGTCCTGGTACGGGCTGAGTGACCGGTCCTGCCGTCGGCACAGGTGATCCGTCGCCTGTGCCGACGGCAGGGGCGGGCACCATCCGCCGGAACGGCGCCCCCCGGCGCGGGTTAACGTTGAGAACCGGGGTGCTCATCGACGTGCACCCGCCGAGGCGGTGACGACGATGCCGAAGTACGTGTACAGGTTCGACGAGGGCGGCAAGGACCAGCGCGACCTGCTGGGTGGCAAGGGGGCCAACCTGGCCGAGATGACCCGCATCGGTCTGCCCGTGCCGCCAGGGTTCACGATCACCACGGAGGCGTGCCGCGCGTACATGCGCGACGGGCGCGTGCCGCCCGGGCTGCGCGTCGAGGTCACCACGGCGCTGCGGCAGGTCGAGGACGCCCTCGGGCGCCGCCTCGGGGCACCGCGCGACCCGCTGCTGGTCTCCGTGCGCTCGGGCGCCAAGTTCTCGATGCCCGGGATGATGGACACGGTCCTCAACGTGGGCCTCACCGACGCCTCCGTCCAGGGCCTGGCCGACATGTCGGGCGACGAGCGCTTCGCCTGGGACTCCTACCGGCGCCTGGTGCAGATGTTCGGCGCCACGGTCCTCGGGGTCGACGCCCGGGCATTCGCCGAGGCGCTCGAGGCGCGCAAGGCCGCGGCCGGCGTCGGGTCCGACGTCGACCTCGCGGCCGCCGACCTGCGCGCGCTCGTGGACGACTACCGCCGGATCGTGCGTGCGACGTGCGGCCGCGACTTCCCGCAGGACCCGCGCGAGCAGCTCGACCTGGCGATCGAGGCGGTCTTCGGCTCGTGGAACACCGGGCGCGCACGCCTGTACCGGCGTCGTGAGCGCATCCCGGACGACCTCGGCACCGCGGTCAACGTCGTGGCGATGGTGTTCGGCAACCTCGGCGACGACTCGGGCACCGGCGTGTCGTTCACGCGCGACCCCTCCTCGGGGCACGCCGGAGCGTACGGCGACTACCTGCCCAACGCGCAGGGCGAGGACGTCGTGGCGGGCATCCGCAACACCCTCTCGCTCGACGACCTGCGCACGCGTGACCCGAGCTCGTACGACGAGCTCCTCGCGGCGATGCGGCGCCTGGAGACCCACTACCGCGACCTGTGCGACATCGAGTTCACGATCGAGCGGGGCCGGCTGTGGCTGCTGCAGACCAGGGTGGGCAAGCGCACCGCGGCCGCGGCGTTCCGCGTCGCCGTGCAGCTCGTCGACGAGCACCTCATCACCCTCGACGAGGCGCTCGCGCGCGTCACCGGGGAACAGCTCGGGCGACTGCTGTTCCCGCGCTTCGACCGCACCGCCGACACCCCGCTGCTCACCCGCGGCCTGGGCGCGTCCCCCGGGGCGGCCGTGGGCGAGATCGTGATGGACAACATGCAGGCGCTCGCCCGCACCCGGGCCGGCGCGAAGGTCGTCCTCGTGCGGCGCGAGACCAACCCGGACGACCTGGCCGGGATGATCGCCGCCGACGGGATCCTCACCGCCCGCGGCGGCAAGACGTCCCATGCCGCCGTCGTCGCGCGCGGCATGGGCAGGTGCGCGGTCGTCGGTGCGGAGGCGCTCGACGTCGACGAGGCGCGCGGCGAGGTGCGGGTCGACGGCGTCGTGCTGCACCCGGGCGACGTGATCGCGCTCGACGGGACGACGGGCGAGGTGTTCCGCGGCGAGGTGCCCGTCGTCGACTCCCCGGTCATGCGGTACGTCGCCGACGGGCTCGACGCCGGCCTGCGAGCCGCGCCCGACGGCGAGGTGCGCGAGCTCGTGCACGCCGTGCACCGCCTCCTCACCCACGCCGACTCCGTGCGTCGCCTGCGGGTGCGCGCCAACGCCGACACCGCCGACGACGCCCGCCGTGCCCGGGCCCGCGGCGCCGAGGGCATCGGGCTGTGCCGCACCGAGCACCAGTTCCTGGGCGAGCGCCGCCGCTATGTCGAGCAGGTCGTGCTCGCCGGCAGCGACGACGAGCGGCAGGCCGCCCTCGCCGACCTGCTGCCGCTGCAGCGCGCGGACTTCACCGACCTGCTCGAGGCGATGGACGGCCTGCCCACGACGATCCGGCTCCTCGACCCGCCGCTGCACGAGTTCCTGCCCGACCTCACGGAGCTGTCGGTCCGCGTGGCGCTCGAGGAGGAGCGCGGGCAGGCCGACGAGCACGACGTGCGCCTGCTCGCGGCCGTCCGGCGCATGCACGAGCAGAACCCGATGCTCGGGCTGCGCGGGGTCCGGCTGGGGCTGACCGTGCCGGGGCTGTTCGCGCTGCAGGTGCGCGCGATCGCCGAGGCAGCGGTCGGGCTGCGCCGGGCCGGGCGCGACCCGCGCCCGGAGATCATGGTGCCGCTCGTCGGCTCGGTGCGGGAGATGCAGCTCGTGCGGGCCGAGGCCGAGGGTGTGCTCGCGGAGGTCGCCGAGAGCAGCGGCGTGCCGCTCGAGGTCCCGATCGGCTGCATGATCGAGCTGCCGCGCGCCGCGCTCACCGCGCAGCGCATCGCGACCCAGGCGGACTTCTTCTCGTTCGGCACCAACGACCTCACGCAGACGACGTGGGGGTTCTCGCGCGACGACGTCGAGGGCGCGTTCTTCTCGGAGTACCTCGAGAACGGGGTGCTGACGATCTCGCCGTTCGAGACCCTCGACGCCGACGGCGTCGGGGCGCTCGTGCGTATCGGCGTCGAGCGCGGCCGGTCGGCGCGCCCCGGCCTGCACTGCGGGGTGTGCGGCGAGCACGGGGGAGACCCGGAGTCGATCCACTTCTTCCACGAGGTGGGCCTCGACGACGTCTCGTGCTCACCCTTCCGGGTCCCGGTCGCCCGCCTCGAGGCCGGCCGCGCCGCCGTGCTCGCCGGCGAAGACACCACCGTGTAGCGCGCGACGGACGACAAGGCCTCGGGAGGAGCCGTGTCCTCGATCCAGGACCTGGCAGCGCGGACGCCGTCGTCCCGTCGGCGCGACCTGGACCTGCTGCGCGCCGCCGCGATCGGTGCCGTCGTCCTCGGGCACTGGCTCATCCTGACCGTCGAGCGCCCGAGCGACGGACACCTCACCGGCTTCAGCGTCCTGCCCGAGCTGCCGTGGGCGCACGCGGTGACCTGGCTCTTCCAGGTGATGCCCGTGTTCTTCCTCGTCGGCGGCGCCGCCAACGCCATCTCCTGGACACGCCAGCGCGCTCGCGGCGGGACGGCCACGCGCTGGCTGCTCGACCGCAGCGCCCGGCTGTTCCCGCCGCTCACCGCTTTCCTGCTCGTCGTGGCCGGGGGAGCGGCCGCCGCCCGGCAGGCCGGCGCCGCGCCCGACGTCGTCGCGCAGGCCGTCGCGCTCGTGATCCTGCCGCTGTGGTTCCTCGTCGTCTACCTCGGCGTGACCGCGCTGACGCCCCTGACCTACCGGCTCCACGAACGCCACGGGCTCGCCGTGCCGGTCGCCCTGGTCGCCGGCGTCGCGCTCGGCGACGTGCTGCGCCTCGCGACCGGCCAGGAGCTCGCGGCGGCCGGCAGCTTCGCCCTCGGGTGGCTCGCCGTCCAGCAGGCGAGCTACGCCTGGCACGACGGCACCCTGCGGCTCGGGCCCCGGCGGGCGGCCACGCTCGTCGTCGTCGGCGTAGGCACCCTCCTGCTCCTCACCGGGCCGGGACCGTACCCGGTGAGCATGGTGACGGTGCCGGGAGCCGCGATCCAGAACCCGTCGCCGCCCACCCTCGCGCTCCTGACCCTCGCGGCCACCCAGCTCGGCATCGTCGCGCTTGTGGCCCGGCCGGCGGAGCGATGGCTGGCCCGACCCCGGCCCTGGGCCGTCGTGGTCGCCGTCAACACTGTCGTCCTCACCGTGTACCTGTGGCACCTGGTCGCGGCGCTCCTCGCGGCCCTCGCCCTCGACGCCCTCGGGCTGCTGCCGCCGAGCGACCCGGGCACGGCCGGGTGGTGGCTCGGGCGCGTGCCGTGGCTCGTGGCGCTCGCGGCCGTCCTGGCGGTGCTCGTGATCCTGCTCGGGCCGGTCGAGACCCGTGCACCGGCCCGCCGAGCGCGGGCCGAGGCCGACGACGGCCGACGGCGCACTCGCGGCCTCGCGGCGGTGGCGGCGGCGCTCGCACGGACGGGCCCCGTCGTCGGCGCGTACGTGGCGGCGGTCGCCGGCCTGCTGTGGCTCACGGCCGCGGGCGGCGGGCCGCACGGCCCGTTCGCGGTGCCCACCGGCGCGCTCGTCGTCACTCTCGGGAGCGCTGCGGTGCTCAGGTTCGGGCGCGCCGGCGCGCGACAGAGGGAGAAGGTGTAGCAGCGAAGACCTCGCGCCCGAACGCGCGGACGGGCCCGGCCACGCTCACCCCGACGTGCTCACCGGGGGCGGGCGTGTCCATGCCCAGGACCCGGGCACGGACCCGGTGTGAGGCATCGTCGACGAGGTCGAGCTCGACCGCGGCGTCGTGCCCGAAGTACGCGACGCTGTGGACGACAGCGTCCACCTGGCCGGCCCCCGGCAGGGTCAGCGTGATCTGTTCGGGCCGGATCATCACCTCCACGTCACCCTGGAGAACGGGTCCCTGGAACGGCAGGCTTCCGAGGAGGCAGGCGACCCGCCCATCGGCCGCGCTGCCCGCCATCATCACCGCGTCACCGAGAAACGCAGCAACTTCGGCGTCGACCGGCTCGCGGTAGACCGTCCTGGGGCGATCCACCTGCCGGAAGCGTCCGTGCGCGAGGATCGCGACCTCGTCGGCGAAGGACAGCGCCTCGTCCTGGTCGTGGGTGACCAGGATGGCCGTGGAACCGGTCGCGCGCAGCGCCCGGGCGGTCGCCTCGCGGGTGGTGGTCCGCAGGGCGGTGTCCAGCGAGGAGAACGGCTCGTCGAGCAGGATCAGCGCGGGGCGCGGGGCGAGGGCCCTGGCGAGGGCCACCCGTTGCTGCTGGCCGCCGGAGAGCTGGTCCGGGCGCCGCTCTGCCATGGCGGCGGGAAGCCCGACGAGCTCGAGAAGCTCGAGCACACGGTCGTGATGGCGGTTCCGTGGCCAGGGCAGGCCGAAGGTGATGTTGCCGGCGACCGACAGGTGCGGGAACAGCCCGCCGTCCTGCCGGACGTAGCCCACACCGCGCCGCTCGGGCGGGACCGACACCCCCGGACCGGCGACGGTCCGGCCGCCGACGACGATCGTGCCCGACCGTGGCCGCAGGAAGCCCGCGACGACCCGGAGCAGCGTGGTCTTGCCGCTGCCGGAGCCGCCCAGCACCGCGGTGGTCGTACCTTCCGGCACGGTGAGGTCGATGTCCTCGAGCACCGCCTCCACGCCGTATCCGGCCGTCACGCCGGACAGCCTGACCTCGCTCATCGCTCCTCCAGGATCTGCCGCCGCAGCAGCATCGTCAGCGGCACGGACATCGCGATCATCACGGCCGCGTACGGGGCGGCGGCGGCGTAGTCCAGCTCGCTCGCCTCTCGCCAGAATGCCATGGCGAGGGTGTCGGTCCCGGTGGGGGCCAGCAGCAGGGTAGCGGTCAGCTCGGTGCCGACCGCGAGGGCCACCAGGACGAAGCCTGTCAGCACCGATGGGGCGATCAGCGGCACGACGACCCGGACAAAGGTCGCCGGTCCGCGCAACCCGAGGGAGCGGGCTGCCTCGGAGAGCTCCGGTGGGGCTGCGGCGAGGCCCGCGCGCAGCGAGACCATCGCCCGGGGCAGGAACAGGATGGTGTAGGCCAGGACGATCAGCCCCACCGTCTGGTAGATCGGCCTGGCCCAGCGCACTGCGAGGGTGACGAGGGCCAGCCCGACGACCACTCCCGGCAGTGCGCTGGCGAGGAAGGTGGTCCGCTCGAGCAGCAGCGTCACGCCCGAGCGGTGCCGGTTCAGCAGCCAGGCGCCGGGCAGGGCCGCCGCGACGGCTGCAAGGGCCCCCAGCACGGCGAGCCCCAGGGTGCTGAGGGCGACCTGCCCGAGGTCGGCGTCGAGCCGGCCCGTGCCGTCGAGGGCACGCACCAGCCAGCGACCCACGGTGGTGACGGGGACAGCGAGGGAGAGCGACACGACTGCCGTCAGGAACAGCAGCGCCGGCACGGTCCAGCCGCCCAGCGCGACGGGGATGGCGCGGCGCTGCGCACCGGACCCCACCCGGGCCACCCGGCGGCGCCCCCGGGCGACCAGCTCCAGCGTGAGCGCGAGCAGGCACAGCGCCAGCAGCATCGAGGCGAGCAGGCTGCCGGAGGTGTCACTGAACCCCACCGCGTACTGCTGCATGATCGCGGTGGTGAAGGTCTGGAAGCGCATCATCTCCAGCACGCCGTACTCGGCCAGGAGGTGGAGCGCCACGAGCAGCGCCCCGCCGCTCAGTGCGGGCCTGAGCCGCGGCAGCACGGTACGGACGACGGCCGCGGCGGACGAGTGGCCGAGGGAGCGCGCCACCTCCTCGTCGCCCGGGTCGAGCGTTCGCAGCAGGGCGGCCACGGGCAGGAACACGAACGGGAAGTACGCGAGCGTGGTGATCAGAGCGGCGCCGGCGAAGCCGGTGAGCCCGGGTGCCACGGTGACCCAGGCGTAGGCGCTGACGAACGCCGGCACGGCGAGGGGGGCCAGGAGCAGGGTGCGCCACACCCCGGCCCAGGGCAGTGCGGTGCGCTCCACGAGCCAGGCCGCCAGGGTGCCCACGACGACCGTCGCGGGCACCGTCACGGCGACGAGCATCCCGGTGTGCGTCAGCAGCTCGCCGATGCGTGGCCGGAACAGGTACTCCGCCGCGTGCTCGGGGCCGGCCGACACCGCTGCCGGGAGGACGACGAGCAGCGGCAGCACCGTGACCGCGGCGACCAGGATGGCCACCGCGGCGACGCCGCGGGTCCTAGAGGACACCGGCATCCGTCATCACCGCGACGACGTCGTCCGAGTTGAGCGTGAACGGGTCGACCGGAGGAGCCTCCAGGCTGTCGAGCGCCGGCAGGGCCGGATCCGACGCGACGCCGTTGCCGACGGCGTACTCCATGGACCCGCTGTCGACCAGGACCTGCTGACCCTCCGGGCTGGTGACGTAGGCGAGGAACTGCTGGGCAGCGTCGGCCATGTCCGACGAGGCGAGCACGCCGCCTGCGGACAGGCTGACGAACGCGCCGGGGTCCTGGTTACCGAAGTAGTGCAGCGCCGTGTTCGCGCTGCCCTCCGTGTCGCCGGCCTGGTCGCGGTACCAGTAGTAGTGGTACATGATCCCGACCGGGACCTCGCCCGCGTTGACAGCCTTCATCGTGGCGATGTTGTTCTGGTAGACCTCGGCGTTCTCGGCCAGCGCCTCGAGCCAGGCCCGCGTCTCGTCCTCGCCCTGATCGGCCAGCATGCCGGCCACGATGGCCTGGAAGTCGGCGCCGCCGGGTGCCGCGCCCCACTTGCCGGCCCACTCCGGGTTCGCGAGGTCCATGATCGATGCGGGCAGCTCGTCCTCGCTGATCTGATCCGTGTTGTAGACGAGCACCGTCGAGCGGGCGGCGATCGCCGTCCACAGGCCGGACGAGGGGGCCATCCCGTCGCCGACCTGCGCCGTGGTGCTCTCGTCCACCGGCGCGAGGAGCCCGGCGCGCTCGACCACGGTCATGGCCGGTGAGTTCTCCGTGAGGAAGACGTCGGCGGGCGACGCCTTGCCCTCCTGGACGATCATGTGCCCCATCGAGGAGTCCTGACCCTCGCGAACCTGGGTCTCGATGCCGGTCTCCCTGGTGAACGCCTCGGCCCACGCCTCGGTGACGTTGCGGTGCTGGGAGGAGTAGATCTGCAGCGCACCGGGCTGCGCCTCGAAAGCTTCCTCGGCCGTGCCGCCGGCACAGGCGGACAGGCCCAGGGGGAGGGCCAGCAGGGCAGCGAGGAGGGGGCGGCGGTTCTGGGGCACGCGGGTCTTCCGTTTCATCGTGACATTCATCGGGTCGGTGGGAGCACAAGGTCCTGCAGCCGCCGGACGGGGCGGTCGGCCACGCGCCAGAGCAGGCAGCCTGCGGCGATCGCGACCAGGGTCGCGCCGAGGGCGGTGGGAACGAGACCGAGGATCTGGAACTGGACGAGGTAGACGTAGAGAGATGCCGACGCGAGAAGGCTGATCAGGGGTACGGCTCGGGCAGGGAGGCGCACCTCCGGCAGGAGCGTCAGCGCCGCGATGCCCGCGAGCACCGTCGCGGTGCGTTGCGGGTCGTCGGGGAAGAACGTGATCCCGCCCACGACGGCGATGGCGAGGGTGAGCAGGCGGCGCCGGCGGGTGTCGGCGTACGCCACGGCGGCGCCGATCGCGAAGAGCCAGAACGTGGTCGGCATGATCCCGCGCAGCACACCCTCGCCGAGGTGCAGGATGACGAAGCGCGGTACGAGCGCGACGACCGCGACGGCCGCGGCGACGCGCCAGGGGTCACGCAGCCACGCTCGTCCGACCGCAGGGACCGACAGGACGGCGACGAGCGTGAGCGTGCTCGCGACCAGCGCGTCGATGAACCACAGCTCGTTGCGGAACCCGTACGTGACGTCACCGAACACCCAGTTGGCGAGCGCGACGTTGGCCCACCCGTAGCGGTCATGAGTGACCATGCCGAACAGGGCCACAGCGATCGTGGGGACCGCGACGCCGATGAGCGTGCGGGCGCTCGCCCGCCACCGGCCGCCTGTCGTGGGCATCGACAGGCCGAAGCGCGCGGCATTGAAGCCGGCCACCGCGAGCAGCGTGTGCGCCCCGCCGAGAATCCGGAACAGGTCGATGTGGGAGCCGCAGATGATCACGACGGCGATCGCGCGAATCAGGACGGACGTCTCCACGGTGCGCCACCCCGACCACGCCGCCCCCCCGCGGGCGTGGCCGGCCGTACCGCCCGCCGGTGCGGCGGGGCGGGAGCGCGCCAGCTCTACCAGCTCGCCGAGGGAGCGGTGGTGCCAGCCCCTGGGCAGCGGGCCGACGAGGGCCTCGAGCCGGACGGAGGCCTGGACGTGGCTGAGCGAGTCACCTCCGTGCTGGACGAAGCTGAGGTCGAGGTCGACGGCGTCGAGCCCGAGCACGTCTGCCACCGCTCCGGCCACGCTGACCGCGAGGGTCGTGCCCGTGTCGGCGGTCCCGTCGTCCGGCCCGGCGGTCCCGCCACGCGCGAGAGCGGCGCACGCGAGACGGTCGACCTTGCCGTTGGCCAGGCGGGGCAGGTCGACGACGACGGCGGCCGCGACCGCCGACGGACCGAGACCCGAGGCCTCTCCGGCCAGGCGCCGAGCGCGAGCAGCGGTCTCGACGGACGTCGTGCCGGCCTCGGGCTCGACCGTCACGGTCAGCCCGGACTCGTCGCCGCCCACGCACGCGACGAACCCGGCGGACTCGAGGACGCTCTCGACGGCGGCCACGTCGATCCGCAGGCCCATGACCTTGACGAAGCCGGATCGGCGCCCGCCCAGCCGCAGCAGGCCGTCCGGCCCGACGCTGCCGAGGTCGCCGGTGCGAAGCTCGGACAGCATGGGCCCGAGCGCGAGATCGTCGCAGTGCTCGGCGTAGCCCATCATGACGCCGGGACCTCGCACGACGACCTCACCGGTGCCGTCCGTCGCCTCTGGCACGGTGGTGTCCAGGTACAGGGAGGTCCCGGCCACGGGGCGTCCCACGGCGTCGGGATGATCGGCGACGAGTGCCGGGTCGAGCACGCAGATGCGGGCCGTCGCCTCGGTCTGGCCGTACATCACCGCGAGCTCCCACCCCTGGTCGCGGCCCAGCGCCGCCGTACGCAGCACGCGGTCGGGGTGCATGCGCCCTCCCGCCTGTGCGAGGAGGCGCAGGGAGGGGTGCGCCCGCTCGAGCGCGCCGGTGGACTCCATGAGCTCGACCATGTGCGGCACGACCGCGAGCGTGCTGACTCCCAGGTCGTCGACCGCGCTCCACAGTGCCTCGTCCATCACCGAGCCGTCGTGCAGCACCACCGAGCCGCCGGCGACCAGGTGTGAGTGGAGCACGGACAGCCCGAAGCAGTAGTGGAGGGGAAGGCTCGTGATCGCCCGGTCGAGCTCGGTGATGCGGAGTGCTTCGGCGATCGCAGCGGCGTTGCTCTGGACGTTCTCGTGGGACAGCCGCACGAGCTTCGGCGAGCCGGTGCTGCCGGAGGTGCTCAGGAGCAGCGCGAGGTCGGGATGGAGGAGATGGCGCGGGACCGAGGACATCGTCTCGAACGGCTGCTCGGGGTCGCCCGTCGCTGTGACATCCGGCCGGTACCGGTCCAGGATGGTGGCGGTGCGGGCGTCGTCGGGGGTCACCAGCGCGACGTGACCGGCCTGGAGGGTCGCGAGGTACGCCGTCACGCCGGCGAGGTCGGGGCGCAGCGGCAGATGGACGAGCCGCCGGCCCTGGGCGGCGTCCGGGAGCCGGCCCGCGAGGTCCTCGACGGCGGCGCGCAGCTCCTCGTGCGAGACGGTGCCCGACGCGGTCAGCAGCGCCGGCCGCCCATCCCATGCCGAGTCGACGGGCAGCAGGAGGCCACGGCGCGGGGCAGGGGCGAGGACGGTCACGGAAGGTAACGCTAACCTAACATAGGTTCTACACAGAAAACGGGAGGTCAGCCCATGGCTGTCGAGGTCTGGTGGTCCTCGCTCGCCGCAGCCGACCGCGATCTCCTGGGCATCCTCGACGCCACCGAACGGGCGCGGATCGAGTCACTCGACCGTCCTGCGGACCGGGGCCGTTCCCTGCTCGGAGCGGCATTGCTGCGCGTCGCGGTCGCCTCCCACCTCGGGTTGGCGCCGGCCGAGGTCGTGGTGGATCGCACCTGCAACGAGTGCGGCGGCCCCCACGGCGCCCCGCGGATCCTGAGTCCCGGCATGCCGGCGCCCTGGGTGTCCGTCTCGCACTCCGGCGTGCTGGCCGTGGTCGCGCTGAGCCCCCACGGGCCGGTCGGCGTCGACGTGCAGCGGCTCTCCGATCTCACCGACCCCCGGGCGGGACGGGACTGGGTGCGCCGGGAGGCACTGCTGAAGGCGGGGACGGCCGCACCGGAGATGGAGCGTGCGGTCACCTCGCCGGTCCCGGTCCAGACGGACGCAACCGCCCATGAGCTCCGGCCGCCGCTGAGCGGCTACGTCGCTGCTCTGGTCACGCTGGCACCGGCAGACACCGAGCTCGTGATCCGGCACTGGCCGCCGGCCCAGGGCTGAGCGGCCGACTGCGCGACGCGGTTGGCGCGTCGCCCCGCTGTGGGGGGTTTACGTGCGGGGTCCCGCGCTCCGGACCCGGCACTTACTCCGCCCACAGCGCATTCTGGTACCCGGTCACGGCCCGGTCGGCGGGAAGCGAGGTGTTCGACGACACACGGGCCTGGCCGCCCACCAAACCCGGACGTAGGACAGGTCCTAGGACCCAGGACCACGGCGGTGGCGGTCCAGGACGCGCTCGTCGTGGGGTAGCAGCGACCACGTCCACAGCGCGCCGACGACGGCGATCCCCGCGGCGACGCCGAACGCCCACGACGTCCCGACCGCCCGGGCGGTGAGCCCGAGGACCATGGGCCCCGCTCCGAGTCCGAGGTCGAGCGCCATGCTCGCGGTCCCCGACGCCGCACCACGCTCGGCGGGCGTCGCGGTGGCGAAGATCGCCGAGAAGAACGCCGGGGTGCTGAAGGTGACTCCCACCGCCATGAGCGCCGACCCCGCGAGCAGGGCCGCGGGCGTCCGCAGGCCCGCCACCAGGAGGAGGCCGGCCGCGATCGTGACGAGCGCCGCGGTGGCGAGGGGGAGCGCCGGCAGCCGGTCGACGACCCGGGCGAACGCGATGCGTCCGACGACGACCACGGAGCCATAGACCAGCAGGGGCAGGCTGAGATTCGCCATCCCGAGCGACTCGGCTCGTAGGGCGGCGAATGCCAGGAACCCGCCCATAGCCACCACGGACGCGAGGAAGCCGAGGCTGGGGCCGATCGCCGGCCGGTAGATCCACGCGGGCCTGCGGGTCGTGTCGGGCACCTGGCCGGCCGGTCGCGTCTCTCCGATGGACCAGGCCGTGGCCGCCCCGACGAGCGCGAGCACGCCCGCGCCGTACCACGCGCCGGTGAAGCCCACGGTGCCGATCAGGAGCTCGCCGAGCGGCGGCCCGAGCGTGATCCCCAGATAGAGCCCGAGCGAGTTGTAGCTCAGCGCCTCCCCGCGCCGGCTCTCGGGCGCGAGGTCGGCCAGCGCGGCGAAGGACGCGACGAAGAACGCCGCTTCGGCGACGCCGAGCAGCACCCGCAGCGCCACGACGAGCATGAGCGAGCCGGCGTGCGCGGTGAGGGCCAGGGTCGTCGCTGCGACGATCCCGCCGCCCACCATGAGCGGCGCGCGCCCCCAGAGGTCGCAGAGTCGTCCCGCGACGGGGCGGAGCAGGAGCGCGGAGAGCGCGAAGGCGCCGAACGCGAATCCCGCGCCGGCCGCGTCGGAGCCCATCGGACCGGTGACGTACAGGGGGAGCGCGAGGATGCCGACGCCGACCGAGGTGAAGTACGCGAGGTCGGCGAGAGCCAGGCGGACGAAGCGCGACGTCAGGAGGGGTTCGCGGGCCGGGGCGCCCGCGGTGCGCGGTGCGGGGGAGGTCGAGGTGCTCATGTCCTCAGGGTCAGGCCAGGCAGGGTGCTCCGACATGGGTAGACCTACCAATCCTGGGCGGCCGGCGGGCCGTCGTCGGCCCCCGCGCCGTCGTCGGCGGGCGGGCCGCCGAACAGGCCGTGCTCCATGGCGAACAGGGCCGCGCCCGCTCGCGTGGCGACGCCGATCCGGGAGTACACGTCCTGGATGTGGTGCTCTGCCGTCCTGGGGGAGATGACCAGCCTGGCGGCGACCTCCTTGTTGGACAGCCCGGCGGCCACGAGCCGGAGCACCTCGACCTGGCGTGAGGTGAGGCCCGCAGGGCGTACCCGGCGCCCGTTGCCTCGGTGACCGGCGGCCCCGAGCACCGCCTCGACGGCGTCGCCGTCGAGGCGCCCGGCCCGGACCTCGGCGAGGACGCGGTCCGCGGACTCGGTGGCGGGGCGCGGTGGATCGTGCGGGCGGCCCTCGAGCCAGGTCTGGTAGGCGTCGGCCGCGGCCAGCACGCGGGCC
Source organism: Antribacter soli (assembly GCF_021568775.1). Lineage (GTDB taxonomy): Bacteria > Actinomycetota > Actinomycetes > Actinomycetales > Cellulomonadaceae > Antribacter > Antribacter soli. The sequence continues at coordinate 11,647 of NZ_JAKGSG010000031.1, read as the reverse complement.
TCCATCGACAGGTCGGCCGCGAGCGCGCCGTGCGGGTAGCCGCTGCCGTCCAGGCGTTCGTGATGCCGCCCGACGAGCGGCGCCACCCCCGCGAGGGCGGGGACACGAGCCACGATCCGCTCCCCGTGATAGGGGTGGAGCCGCGCCTGGTCGCGCTCGGTCGCGCTCAGCGGACCGGCCTTGTTCCACACCCGGCTGGAGACCCCGGCGCGGCCGATGTCGTGCAGGTGGCCGGCACAGCGCAGCCGGCCGACCGTGTCCTCGGCCAGCCCGACCCGCCGTCCCGCGAGAGCCGTGAGCTCTGCCACTGCCGAGCTGTGACCGTGCAGCCACGGGCTCTTGAGGTCGACCATGTCCCCGAACACGCGGGCCACCTGCTCGACCCGCGCCCCGTCCACCAGGCGCACCGGGTCGGGCTCGGCGTCGAGCAGCAGCTCGTACGCGTCGACCTCGCCGATCCCGTCGAGGACCTCGTCCGCGCGGTCGGCAAGGGCGGCCGAGAGCTCTGGGTCGAGCGCGGTGCCCGCCCGGCGCCGCACCTCGGCGCGTGCGCGGTCGCGCGACTCGAGCAGGGTGAACGTCGTCGCGATCGAGGCGACGTGCGTCAGGCGCGTGGCGAGCGGGATGGCGCCGCCCGCGACAGCCGGGACGCCCCGCCCGTCCCACGACGCGGTGGTGTGCCCGAGCGCGTCCTGCACCGGCTCCGTGAGCCCGAGGCGCCGGGACGCCTCGCGGGCCACCTCGCACGTCGCGGCCGGGCCCTCCCGGTCGATCGCCGAGGAGTGGCGCAGCAGGGCGACCGCGACGGCCGCGCGCGACCGCCCCGTCGCGCCCGCGAGCGCCGGCACGAGCGTGCCGAGCGCCTCGCGCGTCCTCGTGAGGTCGGCCCGCAGGGACATCCGCGTCGCGACGACATCGTCGCCCAGCGCGGCCGCGAGCTCGACCGAGTACGCCGTGCAGCCGACGTGCTCCAGCAGCGAGACGTAGACCACGTCGTGGACCGCCTCGGCCTCGCACCCCAGCACCCGGGCGAGCCGGCAGGCCACGACCGCGCGCGCGAGCGACTCGTCGGTCGCGGCACCGGTGCCGAGGTCCGTGACGGCGGCGAGCCCCCCGAGGAGCCCTAGGAGGCGGAACACCTCTTCACGATGGCACACGGGGGACTCGCCGGCCCTGCTACACCGTCGTCTACCCCTTGCGCGTGACCACGGCGGTGGGCGCGGACACCGCCGAGCCCGGGAGCGCACCCTCGAGCGTCGCCGTGACCCGGACCGACAGGCGGTGGCCGACGTCCGCACTCGTGAGCCGGAACGTCTGGCCCACCGCACCGGCCACCGGCTCGCCGTCACGCAGCCACTGGTAGGCGAACGTCAGCACCTCCTCGGGCTGGTCCCACTCGCCGGGCGTCGCGGTGAGCGTGGAGCCGACCGTGGTCTTGCCCAGCGCCTTGGGTGCCTTGAGCGCCTGCGGCGCGGGGTCGAGCGTCGTCGGCACGCCGAGGGTGCCCTGGAAGCTCGCGTTCCCGGCCACGTCCGCGGCCCGGAAGCCGACGGTGTGCGGGAACTCGTCGACCACGAGCGGGCCGGTGTACGCCAGCCAGGAGCCGCCGTCGAGCTGGTACTCGACCGACGCGACACCGGAGCCGGCGTCGGTGGCGGTCACCGTGACCGTGCGGCCGGAGAGGTCCGCCACGACCGCGGGCGGCTCGTCGTCGACCTTCACCGTGAGCGTGTGCGTCGCGCTCCACTGCAGGTTGGTGCCTTGCGCGCGGTAGTCGACGACATGGGTCCCGGCCGGGAGGTCCACCGGGGCGTCGTACGCCGTCCAGGCGCCGCCGTCGAGCCGGTACCGCAGCCCGGCCACGCCGTCGCCGCCGGTCACGGTGAGGGCCGCGTCCGCGCCGTACCACCCGTCCGCACCGGCGTCGGAGACCGAGGCCTGCGGCTCGGCGCCCGCGTAGGTGAGCGGATCGATGCTCGTGAGCGTCGGCACGACCTTCGCCATCGTCCCGTCGGCGTTGAAGGTCAGCCGGTCGATCGTGGTCTCCCGGTGCGTCCCGTCACCGCCGGGCATCGCGAACCGGTGGTAGGCGATGTACCACTCGTCGGTGCCGGCCACCTGGACGATCGAGCTGTGCCCGGTCGCGAGGATGCCCTGGGTGGTGTCCTTCTCCAGGATGACGCCGCGGTAGGTCCACGGGCCGGCGATGCTGGTGGCGGTGGCGTAGCCGGTCCGATAGTTGACCGAGCCGGTGTCGTCGATCGCGTACGTCAGGTGGTACAGCCCGTCGCGGTAGTTGAGGAAGCTGCCCTCACGGAAGCTCGTGAGGCCGCTGATCTTCGCGAGCGTCTCCTGCTTGATCGACAGCATGTCGTCGCTCAGCTCGGCGTACACCGGCGAACCGTTGCCCCAGAACAGGAAGTACTTGCCGGTCTCCGGGTCCTGGAACGCTGCCGGGTCGATCGCCTGGCCCGAGGTCACCGCCTCGTTGTTGAGGATCATCGCGGTCGGCTGCGCGGTGAACGGGCCCTCGGGGCTGTCGGCCACCGCGACACCGATCGTCTTGCGGTTGTAGGTCGGGTTGTGGCCGGAGAAGTAGAAGTAGTACTTCCCGTCCCGCTCGATGATGGTCGGTGCCCAGGCGTTCCCGGTCGCCCACGGCACGTCACCGTTCGCACCGTCGAGGGTCAGGAACGGCTCCGCGGACCGCTCCCAGTCGGCCAGGTTCGTGGACTTCCAGACGTAGAAGTCCTTGCCGCCCCAGCCGGCGACGCCGTCGGTGGTCGCGTAGATGTAGTAGGTGTCGCCGAAGCGCACGATGTTCGGGTCGGCGTACAGGCCCGGCAGAACCGGCGAGCGCATCTCGACGGCGCGCACCGTCCAGGCCCGGCTGCTGCCGTCCTGGGCGGTGACCGTGAACGTCTTGGCGGACGACAGGTCGACCGGGCCGGTGACCGCCGGCGAGATCGTCGACGTGGACACGACCTGGAAGGCCGGCTCCAGCGCCGTCAGGTCGGTGCCGGGCGTCATCGGCAGCGTCACCGTCGAGGTCGCGGCGTCGATCACGGCGGGGACCTTGAGACCGGCGACGGTCGCGCCGGTGATGGCCGTCGGGTCGGCGCCGAGCTCCCTGACCTCGTCGGCCGACAGGGCTCGGTTGTAGACGCGGAAGTCGCGCACCTTGCCCTTGAGGTACTTGTCGGCGGTGTAGTTGGAGCGGCCGATGTAGTTGGCCGTCGTCCGGCCGTCCCCGATGTCGCCGGGCTTGATCGTGACGCCGGTCCTCTGGCCGACCTGCACGCCGTCGAGGTAGAGCGTGGCCGTGCCGCCCTGGAGGGTGTAGGTCAGCGTCTTCCAGGCGCCGCGCGGCAGCGCCGAACCGGACGTCACGGTCTGCTCGGTGCTCCAGTTCCCGGAGGCGATCGACGAACGGTAGTTGTTGCCCGTGGTGAACAGGTACCCGTTGCCGGTGCCACCGCCGTCGGTGTTGCCCAGGCCCCAGATGAAGTAGGGCGTCGCCTGCGTCGAGTCGATCCACACCTTCGACGAGACGGTGATCGCGTCGAGCCCGGCCATCATGTCGTCGGGCAGCTTCACGTGGCCGTTGGTCCCGCCGAGGGTGAGCGAGCCGTCGACCCAGGTGGCGTCACCGCTGACCGCGCCGTCGTAGCCGTGGCCCGTGCTGTCCGCGGCGACGGTGCCGTTGGTCTCGTCGAGCTCGTAGTGCGCGACCAGGCCGTTCTCGTCGGCCACGACGGGCGTCGGCGGCTCCGGGATCACGATGCCCGCGCGCAGCTGCGCGAGCTCGGCCGCGGTGACCGGGATGACGGTGCCGTGGCGGGGGCTGGCGGGCAGGTCGTACGTCGGAGCCACCTGCCAGTTCGGGTTCTCGAGGTCGGCGGTGCCGAGCGGGATGTAGCCGCGGCCGCCGTACTCGTCGACGAAGAGGTAGAACGGCGAGCCGGAGGTGTCACCCGGGTTGGCCTTGAAGACGGTCGGTCCCTCGACCGCCGAGGTTCCCGCCTTCTTGCCGATGCAGCCGGTCATGAACTGCCACGACGGGTTGCCGGGCAGGTCGACGGCGGTCAGCGACGTGGACTTCTCCTGGATGATGTCGGAGCAGCCGGTGCCGCCGCCGCCCTCGTCCTTGGTGAAGCGGTAGTAGACGCCGCTCTCCTTGATCACCGTGGAGTCGATCCGCGACTCACCGCGGTCCTGCCAGATCTGCGCCTCGCTGAACGTGACGAAGTCGCGCGTCGTCGAGTAGAGCATCCGGTTGTACGCGCTGCCGGTGTGGTTCGGGTCGTCCGCGGCGTACAGCTTCGAGGCCCAGAACACGACGTACTGCCCGAGCGCCTCGTCCCAGTAGGCCTCCGGCGCCCAGGTGTTGCCGGCGGTGTCGGGAGAGATCTTCACGTGCCGCTGCGCGGACCAGTTGATCAGGTCGGTGGACTCCCAGATCTCGAGGTACTTGCTGCCCTGCCGCTGCGCCACGTCCCAGTTGCCGTTCCGGCCGATGGACAGGTCGGTGGCGATCAGGAAGAAGCGGTCGCCCTCGGGGGAGCGGATCAGGAACGGGTCGCGCAGGCCGAGGGTGCCGAAGGTCGACTCGAGCGTCGGCTGGCCGTTGTTGAGCTCGTCCCACTTCAGCGCGTCGTTGCCGCGGCTCGCCGCGAAGTAGATCTTCTCGCCGGCGATCGAGTTGCCGGTGAAGTAGCTGAACGCATAGCCCTCGTACGCCGCCGGGGCCGGCAGCTCGCGCACCGTCAGGACGATCGCGCGGGTGGCGGTCGCGCCGCCGACGGCGACGGAGGCGGTCAGGGTGACCTGGGCGTCTCCGGCACCGGGCGCGGGGCGCTGGACGATGCCGTCGGCGCCGACCACGGCGGGGGCGGAGGACGCCCAGGTGACTGACGCGTCGTACAGGCCGGACGTCGGCAGGGTGAGGTGGCCGCGCACGTCGTCGGCGTGCACGATGCTCAGCGCGGCGGCTGCCGCGTCCGCCTTGGACTGGTCGCCCTCGTCGGGCAGCACGGTGGCGACGAACGTCTTGGTGTCCGAGCCCGAGCCGCGGGTCAGGGTCGCGGTGAGCGTGACGTCGACCGGGCCGGACCCGGCACCGGGGCGCGTGACGTTGCCGGAGGCGTCGAGGTGCGCCGGGTCGCTGGACGACCAGGCGATCGTCGAGCCGTACTCGCCTGCGGCCGGGAGGGTGAGGTCGCCGGTGACGGCGGAGAGGTCGCCGAGTGCGAGGGTCGCGACGTCGGCCGCGAGCCGGTTCGCGTCGGTGAGCGCGATCGAGGACACCTCTGCCGCCGTCAGCGCGCGGTTGTAGATCCGGAAGTTGCGGAGCTTGCCCTTGAGGCTGTTGTCGCTGGCGTAGTTGGACTCGCCGAGCAGGTTGTTCGTGGTCACGCCGCCGCCGACCTGGCTCGGCAGCACCGTCACAGCGGTGTTCTGGCCGACCTGGACGCCGTCCTCGTAGAGCGTGCCGGTGGTGCCGGTCTGGGTGTAGGTGACCGTCTTCCAGACTCCGCGGGCAAGGTTGCCGCTCGGCGACTTCGCCGTGACCTTCTCGCCCGCCCAGTTCGTCGTGGTGATGCCCGCTCGGAACGCGTTGCCGCTGGCGAAGAGGTAGCCGGTGCCGGAGCTCCCGGTCGCGGTGTTGCCAAGGCCCCAGAGGAAGAACGGCGTCGCCTGGTCGGTGGCGACGAGCACGTCGGTCGACACGGTGATCGCCGACAGCCCGGTCATCAGGTTGTTCGGCAGCTTGACGTGGTCGTCGACGCCGTCGAGCGACAGGCTCGATCCGGTCCACGTGCCGCCCCCGGCCAGCGTCCCGTCGCGGCCGTTGCCCGAGCTGTCGGTCACCGTGGTGCCCGAGGTCTGGGTGAGGTCGTAGCGCAGGAGCAGCCCGTCGGTCACGTCGGCCGTCTCGGCCGCGAGCGCCGGCGCCGCGCTCCCCGGTAGTAAGAGGATCGAGCTTCCGATCAGCGCGAGGACGGCGCTCGCGGCGACCGCGCGAACGGCGCGAAAGGGTGGACGGGTGCTTCGTTGCACGGTGACCTCGCGAGAAATGTGAGCGTTAACAGTCGCGCAATGTCACCACCCACGGAATCTTCGTGTCAAGCCGCGCGGGCCGGTGCGGAGACGAGTCGGCCGGTCGAGGTGCGCCGACCAGGGCTGATGGCTGATGCTGGAAATGCCGGGCCGTGCGGTGCCCGGCGTGGACGAGAGGCGGACGAGATGGACGTCGTGCGGGGTGAGCGTGCAGCGCAGGAGATCGTGGGCCTGCACGAGTCGGTGCGGATGGACGAGCTCAGGGAGTTCTTCCCTCGGGCCATGGCGGCCGCCGCCGAAGCGCTCGAGGCGCGAGGGGTGGACCCGGGGGGCCCGGCGGTCGCGCTCTACGAGGGCATGGACGCGGAGACGTTCGACGTGACCGCCGGGTACCCGGTGCCCTCGGGTGCCGCGCCGTCGGACGACGTCGTCGCGGCGATGCTGCCTGCGGGCGCGACGGTGGAGGTCATCCACCGAGGGCCCTACGAGAGCCTGCGGACCACGTACGAGGAGCTCACGGCCTGGTTCGAGGAGAACGGGATGACCCCGCCCCCGGTGATGTGGGAGGAGTACCTGGTCGGTCCCGAGAGCGAGGCGGACCCCGGTCAGTGGCAGACGCGCATCGTGTACCCGATGGGCTGAGAGCTGGCGCGTGACGGCATGGCCGGCCCTCTGCCCGACTGGCTCGGCTGGTGGTCCACCGCGGACTACCACGTCGCGCGCGCGGTGCTCCAGCGTGGCTTCGGCGCGCTGTACGCGCTCGCGTTCTGGGGTGCGCTGCGCCAGTTCCGGCCGTTGCTCGGCGAGCACGGCCTGCAGCCCGTCGCCGTGTTCGTGGCGCGGACGCGCTGGCGCGACGCGCCGTCGTTGTTCCGGTGGCGCTACTCGGACCGCCTGCTCGCGGCGTGCACGTGGTCCGGCGTGCTGCTGGGGGCGAGCGTCGTCGCCGGGCTACCGCAGGCTGGCCCCTGGTGGGTGCCCACCCTCGTGTTCCTGGCGCTGTGGTGGCTGTACCTGTCGCTGGTCAACGTGGGCCAGCGCTTCTACGCCTTCGGCTGGGAGTCGCTGCTGTGCGAGGCCGGGTTCCTCGTCGCGTTCCTCGGGTCCGACGTCGTACCGGCGCCCTTCCTGATGATCCTCGCCGTGCGCTGGCTCCTCTTCCGGCTGGAGCACGGCGCGGGCCTCATCAAGTGGCGTGGCGACCCGGCCTGGCGCGACCGCACAGCCCTCTACTACCACCACGAGACCCAGCCGCTGCCCGGCCCGTTCTCCTGGCACGCCCACCACCTGCCGCGGTGGTGGCACCGGGTCGAGGTCGTCGGCACCTTCGTCACGCAGCTCGCGGTCCCGTGGCTGCTCTTCCTGCCGCAGCCCTTCCCGTCGGTCGCGGGCGTCGCGTTCGCCCTCACCCAGGGTTGGCTCGTCGTGACCGGCAACTTCGCGTGGCTCAACTGGGCCACGATCGTCCTGGCCGTGGGCGTGATCAACGACGGCACGTGGGCCTGGCTGGGCAGGCTCCTCCCGTTCGTGCCCGACGACGTCCCGCCCGCCACCGCGGCGGCCGCTTCGCCCGGGGCGCCGCTCGCCTACGTGGTCGTGGTCACCGCCGTGGCGCTGCTGATCACCGTGCTCTCGGTGCGGCCGGCCCGGAACCTCATGTCGCGCAACCAGCGGATGAACGCCAGCTTCGAGCCGTTCCAGCTCGTCAACGCCTACGGGGCGTTCGGCTCCATGACGCGGCGCCGCGACGAGATCGTCGTGGAGGGCACCCTCGTCGAGAGACCGGGGCCCGACGACTGGGTCGAGTACGAGTTCCGGGGCAAGCCCGGCCCCGTGGACCGGCGGCCGCCTCAGGTGGCGCCCTACCACCTGAGGCTGGACTGGCTGATGTGGTTCCTTCCCCTGGGCCACCCCGCCGGGTGGTTCGAGGTGTTCCTCCGCCGGTTGCTGGAGGCCGACCCCCCGACGCTGCGGCTGCTGCGTCGCGACCCGTTCGGAGGGCGTCCGCCGCGCGCCGTGCGGGCGGTGATGTACCGGTACCGGTACACCACGCCCGAGGAGCGGCGCCGGACCGGTAACTGGTGGGCGCGGGAACGGCTGGGGGTCGTGGTCGACGCCGTGCAGCTCGCAGGCGGATCGCTCAGGTGGCCGCCCGAATGAACGGGAGCATGACCGAGCGGCTCACGGCTGCCGACGCGTCGAACATCGCGATGGACACCCCCTATCAGGTGAACGTGTTCCTGATGGCCGGCGTGCTCGCGCCGGGAGGCCCCGTCGGTCCCGACGGTGGGGTCGACCTCAGGGAGCTGCGGTCTGCCCTGGCCGATCGGGTCGTGGTCGCGCCCCGCCTCGCCCAGCGGGTGCGACGTGTCAGGCGTGCGCTCGTGTGGCAACCGGTGAGCCTCGATCTGGCTCAGCACGTGCGACGCGTCGCGCCGGTCGACGGGCAAGGAGGGTTCGAGGCGCTCTGCGCGCGCCTCATCGTCACCCCGCTCCCGCTCGACCGACCGCTCTGGGAGCTGCTCGTCGTCCCGGGTGTCGCACCCGCCAGGACGGGGGTCGTGTTCCGCGTGCACCACGCGATGGCGGACGGCGTCGCCGCGGTCCGGCTCGCGCAGGCGCTGATGGACCCGGCCGTGCCCACGACGGGTGCCCGCGAGCCGTCGTCGGCGAGACAGGCGGCTGCCGCCCCCGGTCTCACGGGACGGCGGCGTGTGCTGCGGGCTCGTCTGCGCACGGTTGCGTCGGGGGTCGAGCGCACGGCCGCGGTCCTGCGACCTGCGGTGCCTCGGACGGCGCTGCTCGGTCGGATCGGGCCTCGCCGGGCGGTGGCGTTCGTCGACGTCGAGCTCGACGCGCTCGCCGTCGGCGCCGACCTTGCCGGTGCGACCGTCAACGACGCGCTGCTCGCCGCGGTCGCGGCCGCCGTCCGGGCTGCGCTGCTGGCGTGCGGAGAGGAACCCCCGGCGAGCCTGCCCGCGAGCGTGCCGGTCGCCCTGCGCGAGCGTGGCCCGTCCGGCAACGCCGTCGGTGTGATGCTCGTCCCGCTGCCCCTGGGCGAGGCGGATGTCGTGCGGCGCCTGCGCCGGGTCGCCGAGCTCACCCGCGCAGGCAAGGAGGAGGCGCGCTCGCGCGGCACCTTCGAGCTCACCCGAACACGGCTCGGCACCTGGCTGTTCATGCGCCTCGCCCGTCATCAGCGCCTCGTCGCGCTGTTCGTGACGAACGTGCCGGGTCCGCGGCATCCGCTCGCCCTCGCGGGCGCGCGACTGGAGCGGATCTGGCCCGTCACTCCGCTCGCGGGCAACGTGCGGCTCGGTGTCGCGGCGATCTCCTACGACGGGGTGCTGCGCTGCGCTGTCCACTGTGACGGCGACGCGGTGCCGGCGGCGGTGATCGCGCGGACCCTCCAGGACGAGCTGGCCCGGATCGCGTCGCTGGCGTGAGCGCCATGCACGGTCATGTCGGGCATGCGGAATGATGCGCTTCATGAAGTTCGAGTATTTTACGGTTCCCGATGACGAGGCTGCCGCCCTGACCGTGGACGGAGCCCCGATCGACGGGAGCGTGCGGTCCCAGGTCGTGGACCCGGCTTCCGTCCTGGGGCAGCTGGAACGGCTGCTGGGCGGGCCGACCGGCGACGACGGCCTGCGCAGCGCCCAGCTCGTCGCCGAGAGCGCGGACGGCGCCCGCCTCGTGATCCGTCTGTCCGCCCATCTCGTGTCGTTGTTCGCGATGGTGCAGCCCGCGACGCTGGACGCCCTCGTCGGTCAGTGGATGTTGTCCCGCCGGTTCCGTCGTGCCGCGCCCGAGGACCTGCATGCCTTCGCCGCCGGGTTGCACGGCCTGTGCCGCGGCGCCGGCCGGCGTGTCTACTGCCGGGCGACCGCGGACGAGAGCGAGCTGGCCGCCGCTGCCGCCCCAGCCTCGCCGGCCAGTGAGGCGGACGGGGCCGAGCCGAGGCCGCTGCCGCGCCGATGAGTCGGCGCAAGGTCATGCCCGCCGACGAGCGGGTGGGGTAGTGTCTGGCTCATGCACAGCGCACTCGCCACGACGACGCCGGAACCCTCCGGCGCGCGCTGACCTGCACCCGCAGCACACCAGGCCCCGGAGCTCGCTCCGGGGCCTTCGTCGTCCCCCGTCGCGGCTCCACGACCGGGAGGAGACCCCCCGTGAGCACCGACCACCGCGAGCTCGGGCGCGAGATGCGCCTCTTCGCCACCAGCCCCCTCGTCGGCCCCGGGCTGCCGTTGTGGCTGCCCGCCGGCGCGGCCGTGCGCCGCGAGCTCGAGCAGTACGCGAACGAGGTCGCGGTCGCGACCGGCTGCGAGCCCGTGTACTCGCCCGTCCTGGGCAAGCGGGCGTTGTACGAGCGCTCGGGCCACTGGGCGAAGTTCGCCGACGACATGTTCCCGCCCCTCGACCTCGGGTCGCCCGACCCGGGCGACCAGCTCGTCCTGCGCCCCGCCAACTGCCCGCACCACGCGCAGGTGTACGCGTCGGAGCAGCGCTCGTACCGTGACCTGCCGGTTCGCCTGCACGAGCTCGGGTCGATGTTCCGTGCCGAGCGGTCCGGCGTGCTGTCGGGGCTGAGCCGTGTCCGTCAGATCACCCTCGACGACACCCACGTCTTCTGCCGGCCCGACCAGGTACAGGCCGAGGTGCGGACCGCGCTCGGTGCCGTGCTGGAGGTGCTGGGCGTCCTCGGCCTCGAGGCGGACCACCTGCGCCTGTCCGCCCGCGACGGCTCCGACCGCTGGCTCGGCTCGCCCGAGCAGTGGGAGGAGGCGCAGGGCCAGCTCCGGGAGGCGCTCCGGGAGGTCCTGGGCGGGGCCGGAGCCGGGGCTGGGCAGGCCGGTTCGTCTGTGCCAGGCCCGGCGGTGCCGTGGCGGGAGGTCGCGGGCGAGGCCGCGTTCTACGGGCCGAAGATCGACGTCCAGGTCATCGACGCGGCGGGCCACGAGGAGACCCTCGCGACCGTACAGGTCGACTTCAACCAGCCCGAGCGCTTCGACCTCGACTACACCGACGCCGACGGCGAGCAACGCCGCGTGGTGATGATCCATCGCGGCACCGTCGGGTCGATGGAGCGCATGGTCGCCTTCCTGCTCGAGCGGCACGAGGGTCGCCTGCCGTTCTGGCTCGCTCCGGTCCAGCTCTGCCTGCTCCCGCTGCCCGGCGTCGGGCAGCAGGACGACGACGCGGCGGACCCCGCGGTGGACCCTGTGGCGGCGGCCCACGCGGCCGTCGAGCTGCTGCGGCGTCGTGGCCTGCGGGTGCGGCTGGAGCCGGACGGGTCGCTCGGCAACCGGGTGCGGCTGGCGCGCGGGCGGAGAGACGCGCTGCTCGGGGTGATCGGGCCGGCCGAGGCCGCGGCGGGGCTCGTCGCCGTCACCGACCCGGCCACCGGCGTGCGGGTCACCCTCCCGGTCGCGGACCTCGTGGACCGGATGTCCCGAGCCCGGGCGGACCGGGCGCACCGGGTCACCCTCACCTGACCCCCCGTCTCGGGGGGGGGGGGGGGGGGGGGGGGGGGGGGGGGGGGGGGGGGGCCGGCGGGCCGGGCGGGCGCGGGCGCGCGGGGGGG
>NZ_JAKGSG010000030.1 GCF_021568775.1 Antribacter soli | reverse complement strand
CCCCCCCCCCCCCCCCGCGGGGGGGGGGGGGCCCCCCCGGGGGGGGGGGGGGCCCCCCCCCCCCCCCCACCACCCCCCCCCACAGCGGTCGTTGGCGGGGTTCAGGATCAGGCGGTCGCCGCGACGGCCCGGGTCTCGGCCGCCCGGATCGCCGATCGGACGCTCGCGAGCAGCTCGCTCGGGTCGCGCAGGTCATCGGCGACGACCCGGATCGCGGTCCAGCGGTGCGCCGCCATACGGCGGTACCGGGTGACGTCCCGGCGCCAGGTCACCTTGTCGGTGCGATGGAGGTCGCCGTCGTACTCGATGGCGATCCGCCACTGCGGGTACTGCATGTCGGGCAGCGCGAGAAAGCCGCCCGCCTCGTCGAGGATCGGTTCGTTGACGAGCGGGCACGGAAGCCCCGCACCCGTGAGCACGAGCCGGGTGCGTGTCTCCGTGGACGAGTCCGTGCGGGGCCGCATTCGCGCGATCTGCTCGCGGGCCAGGACGATCCCCTTCACCTTGTGCGTGCGCTCGGCGACAGCGGTGAGCTCTGCGATGGTGACGAGCGGGTGCTTGCGCCGCATCATCGCGTCACCGAGGACGACGACGTCGTCGGGCAGCAGCCCGACCGAGACCTGGACCCAGGTCTGCGCCGGGCTCGTGACGGGCAGCCCGCGGACGTGCACCACGTCCAGAGAGCGCTGCCGCGTGTGATGAGCCACGACGCCGGACCTGCGAGGACGTTCCGCGGCGCTCGTCGTGACCACATGGATACGGTCGTCGCCGGCGAGGCGGTGCGGCACCTCGACGCCGAGCAGCCGAAGGGCGGTGACGTGGCTGAGCACGACGCCCTTGCCGAGCACCGCGAGGACCGCCCTGCACCGCGTCACCAGGTCGTCGGGTGCGTCCGCGGGAAGTCGGACACCTCGCGTCGGCCGGAGCCATCGACGAGACCGGAGGTGACGCTTCGTGGCACCTGCTCGCAGGGCTTCGGACACGACGACTGGTCGGACGATCCTCATGCATCAAGTCTTGCCAATATGTATCAAGATCCCGGCTCCGGCCGACGGATCTGTGGACAACCCCCCGCTGTGGGCGGAGTAGGTGCCGCCTCGCGAGGCCGCAACCCGGCACCTGCTCCGCCCACAGCGATCCGGAGGTCAGAGGGTGGCCGCCTCCAGCGTGTTGCAGTCCTGCATCGTGCCGCCGTTGTAGCCGATCGAGAACCAGCGCACCCGCTGCTCCGACGTGCCGTGCGTGAACGCCTCGGGGTTCACCTGGCCCGTCGTGGCCTCCTGGATGCGGTCGTCGCCGACGGCGGCCGCGGCGGACAGCGCGTCGCGCAGCTGGGCGTCGGTGATGGGCTCGAGGAACGTGACACCGGTGTCGGGGTCGACCTCGGTGGCGGCGCGATGGGCCCACATGCCGGCGAGGCAGTCCGCCATGAGCTCGATCCGCACCGCGTCCGACTCGGGGCCGGTCCCGGAGCGGTCCGCCGCGTCCATCGCGCCGACCAGCTGCTCGATGTGGTGCCCGAACTCGTGCGCGATCACGTACTCCTCCGCGAGGCTGCCGCCTGTCGAGCCGAACCGTTCCCGCAGCTCGTCGAAGAAGGACACGTCCACGTACACGGTCTGGTCGAGCGGGCAGTAGAACGGCCCGGTGGCGCTCGTGGCGGAGCCGCACCCGGTGTCGACGGCGCCCGAGAAGCTCGTCACGCCCGGCAGCACGTACTGGACGCTCGCCTGCTCCGGCAGGACCCGGCCCCAGACGGCGTCGAGCGACTGCGCCGTGGCGGACAGCCGGCACTCGCGATCGGTGTTCGCCTCCTGCGCCGTGCAGTCCTCGACGAACGCCTCCTGGCCCTCGCCGACCGACGAGACGTCGCCCGTTCCGAGCACCTGGCTCAGGGAACCGAGGTCGCCCCCGCTCAGGAAAACCACGAGCAGCGTGATGAGCAGCGCGCCCACGCCGCCGCCCGCCACAGCGACCCCTCGTCGGCCGCCACCGCGCCGGACCCGGCCGCCCTCGAACTGACCGCCTTCGTTGAACGTCACAACCACACGCTACCTGCGCCCGCGCCGAGGGGGTGGGCGGGCGGGCGGCGTCGGGCAACTAGAATCAGTGCGCGCCGTCCGGGTGCCCCCTCCACCGAAGGAACGTCTGAGTGATCACTGCCCATGCCGTCGAGCTGCGCATCGGCGCACGCGTCCTCCTGAGCGAGGCGACGTTCCGCATCGGGTCCGGCGACCGCATCGGCCTCGTCGGGCGCAACGGCGCCGGCAAGACGACGCTCACGAAGACGCTGGCGGGCGACACCCTGCCCACCGGCGGCCAGATCGTGCGGACCGGCGACATCGGCTACCTGCCCCAGGACCCGCGCACGGGTGACCTGGAGGTGCTCGCGATGGACCGCGTGCTCAGCGCCCGCGGCCTGGACCGGATCGTGAAGCAGATGCGCGAGACCGAGGGCGAGATGGCGTCGGCGGACCCGGACACCATGGTGGCGGCGCTGGAGCGCTACCCGAAGCTGGAGACGCGGTTCCTCGCGGCCGGCGGCTACGCGGCGGAGAGCGAGGCGCACCGGATCACGTCGAACCTGGGCCTGGACGAGCGCGTGCTGGGCCAGCCGCTCGGCACCCTGTCCGGTGGTCAGCGCCGCCGCATCGAGCTGGCGCGGATCCTGTTCTCCGGCGTGGAGACGCTGCTCCTCGACGAGCCGACCAACCACCTCGACGCCGACTCGATCCTGTGGCTGCGCGACTACCTGAAGTCGTACAACGGCGGTTTCATCGTGATCAGCCACGACGTGGAGCTGCTGCGCGCCACCGTCAACAAGGTGTTCCACCTGGACGCCAACCGCGGTGAGCTCGACCAGTACAACCTCGGCTGGGACTCGTACATGGAGCAGCGCGAGACGGACGAGCGACGTCGCCGCCGCGAGCGGGCCAACGCGGAGAAGAAGGCGTCGACGCTGCTCGCACAGGCGGAGAAGATGCGGGCCAAGGCCACGAAGGCCACCGCCGCGCAGAACATGATGAAGCGCGCCGAGCGGATGCTCGACGGGCTGGAGGGCGAGCGGGTCTCGGACCGCGTGGCGAAGCTGCGCTTCCCGACACCGGCGCAGTGCGGCCGCACGCCCCTCACGGCGAACGGGCTGTCGAAGGCGTACGGGTCGCAGGAGGTGTTCGCCGGGGTTGACCTGGCGATCGACCGCGGCTCGCGCGTCGTCATCCTGGGGCTCAACGGTGCCGGCAAGACGACGCTGCTGCGGATCCTCGCGGGTGTCGAGGAGGCCGACACGGGCGCGGTCGTCCCGGGGCACGGCCTCAAGCTCGGCTACTACGCCCAGGAGCACGACACCCTCGACATGCACGCGACCGTCGTCGAGAACCTGCGGCATGCGGCCCCCGACCTGACGGACACGCAGGTGCGGTCCGTGCTCGGCTCGTTCCTGTTCAGCGGCGACGACGCGGAGAAGCCGGCGCACGTGCTGTCCGGCGGCGAGAAGACCCGCCTCGCGCTGGCGACGATCGTGGTGTCGGGCGCGAACGTGCTGCTCCTCGACGAGCCCACGAACAACCTGGACCCGGCCTCGCGCGCCGAGATCCTCGGGGCGCTCAAGACGTACGAGGGCGCGGTCGTCATGGTCACCCACGACGACGGCGCCGTCGACGCCCTCGAGCCGGAGCGTGTGCTGCTCCTGCCCGACGGCGACGAGGACCTCTGGAACGAGAGCTACGCGGAGCTGGTCTCGCTGGCCTGACGGCCCGCCGCCGGCTTCAGCGGGTCGCCTCCGGAGCGAGCACCGACTGCCAGTGCCAGGGCTCCGGGACGCGCCCGCCGGGCTCCGCCCAGGACGGATGCTCCCACCCGTGGGTCCCCGCGTTGGCCTTGAGCCACGTGTACTTCGCGGATCCGAACGTCTGGACGCCGCCCCCGAAGTCGGCGGCCACCCCGAGGCCATGGTTCGAGCAGCCGGGCGGCGCCGCGATCGGGGACGACGGGTCGTACACCGCCAGCTGGTCGTCGAACGTCCGGTAGGCCGAGCTGATCTTGAGGTGCCCGCCGAAGGCCTGCTGGTAGGCGGCGTCCATGGCGACGAGACCCGGCACCAGGTCGGCACGCACGGAGTAGCTTGGGTCCCACGGGATCGGGGCCAGCTCGGCGGCGTCCAGGTGCCCGCTGCGGGGCGACCACTCCTGGTCCGGCGCGGGGCAGGTCACCGCGTCCTGGGCGTCGAGCAGGGCCTCGTTCGCCGCCACCACGCCGTCCCGCCGCGCGGCCAGGTCGGCCTCGGCCTGCTCCAGCGCGGGCACGTCCGTGCCGGCGAGGGACCGGACCGCGACGGCTTCGCTCGCGGAGGCGGCGTCCAGGGCTGCCTGCAGCTCTGCCCTGGCGGCGTCGGCCCCCAGGCCCTCGGTCACGGCGAGCACGCCCTCGGCGTCGGGCACCACCGTCGCCAGGCCGGCGCGCAGCGCCTCGACCTCGTCCCGGGCAAGGTCGAGCATCGACGTGCGCACCGCGTCCGACGCCGTGACGAGGGCCACACGCTCCTCGCCGGTGCCTGTGACGAGGACGGACACCGGGATCGCGTCGAGCACCGCCCCGGCGTCGTCGACCTGCTGGGACAGGACGTCGCGGACGGCCGGCTCGGCCACCTTCCCCTCGGACGCGTCCAGCAGCTCCTGGGCCGCCGCCGCGTCCTCGGCGAGCGTCTCCCGCTCGGTCACCACGCGCCAGGTGCCCCCGCCGCAGGCGGCCCCGGCGACGACCAGGCCGGCCACCACCACCGTCGCCCGCGTCGCGCGCCTCCGGCGCCGTTTCGCCTCGCGCCTCTCCCTCGCGGTCGGCCCGGGGTGCGGGCCGGTGTCGGGTCTCGAGGTCGTCGCGGTCACGACGGAGGAATCTACGGCAGTCGAGGGGGACGGACATAACGGGCGCCCTTGCGGTCGCTCCCACCGGGGGCTGGGATGGGCACATGCGATCCCGGACCTCCCCGCCCGTGCCCTGGCGACCGGACGGAGTCCGTGAAGCCGCCGGCGGGCTGGTCGCGCTGAGCCTCGCGACGTTCGTCGCGATCACCACCGAGCTGGTCCCCGTGGGCCTCCTGCCCCTGATCAGTGACGACCTGGCCGTCTCCGAGTCGCTCACCGGGCTGCTCGTCTCGGCGTACGCCTTCATGGTCGCGGCGCTCGCCGTGCCCCTGACGCACGCCACGCGCCGCCTGCCTCGCAAGGGGCTCCTGCTCGGCGCGCTCGCGGTCTACACCGCGAGCAACGTGATCGTCGCGGTCGCACCGACGTTCGCCGTCGTGGCCGCGGCCCGGGCGCTGGGCGGCGCGTCCCACGCGATCTTCTTCTCCGTGGCCATCGGGTACGCGTCGCGCCTCGTGCGCCCGCATCTGACCGGCCGCGCTCTGGCCCTCGTCACGGCCGGGGCGTCGGCAGGCTTCGTCCTCGGCGTGCCGCTGACGACGTCGCTCGGCACGGCGGTCGGCTGGCGCGCCTCGTTCATGGTCCTGGGCGGGGCGTGCGCGCTCGCCGGCGTCCTCACGGCATTCCTGCTCCCGCCCGTCGCCGGCGGAGGCGCGCCCCCGGACGACGCCGCCCGTGGCACCCGTCGCAGTGCGCTCGCCACCGTGAGCACCACGAACGCGCTCGTCTACCTCGGCCAGTACGCGGTCTACACGTACGTGTCGGTGCTGCTGCTCGCGACCGGGCTCGCCGTCGGAGCGCTCGGTCCCGTCCTTCTCGTGCTCGGCGGGCTGGGGCTCGCCGGGACCGCGTTCGCCGCCGCCCGGCTCGACCGCCGGCCTCGGCACACGACGATCATCACGCTCGCCGTCGTCGCCGGAGGGATCATCGCCGTCGGCGTCGTCTTCCCCAGCACGGTAGGCGTGCTCGCCGCGACGGCCGTGTGGAGCGCCGGGTTCGGGGCGGTCGCGTCCGTCTTCCAGACCGCGGCCATCCGCACGCACGGCGCCTCGCCCGACGTGACCGGGGCCCTCGTCAACGCCACGGCGAACCTCGGCATCGGAGGTGGCGCGGCGCTCGGGGCGCTCGTGCTCACCGGACCCGGTCTGGCGACCCTGCCGTACTTCGGTGCGGTGATCGTCGCGGCGGCGCTGATCGTCGTCGTCCTCGCCCGCGGGGCGTTCCCCGCCACGCCCGCCGCTCCGCCCGCGGCGGACGACGCCCGTGTGCCGGACGACGCGCGCTCACGGGCGAGCTGATCGGCTCAGCGCAGCTGGGTCTCGATCAGGGCGTCTTCCTCGTCCTCCGCGCTCGCCCGGCGCTGACGCTCCGCCCGGCGCGCGCGCGTGCCGGCACCGCCGGCGGCGGCGTCGAGGTCCGGGGCGGCGAGCAGCAGGTCGCCCGCGCTCAGGTTCTGACCCCGCAGCGCCCCGCGCTCGCGCCGCCACAGCAGGATGTACCCGGCGACGGCGCCGAGGGCGAACACGCACCACTGGAACGCGTACGACAGGTGCGAGCCCGGGTCGGTGTCGGGCGCGGGCAGCGTCGCGAGCCCGGTCTCGGGGGCCGGCGTCTCGGAGCGCAGCGCCCCGTACGCGCCGACGGTGTGCCCGTCCGCCCAGCCCGCGTCGACCCGCCCCGTCGCGCTCGCGGCGGCCAGCACCTGCTCCGTGGAGATCGCCTGCACCTGCCCGGCGGGCGCCCCCCGGGACGAGGCCGGCTCGTCGGCGCGCAGGCTCGCCACGACCGACACCTCCCCGGCCGGCGGCGCGGGCACGGAGTCGGGAGCGCTGCCGTCGGCGCCCATCGGCACGAACCCGCGGTCCACGACCAGGACGATCGACCCCGTGTCGAAGGGCACCAGCACGTGGTACCCGGGGGTGCCGTTCACGGGCCGGTTGCGCAGCAGCACGGTCGCGTCCGGCACGTACCGGCCGGTGAGGACGACCGGCTGCCACACGGCGCCGGCCGGCACCACGGCGCTGGGCCCGGGCAGCACCTCGGCCACGGACACCGCCGGGGCGGACCAGTTGGCCTCGATGAGGTCGATCTGCGCCTCGCGCGCCTCGTACCGGTTCCACTGCCACCGGCCCGCGACGAGGCACAGGGCCGCGAGCAGCAGGGCGGCCACGCCGAGCACCACCCACTGGCGTGCCGTGCGCGGCTCGCGGGCGGTCCCGTCGTCCCGCGCGGCAGGGCTCACGCGCCCGTCCGCTCGAGCTCGTCGACGGGCACGGTCTGCTTCCAGAAGCTCCGCGCGGACAGGAACTCCTCCAGGTGCGCGCGGTGCGCGTCGCACGCGAGCCACACCTTGCGTCGCTGCGGGGTGTGCAGGCGCGGGTTGTTCCACAGCAACCCCCAGGTCGCGGTCTCGCGGCAGCCCTTGGCGCTGCAGACGAGCTCGCCCTCCGTCACGGGGTCGGCCAGGCCCAGCACGTCCATCAGCGTTCCTCGTCCGGTTCGTCCACGTGCTCGATCACACGCGCAGGTCCGTCCGTCTCGCGCCCGACGCCGGACGGGTCGCCCGCGCGTACCGTCCCGTCCTGGTCCGGGCTCGCGTCCTCGCGAGCGTCGGCGGCGGGGGCGACCGGTTCGTCGTCGGACGGCGTGCCGGGCAGTGCCGTGATTGCTGCCGGCGGGCGCTCCGTCAGGAGGGATGCGTCGTACTCGCGCCGGTCCTTGCCGGCGTTCGCGAAGATGACGGCCGAGTAGGGGAGCACGATCGCGGCGGCGACGAGCGCCCAGCGGAGCCAGCCCTGCGCGGCGACGGCGCCGAGGAAGCAGACGACGCGGATCGACATCTGGATGAAGTAGACCCGGGTGCGGCGTGCCTGGTCGGCGGCCAGGGACTCCTGGACGGTGCTGATCGAGTGGACCTCGTCGGCCGGGTGGGGAGCGCGCGCGTCACCGTGCGCGGTGTCCCCCGCGTTGGACGGGGTCGCGCGGGAGGTGCTCACCCCTCCAGTCTACGAGCGTCCCGCAGGTGCCAGGGTTCCCCGGGTCCTGTCCCCGTTCGCTTGTAGGAAACCGACAAGCCGCGGGCTGTGGCTGTGGCACGCCGAGCGCGCCGTCGGTGCGCCGCGCGGGGTACCGTCACAGCGAAATGCTTTCCAGCCCACCTTCGAGGAGCACCACGGTGACCATCACCCCCGAGACGCCTGCCACGGCCGCGGCGGCCGACACCTCCGGCCGCGTCGTCGTCGTCACGGGCGCCGCTCGCGGCATCGGACGCGCGATCGCCGAGCGCTTCGTGGCCGAGGGCGACCGGGTCGCCACCCTGTACCGCGGCGGCGACCTGCCGAAGGGCGTCAGCGGGTATGTGGCCGACGTGACCGACTCCGAGGCCGTCGACGCTGCGTTCGCCGCGATCGAGAAGGACCTCGGCCCGGTCGAGGTGCTCGTCGCCAACGCGGGCGTCACGCGCGACCAGCTGCTCATGCGCATGACCGACGACGACTTCCAGACCGTCCTGGACGTCAACCTGATGGGCACGTTCCGCTGCGTGCGGCGCGCGTCGAAGGGCATGATCCGCCTGCGTCGCGGCCGGATCGTGCTGGTCGGCTCCGTGATCGGCCAGATCGGCGGCCCGGGCCAGGTGAACTACGCGGCGTCGAAGGCCGCGCTGGTCGGCATGGCGCGCTCGATCACGCGCGAGCTCGGCGGCCGGGGCATCACGGCGAACGTGGTGGCGCCGGGCTTCGTCGAGACGGACATGACGGCCGCGCTGCCCGAGGCCACCGCGGCCCGCTACCTCGCCAACATCCCGGCCGGCCGGTTCGCGCACACGAGCGAGGTCGCCGCGGCGGTCTCGTTCTTCGCCTCCGACGAGGCGGGCTACATCAGCGGCGCTGTGCTGCACGTCGACGGCGGCCTCGGCATGGGCCACTGATCGGCCTCGACGCACGCCGCCGGCCGACCCCGGAACGCATCGCGCGTTTCGTATAAAACTGACAAGAAGGACACTCGTAGCGGCGGGGAGTTTCCACCCTCGCCGGGTTCCCCACTACGCTCGCACCCAGCACGGTGCACGCACGCGCGTGCCCGGGCACAAGAACCGGAAGGACATCATGGGTCTCCTCGAAGGCAAGAAGCTGCTCATCACGGGCGTGCTCACGGACGCCTCCATCGCGTTCGCCGCGGCGCGGCTCGCGCAGGAGCAGGGCGCGGAGGTGGTGCTCTCCTCGTTCGGCCGCCAGATGAAGATCACCCAGCTCATCGCGAAGCGCCTCCCGAAGGAGGCGCCTGTGATCGAGCTGGACGTCACGGACGCGGACGACCTCGCCGCCCTCCCGGACCGCGTGCGCGAGCACATGGACCGCCTGGACGGCGTCGTGCACTCCATCGGGTTCGCCCCGCAGTCCGTCATGGGCGGCAACTTCCTCTCCGGCGAGTGGGCCGACGTGGCCGTGGCCATGGAGGTCTCCGCCTACTCCCTCAAGTCCCTCGCCGTGGCCGCGAAGCCGCTGATGACCGAGGGCGGCGCGATCGTCGGCCTCACGTTCGACGCGAAGTTCGCCTGGCCCGTCTACGACTGGATGGGCGTCGCCAAGGCCGCGTTCGAGGCGACCAACCGGTACCTCGCCCGCGACCTCGGCCCCGACGGCATCCGCTGCAACCTGGTCTCGGCCGGCCCGATCCGCACCACGGCGGCGAAGTCCATCCCGGGCTTCGCGACCATGGAGGACGCGTGGCCCAAGCGGGCACCGCTGGGCTGGGACCAGACGGACACCGAGCCGGCGGGGCGGGCGATCGTCGCCCTCCTCTCGGACTGGTTCCCGGCGACCACCGGCGAGATCGTGCACGTCGACGGCGGCGTGCACGCCATGGGTCAGTAGTCACGGCTCAGTAGTCACGGCCGTGGGGGGGGGGGGGGGGGGGGGGGGGGGGGGGGGGGGGGGGGTTGTTCGGGTGGGGGGGGGGGGGGGGGGCGCGCCCCCCCCCCCCCCCCCCCCCCCCCCCCCCGGCCGGGACCCGCAGGGGCCCGGCGACACCAGCGACACGGAGCAAACGCCATCACGCACCACAGCACCACCACGCCGGACGCCGCGACCGCGGCGCAGCTCGAGGACGACGGGACGGAGGAGACCGTGGGGAGGTCGGCAGGCACGAGGACCAGCGGGATCCGCTCGGCCCTCGCGAACGAGCACACCGCGGTCCCGTCGGCGCGCCGCCTCGTGCTGCTGCGCCACGCCAAGGCCGAGCCCCCCACCACCGCCGACGACTCGCTGCGACCCCTGGCCCTGCGCGGGCGTGAGCAGGCGGGGAAGGTCGGCGCGGCGCTCGCCGCGGCCGGACTCGTGCCCGACCTCGTCCTCGTGTCCTCCGCCCTGCGCACGCGCCAGACCTGGGACCTCGCGTCCGGGTCGTTCGGCGGCACGCGGGGCGGCGGCCCCGGCGTCGCGGTCACCGTGTCCGACGAGCTCTACCAGGCGAACGTGCGCGACGTCCTGGCACTGCTCGCCGACGTGCACGACGATGTGCGGACCGTGCTCGTCGTGGGTCACGAGCCCACGATGGCGGCCGCCGCGTCCTTCCTCGCGGGCCCGGGGTCCGACGACGCCTCGCTCGCCCAGGTGCGCGTCGGCGTACCGACCGCCACGTACTCCGTGCTGGAGGCCCCGCTCGAGCTCAGGTGGGCGTCGTGGAGCCGGTCCTCGGCGACGCTGACCCAGGTCGCCCGCCCGAGCTGAGCGCGGGCCGACGCCGGGTGCCCGCCTCGCGGACCGTCTGACGGCCCGCGGGGCCGGTCCGGCAGACTTGAGGCCGTGACCCGACTCATCGTGACCGACGTCGACTCGACCCTCATCCAACAAGAGGTGATCGAGCTCCTCGCCGACCACGCCGGGACGCGGGCCGAGGTCACCGACGTCACGGAGCGCGCGATGCGCGGCGAGATCGACTTCGCCGCGTCGCTGCGCGAGCGGGTCGCGACACTGAAGGGCGTGCCGGAGTCGGCGTTCGCCGACGTCCTGGCCGCCGTGGACCTCATGCCCGGCGCGCGCGAGCTCGTCGCGGGCGCCCGCGAGCGGGGCTGGGAGGTGGGTCTCGTGTCCGGCGGGTTCGAGGAGATCGTCGCGCCCCTCGCCGCGTCGCTCGGCATCGCGCGGTTCCGCGCCAACCGCCTCGAGGTTTCCGAGGGCCTGCTCACCGGTCGCACGGTCGGCACGGTGATCGACCGTGACACGAAGGCCGCGACCCTGTGCGCCTGGGCGGACGAGCTCGGCCTGCCGCTCAGCGCGACGGTCGCCGTGGGTGACGGCGCGAACGACCTCGGCATGATCGCGGTCGCAGGCGTGGGCATCGCGTTCCAGGCGAAGCCCGTGGTGCGCGAGCGGGCGCCCTACTCGGTCGAGGGCCGGCTCGACGCCGTCCTGGACCTGCTCGACCAGCTGGACGCCCGGCGGGTCTGAGCCCGCCGTGGCCGAGGTCAGGCACTCGTGAGGATGACGAGCTGCTGGGTCGGCCGGGTCATCGCGACATAGCGGTTGACCGCTCCTTCGATTCCCTCCCCGAACGCCTCGGGGTCGACGAGGACCACGAGGTCGAACTCGAGCCCCTTCGAGAGCTCGGGGGTCAGTGACCGGACGCGGGGCGTAGCGGCGAACGTGGGATCTCCGATGACGCAGGCGGTCCCCTCGGCATGCTCGGCGAGCCAGGTGCTGAGGATCGAGCCCAGGTCCGACGGCGATCCGTGGACGACGGGGATGCCGCTGGAGCGGACGGAGGTCGGCACGTTGACGCCCGGGAGCGTCGCCCTGATGACCTGCTCGGCCTCCGCCATGACCTCCCGCGGCGTCCGGTAGTTGATGCTCAGGGAGGCCAGCTCGATCCGGTCGATCCCGACCCGCTCGAGCCGTTCCTGCCACGACTCCCGGAAGCCGTGCCTGGCCTGGGCACGGTCTCCGACGATGGTGAAGCTCCGGGAAGGGCACCGGAGAAGCAGCGTCTGCCACTCCGCATCGGTCAGCTCCTGGGCCTCGTCCACGACGACGTGCGCGAACGGGCCGGCGAGCAGGTCCGGGTCGGCGGCGGGCAGCGCCGACCCGTCGACCAGGGCGTCCCGCAGGTCCTGGCCGCGCAGCATGTGCATCACTCCCAGCGTGGAGTCGTCGGCCTCGATCAGGTCGTCGATGACGTCGGCCATCCGCTCGCGCTCGGCTGCGACTGCGGCCTCGTGCCGCCGCGCGCGCCGTGACGCCTCCGGGTCCCCGAGCCGCTGCCGTGCCGCGTCCAGGAGCGGCAGGTCGGACACGGTCCAGGCCTGTGCGTCCGCCCGCTGCAGCGCCTGGACCTCGTCGGGCTCGAGCCAGGGCGCGCACATGCGCAGGTAGGCGGCCACCTCCCACAGGTCACCGACGAGGTCGGTCGGCTCCAGCAACGGCCACGCCCGGCTGAAGGTCCGGACGAGGTCCCGGTTCTGCACGAGCGACCGGCGCAGCTGGTCGGCCTGGATCCCAGCCTCGTCGGCGGCGTCGTCCCCGTCCCGGACCTTGTCCGTGAGGATCGCGAGCAGCGCCTCCCAGGCCTGGTCGCGGGCCTCGTTGTGCGGGGTCCCGGGCTCCACGGCCTCGAACGCCTCGGCCCAGTCGGAGGTGCTGAGCCAGACGTCGGCCCAGGGGGTCTCGACCTCCATGCCTTCCTTCGGCGGCTGCTCGTAGAGCCGCACGGCGGGCTCGATCGCCGCCACCATGCGCGCGTCCCCCTTCAGGCGCGCCACGACCGGGTCGGTCTCCTCGGCCGCCGCGGCGCCCTCGGGGACGAGGTCTCGCAGGGTGCAGGTCTGCACACCCTCCTCGCCGAGGCTGGGCAGGACGTCGGCGACGTAGGCCAGGTACGGCTGGTGAGGGCCGACGAACAGCACGCCGCCCCGGCGGTGCCCGAGTCGAGGGTCGGAGTACAGGAGGTAGGCGGTCCTGTGCAGCGCGACGACGGTCTTGCCCGTGCCCGGACCGCCGTCGACGACGAGTGCACCGCGGGAACCCGCCCGGATGACGGCGTCCTGGTCGGCCTGGATGGTGCCGAGCACGTCGCGCATCCGGTCCGATCGGTTGCTGCCCAGGCTCGCGATGAAGGCGGACTGGTCGTCGAGCGCGGCGTGCCCCTCGAGCCCCTCCGGGGTGAACACCTCGTCCCAGTAGTCGGTGATGCGGCCATGGGCCCAGCGGTAACGGCGTCGGCTCGCCAGACCCATCGGGTCGGCGTGGGTCGCGCCGAAGAACGGCTCGGCCGCGGGGGAGCGCCAGTCGATCAGCAGACGACGGCCGGCGCTGTCCGTGAGGCCGAGCCGGCCGACGTACACGGGCACGGCGTCGTCCGTGCTCACCATGCGCCCGAGGCACAGGTCCAGGCCGAAGCGACGCAGGGTGCGCAGGCGAGCGGTCAGCCGGTGGACCTCCTGGTCCCGGTCGAGCGCGGCCTGGCCCTTTCCGCCGGGCGCCTTGCGTGCCGCGTCCAGCCGGTCGGACAGATCGGCGATGGACTCCTCCAGGCTCTCCGCGATCGCCGCGAAGTGCTGCTCGTCGCCGGCGATCAGCCCGGGGTCGGCCTTGGCGGTCAGGTGGTCGGAGAGGTAGAACGCGCTGGTGGTCAAGGGGTTCATGGTCGGAGATTCTCCGGTGCGACCGGGGCCTTGCCACAAGCCCCCCCTGCGCTATACGTTGAAAGTGGCAAGGAGAGAGTGCTCTCCTTGCCACTTCGTCGTCCGCACGAACCGCCTAGTCGACGACGGTGCCCTTCGGCACGACCGTGATGCCCGACTCCGTCACCGTGAACCCGCGCGCGAGGTCCTCCTCGCGGTCCACGCCGATGCGTGCCCGCTCGTTGATGATGACGTTCTTGTCGATGATCGCGTGATGGACCTGCGCGTACCGGTTGACCTTCACGTCGTCCATGAGGACCGAGTTCGAGACCACGGCCCAGGAGTGCAGGTACACGCCGGGGGAGAGGATCGAGCCCGCGGCGGTGGCACCCGAGATGAGGACGCCGGGCGACACGATCGAGTCGGCGGCGTGCCCGAGGCGGCCCGGCCCCGCGTGCACGAACTTTGCCGGCGGCAGGCCCGTGTACCCCGTGTAGAGGGGCCACTCGTCGTTGTACAGGTTGAACACGGGCGTCACGGCGATGAGGTCGTTGTTGGCGTCGTAGTAGGAGTCGATGGTGCCCACGTCGCGCCAGTAGTCGCGGTCGCGGTCGGTGGAGCCGGGCACGTCGTTGCGGATGAAGTCGTACACGCCGGCGGTGCCTTCGCGAACGAAGGCGGGGATGATGTCGCCGCCCATGTCGTGCCGGGAGTCCGGGTCGGCGGCGTCTTTCGTCACGGCCTCCACCAGGGCGTCGGCGTCGAAGACGTAGTTGCCCATCGAGGCGAGCACCTGGTCCGGCGCGTCCGGCAGGCCCGCAGGATTGGTGGGCTTCTCGAGGAACTCGCGGATCTTCGTCGGGTCCTTCGGGTCGACGTCGATGACGCCGAACTGGTCCGCCATCGACAGCGGCTGCCGGATCGCGGCAACCGTTGCCCGCGCCCCCGACTCGACGTGTGCATCCACCATCTGGGAGAAGTCCATGCGGTAGACGTGGTCCGCGCCGACCACGACGACGATGTCGGGCCGCTCGTCGTCGATGATGTTCAGGCACTGGTAGATCGCGTCGGCGCTGCCGAGGTACCAGTGCTTGCCGACCCGCTGCTGTGCGGGCACGGTCGACACGAAGTTCCCCAGGAGCGGCGACATGCGCCACGTCTTGGAGATGTGGCGGTCCAGGGAGTGGGACTTGTACTGCGTGAGCACGATGACGTGCAGGTACCGGGAGTTGACGACGTTCGACAACGCGAAGTCGACGAGACGGTAGATGCCGCCGAACGGGACTGCCGGCTTGGCCCGTGCGGCGGTGAGGGGCATGAGTCGCTTGCCCTCGCCACCGGCGAGGACGATCGCGAGGACGCGGGGGGCGTGAGCCATGGAACCGACCCTATTGCCTCGGGCCGCCACTCGTCAGCCGGGCGCGCCTGCGTCCCGGGCGTGTCGATGGCCACACCCGGATCACGCCCGAAGGGCCTCGGCGGGCGGGCGGGCGCCCGCGGACGGGGCGGCGAGGCGGCAGGGTCAGGGCTAGGTTGTGCCCGTGAACCGTGACGTGAACCGCCTTCGTGTCGACCTGCTCACGCGGGAGTTCCCGCCCCACGTGTACGGCGGCGCGGGCGTGCACGTCGCCGAGCTCTCGGCCGTCCTGTCTCCGCACGCCGACGTGCGGGTCCACGCGTTCGACGGGCCCCGCGAGCCCGGCACACCCGGGCTTCCCGACGGCGTCGAAGTCACCGGGTACGCGGCGCTCGCCGAGCTGTCGGGCGCGAACGCGGCCCTGGGCACCTTCGGCGTCGACCTCGCGATGGCCGACGGCGTCGCGGGCGCCGACCTCGTGCACTCCCACACCTGGTACGCGAACCTGGCCGGCCACCTCGGCGGCCTCCTGCACGGCGTGCCCCACGTCGTGACCGCGCACTCCCTCGAGCCGCTGCGCCCGTGGAAGGCGGAGCAGCTCGGCGGCGGCTACGCCCTGTCGTCGTGGGCGGAGCGCACCGCGTACCTCGGGGCGGCCGGCGTGATCGCGGTGTCGGCGGGGATGCGGGCCGACATCCTGCGCGTCTACCCGGAGCTGGACCCCGAGCGGGTCCACGTCGTGCACAACGGGATCGACCTGTCGGGGTGGCAGCGGCCCGCCGACGGCGACCCCGCGGCCGAGGCGGCCGTGCGGCGCCTCGGGATCGACCCGGCGCGGCCGTCCGTCGTGTTCGTCGGCCGGATCACCCGGCAGAAGGGCCTGCCGTACCTGCTGCGCGCGGCCGCGGCCCTGCCGCCCGAGGTGCAGCTCGTGCTGTGTGCAGGCGCGCCCGACACCCCGGAGATCCTGGCCGAGGTGAAGGCCCTGGTGGACGAGCTGCGCGAGGCGCGTCGTGGGCCCTCGGGCAGTGGCGACGCCGGCGTCGTCTGGATCGAGGAGATGCTGCCCCGGCCTGACCTGGTCGCCGTGCTGGCGGCCGGCACCGTGTTCGTGTGCCCGTCGGTCTACGAACCGCTGGGCATCGTGAACCTCGAGGCCATGGCCGTGGGCCTGCCCGTCGTGGGCACGGCAACGGGCGGCATCCCCGAGGTCGTCGCCGACGGCGAGACGGGCCTCCTGGTGCCGATCGAGCAGGCGACCGACGGGACTGGCACGCCGCTCGACCCGGACCGGTTCGTCGCCGACCTCGGTGACGCGCTCCTGCGGGCAGTGGGCGATCCCGAGGCGGCCGCCCGGATGGGCGCCGCCGGCCGGCGCCGGGCTGAGGAGCACTTCGCGTGGACGGCGATCGCGGAGCGCACGATGGCGGTCTACGAGACGGTGCTCGCGACGTCGCGCGTGTGATCGGTAGTTCGTGGGGGGGGGGGGGGGGGGGGGGGGGGGGGGCGGGCGCCCACCCCCCACCACACCCACGCGGGGGGGGGGGGGG